>JAVBQG010000044.1:0-84714 GCA_031549185.1 Synergistaceae bacterium | reverse complement strand
GCGATGGAGACTTATGCAAAAATCACATACTCCGGACATTATGGAGCGCTTTACACGGAAGCGAGTCCTTTGCAGAGAAAAATCATGAACGCTTTCGGAGGGATGCTTCCGGCATAGTTACATTTTTCGGGAAATCAGGTTATAATGCGCATCACCTATCTTTCCAATCGGAGACGCACGGATTTTTCCGTTTGTTTTTTCCAGAGCCCCACACATCACCCTTCCTCTTTTTTGTGCTATCATTTGCCGGTCACTAAAAGGCAGAGGAGGAAATGAAAATGGCTGAAACATTCAGTCTCGAAGTGGGTGGGAAAACCCTGAAGTTCGAGACGGGCCGCATGGCCAAGCAGGCAAACGCGTCGATCCTGGCGCAAATGGGAGAGACGGTGGTGCTCGTCACAGCGGTCTTCGCGGACAAAGCGAGGGAAGGACTGGACTTCTTCCCGCTCCTGGTGGACTACGAGGAGCGCTTCTACTCCGCGGGCAAGATCCCCGGCGGATTCATCAAGCGCGAGGGACGTCCGTCGGAGACGGCCGTCCTCTCGGCGCGCATGACCGACCGCTCGATTCGCTCGCTCTTCCCCGAGCACCTGCGCAACGACGTACACGTCGTCAGCACGGTGCTCTCCGTCGACCAGGTTCACGCGCCGAACGTGCTGGCGATCAACGCCGCCTCGGCTGCGCTCGCCATATCGGACATTCCCTGGGACGGACCGATCGGCGCCGTCCGCATCGGTTATATCGACGACAAATTCGTGATCAACCCGACCGAGCAGGAGCTGCCGGAGAGCAAACTCGATCTGCTCGTCGCCGGACACAAAGGCGGCGTGACGATGGTAGAGGCGGGTGCGAACGAGATCTCCGAGGAGCTCTTGATCGACGCGCTCGAGCTGGCGACAAATGAAATCGGCAAGATCGTGGACGCCATCCTGGCGATGCGCGCGAAGGTCGGGAAACCGAAGATCGCCGTCGCAGATCCGTTGCGCATCGGCGAGATCGACGAGTGGGTGGAGAGCGAACTCTTCGGCGAGATCATGACGGCCATCCAGATCCACGGCAAACAGGAGCGCGCGACGGCCCTCTCGGACATCTCGAAAAAAGTCGTCGAACGCTTCGCCGAGAGCTATCCCGATTCGAAAAATTACATCGCGGGCCTGATGGACGACATGACCAAAAAGGGCGTCCGCAAGCTGATCCTCGACGAGAAACGCCGCGCGGACGGCAGACGCATGGACCAGCTGCGGCCGATCACCTGTGAGGTGGGCGTCCTGCCGCGCACGCACGGATCCGCGCTCTTCACGAGGGGCGAAACACAGGCGCTCGCCGTGACCACGCTCGGCATGGTCGGAACCGACGATCAGATGCTCGACGGGCTCAAGTGGGACGAGCCGTCGAAGCGCTTTCTGCTGCACTACAACTTCCCGCCCTACTCGGTCGGCGAGGTGCGCCCCATGCGCGGCCCCGGACGGCGCGAAATCGGGCACGGAGCGCTGGCCGAGCGCGCGTTGCGCAACATGCTACCCTCCGAGGACGAGTTCCCCTACGTCGTCCGCATGGTCTCGGACATTCTCGAATCCAACGGTTCGAGCTCGATGGCGAGCGTCTGCGGCGGCAGCCTCTCGATGATGGACGCCGGCGTGCCGATCAAAAAGGCGGTCGCGGGCGTGGCCATGGGCCTCATCGCAGACGACGGCAAATTCGGCATCCTGACGGACATTCAGGGGCTGGAGGATCACTACGGCGACATGGACTTCAAGGTCACCGGTACGGTCGACGGCGTAACCGCTCTGCAGATGGACAACAAGGCTGGTGGCATCACCCGCGCGATCCTCGAACAGGCGCTCGCGCAGGCGAAGGCCGGCAGATTGGAGATCCTCGGAATCATGAAGAGCGCCATCGACGCGGCGCGCCCGGAGGTCTCCCCCAACGCGCCGCGCATCCTGACGCTCACGATCGACCCGGAGAAGATCCGCGAGGTCATCGGCCCCGGCGGCAAAACGATCCGCGCGATCGTGGCCCAGACGGGCGCCAAGATCGACGTCGAGGACGACGGCCGGGTCTTTATCTCCGCCATGGAGGGCGAAGCGGCGAAAGCCGCGATGAAGATCATCGGCGACCTCGTCCGCGAGGTAAAGGCAGGCGAGATCTTCGTCGGCAAGATCACCCGCATGATCAACTTCGGCGTCTTCGTCGAGATCCTGCCCGGCAAAGAGGGCCTGCTGCACGTGAGCGAGGTCAGCACGCACCACATCCCGAAGCTGGAGGACGCCTTCTCCCTCGGCGACGAGGTGCTGGTGATCGTCAAGGAGATCGACGACATGAACCGCATCAACCTCTCGCGCCGGCGCATTCTGGGCGAGCTGGACAAGCTCGCGTCGGAGGAGGAGTTCGCGGCCCAGATCCCGATCGAGCGGGAGCGCGAGGAGCGCTACGCCACATTCCCCAAGAGCGAGGGCAGGCCGGGCGGCGACCGCCCGCGCGGAGATCGCGATCGCGGCGACCGGCCGCGCCGCGACGGCGGAAGGCCGGACAGAAGGCCCAGAAACTAGAAAATGGCGAAAGTCATGATCAAGCGGGATGCCACCGGCGGCATCCCGCTTCCCTCTTACGCCACGTCCGGGGCGGCGGGCATGGATATCCGCGCGAACGAAGCGGCGGAGATCGAGCCCAGCTGCGTTGCGGTCGTCGGAACCGGCCTCTATCTGGAAATTCCCGAGGGCTACGAAGGCCAGGTGCGCCCGCGAAGCGGGCTGGCCCTGAAGTACGGCGTCACGATCCTCAACGCCCCCGGCACGATCGACTCGGACTACCGGGGAGAGCTGCGCGTCATCCTGATCAACCACGGGCGCGAGGTCTTTCGCATCGAGCCGGGCGATAGGATCGCGCAGATCGTCTTCGCGCCGGTGACGCAGATGGAGATCGAGGAGGCTGACGTACTCGGCGCCTCCTCGCGCGCCTCGGGGGGATTCGGCAGCACGGGCGTGAAATAACCGGAGGCGCCGACAACCGATCGATCTTTGATAAAGGCACCGGAATATCTCCGCGCCCCTTTGTTTTTCCCATGGCTGTACGATTCATAATTTCTTCACATAGCAATCCACAATTTCGTTCTATTTTATAATCATCATATTCTCGCATGCCGGCATGAATATGCAACACCTTCGACTTGACAAATGGACAAGTTGTGAGAGTATAGTGGCATCAATATTAACGATCGATCACAATTTAAATCGTATTTGCCGAAATATTCATCGTAATACACATTATATTTCGATAATTCGCCAAATTCGTTGATACATCGAGTCGGTTCTGGGAAACCGATCGACTGATGTATTTGGAAGGGGGGATGCGATGACGTAGCGTTCAATGGTGCAGTAGAGCATGCTGCAAACAAGAAAGAAGCTGTCTCACGAAATACCCCTACACGACGAAGGAGGACTGAGCATGGCTGAAATCAAACAGGGCGGCGGCGAGCAGTTTGGAAGCCGCTGGGGACTTTTGTGTACGATCCTTGGCATGGCGGTCGGGACGGGAAACATCTGGCGCTTCCCCCGCGAAGTCGCTGCGAACAACGGCGGCGCTTTTCTTATAGCTTGTTTTATTGCAATTTTTATTTGGGCTGTTCCCCTTATCTGTGCTGAATCCGTATTCGGTAAGAAAACTCGTATGGCAAACGCCGGGGCGTTCAAGATCCTCCTTGGCGAAAAATTCACCTGGGTCGGCGGTTTCTGCGGCATGACCTGCATCATGATCGGCTCCTACTACGCCGTCGTCCTCGGCTGGGTTATGAAGTACATCGCCCTCATCTTCAGCGGCTTCCTCGGAGACGTCGCCGCGGAGACGGGCGGAGTCGAGCTCACCACCGCGACGTGGAACGCGTTCGCGATGACGCCGCCCGCTTGGCAGGCGGTCGCCTGGTTCGTGGCGGCGGTTCTTATCGCGGCGGCCATCATCTACCGCGGCGTACAGGGCGGCCTCGAAAAGGCCAACAAGATCATGATCCCCGCGGTCTTCATCCTGCTCGCGATCCTCGCCGTCCGCGTCATCATGCTCCCGAAGGCGATCGGCGGTCTGGAGTACATGTTCCACATCGAACCCACGGACTTCCTGAAGCCACGTATGTGGCTGGCGGCCTTCACCCAGGCGGCATGGTCTACCGGAGCAGGCTGGGGCATGTTCCACGTCTTCTACGTCTATTCGGCGAAGGATGAGGACATCGAGCTGAACTCCTTCACCGTCGCGTTCGGCGATACGGCGGCAGCCATGCTCGCCGGCATGGTGGTTCTGCCGGCGGTCTACGCGCTCGCCCCCGATCCGATGGCGGTCATGAAGAGCGGCGCCAACGGCCTCACCTTCATCAACCTCACCAACCTCTTCGCCCACACCTCGGGCGGGTTCATCATGGCCATCCTCTTCTTCCTGGCGCTCTTCTCGGCGGCCCTGAGCTCGCTGATCGCCATGGTCGAGCTGGGTTGCCGCAACCTGATGGACATGGGCTTCACCCGCGCCAAGGGCACGCTCTACACGACGATCTTCTTCCTGATCGTGGGAGGCTTCTCGGCGGCGGACAACCGGATCTTCGAGAACCAGGACTTCACCTGGGGCGTCGGCCTCCTCATGGTTGGTCTCTGCTACTCCTGGGCCGCCATGAAGTACGGCGTGGAGAAACTGTGGGTCGAGGATATCAACCCCTGCTCCGACTTGCACGTCAAGTGGATGTGGACGGCGATCCGGTTCTTCCCCGTTCTCTTCGCGGGCGTCTGGGGTATATGGGTCTACGACGCGGCAACGTGGTATCCGGGCGAGTGGTTCAAATTCTGGCCCATCACGAAGTACGTGTACACGCCGGGTGTCATGGTCGTCGAATGGGGCCTCATGTTCCTGGTCCTCTACATCCTAAACGGCGCGATGTCCAAGCGCCTCGTGCACGCCAACAAGATCCAGGATTAGGAAGGAGCGTACGCATATGTGGGTAACCAATATGATCGTCTGCATCGCAATCGGGTTCGGTTGCTTCGCCTACGCCATCAAGCTCACGATGGACGCCGAGGCGAAAAAACACGCATCCAAGGCTCCCTAGAGAGCTGATCGTTTTATTCGCGAATCAGAAAAGGAGCGGCGAGGAAATTTTCTCTTCGCCGCTCCTTTTGTCATGTGCCCTACCCCGCCGTAGGCGATTTTCTCCTCGAAAAAACAAAACCGTGATAAAATGAAAAGTAACGAATAGCAGGCACGGTATGCCTGTACTGGAGGAGATGGACACATGGCACATTACACAGGCCCACAGAATCACTCGTACGACTCCGCACCCGGCGAAAAAACGACCCCCTTCGATCTGTTCAAGGACTGGGATATCAAAGGAGCGCTGGCCGCAACGGTAGGTGGCAGCGCGGTCGACCTTTTCGCGACGCTCGCAACGGACACGGTAGACACGGAAGTTCTTCCGATCTTGCCGGAGAGCCCCGCGGGGCTCGAACTGCTGCGGCACTCGACCTCACATCTTATGGCACAGGCGATTCTGCGCCTCTACCCAGGCGCGCGCTTCGGCGTCGGCCCGGCCATCAAGGACGGTTTCTACTACGACGTCCTCTTCCCGGGCCCCGTCTCGGAGGACGACCTGCCCGCCATCGAGGCGGAGATGAAGAAAATTGCCAAAGAGAAGCTGCGCATCGAGCGCGTCGACCTCACGTGCCGCGAGGCGCTCGATCGCTTCAAGGACGATCCGTTCAAAACCGAGCTGATCACCGACCTGTGCAACACCGGTACCGAAAGCGTCTCGCTCTACGGGCAGGGCGAGTTCTGGGATCTCTGCCGCGGCCCGCACGTACCCAACACGGGCTATCTGAAAAATTTCAGGCTGCTCTCGCTTGCCGGCGCCTACTGGCGCGGGGACGAGAAGAACGTAATGCTCACCCGTATCTACGGCACGGCATTTGCAACGGCGGAGGAACTTGAGCAGCACTTGAAACGCATCGAAGAGGCGAAACTGCGCGACCATCGCAGAATCGGCCGCGAACTCGACCTGTTCAGCTTCCAGCCCGAGGGGCCTGGCTTCCCCTTCTTCCACCCCAAGGGCATGGTACTGATGAACACCTTGCTCGAATTCTGGCGCAACGAGCACAAGCGCCGCGGATACAGCGAAATCAAGACGCCGCTGATCCTCGACCGCAATCTCTGGCTGCGCTCCGGACACTGGGACCATTACCGCGAGAACATGTACTTCACCGAGATCGACGAGCAGCCGTTCGCGATCAAACCGATGAACTGCCCCGGCGGCATCATGGTCTACAAGTCTGCGATCCGCAGCTATCGCGACCTGCCGATGCGCATGGCAGAGCTCGGCACCGTGCACCGGCACGAACGCTCGGGCGTACTGCACGGCCTGATGCGCGTGCGCTGCTTCACGCAGGACGACGCCCACATCTACTGCACGCCGGACCAGATCGGCGACGAAGTAAAGGCGATCATGGACCTCGACCAGTACGTGTACAACGTCTTCGGCTTCAAATTCACCGTCGAACTGTCGACCCGCCCGGAGAACTCGATGGGCGACCCCGATCTCTGGGAGCTGGCGGAGACCCGCCTGCGCGAGGCGCTGGAGGAGACCAAGACCCCGTACAGGCTGAACCCCGGCGACGGCGCGTTCTACGGTCCCAAGATCGACTACCACCTGGAGGACTGTATCGGGCGTACCTGGCAGTGCGGCACAATTCAGCTGGACTTCCAGATGCCGGAGAAGTTCGACATGCACTATATCGGCAACGACGGCGCCGAGCATCGCCCCGTCATGCTGCACCGTACGGTCCTGGGCAGCCTCGAGCGCTTCATCGGCATCCTGATCGAGCATTACGCGGGCGCATTCCCCTACTGGCTCGCGCCGGTACAGGTGAAGATCATCCAGGTCAAGCCGGAGTTCGAAGCCTACGCCGTCGAACTGGAGACGCAGCTCCGCAAGTGGGGCGTCCGCGTAGAGCGCGACGCGCGCGACGAGAAGCTGGGCAAGAAGATCCGCGACGCCCAGCTGGAGAAGATCCCCTACATGCTGGTCGTCGGCGGCCGCGAGGTGGAGGAGCGCACCATCTCCGTCCGTTCGCGCTCGGAGGGCGACATTGGCAGCCAGAGCTGGGTTGAGTTCAAGGCCACCATCGACGACGAGTTCAACCCGATCTGATCGAACGTTTTACATTTGTCATTTCAGCAAGGAGCGGAGTTTCTGACGGGAACTCCGTTTTTTGTTTATGTATTGACACCGCCCTAAAATATGCTAATCTTTCGCCAAAAGAGTCGCGTCTGAAAAACACGAAAGCGAAGATGGAAGTGTGGGCAATGACAAAGCGAGTGAAAAAAGCGTTAAGAGTGGCCCTGTTTTTGCTTCTCTTCGTTTTTGCCTGTGAGGTTCCCTTTTACACAGGCCCGGCTTTTTATGCGCTTTCGTCCGTCCAATCGCCCGACAAACAACCCGAGATCTTCTCGAGGCCATGCTACGAATTCTTCAGCTCCTTCACGTCCGGGCGCCGCTTTCGCACGGACGAAACCGGTTTTTTCTGTCGAGCCGTCTGGAGCGCGCCCTCCCGGATGGAGGGGCAGATGATCAAAAAAGCCCTCGAAGTCGCCCGATTTGCCCGGCACCACGCCTGGAAAACCTATCGAGAACACGCCGTCAATGAGATTACCGCTGGTGGCAAAAATGTAATCCGCGAATTCGCCAACCTCATGGACTGGCAGGAAACGCTCAGACAAAGCGACGCCGCGTAGCCCTTTCCCGCTTCAGACTGCGTACAGCCAAAACGAAAACAACCGATACAGTTCGGCGACCCGCAAAGACCTTTGCGGCCGTCATGGTTTGTATGTCCTGAAAGGAGATATGTACTATGGCTATGTGGGTATTGAACATGATCGTCTGTTGCGCCATCGGCTTTGGATGTTTTTTTTGGGCCATATGGAAAACGATGGATGCAGAGGCCCAAAAACAGCGGGCAGCCAAGGCTCCCGCTAAGGCACAGGCTAACGGTACCTAGGAGGAGAATAATATGGGAATTGCATTCGAGGGCATATCTGGCGCAATACTGATGTCTCTCATTTCTTTCAGCATCGTTTTTCTTGTTTGCGGTGGACTGATCCTGGTGATGACGGCGTTGAAACACTTCGCCAACTCGCTGGAGAGGGCCGGCAAAAACAAATCGGAAGTCGCGGCAACGGTTGCGGAAAAAGCGGCGTTGGCTACGCGTGAGACTTCGTTGCCCTCGACACCTGAGGAAATGGACTGTGAGATCGTCGCGATTATTACGGCTGCAATTGTCGCTTCATGTGGCACAGCCTCCAAAATCGTAAGCATCGCTCCCACTGCGCAGCGTTATGGAGCCACAACCTGGAGCACGACAGGCAGGCTCGAGAACTGCGAGGGATTCTAGGTATATCGACAACAGACACAGCGAAGAACTCTTCCGCCCTTAAACCCGACCTCGCTCCCCTCCAGCCCCTCCCTTTCCGATGCGGAGAGGGGGCCGGGGGGTGAGGTCGGGTTTGATGTACCCCCCTGCAAACCGGCGGGCGTAAATTTGCCAAAAACCAAAAACGTGATATACTACGCTCTGTCAATCAGACAAGCAGAGGATGCGCCTCTCACCCGCCGACTGACGTTGCCGGGTTCAAGCACGGAAGATGAAAATCCGAAGGGCTGGGCGTATCGTGCGCTCAGCCCTATTTTTATACCATCAGGAGGTGGTTGGCCATTAGCAACACCCATGGCAACAAAGACGACGAACCGCGCGTAAATTCCGAGATCCGCGCAAGCGAGGTCCTGTTGATCGACGATCAGGGTAACAAATTGGGCAACATCCCGATCGCCGAGGCGCTCAAACTGGCGGAGGAACGCGATCTCGACCTGGTCGAGGTGGCCCCGCAGGCCAAGCCGCCCGTCTGCCGCATACTGGACTATGGGAAGTACCGCTTCCAGCAGCAGAAGCGCGACAAGGACGCGCGCAAGAAGCAGAAGAACCAGACCGTCAAAGAGATGAAGATGCGCCCGAAGATCGATCAGCACGACTACGATTTCAAAGTCAAGGCGATCAAGAGCTTCCTTTCGGACGGCCACCGCGTCAAGGTCTCGATCTTCTTCAGAGGGCGCGAGATGGCCTTCCTCGACAGGGGCAGAGAGGTTCTGAACCGAGTCACAAACGACATCGACGCGTTCGGCAAGGTCGAGATGGAGCCTCGCATGGAGGGCGCCTACATGCGCATGATGGTCGCCCCGACAACTCTCGTCACCGCCGCCAAAGCCCCGGAAAAACCGAAGGCACCCAAGGCGGCCCCCGCGGAGAAGCCGGCGATTGCCGAAGCCGCGGAGCAATAAGGCCGAAACACGACACATATTTTTAGGAGGAATTGTTATGCCCAAGATGAAGACACACTCCGGAACGAAGAAACGCTTCAGCCTCACGGGTTCCGGTAAAGTAAAGTATCAGAAGAGCGGACGCCGCCACATTCTCGAGTGCAAGAACGCGAAGCGCATGCGTAGCCTGCGCAAAAAGGGCATTATCACCCCGGCTTTCGAAGCCAAGATCAAGAGCGTCCTCCCTTACGCCTAGGTCGCGCGACGAAGACGCCGATCAAATCGCCTTTTTTCGATTAAGAAAGGATTGACATGTTATGCGAGTAAAGGGTTCCAGCGCCAGCAGAAGAAAGCTGAAGAAACTGTTCTCCATCACCAAGGGTTACTGGGGACGCAAAAAGAACGTCTACCGCCGTGCGCGGGAGGCCTATCTGAAGTCCCTCACGCGCATGTACCACGACCGCAAGCGCAAAAAGCGCGACTTCCGCAGATTGTGGATCATGCGCATCAACGCGGCCGCCCGCGCGAACGGCATGCAGTACAGCGTGCTCATGAACGGTCTCAAAAAGGCGAATATCGCCATCAACCGCAAGATGCTGGCGGACCTCGCCGTGCACGACGCGGCGGCGTTCTCGCAGCTCGTCACCAAGGCGCGGGAGGCCCTGGCGGCCTGACGCGCAAATGTTGTGAGGGTCTATAACTCTCTCGGCATCGAAAAATCGGTCACACTCGGGTTCCTGTCATTGATCTTGACAGGAACTCTGTTGTTATGGGCGTTCAACCTGAAAGCCCCTACCCCCGTATCTCTGCTCGACGCCCTCTTTCTCGCAACGTCGGCGGTGTGCGTCACGGGCCTCGCCACCGTGGACATCGGCACGGTGCTCACGATCCCCTCCCAACTGGTGATGCTCTGCTTGATCCAGCTCGGGGGCATCGGCATCATGGCGGCGGCAACCTCGTTCTCCCTAATGATCGGCGCACGCATCGGCCTGCGGGAGAGGCTCTTTCTGGCGGGCGGCTTTGGCATCGATTCGCCGCAGGGCGTGGTACGCCTGCTCCGCCTCGTCCTGAAGTACACGATCATTTTCGAGTCGCTCGGCGCACTGTTGCTGCTCTACGGCTTTCTGGAGGGAGGCGAACCCTTCGGTCGGGCCCTCTACCTGTCCGTCTTCCACTCCATCAGCGCGTTCTGCAACGCGGGCTTCTCGGTGTTCTCCGACAACCTCGCCTCCTTCAGCACGAACCTCCTCATCCCCGGCACGGTCATGCTGCTCGTCGTAATCGGCGGCATCGGTTTTCCCGTGATGATGGAGCTCCACCATTACCGACTCGGCAATCGAAAATTCCTCTCGCCTTATACGAAGACAGTGCTTGCCTCCACGGCGATCCTGATCGCCCTGGGGGCGCTGCTCATCACGCTCTCGGAGTGGTCGCGCTCCTTTGCGCACCTCCCCTACTGGGCACGCTTCTGGAATGGGCTTTTCGGCAGCATCACGGCGAGGACAGCCGGTTTCGAGACGATCTCCTACGCAAAGTGGTCGACCGAGGGACTCGTGCTCACGCTCCTGTTGATGTTCATCGGGGCGTCCCCCTCCTCGACGGGGGGCGGCCTCAAGACCACCACGTTCACAGTGCTGCTCTGGAGTGCCTGGACGGAGATCCGGGACGAGGAAGAGGTCGTCATATGGAACAGGCGGATCGACCCGCGCACCATCCGCCGCGCGCTTGCCATGGCATTCGTATACGTCTTTACCCTCTTCTTCTGCTCATCCCTGTTGGCGATATTCGAACACCAGCCGTTCTCGAAGCTGGTCTTCGAAGCGGTTTCGGCGCTCGGCACGGTCGGCCTCTCGCGGGGGATTACTTCGCAGCTTTCGGACGCGGGGAAGATCGTGATAATATTGCTGATGTACTGGGGCAGGGTGGGGCTGCTCACGTTCACGTACTTGATCGTGCGCCAGGAAAAACACACGAACGTACACCTGCCGGTGACACGTATCCCGATCGGCTAGGCCGAAAAGGAGTGAGACGAATTGGCTACCGATAAAAAAAGAAAGACGTATCTCGTGATCGGCCTGGGGCGCTTCGGGACGGCCCTCTGCGACCGATTGACGCAGATCGGCGCGAACGTGATCGGCGTCGACAAGGTGCGCGCGCGTGTCGAGGAACTCTCCGAGCGGCTGAAGTACGCCGCGCAGCTGGACGCCATGGACGAAGCGGCACTGGTCAAAGTCGGCGCGAAGGACGTCGACGTCGCAGTCATCAGCCTCGGCGAGAAGACGGAGGGGACCATCTTCATCACCGCCATTCTGAAGGAGCTGGGCGTGCCGAAGATCGTGGTGCGCGCGAACGACGAGCTGCAGGCACGCATCCTGAACAAGGTCGGCGCGCATCAAATCATCTCGCCCGAGAGCGAGATGGGGCAGCGCACGGCCGACCTGCTCGAAAATCCGTGGATGGCGCACTTCGTCGAATCGACCGACGGCAACCTGATCACGGGCAAAATTCCGCCGCAACCGGACATGATCGGCATGGCGCTCAAGGACCTGTCCCTGCCTCGCCACTACGGCTGCATCGTAACGCTCGTGGAGCGGGGCTCCCTTCGAATCCTCCCCAAAGCCGACCTGATCCTCGAAGAGGGCGACAAGATCTGGCTTTTCGGAGAAAAGGAGCGGCTGGCGCCGCTCCTCAGCACAATCAAAATCGTAGAAGAGACACCAGTGGAGGAATCGGAATGAAGGAAAAACTGGCCAGCCTGCGCGGCGAAGGCGAGGCGAAGATCGCCGCCTGCACCACCACTTCCGAGCTGCAGGCGGTGAAGGGATCACTGATCGGGCGCAAGGGCGTCCTGACCGACCTGCTCAAGGAGATACCGGCGCTCGACGTCGCAATCCGCCCCGAGATGGGCAAGGCGGCGAACGAGCTGAAAAATTACCTGTCGCAACTGATCGAAGAGAAAGAGGAGGCGCTGCAACTCGCAAGCTCAGCGGTCTCCCCCCACTTCGACCTGTCGCTTCCGGGCACGGCGCCCGCGGGCGGGGCGCTCCACCCGATCACGCAAATGTGCTACGACCTGAACGACGCCTTCCGCTCGCTCGGCTTCGAGATCTTCCCGGAGGACGAGATCACGAGCGAGCTGTACGGCTTCGACAACCTCAACTTCCCGCCAGACCACCCGGCGCGAGAGAGCATGGACACCTACTGGATCGCCGGGCACGAGAACGGACGCGGCGGCGACAGGCTCTGCCTGCGCCCGCACCTGACCGGGGCCAGCGTGCGCTACATGCAGACGCACAGGGCGCCGTACCGCTTCGTCTACCCGGGCCGCGTCTACCGCAACGAGAACACGGACGCGCGGCACGAGCGCGCCTTCTTCCAATACGAGGCGTTGATCGTCGACCACGACTTCTCGTTCGCCTCCGGCAAGGTGATGGTGAAGAGCATCCTCGACAAGGTCTTCGGACGCGACGTCCCCGTGCGGATGCGGGTCGGCTTCTTCCCCTTCGTCGAACCCGGCTTCGAAATCGACATGGGCTGCCTGGTCTGCGGCGGCTCCGGCTGCAGCGTCTGCAAGCACGTCGGCTGGATCGAGATCATGCCCGGCGGAACGCCGCACCCGAACGTGCTGCGCGCCTCCGGCCTCGACCCCGCGGAGTACACGGGTTTCTACGTCAACATCGGCCTCGACCGCCTCGTCATGATGCGCTACGGCGTCGACGACGTACGGCTCTTCCACAGCGCCGACCTGCGCTTCCTGAGTCAGTTCAAGTAGGAGAGAATACGATGAAATTATCGCTGAACTGGATAAAAGATTACGTCCCCGTACCCGAAAACATCGAAATCTCGCGCCTGATGCACGACCTTACCATGAGCACGGTCGAGGTCGAGGGCGCGGACGTCATCGCGGATAAATTCGAAAACATCGTCGTCGGCCGGGTCGAGGAGATCCTGCCCCATCCAGACGCGGACAAGCTCTGCACCTGCCGCGTCGACACCGGCGAGGGAGAAATCAAGGAGATCGTCTGCGGCGGCACCAACCTGGCACCCGGCATGAAGGTCGCCGTGGCGAAACCGGGCGCGATGGTGCGCTGGCACGGCGAGGGCGACCTGGTCGAGATCAAGAACGCCAAGGTGCGCGGCGTGGCGAGCTACGGCATGATCTGCGCGTCGTCCGAGATCGGCCTCGGCGAACTGCTGCCGGCGCCGGAGAAGGTCATCGTCGACATGTCGGGCTTCGACGCCGAGCCGGGCACCTGCCTGGCGGTGGCCCTCGGCATCGACGACGTGGTGCTGGAGATCGACAACAAGTCGCTGACCAACCGCCCCGACCTCTGGGGGCACTACGGCATCGCGCGCGAGCTGTCGGCGATCTACGACCTGCCGCTCGCCCCGCTGCCGCAGTTCGCCCTGCCGGAGACGGACGGCGGCCTGCGCGTCGAGGTACTCGACGCGGGGCGCTGCCCTCGCTGCACGGCGACCAGGATCGAGGGCGTCTCCGCCAAGCCAGCCTCCTTCGAGATGCAGGCACGCCTCTGGCTGGTCGGCCAGCGGCCGATCGGCGCCATCGTCGACATCACGAACTACGTCATGCTCGCCGTCGGCCAGCCGACGCACGCCTACGACAAAAACAACATCGCCGGAGAGCAAATCTCCGTCCGCCGTGCCAAGACGGGCGAGAAGCTGCTGCTCCTCAGCGGCAAGGATTTGACGCTCGAGACGGAGGACCTCGTGATCTCCGACGCGGAGAAGGCGGTCGGGCTCGCCGGCATCATGGGCGGCAGCATAGACTCGATCCTCAGCACCACGAAGGACGTGATCCTCGAGATCGCGAACTTCAACCCCCTCGGCACCCGCAAGACTGCCCAGCGCTACGAGCTGCGCACCGAGGCATCCGTGCGCTACGAGAAAGGCATCGACCCGCAGCGGATCGACGCCGCGCTGGCGCTGACGCTGCACCTGTTCGCGCAGGAGTTCCCCGGGATGCGTGCCACCGGGCACGTCGATTGCCACCCGGCCCAGCTGGAACCTGCGCAGGTGAAAGTATCGCTCGACTGGCTCGCACGGCGCACGGGCAAGCGCCTCGAGAACGCGGCGATACGCACGCTGCTGGAGCGGCTCGGCTTCGCCGTGGAGATCGAGGGCGACGAACTGCGCGTAACGGCGCCTACTTGGCGCTCGACCGGCGATATCTCGCTGCCGGACGACATCATGGAAGAGATCGCGCGCCTCTACGGATACGAGAACTACGAGGCGAGTCCGATCACGACCACCTTCGAGCACGCCGTCAACCAGCGTGACCGCGACCTGGAGCGCAGGATCCGCGAGTACCTGTCGTTCCGCTGCGGCATGCAGGAGGTCTTCACCTACCCCTGGATGAAGGACGAATTCATCGACGCCGTCGGCGCGGACAGAGGCGAGATGCTGAAACTGGCGACGCCACCCGCGCCCGACGAAGCCTGCGTGCGCTCGACGCTGCTGCCGAACTTGACGGAGGCCGTCTCGAAAAATCTTCGCTTCTTCAACGCGTTCAAGATCTACGAGCTGACGCAGGTCTTCTTCGATCGAGATTACAGCGCGCCCTACGACGCGCGCGAGAAGCTGCCGGAGAGGCGCCGCCACCTGGCTGGCGCGTTCGCCGGCAAGGCCGACGCGACGGGCGACCTCTTCCGCGAGGCGAAGGGCACGCTCGAGTACATGTCGCGCTTCACCCACATGGAGGGGCTCTCCTTCAAACAGATCGCAAAACGCCCCTGGGCGGACGACACGGTGTGGCTCGACGTCTGCAGGGGCGGCGAGCCGATCGGGCAGCTCGCGCTGCTCTCGAAAAAATCCGCGCTCGCGGCGGGCATCAAACAGGCCGCCGTCGTACTCTTCGAGCTGGACGTCGAATGCCTGACGTCGCTCGCGTCGCGCACCAACGTCTACACCCCGATGCCGGAGTACCCGCAGGTCGAGTTCGACATCTCGATGCTCTTCGACGAGGCGGTCCGCTGGAGCGAGATCGAGTCGACCGTGCGCGGCAAGGGCGGACCGGACTCGCTCGTGCGCGGCGTCTCGTTCGTGGACGAGTACCGCGGCAAGCAGGTCGCCGCCGGCAAAAAATCGATCACCCTCCGCGTCCTTCTCGGCTCGGACAAGAAGACCCTGACCTCCGAAGAAATCGAGAGCGCCGCCGGCACGATCGCCAAACGCCTCGGCAAGCAGCTCGGCGGCGAGATCCGCGGCTCGCTGGGGTAAAAAACGCGAAAATTGACAGACAAGCGAATCGGGCGGCTTGAGCAACAAAGCCGCCCGATTCGCGCTCCTCATCCTTCAATATCATAACCCTACAAGCAGCACTCTTTTTCCTCTTATATTGCCATGCCCCTCCCCTTGCGATATATTCTTGCGAACACAAACGTAAGATAGGAATGGAGGAAATCTCGATGACCCACCCCATCCGACAAGCGGCCATCGCCGCCGGGTTTCTCGACGCGAGGCCGGCGACGGCATATCCGTTCGACTTCTGGCGCGACAGGCTTGCGAGCCTTCCGCTGGGAAAATTCCTGTCCCTCGAGCATCGGCCGGAGGCCGTCTGCGGGTGGCCGATGGGCGAGACGACGCTTTGGAGCGCGGCGTTCGCGGCGCCCTCCTTCGAATCGTGGCCGGAGGGACATGGCGAAATCTGCAACTACTACATGCGCACGCAGGCGGCGCGGGGCCCCGTCGAGGCATGGGCGTCCGCCGTGCGGGGCATAGGGTTCGGGGTCGTGGCCGAGCCGCGCCTGCCCCATCGTGCGGTCGCCGTCCGCGCGGGGCTGGGCGTACCGGGGTTATTCGGGCCACTGATCACGCCGAGCCACGGCAGCTTCGTCTACCTGATGACGCTCCTGGTCCACACGCCGCCCCCCGACGGAACACCGGGGCCGGAGCAGGACGCCTCGCCCGGCTGCGCACAGTGCGGTTCCTGCCGCGCCGCCTGTCCGGTCGGCGCGATCTCCGAGGCGGGCGTCGACGCCACGAAGTGCCTGCGCTACGATATGGGGGACCCCGAGAAGACGCCGGAGGAGCACTTCGCGCCAATGGGCCGCCGCATCATGGGTTGCGACGACTGCCAGCGGGCCTGCCCGCACAATCGCGGCATTCCGCGCGTTTCTCCGACGAAGGGGCAATCGGAGCCGTTCAGACTGGGCCACCTGCTCGAAGACCCTGACATGACGGCAATCGCCGCGCTCATCGGGGACAACTACGCCCGCAAGAGGCGCATCCAGACGCAGGCGGCGCTCGCAGCCGGCAACACCGGAAGAGCGGATCTTCTCCCCGCGCTGGAGCGCCTGGCCGATAACGAATATGCGCCGCTCCGAAGAGCGGCGCTGTGGGCGATCGAGAGGATGCCAGCCTCCTGAGAGAGCGACGGACTTCACCCCGCCCTGGCGTCACTACCGGGCGTTCATGCGTTCGAACCCCTTATATCCAAGGAAGAAGAGAATCCACCAGCTGGCGTACCCGAACTTGTAGAGGCCCCCGACGAAGTAATCGACGGGCGCCATCCGCCCCATCAGGATGCGCTCGAGGACCATAACGAAAACCATATGCCCGAGCAGGAGAAAAAGTTGCCATACGATGGAGTGCAAGGCGTCGCGCCCCACGAACATCGTGATGATAAACAGGGGCAAAAACAGGTAAAGCAACCCAAGAAACATGCGGGTGAGTCGCCACATGGCCTTGGTATCGCCGGCGAAATTCAAATTGCCCGAGGCAGTGGCCGCCGATCCGAAAAGGACCAGGAAGACGAGAATCTCCACACCCAGCAGGAGGCCCTTGTGTTTCGCCGCCTTGGCGCGTTTCCCCGCCGGGATCGTGGAAAAGGAAGAGTCCATGGCCCACGTCGCAAACGTGATCGAAAAGAGTTCGACACACCACATGAAAAGACCGCCGCAAAAGACAATCGTCCACAGCACGACGATATTTTTCTCGTTTGCCGCCAATAGGAAGCGCTTGAAAAGCGACACCGCTCCCGGCACGACGGTTCCCCCACTGAGCGGCAGCTCCAGCATCCACGCGATCGAAAGCAACAGCGCGAAGACGGCGCCTACGGCGAACGTCGCCTTCGAGAGCAGCAGAAAGAGAGGGTTCTCCGCCTCTTCCTCGCGTTCCGCGAGCGACCGGTACGGGCGGGGCGCCGCGAAATCCTGCCCATGGTATGCAGCGCCATTCTGGTGCGCGGTGGTCCGCAACGTGAAATCGCCCCCGGCAGAAGCCGTTTGCTGGGAAGAGAAGGAATGCCCCGACCAGCCGTCCTGCGTAAATTGGGGAGGCTGAACTGCGGAGACAGGTTGGTTCGTGCGATCGATCCCCGCTCCTTCGGAAGGGATGGACTGCGAGGCTTGAACGGGCTGTGCCGATTGCACGATCTGATCCGACGGAGCGGGGCCCGGTTGCGGGGCGGCAGGCGGCGGCACGGGTGCCGCCGTATTGAATCTGTTGGAACCCTGGATCACAGAGCCCTCCTGATAACCGGCCCATGGCTGCTGCTGCCCGGTCTGTCCCTGCGTTGGCATGTTCTGTCCGCCTGCGGAGCCGAACGTATCGACGGGGGAGAGGTCTTCCATGTGTACGTCGAAGTCGACCGTACCGCCCACGCCGTTGAAGTCATACGCCATGCGCGTCTCCTCGGAACCGAGGACCGCGATGGCAGCAGCCAACACCCGCTCTCTTGCGCTCGTTCCGAGAGCACTGCTACTGAGAGGGGCTGCCCCCTCTTTTTTTCGATTGTTGTAGGCGGCCCAGATTTCCTCCTGCGAGGCATCCGCACGCACGCCCAGCACGGCGTAAAAATCTACGAACTTTCCAGCCAAACCAATCACCGCCACAAAAAAGACGCATGAAGCATTTCAAAAAAACCGGCGCGCCCTCATAACAAATATACTATCATAAAAGAATCGCAAAGAGGCACTTTTAATAAAATAACTCTCGCATTATTCCCTTCTCCTCTCGTATTTTCGGACATCGGACATGTTCGCCTTACCCCTCCTCAACACCTTGCGATTGACGAACGGGCGGGAGCCCATATAATGATCGTACCGATCAAAAGAGCTGGCGGCGATTATCGCGGCGATAACGACTCGCCGATGCCCAACGAGGTGTTGTCATGAAAATAGAAGATGTTCCGTTCTGCACGATCGACTGGAGTACGATCCCGCCGACGAAACACCCCGGTGTCACGGGAGAGGCTCTTTGGAGAACTTTCGAGATGGGAAACATTCGCGTGCGCATGGTGGAATACTCGCCGGGATACTTTGCAGACCACTGGTGCAGCCGCGGTCATGTCTTGCTCGTGCTGGAGGGAGAGCTGGTCACGGAGCTCGACGACGGGAGGGAGTTCGTCATGACGCCGGGCGTGAGCTATCAGGTGGCGGACGGCGCCAATCCCCATCGTTCTCACACGGAGAAGGGCGCGAAGCTCTTCATCGTGGATTGATCGGGTCTACCTCGGGAGGCAATGGCGTATGGCGAGCCTTACTTCGAAAATTACGTTCCAGAGCGGCTCATGCAGGGAAATCTCCCGCGTGGAGGCGATCGCGCAGCGCGGCGACGACTTCGTGGTTATGGCGGAGGCCACGCCCTTTCACCCGCGTGATTTCCAGTGGCCGGACCAGCCGGAGGACAGGGGATTCATCGGGACGGCCGACGGGAAACGCTATACCGTCGCCGACGCCGTCTTTGTCGGCATCAGCCCGGCCGGCATCTTCTCGATCGACAGGGAGATCCCGGTGAAGAAGAACGATCCCGACTGGTATTTCTGCGTCGGGCATGTCTTTCAGGGAGAGCGGCCCCTCTTCGCACGCGGGGAGGAGATCGTCCTGCAGGTGGACGAGGCGCACCGCAGGGCGCTCTCGCGCGCCCACTCGGCGGCACATCTCATGGCGCTCGCGCTCGACCGTTCGTTCGCCCCACTCTGGCGCAAAGAAGTCCAGATGGATGCCCTGGGCTCTCCCGACTTCGACGGGCTGGCCATGGACGTCTCCTCCATAGGGCCCCTCTGCTGCCACGACCGGTACCGCCTCGGTAAATCGCTTCGCAAAAAAGGATTCTCCGCGGAAGAACTGGGGCAGAACCTGAAAAAACACGAGGACGAGATCAATGCCTCTCTCGCGGCCTGGCTGGCGGAGAATGCGTCGGTATCGCAGCGCTCGAACGGGGATAACCTGACTTCGCATCGCTTCTTCTGCACAAGGATCGAGGACAGAGACGTGGAGATGCCCTGCGGCGGAACGCACGTGCGCTCGCTCGCGGAGATCGGTACGGCGGCGGTCCGCCTCTCCATGCCGGACGAAGAGACGCTGATCATCGACACCCTGGTGAAATGATCGCCGTCATCGTTTATAATGAAACAGTTGCAACAGCAAGATATACGCTTGGAGGCAAACGATATGATCAAAAAAATCGAAGAGATAGAGAGCGCCCTCGCAAAGGTTGAAGACACGGTCAAGACCCTGCGTTCCGAGCGCGACAGCGCCAGAAGGGCGGCCGAAACCCTGAGAAAACAGCTCGACGAGCGAGAACTGGAGCTGCTTCAGCTGGACGAGGAGATACAAAACCAGACCAAGCGCTACGAAGAGGAGATCGCAACCCTGCGAGGAGATCGCCAGACGCTGGAGACGAAGCTGGAGGCGTTCGCCGGGCGTATTCGCGATCTGATTCCCATGCTGCCCGAGTCCGAGGAGAAGCGCAACGGCTCCTCGTCGCACGCCCGGGACAAAGCTTCGTAAAAGACGATGGAGACGCGGAACGTATCGCTGCTGGTCGGCAATCGCACATATAGCCTGGTGACATCGCTCGACGACGACAGGCTCAACGAAGTCGCCTCGTTGTTGCACGATGCCGTTTCGAACACCGATCCACGCATGTTGCAGGACGAGCGGCTCTTTCTGGCCTCCCTGCAGCTTGCCAGCGCGCTCGTTTCCATCTCCACGAAACTGGACGGCATTCTGGGCGGCGAGGAGCGTGGCAACCGGCAACCGGACACGATATGAACGCCGTCGACATCGTCCTGCTTGCGCTGGGCGGCTATTTTGTCGTTCGGGGTTTTATGCGCGGCTTGACGGGGGAATTCTTCTCCCTGCTCGGCGTCGTCGGAAGCTTCTACTGTTCGATGGCCTACTGCGCACCGCTTTCGCACTACATATCGACGAAGTGGGACATCAACCCGCTGGTCACCACCACGATCGCGATCGTGGTGATTTTTTTGGCCGTCCTCCTCTTCTGCGCGGTCATGGGAAAACAGGTCAGGAAACTCCTGAAGATCACGAAACTGTCGCGGCTCGATACAATCCTCGGCGGAGTAACGGGGTTCCTGAAGATCTTCCTGATCGTCCTCGCGATCCTGGTCGTCGGCGTCATCGTCTTCCCCTTCACCGGAAACGGATGGCTGCGCGACAGCAAGGTGCTGATGACGACCGCCCGAATCCTGCCAGTCGTCTATCCCCCGCTCGAGGAGCGCGGCTTCGTGCCGAACCTGGAGGAACTGCGGCAGGACGCTGTGGAGTTCATCCTCAGCCGCAGCCTGAGCGTGCTGACGGAGAAGGTCTCCGCCGACGTCGAGCCGCAGAAGACCTCGGACGACCTGCGACGAGAGAAGGAGCGGACGGAGAGCGACGAGAGACGGCTGCAACAACTGGAGACGCTGGCCCAGAAGCTCGGCCTGCTCGAAACCAGGTCGGGCGATAAAAAACCGGACGACAAGACGTACAGGCAGCGGGTTCTGGAGTACTTCCTCGGCCCGGAAAACGACCCCAAAATCGACGACGAGAGTGAAGACGAATGAAAATCGACGGATCGGCCTACGCATCGCTCGAGATAGCGAAAATTCTGAACATCATACGAAAGGACTGCCGCAGCGACCTGGGCGCCTCTCGCCTGGCGACGCTCGCCCCCGCCGCCGACATGGAGGAGCTCGAAAAGCGACAGGCGCTCTTCGCCGCGATCGAGGAGTACCGGGACAGGCGGGGCGAGCTGCCGTGGAACTTCAAACTCTCGGCCGTAGGCAGCCTGCTCGCCGACGCGAAGGAGTCGGGCATGCTGCTTGGCGAGGAGCTGCTGCGCATCCGGCGCCTGATGCAGGGCTCGACGAAGCTCAAGGAGGCGCTCTCCGCGGCGCGCAACGAGTGGCCGATCTTCTCGCTCCTCCTGCGCGACCTGCGCGACTTCGAGAAGGACGAGGAGGCGCTCTCCGTGATCGACGAAGACGGACGGCTTTACGACCACGCGTCGGACCGCCTGCGGCGCCTGCGCGAGGGGATGCGCAAGACGCGCGAGCAGATCCGCCGCAAGGGACAGCAGCTGATCGCGGACCCCTCGATCGGCAACCTGCTGCAGGAGCGCGTGCTGTCCCTTCGCAACGGGCGTTATGTCGTGCTGGTGCGCCAGGACGCCCTGCCATCCTTCCCCGGCCTCGTCATGGACCGCTCCGGCTCCGGAAACAGCGTCTACATGGAACCACACGCACTGGTGGCGCTCAACAACGAGTACGCCATCCACGTCGAGGACGAGAACACCGAGGAGCGCCGCATTCTCTACAAGCTCACGGAGCGGATGCTGGCGAAGGAGGCCCATCTGCTCGACGCGGAGCGCGCGCTGGGGCAGGTCGACCTTTTCTACGCCCTCTCCGAGAAGATCAGGCGCGGCCGCTGGCACATGCCGATGCTGGCGAAGGCCCGGGCCTTTCACTTCCACAAGGCAAAACATCCGCTGCTGGGAGAACCGGCCGTGCCAATCGACATCTCCTGCGGCGAGACCTTCCGTTCGCTCGTCGTCACCGGCCCCAACACGGGCGGCAAGACCGTGGCCCTCAAGACGGCGGGCGTCTGCATCTGCCTCGGCTGGCTCGGCTTCCCCATCCCGGCTGAGGAGCACTCCACGCTGGGCGCCATCGACGCGATCTTCACGGATATCGGCGACGAGCAGAGCATCGAACAGAACCTCTCGACCTTCAGCGCCCACATCACGCAGATCAACCGCATCCTCGGCGAGGCGACGGAGGGATCGGTCGTGCTGCTCGACGAGCTGGGCGCCGGCACCGACCCCGAGGAGGGCGCCGCGCTCGGTATCGCGATCCTCGAATGGCTGCAGGGGCGCCGCGCGCTGGTGCTGGCGACGACGCACCACAACCCGATCAAGCACTACGCGCTGACCGCCCCCGGCGTGGAGTCGGCTTCCGTCGAGTTCAACGCGAACACGCTCTCCCCCACCTACCGCCTGCTGGTCGGCATCCCGGGGCGCAGCAACGCCCTGCTGATCGCCGAGAAGCTCGGCGTGCAGCGCGATGTACTACAGCGGGCGAAGGAGGCCCTGCACCACAAGGAGGCCTCGATGGAGGACATCATCGGCGAATTGCAGGAGAAGCGCACGGCCATCGAGCAAGAGAACAAGGCGCTCGAGGCGATGCGCAAGGAGATCGAGACCCTGCGCGCCGACTACGAGAGACAGAAGCGCGAGATCGAGGAGAAGCGCGACAAGCTGATCGCGGAGGCCGACAAAAAGGCGCTAGGCATTCTGGAGAACGCCGAGACCTCCGCCCGCTCGCTGCTCAAGACCATCGACGCGGAGGCCCGTAGCGCCGCGCAGCGCAAGCTCGAGCGCTCGAAGAAGCACTTCTCGAAGATCGAGGAGCAGGTGGAGAAACGCGAGGATGAGCGCCTGGAGCGCATGTTCGAACCGGACGAAAAGCCGCTCGAGCCGGGCGACAGCGTCGTCGTGGCCGGCACCGGCGCCGTCGGGACGCTGGAGGAGATCCGCGGCGACAAGGCCACGGTCCTGGCCGGCGTGGCGCACATGGAGCTGCCGTTCAAGATGCTGCGCGCGGCGACAAAGGTCGAGACGAAGAGGGAGCGCAAGGCGGGCAACCTGCCCCCGGCGCCCTCGCCGAAGGGACCGAGCCAGGTGCAGATCAAATTCTCGCCGCCACCGTCGCCGGTCGGCATCCCCAGCTCGATCATGGTCCGGGGCATGACGCTGGACGAGGCCATGCCAATGGTCGAGCAGTACCTCGACCGCGCCTTCCGCGCGGGCTACGGCGAGGTAACCGTCATCCACGGCCGCGGCGAGGGCATCCTGCGCCGCGAAGTGCATACCCTCTGCAAGGGCCTGTCGTACGTGCAGAGCTACCGCTTGGGCGCCGAGGGCGAGGGCGGCTACGGCGTGACGATCGTGAAGTTCAAGAAGTAAGCCTAACCGTGCACGATTTGGAGTATGAAAAGTATGTCGAGCGCAAGCTAGAGGAATCCTTGGCGGAGGCCCAGGATCCCCATACCAAATGGTTCACCCATGACGAGGCGTGGAGCGCGATTCGGAACAAACCGTGAAACCCGACGCAGGCCGAAAGAAAGAAGCTCTCTTCCGGCCTGCGCCATATCCTTACAGTTCGCTACTCCACTTCGAAGAGCGCGCTCGAGCGGTAGCGGATTCCGTCGGCCTGGTCGCTGTATTCGATCGTGACTGCCCAAAGGGCTGCGCGGTCCAGCATGAATTCCGCTTCTCCCCGGGCGTTCGTCTTCAGCGTCAAATACTCGTTCTGCGGGCTGCCCGGCTTCTGTGCCGGAGCGCCGTCATAGGTCGCGGACACATCTGCGTTCGCCAGCGGTTTGCCCCTCAACAATACCTGCACGGCAACCTTGTCGCCCTTTTTATATCCGTCGGTGTTCTTCCTGAAGAGGACCTCCGCCACATCGTCCCCGGCATACCGTTTCGTCGCCATGCCGTCGTTCGTCAGATTCACGAAGGTCTTGGCGAAACAGACCGTCTTCTTGCCCTCTTTATTTGTCATAACAAACTTTCCATGAAGCACTGCCGTGCCCTCCGCGACGACCTGGAATCGGTCGACCTCGGCAGTGGCCTTCAGCGGATCGACATTAGCGGGATCATTCACGTTCGTCGGCTTGAAACCCGTCCCCGGAAGTGACGTCTCGTGGCCGTCGGCATATTGCACGTCGGCGGTCTCGTAGACATCATACCCCATCGACAGCAGCATCGCCCTTGACATGTCCATCGCGATCAGCGGCTCCGCCAATCCGGCCCAGACGGTCACGAACTCACCCTTCCCGGCTTTCATTTTATCGGCCTTGAGCACGAACATATGCGCATCTGCGCTCCCGGCCATCAAAAATAGAACCGCCACTGCCGCCAGAATAAAACGGTCGAAACCTCTCTTTTGCGTTCTTGAAATCATCGTATAACTCCTCCTGTTTGTTTTTTGTTATTTTGCGGCCCTTCTGCCGCCGATACAGAGCCACTGCGGTTTGTTTTTGCAATATGTCGAAACGGAGGAGAACCCGGACCGTTCGAAAATCTTCCGCAGTTCCCGGTGGGAATAAACCCTCACGTTGCCGCCCGACATTTTTTCGAAGACATTCTGCGTTTCGTCATCTTTCCGCGACGCCTCGCAGGCCGCCAGAAAGAGACCGCCCGGCTTGAGTTTCGCCAGGACGGCCCTGAAATTCGCAGCCAGGTCGCCCCAGAAATAAATCGTCTCGAAGGCCGTGATGAGGTCGAAGGTGCCGTCGGCGAACGGAAGAGACGCCGCCTCCGCCTGCGATATGAAGACCCGCCCCGCGTCGATGTATTTTTTGTTTTTCGAGGACGCCTTTTTCACCGACTCGGGAGAGATGTCCACCCCGTAAACCCTGTGCGCCTTTCCGACCAGAAGGGCGATCGCGTTGCCGCCTCCACAGCCGATATCCAGAACCATGTGAGTCGGCTCGATCGGAATTTCCGCCAACACCGACTTGATGAGCGGTTTGTGAAAGACGTTCATCATCCCCAACAGGAGGGGCGCAAACGATCCTCTCGGCCTGCCGCATTGATTCCAAAATGCTTCCATCATGACATTACGCCTCCTCCTGCCGAATGTGCCCTCAGTCGAAATTGCGCCTGAAAACGGTCCTGCGCAGAACAACGGCGCCCCCCAGCAACGCCAGCGCACCGAAGCCGGAGTCGCAACCGCTGCCGCCACCACCGTTGCTGCGCCGGGCGATGTACCAGGTACCGGTCAGCGTGCCGTCCTGTTTTCCGTCGTAGAGGACGGATCCCGCCCCGCCGGCAAGCGAGAACGGAAGAGACAGCTGGGAGGCCGAGGCGTCGTGATCGGACGTCATGCCGCCGTAAACCATCGTGATAATCCCCGCGCCGATCTGGGAGATCTCCAGCCCATACTGCACCAGAGCGGTAATCTCGCGAACGGCCCCGTCGGGGTATTTCGCGTAAATTCCCAGCCCCAGATCCGGCAGAAGGGAACCGGGATCGGGAATCACGAACGTCATACCTCCGGAGGAGACGGTCGGCAACGCCTTCACACGCTCTACCATCCGGTCGAAGGTCGTCTGCCCCAGGTTGTCGGGCGTAAAGACGTACATCGCCTCGACGCCGACCAGCGCGGACTTTCCTCCCGCCAGGGGAACCGGAATATCGAAGGAAAACCCGCTGTCCCCGGACAGCTGATTCGGACCCACGGTGTACGGAGCCGTGCTGCCGTTCGGCGCAGACACGGCGTGATGCGCCATGATCATGTTGTTCGCGCCCATGAAGGCCTCGACCTCCGGAACGCCGTCCACGACGGCCCCGAACTCTACCCCGGCCCTGTTGTTAGCCTGCGTGACCAGGAGATCAGTGACGCCGATCTCCTCGAATTCCACCGAACCGCTCGACACCTGAAAGAGAAGCGACGCGCCGTAATAATCGACGTCGCGCACACCCGCCTGCGGGGAGGCAGGAACCGTCTCGTGCCCCGCCTCGGTCGCCCAAAGCCCCGCGCGATCCGGCGTCAGACTGAAGAAACCGGAGGCGTCGGTCTTGCCCGTGATGACCAGATTCTGCTCCTCGCCGGCGGGAACCGGCGCTCCGTCGTAGGCCGCTCCGATCTCGCAGTTCGCCAGAGGCTGCCCCTTGAAGAAAACCCTCACGCTCAACGCCGTGCCTGCCGTTACGGCGTTGAGGTCGCCCACCGGGACAACCTCCAGCACGTCGCCGCCCCCGATCGGTTTCTGGGCAACGCCGTCGGCCGCCGGGTTTACGGCGTACTTCGAATAGCCGACGAAGTATGCAGGCGCCATCGGCATCATGGACATCTCAAGTTTTGCTCCGATCAGAGCCGTCCCGCCTTCTTCGATCGTCGCCTCGGTCCTCTGGACGTCGGCGCTGGCGGGGTTCGTGTTCGAAGGGTCTTTCGTGTTGTAGTACGAGAACGAACCGAGATCGGCCGTCTTGCCGCTGACGTAGACGACTTTGCCCGTCACGGTATTCGTAAAGCCGTAGATGGAGAGCCCCGGCCCAGCGAGCGGCTCGCTGAGCGAGACCCAGACGCCGATTTTCGCGCCCACCGGCACGGAATACCCCTCCGCCCTCACGATGAAACAGTGCGCCTCGGCCCTGAGCGCACCGAAAACAAGGACCGCCGCTAGAAGCAATGCCAACATTCCACAGCGCGCGATATTACGACGAACCTTGAACAGGCTCATCAAAACACCCCCTCATCATTAATTGTTTCATAATACAAACATTTTCAAACGTGCAACCTCCCCTCGCATAGCCACATTGCAGGCGTTTGGAACACACCGCCCGAGCCGCCGTCGCGCCCTTTATCCGCTTAAACCCGTTTCACGCCCCCTTTACATGCGACAAACAATATGTTCGCATTTACAAACATCATGAACATCTTATCCCTCGCCCGAAATTACGTCAAGGGAGCGTGAAAAATAATCGACTCCCCTTTCGCATTTTATGCCTTGAAGAGTTTAGGGACTTCAAAAACAATGTTATTTCGATAATGCGAGCAGATGAAATATGTACACAGGACTAACGCGTCCTGCTATTTGCGAACACGGGATTTGAGCGACATTCTGCCGTACATCGAGGGATAGACAAAATAGAAATTCGCTCGCTTTCCGCAAACCACACCCTTTTTCAGCCAAAAGAAGTATAATACTTGCGCACTCTCGTCCCATAGAGAATTTTAGAATAAAAGACCCCCAATTCATCATTGAGGTGAAAAATGTGAAGCGCAGTGAGAGGCCCCGTTCGTTGCGTACGTTTGTTTTCACGGCAATCGGCATAGCCACCGTCTGCTGCATCGCCGTCATCGTCTTCGTCTTTCTCGGAAACATGATGCGCATGCTGAAACAGGCGGAGCACAACCACCTCTCCGAATTGGGCGATACCATACACGGCGCCATCGCGACCGAACTCTACAACCTGCGCTTCAGCACCCGCGCCTGGTCGAGCTGGGACGAGACATATCTCTACACGCTGGGCAAAAACGACGGCTTCATCCGCGAAAACCTGGAGGACGGGACGCACCTGGCGACGTACCAGGTCGATTTTGTCGTGATCAAGGACACCGCCGGGCGAAACGTATATGTCGGCTCCCGGGCGACGAAGAGCGGCTCTCTCCTGGACGTGCCGGGGGGACTGAGCGACCGTTTCACCACCATCGGCGAGGACATATTGAAAAAACACCGCCCTACCTCCGGCGAGTTTCTCGAGGACGGCCCCAACTTCGACACCGGGTTCATCGCTATGGGCGAAGAGTCGTACATGTTCTGCACGATGCCGATTTTGAAGACGGACGACAGCGGCAAGGCCGTCGGAACTCTCTCCTTCGCCAAAATCTTCGGCGACGAGCAGATGAGAACTCTGACGCGGCTTGACACCACACGCTTCAGCATTCGCGAAGCGGATCCCTCGAACCCCCTCTCCGAAGACCGCTATGAACTGAAGGGGAAGGACACCGTCGTGATGGAAACGCCGCTCGACGGTCTCGGAGACGCGCGCAACTCCATACTGGAGATCGATCACCCGCGCGTCCTCTATACAAACGGGCGGGCGCTTATCATGACGACCACGCTCGTGCTTTTTCTCGCCCTGCTGGCAATCATGGCGGCGCTTCTCATCACCACCGAGCGCCATCTGTTGCGCCCTCTCGGAAGGCTGATCGCGGAAGTAGACAAGGTGGACCGAAACGAGTCGATCGACGAGCGGAGATACGAGCAGTACGAAGAGCTCAACACGCTCGCCCACGCCATCAAGGATATGTTGGAGCGCCTGAACGAGAGCCATCAGGCAGCCGAGCAATCGAAAATCTCCATCACCGTGCTCGAGAACATCCTCAACGGGCTGGACGCCTACCTCTACGTCTCGGACCCGACGACCGACGAAATCCTGTTCATCAACGACAAAATGAAGAACCACTTTGCCATCGAAGGCGAGCCCGTCGGAAAAACCTGCTGGAAGCTTCTCCAATCCGGCTTCTCCGAGCGTTGCGACTTCTGTCCCTGCTACAGTCTGGAGAAGAACCCCTCGGAGCCGGTCGTATGGGAGGAACACAACACGGTAACGGGACATTATTACCGCAATACGGACAGCATGATCGGCTGGACGGACGGGCGGAAGATGCACCTGCAGCACTCGGTGGACATCACGGACATCAAGACGGCCGAGTTCGCCCTGCAAAAGCGCCTCGATCAGCAGGCGCTGATGACCTCCATCACCAGGAACTTCCTGTCGGACGAGGATCTCGACACGCTGATCGCGGAGGCGCTCAAGATGACGGGCGAGTTCATGGGGATCGCCCGCATCCTGCTCATCCGGCACGACGAAAAAGTGGGGCGTATCGAATGCCGCGGGGAGTGGCGCAACGTCGCCGAAGACTTCCCCCGGCAGCTC
Source organism: Synergistaceae bacterium (assembly GCA_031549185.1). Taxonomy (GTDB): domain Bacteria; phylum Synergistota; class Synergistia; order Synergistales; family Synergistaceae; genus JAVBQG01. Next base: position 55,691 of record JAVBQG010000044.1, on the reverse strand, counting down.
GGCCGGGTCATCGAGCTCAAAGCGTCGGATCGCTCGGCCGTGATCGAGAACCTGGCCCGAGAGACGATCGAATATGTGGACTCCGGAGATATCGAGATCGGCGCGCAGGCGACGCGCTACTTCCCTGAGGTGGCGCGCTTCCTGCTGATCCCGGTTTTTGCCGACGGCGCCCTGTGGGGCGTGTTGGATTTCGGGAAATCCGAGAGGAGCAAGTGGACGCAGAGCGACGTCGACCTCGCCAAACTCGTCGCGAGCGTTCTCGCCGGCGTTCTCAGCCGCCAGCGAATGGAAAACCAGTTGCGCAGCCTCTCCGCCATCGTCGAAAGCTCGCCCCAATATATTTCGTATCTCACGAACGACGGCCGGATCGACTACGTCAACCCGGCCGCGACGGCGATCACCGGCTATACGAAGGAGGAGCTCGTCGCGGGCGGGCTGGATCTCCTCTACTCCGAAGACGATGTGCGGCGTATCCGCGAGGAGTTCGTGCCGCAGATTCTCCGGCAGGGACAGCTGGACTTCGAGCTGGAGTTGGTCCGCAAGGACGGCGAAAAACGCGTCATGGCATTCTCCGCCTTCATCACCGGCATGGAGGACAACAAGCTCGGCGGCATCGCCAGCGACATCACCGAGATGCGCAAACTGGAGAAGGAACTCATCGCGGCAAAAGAGCTGGCGGAGGAGGGAAGCCGGGCGAAGAGCGAATTCCTCTCCCGCATGAGCCACGAGATACGGACGCCCATGAACGCGATCATCGGCATGACCAGCATCGCGCAGGGCACGGACGACCCGAAGAAAAAGGACTACAGCCTCGAAAAGATCGCCGGCGCCTCTCGCCACCTTCTCGGCGTCATCAACGACATCCTGGACATGTCGAAGATCGAGGCGGGCAGATTCGAACTCAGCGCCTCCGAATTCAGCTTCGACCGCATGCTGATGAACGTGATCAACGTCGTCAACTTCCGAATGCAGGAGAAGGCGCAACGCCTCGAGCAGAACGTCGACTCGACGATGCCGAGGACCCTGATCGGAGACGAGCAGCGTCTCTCGCAGGTCATCACGAACCTGCTCACAAACGCGGCGAAGTTCACCCCGGAGAGAGGCAGGATCAACCTCGACGTCAGAGTCCTGCAAAACGAAGAGGCCGGCGTCACGCTGCAGATCGAGGTGGAGGACAACGGCATCGGCATCACCAGGGAACAACAGGCCAAGTTGTTCCGCTCCTTCGAACAGGCGGACGGCAGCATCGCCCGAAAGTTCGGCGGCACCGGGCTCGGCCTCGCGATCTCCAAACGCATCGTGGAGCTCATGGGCGGACAAATCTGGGTCGAATCCGAGCCGGACGTCGGTTCGAAGTTCATATTCACCGTCAATTTGCAGAGGGGATCGAGACAGGCGCTGGATAACGGCAAGAGAAAACCGGGCGTGGGCAAGCTCAATATCCTCGTCGTGGACGACTCCCAGGAGACGCTGGACTATATTCTCCATATCATGGCCGCCCTCGGGATACCCTGCGTGGCCGCGCCAGGCGCCCGTGAAGCGCTCCAAATCGTGGACGAATCGGACAAACCGTTCGACCTGATTCTCGTCGATTGGAAGATGCCGGACGTAGACGGCATCGAACTGACGCGGGAGCTCAAAAAGAGGAAGGGGAGCCGTTCTGTCATCGTCATGATATCAGCGTCGGAGTGGACCGAGATCGAGAAGGAGGCAACCGACGCCGGCGTCGACGGTTTCCTGGCGAAACCGCTCTTCCCCTCGCTGATCATGGACTGCATCAACCGGTACATGAGTTCGTCCGTGCTGAACGAGATGACAGGCGCTCCTCCCTCCGGCAGAAGACGCTTTCCCGGAAAGTCGCTCCTGTTGGTCGAGGACATCGACATCAACCGGGAGATCGTCACCACCATCCTGGAGGACACCGACCTGCTCATCGACTGCGCCACAAACGGACGCGAAGCGGTGGAGATGTTCGCCGCCGATCCCTCGCGGTACGACATCATCTTTATGGACGTACACATGCCGGAGATGGACGGGCTGGAGGCGACGCGGAGAATTCGCGCCATGGAGATACCGCAGGCGCTGCGGGTGCCGATCGTGGCCATGACGGCCAACGTATTCCGCGAGGATATCGAAAAATGCCTGCAGGCGGGGATGAACGATCACATCGGGAAACCGGTCGACTTCGACGAACTCTTCGGCAAGCTGGAGAAGTACCTGGGGTAACTGTCTCAGATTATGAATCGAGGCCGGTGGTTTGTCTGTATCGATGCGATATCGATACTTACAAAACAACCGACCCCGTAGGGAGTTCTACCGCCACTGCCTCCACAGGTACGCCCCACAGAGCGCCACCCCCCACAATCCCGCCATGCCCGCGTCGCAACCGCTCGAGCTGCTGCCGCTCGGCGTCGGTTCCGGGCTCGGGTAGCCGGGCATGTCGGCGAGCTTCAAGCCACCGTTTGCGAACGTCTGCGCGTACAGGCCGTTGTCGCCCTTCAGCGTGTATTGAATCTGCGTGACGACGCCGTTTTTGATCGCGTCCATGTTCGTCGCCGTGCCTCTTATCTCCAGATACGGGGCCTTCGCCGCCATCCTCGCGACCGGCGTCTCGCTGCCGTCGGCGTTCACGATGCCGTACGAGACGTTCGCGAGGCCGAGCGAGCTGGCGATCATCTTCACCGTATCCAGCAAGACCGGGTTCGAACTCTGCGCGAACGGGATGCGGACCTTCACCGCCAGCGTGCCGTCGGCATTCCGCGTCACGACGATCTCGCAGTCGGCGACGTTGATCGTGAAGAGCGGCTTCTCGGTCGGGCCCGCCGGGCTCTCGACCTTCACGTCGATCGTGTATGTCACCGTCGTTTTGCTGTCCTGCGCCGTTATGGTGACTTCGAGCGGCCCCTTGGTGAAGTCGTGCGACGTGGGCAGTTTCGGAACGCTGGTCGCGCCCGTCGGCAGCGTCATGTTGATCGGCAGCTTCGAGATATCCGTGCCCGCCGGGACGGTGATCAGGAACGTCTTGCCGTCGGTCTGCTTCTCAGCATCGATCTTCTCGCCGCCGACGGTGGCCGAGACGTTTGTCGGCATCGTGACGGTCGACGGCTTCGTGCCACCGTCGGCACTGCCGCCGGGCGTGGCGGTCGAATTGTTCGTGATGTTGGCTGTGGGGAGCGTAAAGCTGTTCACGACACTTGCAACTGAGCCTGGGGCATCATAATCACAGCTGATCGCGTCCGTATTCAGGTTGTAACCGAGCGTCACGCTTTCTCCCCGCAACGTTGCGTTCGCGAACGTCAGGATCAAGACTTTATCGTTCTGGTCGTCGCTGGTCACGGACACGGGGTTCGACTTGACGTTGCCGGGGCGCGTGAGCGTGAAATCGACAGACGCGGGCCAACGCCGCACGGCGGGCGACAGCGCGACATCCCACGACACGGTCATGACCTTGCCGGTCGCGTCGATTTCCGCGCCGGACGGCTTGCAATCCGCCGACACAACAAACAACGGCCAGGTGGCGTCATGCGGAGCCATGCCGCCCAAAACCAGAATCCACGGATTCAAAATTCCGCCGCCTTCGGCGGCAAGTGGGGAGCTGGAATCAAAATCTTTCAAGCCAGATTTAAAGATTACAGATTCAAGATTTAGATAACAAGCTGGGCGAACCGCAACCCCGGAGCCGCCCACACCGTAGACGCCCAGGTTGCCGACGAGGCTCACGTCCCACGCGCTGCCCGCGTGGCCAGAGGACGGAGAACGTGTCCAGTAAAGCCCGATGCCAGAACTATCGAAAGCTCCTTTATCACGGGCGTATGCCGTGTTTTGAGCAATACGATTGTTATCCCCTGCATTTGAATTCAAGAAACCGAACAGCTGCTGCTGTAGTTGCCCTTGAGAGAGTAAGAACAGGGGGTTTGTCGTCGTTATAGGATCGGCACCATTTCCATCTCGCGTCTCGAATGCGTCCGCCGAAACGACACCTCTTTCCGACGCGCTGAAGTAATTTGCATTATTAAAGATTCCTCCACCTGCGCCATCCTCATTCGCCCCGACAAGGAACGCTCGTACGTTCGAGGTCCCGTAGTTGTTGCCTGCGCCAAACACGCTGACGTCCAGATTCTTGTCAGAGAACAGAAGAGCCTTCCGGGCACTCCCCGTCTGGTCCGCGCTCAGCACACGCCACAAAATCGGCTGTTTCAGATATTGCCCTGAATTCAGGGGATCCTCGTCCTGCAGATACCGGCCAAACAGGACATATTCGTACGTGCCCACTGGGTCGCTGTTGGACGTGCGAGCCGTGCCAGTCCAGCTCTTCAATGTCACCCCGGCGGCTTCGGCGCTCGCGCCCAAATGCGCGAGACACAAAAACAATACTGTCGCGATAAGTAGATGTCTCCTCACATTCCCTCGTTTCATTCCCCATCACCTCGCGTCAAGATAAATCCGTCAAGAAGCTTTTTCCGTAAACCGTACGTATCCCCATATTCCGCGTGCCCCAGCCAACCGTAGAGGTATTGTTCCATCTCCTTCATGTCCGGCTCTTCGCTCCGATACTTCTCCTCGAACGCCTTCAGCTTCATCCGCTTCGCGACTCTTTGCGGATTTCCAACTCCACCTTCCCCGATATTGCGCACTGCTTTATCTTGGCACATTCGAAAACGTTCCCGGCCGCTCTTGATCCAGGCGCCAATCATCCGGCCCGACATCGAGCGGCAACATTCCCGTTACTGGCGTTGAACCGTATAGCGTCCAGTATTCAATCGGAGCATGGGCTTTGGCGCATCGGCACGAGCGGCTCCAACACCTCGAAACGCGCCCCGACGCTCTCCCGTACCCCTTCGAGGGTCGCGTCGGACGCCAGCTCGACCAGGTACAGCTTTCGGTCGATGAACTTGAAGACGGCGAACTCCGTGGCGATCATGGAGACGACGCCGACGGCGGTGAGGGGCAGGCTGCATTTTTTGACGATCTTGGGCTCGCCCTTCTTCGTGGCGAGCGTCATCGCGATGTAGACGCGCTTCGCGCCGACGACCAGGTCCATCGCGCCGCCCATGCCGGGCAGACTCTTGCCGGGCACGGTCCAGTTGGCGAGGTCGCCGTTCTCGTCGACCTCCAGCGCGCCCAACACCGTGGCATCCACGTGCCCGCCTCGGATCAGTCCGAAGCTCGTATCGCTGGCGAAGAAGCTGCCGCCGGGCAGGAGCGTAATAGGACGCCCCCCGGCTCCGATGAAGCGCAGGTCGGGGACCTCGGGCGCGGGACCCACGCCGATCGCGCCGTTCTCCGCCTGCAGGATCACATGGACGTCCTGCGGAATGTAGTCGGAGACGAGCGTCGGAATGCCAATTCCAAGATTGACGACGTCGCCGTCCTCGAACTCGAGGGCGACCCTTCTCGCGATCCGCTCCCGGGCTGTCTTCTCGTCAAGTTCTGGCAGCATAGTACGAATCCCCTTTGATTACGAGCATGTCGATCAGAATACCCTGCGTGACGATCGCGTCCGGATCGAGTGCGCCGGGCTCCACGATCTCGTCCACCTCGGCGATCACGACGTCCCCGGCCGCGGCCATCACGGGGTTGAAGTTCCGGTTCGTCCCCTTGTACACGAGGTTACCCATCCGGTCCGCCCTGTGCGCGCGTACGAGAGAGACGTCGGCGCGAAGCGGCAGTTCGAGCAGGTATTTTTTGCCGCCGACCTCCAGCTCCCGTTTGCCCTCCGCTACGACGGTACCGACGCCCGCAAGCGTGAGGAAACCGCCGAGGCCGTAGCCGCCGCAGCGGATCCGCTCCACAAACGTCCCCATGGGGCAGAGCTCCAGCTCGAGATCGCCGGCGTGGTATCGCGCGCCGGTCTTCTTGTTGAGACCGACGTGCGCGGCCACGACCTTCTTCACGCGATTCTGCGCGACCAGCCGGCCGTGCCCGACGTCCGCGTAGCAGGTGTCGCACGAGATCATCGTGAGGTCGTCGGTGCCGGCCTCGAGGAGGGCGTCGATCAGCGTGTAGGGGATCCCTCCGTAGATGAAACCACCCACCATGATCGTGTCGCCGCGTTTGACGTATTTCACCGCTTCCGCCGCTGTGACAACCGGCTTTTCGATCCGCTTTTTCATGCGCCCTACCTGTCGTCCGCGTCGGCCATGATATGTGAGATGACCCGATCGATCTGGTTCGTCACCATACTGACCGCAACCTCCGGCTGCCGCGCTTTGATCGCGTCGAGGATCTTTTCGTACGTCCCGCCAAGCGTTGTCTCCGCCTTGCGGAAGAGCTTCGACAGGTGCGGGTCGCTCATCACGGAGACCTCGAGCAGGTTGAAGAAGTGTTCGAACATGGGAATTTTCGAGATGTCCAGCAGCGTCTGATAGAAAGCGCCGAAAAGGCCCTCCCTCGGCTCTCCCTCTTTCGGGGTGATATATTTTTCGATCGTCGTCTGAATGCGCGAGAGGTCGGCATCGCTCGCCCGCTCGATCGCCTCGAGAACCGACTCCCGCCCGAGGGATCGAAGCGCCAACAGCGCGTCGCAGAGGTGCGAGGCGCCGCGCTCGCTGCCGCCATGCAGGCACGAACGCAACATCTCGGATATGCGGATCTGGGCGTCGAGCTCGTTCATGCGCTCACGCCCCTCGTTCGTGATCAAGTGCCCCTGAAAACCGACACGTACCAGCAGCCCATCGTTGCGCATGCCGCGGAGGACTCTCCCGACTGCCGCCTCGCTGATGGGGAAGCCCGTATCCTTCAGCGCGTCCGATACGGCCCCGGCGCCCTGCGGCGCGTGGACGGCGCTCAGCATCTTCAGGATCTGGAGTTGGATTCTCTCGGCGGACTCGTTCAAGAAGACTTTCTCCCCTCTCTGTCCCCCATCAACGAAGGGAAGCGGTGGACGATCAGGCGTACAAACGGGAAAGCCGTCGCGAGGCCGAGCAAACCCTGCATCGCGTCGCCGAAAAATTCGATCGGCACGACCGCGATGCCGTACAGGAGGCCGGCCATAAACGTATAACCGACGATCATGACGCATATGCCCGCCAACATGGCCAGAAAATCGCGTTTGCCCCCGCTTCCGTCCGAAAGGACTCCCACCAGCCACGCCTCCGCGCCGTGAATGACGAAGCTGAACGGCGCCCAGAGAGTCGCGCCGAGAAGGACATCGGCCAGGGCCGAAGAGATCGACCCCACGAACGCGCCGCCCTTTCGCCCCAACAGAATGGCGGATGTCAGAATGATAGTTTCTCCGAGATGAAAATAAAGCTTTCCGTCCGGCCCGGGAATCCGGAAGATGCAGATCGCGACCACCGCGAGCGCGGCAAGGAGGCCGATCCTTGCTATGTGGGACGTGTTGATCTTCGACACCGCAAAACCTCCAAGGGCAAGGCGTGAAATCATGTCACACCGCACATTATAACTGCATACGGGACCACTGCCTAGAAGTTTCGTCGATTTTTCAAAAAAACGTTTCCGAATCTCACAAAAAGCCGATACGCGCACCCCTCCCTCCGATCATAATAATCGAGAACGCAGGATATCGCCTCACTGCGAGAAAAAAGGAGGAAAGATCATGTCCAAGACCGTCGAACTGCTGGGAAAGCGCGCTGATGACCTTTTGAACCACAAGTGCGTCGTCGACAAAAAGACGCTCTCGCTGCCGGGGCCGGATTTCCCCGAGCGCGTCTGGGTGCAGAGCGATCGCAACAACAGGGTGCTCGGCTCGCTGCAGACGCTCTTCGGAACGGGCAACCTGGCGGGGACCGGGTACATCTCGATCCTCCCCGTCGACCAGGGAATCGAGCACTCGGCGGGCGCGAGCTTCGCTCCCAACCCGATGTACTTCGACCCGGAGAACATCGTCAAACTGGCGATCGAAGCGGGGTGCAACGCCGTCGCGAGCACGCTCGGCGTGCTGGGGTTGACAGCGCGCAAGTACGCGCACAAGATCCCCTTCATCCTCAAGATCAACCACAACGAGCTGTTGACGTATCCCAACAAGAGCGACCAGATCCTCTTCGCCTCCGTCGAGCAGGCATGGAACATGGGGGCCGTCGCGGTCGGCGCGACGATCTACTTCGGCAGCGAGCAGTCGGGCCGTCAACTGCAGGAGATCACGGAGGCTTTCGAGCGCGCACACGAGCTGGGCATGGCCACGATCCTCTGGTGCTATCTGCGCAACGACGCCTTCAAGACGAAGGAGGCCGACTACCACCTGGCGGCCGACCTCACCGGGCAGGCCAACCACCTCGGCGTCACGATCCAGGCTGATATCATCAAACAGAAGCTGCCGGAGTGCAACGGAGGCTTCACGGCGCTCAAGTTCGGCAAATCGGCCCCCGGCATGTACGACAAACTCAGCACGAGCCACCCGATCGACCTGACGCGCTACCAGTTGCTCAACTGCTACGCCGGCCGGGCGCCCCTGATCAACTCCGGCGGCGCCTCCGGCCAGAACGACCTGGCCGAGGCCGTCTACACCGCCGTCGTCAACAAACGAGCCGGCGGCAGCGGCCTGATCCTGGGCAGAAAAGCCTTCCAGAAGCCATTCAAGGATGGCGTGGAATTAATTCAGGCAGTACAGTCGGTCTACAAGGATAAGAAGATCACGATCGCGTGAAGACGAAGGATCGGGGGCGACGCAAAACCGCCCCCGATCCTCTTTCACAAAACTCCCTCGCAAAATGTGATTTCACACCATAAAATTCATTGCATTTTTTGGCTCATATGACATAATCATACATGCAAAATCGTGAGGTGATCGTGCATGTATAGGGCAGCGCTTGGGCGCCTGATCGAATGGACGAAGAAAAAGGACAAGAAACCCCTCGTCATCAGAGGCGCGCGCCAGGTCGGTAAGACCTGGCTGATGCGTGAGTTGGGGAGAACAGCCTATGAAAAAACCGTCTACATCAACTTCGAGAACGACACGCGGATGCGGGAGCTCTTCGCTGCCGATTTAAATGTCGAGCGCATCGTCACGGGGCTGGAGATATACGCGGGGCACAAGATCGCCCCGCAGAACACGCTGCTGATTTTCGACGAGGTGCAGGAGGCGCCGCAGGCGCTGACATCCCTGAAGTACTTCAACGAAACGGCCCCACAGTACCAGATTGTCTGCGCGGGTTCGATGCTTGGCGTCGCACTGCACGCGGGGACCTCATTTCCCGTGGGCAAAGTGGAGTTTCTGGACCTGTACCCGCTCTCCTTCCACGAATTCATGCGGGCAACGGGAAAAGCGCAATATGTGGAGCTGGTGGAAAAAGGCGACTTCGCACTGGCTACGGCCTTTCGCCAGGAGTATATCGATGCCCTGAAGTTCTATTACTACGTAGGAGGTATGCCGGAGGCGGTCCAAAGTTTCGCCGACCGCCGCGACTTTGGCGAAGTGCGCGAGATACAGGGGCGCATTCTCGCCGCCTACGAACAGGACTTCTCGAAGCACGCCCCCCAAGAGATCGTGCCACGCGTCCGCATGCTTTGGAACAGCATCCCGGCGCAGCTGGCGAGGGAAAATAAAAAATTCGTCTATGGCCTCATCAAAGAAGGGGCGAGAGCGAGGGAATACGAGCTCGCGATGCTCTGGCTCGCGGACTGCGGGCTGATCCACAAGGTGCATCGGATCACCGCACCCAACCTGCCGCTGAAAGCCTATGAGGATTTGAAGGCGTTCAAGCTGTTTCTGCTCGACACAGGACTGCTCTCCTGCATGGCGCGCCTGCGGCAGGAGGCACTGCTGGGCAACGAGCTGTTCAAAGAATTCAAGGGCGCGCTCACGGAGCAGTATGTGCTGCAACAGCTAAAGACGATCGAGGGTATCGAGCCCTACTACTGGTCCAACGAACGCGGCACCTCCGAGATCGACTTTGTCGTCGACGACGGCAGTGACGTGATTCCGATCGAGGTGAAAGCGGAGGAAAACCTGCACGCTAAAAGCCTGAGGGCTTACCACGAGAGGTTCCAACCGCGGTTCGCCATCCGCACATCGATGGCGGACTACAGAGACGAGGGCTGGCTGCGGAACGTACCGTTGTGGGCAATCGGAAACGCTTTTTCAAGGGGATAGCGGTGCGAAACGAAGCGAATCGCATCACCCCGCACGGACACCGTTGAGGACCGGTTTTTCCGGCACGGCGAGGACCGGCGTGACTCCGTCGGCGTAGCCGATGTCGAAGAGCATGCCTTCGGATACCTCGCCCGCCATCTTGCGCGGGGCCATGTTGACGACGAAGAGCGCCTGGCGCCCGACGATCTCCGCCGGGTTCTCGCGCTCCTTCTTCATGCCGACCAGGATCGTCCGGCGGAAGTCGCCGAAGTCGACCGTCAGCTTGACGAGCTTGTCGGATCTCTCCACGTCCTCGACCTTCAATATCTCGCCCACGCGAACGTCGACGCGGTCGAGCACGTCGGGGGTGATGTTTTCCTTCACAGGCGCGCCCATATCGAAGACCTCCCCGCTATTTCCCCTGCAGTTTCAGCAGGATGGACGAATATTCGAGAAAATCGTCCAGCCGTTCTCTGATGATCGCTTCGACGATGGGAATGCTCACCCTCTGATACTCGTGGACGGAGATGTTGCGGAAACCGACCATCTTTTCGAGGCGTTTGGAGAGATCGAGCGGGATCAGGTCCGCCCTGGCGAGCAGAGCGAAGACATCCGCACTGCTCTGCGGTATGCCGATCCGCTCGCGACGGACGAGATGCTGCCCCGCGTCGATGGCCGCGTCGCACGCACGCTGTATGTTCAAGATCGCCGCGTCCTGCCTCGAATAATTCTTCTCGAAGGAATCGCCGGCCGTGGCGTACTCCTCCCTGGCCCGCATTACGCAGCGCTCTATCATCGCCGCCTTGTTGAGCAGAACATCATCGGCCATACACGCGCCCCTCCTCGAGAATATCGGCGATCAGGCCGGCTCTGGCCACGTCCAGCTCCGTCTTTTCGCTCAGGATAAAACTCTCGTATACATCGACGCTGCCGCTCCGATTCCACCACCGCTCGCCCGTCGTGATCACCCGATACTGCATCACGGTCGAGGCAGCACGAAGGTCCAGCAGATCTACGGGGCAACCGCACAGCCCCGCGATATCGCCCGCAAGATTCCAGAGCGTCACCGGGTCGACCTCGCCCTCGACGAGAACGGCCAGATCGAGGTCGCTCTCTGCGTTCGCGTCGCCGGTAACCTGGCTTCCGAAGGCGTAAACGGCCGCCAGAGCCGGTATTTCGTCGCGAATCAACCGGAGGATCGCGTCTTTTTTATCCATCCGGGCGTCACCTCAGCCGCGCCATCAGGTACTCGTCGGCGTATTTTCCATCCTTCGCCGTGATGCCGCGCAGCGTCGCCTCGCGCTCGAAGCCGAGCGACTCATACAATCCGATCGCCCGGTCGTTGTCCGTGAAGACGTTGAGCTGGACACGTTTGAGCATCAGCCAGTTGTCGGCGAGATCGAGCAGAGCGGCCATCAGAGCGCGGCCGATTCCCTTGCCCTGCCAGTCGCGGTGCACCATGATGCCGAGGGTGCCGACGTGCCTCGACCTGAGAGCTGGCGAAACGTGAATGGAAGCGACCCCCGCCATGCTGGTGGTCCCGTCGCGATCGACCTCGGCCACCAGCATGTGGTCGTTCGCGGTGAGCGACGCGAGAAATTGCTCGCCGTTCTCCAATCGCTCCGTCGCGACGGAGAGGATCGTCTCCCTCACGCCCGCCATCGTGCGTATGTTCATCAGTTCGGTCACATCGTCGCGCCGCACCGGCCGCATCGAGAGATTGACGGCGGCCGCTGCGGAAGCCGGCGCAGCCGCGCGGCTCGCCTTTCGTTCGACCTTCGGCGCCGCTTCGTAATCGGAGCCGAAGCGGAGGCGCGACATGACCACACCGTCGATGTACGCGCCACTTTTGATCATGTCCCTGCGCGTCGTCCCTTCGAGCTCGAAGCCGTACGACTCGTAGAGCCGAATCGCGTCCCTGTTGTCCGCAAAGGCCTCCAGCTCGACGCGCTTCAGCATCAGCCAGTTGTCGGCCAGGTCGAGGATCTCGCCGATCAAACGCTTGCCGACGCCCCTGCCCTGCCAATCGGTCCGAACCATAATGCCGAAGAGGCCCACATGGCGCTTGCGAGGGTTGGCGCTCACCTGCAGCCAGACCCAGCCGACGACCTTCCTCGCGCCGCCGCAGTCGGCCTCGGCCACCAGGATGTGGTCGTTCGCAGTGAGCGCGGCATACTTGCCCTCGGCCACATCGAGACGCTCGCTCGGCATCGAGGGGATGTTCTCGCGGACGCCCGCCATCGTGCGCATCTCGTGGATATCTGCGGAGTCGGTCCCCCGAATGGGGCGGGTGATGAAATCCACACACATTTGCGTCATCTTTTCAGCGGGTCGAACGTATAGCCGCCGGGGTTTTTCGGATCCATGGAGACCCGGCCCATACCGGGGTACGCGATGTGCATGCCGCCGACCGGAATCTTGCCCTCCGAGACGTACTTCAGCACCGCCTTGCGCGACTCCGCGGCCTGGGCCGGGTCGCTGTCGTAGGTCACGGATATGCCCGGCATCGGCATCTGGATCGCCATGGCGTGCGTCAGATCGGCCCAGATGAGCATCTTTTCGCCCTTCGACTCGATCATAAAGAGCGTATGTCCGGGCGTGTGCCCGTACGCCGCGATCGAGCGAATGCCGGGGATCAGCTCCGCGCCGGATTCCAGCCTGCCGGGGGTGAACTGCTCGACGCGGCCCTTGTACGGCGCGAGCTTCTCGCGGGCCGACGCAGACCACTCGTACTCGGGTTTCGCGATATAGACCTTCGCCTTCGGATAGGCGGGCCCGCCATCTTTCAGCAGCCCACCGATATGGTCGCCGTGCGAATGCGTGATCAGAACGACGTCCACGTCCCCGGGTTTCACCCCGAAGGACGCCATGTTGTCCGCGACCTTCGTGCCGAAGCCCGTGTCGATCAGCACGGTCTGTTTCGGCGTCCTGACGAGAAAGACGTTCACAGCGTTCGGGTACGTCCCTGTGGGGATATATTTCGCGATATCCTCCGACGAGGCGCCGATCAGGATATCCAGCTTTCCCTCCCGCTGGGCCTCCGACAGCATGTCCACTTTGACTTCGCCCACTCGCGCCGAAAACACGTCCTTCTCCCCAGCGGCCGCGAACGCCGCGTCTCCTGCCGCCGCGAGAAAACCGAGGATCGCCATGCAACCGAGAATCATCGTGATACCCCTCACATCAAACGCCTCCCTTGATTCCGTCAACCCATGCGGCTAATCCCGCCGCGCACATGCCCCCGTTCCGCACTCCCAGCTTCCGATATTTTCCGCCAGCCACGCCGCCGCCGGGTGGCGCCGCGCGCCAAGATACGAGGCGGCCTGAAGGTGAAGGCACTTCACAAAAATCTCCCCGGCCGCATACGAGATGCCACCGACACCGCCGCGGCAAATCGCGCGAAACAGGCCTCGCCTGTACGCGCGCAGGAAGCCCTTCTCAACTTCGCCCATCAGGGACAGCCGTAGACGGGCGTGGAACGCATGATAGCGCTGCCACTGCGCAGCCCCGTCGACGGATGCGACAAGAGCGCGTTCCATCCTCGACACGCCGTTCTCCGCCTCCGCCCGGCCGATCGCGCGAAGCAGATGAGGGCAGACGAGCCAGAACGACGTAGGAAACGGCTCCCTCCCGCGCAATGCACCGCAGAGCAGCACCTGCGGACAGCCATGTCCGCACCGATGGGCGACACCCTTTACCAGCCCGGGAGAAAAACGCCTGCCTCTGTTCGCCGCGCACATCTGGCGCTGCAGGATTGTTTTGTCGGACGGCGTCCAAAGGGTAAAAAATATCGAAGGAGACGCGGCGCGTTCCTTCGACGATATATACCTGCGATTCGTTTTTATCACTTTTTCGTAGTGCGTCGTCTCGCGCCTCTCGCGTCCTTGACCTTGCTGTTCAAATCTGCGATTTTTTCGTCGCTCTGCTTCATGAACGAGGTGAGCTTTTTCTCGAAATCCTCCTCACGGCGCACAGGACGAGACTCCCTCATCTGAAGGGCCTTGATGGAGAGGTCGATTCTGCCCTTGTCGTCTATCTTGATAACCTTGGCGGTGATCTGCTGAGAGGGCGAGAGGACATCCTCCACTTTTTTGACGAAGTTATGCGAGAGCTCAGATATGTGAATCATCGCCTTTTGCCCGTTATCAAGCCTGATAAAGGCTCCATACGGAGCAATATGCTCCACGGTCCCCGTAAGCACCTCACCGACGCTTACTTCGGCGGCCGCCGTTTTCTCATCTCCCATAGGTGATACCAACCTCCAGTTTTGTATTGAATGGGACAGCTCTCAATTGACAAAGATAATAGTCTTTTGCAATAAGAGGATCAGTAGATTTTCTTATTTGCCGGCAACCAAACCCATCGCAAGGGATCCTCGCTTCCGAAAACCCGTAACAAAAGAAGATGGTGTTTTTCACCTGCCTTTACCCGGTCATAATCATACCAGAAAAGCAGATTTCCGCTAGCTTTATCCAACGCGCTTTTCAGGACTTTTTCCTTATAGATGGGGGTGAAAAGGGCAAGAAGGCTCGATTTTTCGAACTTCGGCGGGGCTTTCAGGAAATTCAGCCGGTTGCGGCGCGTCATGGGCGTCTTTTTCATTCGCCCCAGCGCGGCGCGCGCCGACGCGCGGGCACGGATATTAAGCTTGTAGCGTATGACCCGGCACTCCTCGGCACCGAAGGGGTACACGGAGTGCACTTTGAAATTCTTGAACGGAGATTCCCCCAGCAAAGAACCGGCGCTGACGGCGGTGGTCGTGCGCCACCTCACGAAAAGCGCGGCACCCACCCGCGGCACGGTTCGCAAGGCCCTCACACCTACATCGTGGAAATGTGTCCTGATCTCCGTCGGCTCGCTGCGGTGCAGATCCCCGAGCCTGCGTACGACGATACGTCCGAAGAAAAGCCGCGAGAGCTTCCGTTTGATCTCCGAGAGAAAGCGCGCCATCGCCCTTTACGAGGCGGACTCCGCCTCGGCAACAGCCTCCATGGCCTTCGCAATGCGCGTGAAGGGCTCCATCAGCTCCATCTCCTCCGCCGCCGTGGCGAGCGTCCCCGTCAGCTGCGAGATCTTTCCCGCATTTTCCTGAGAGACGGTGAGCCGCATCGGCGCGCTGATGCCATCCGCCTGAAAGATGAAGACGCCCGGCTCCGCCGTCGGCTCGACCTGGCCCGCGTGATCCAGCGGCGACCGCTGGGAGGACTCCATGACGAGCGCGGGGAGTTTCGCGAGCTTCTGAACCGGCCCGATCAGGATCTCGTCGTCCACGATCCAGAGAACCGGCTTCGTCTCGACCGCCTTGATCAGGTTCTCCAGTATGACCTCCTCGCGGAGGTAGATGTCGAGGGCACCCCCGTATAAAATACGCTCCAGCCTCGTCGGGCGGACCGGTTCGGTGTATCTGAAATCCGTCGGGATTCCCCTGGTGTCCGTCACCAGAGCAGCTCCGCGAAAATAGTTCTCCTTGGCGTCGACCGTCAAATAACCCAGCAGTTGTTTCCCTTTGTCCAATACGATCTACCTCTTTTTTCCCCCGCTACGCCAGGAAGTCCAGGCCACTACGCGAACTCGAAGAGCCGGAGTCGGCGCACCCTTCGTCGTCCCGGTCCTCGCCACTCCGAGCGTCACGGTTTTTTTTCTTTCTGCGGCGTTCTTCGGGGTCGTCCTTCCGTTCGCGCACCTTGACGTCCCCCTCCGATTTTTCTACCGACTGCACCGTCTGTGCCTGTTGCTGTGCGGATTTGATAATCTCGTCGTGCTGCATGGCTTGAAACTGATGAGCGTTCGGGTCCTTAACCTGACTCGCCTTCTGCTCGACGTTGTAAATCGACAGATTCGATTCGATCGGACGAAGCATCGCGGATCACCCCCATACAAAGCCATGAAAATGCCGGTTGTAGAATATTCACTCTCGATAACTTTTCTTCAGTCGAACGACTTCAGTCGAATCTCCCCATCCTCGTATACGAAGCGCGTAAAACGCAAGGTCTCCCGCACGAGATACCGAACGCCGCGAATCGTAATGCTGACGCCGGGATGGCAGGTGTTACGCACGCGAACGCGTCCTTCCGCCTTGTTCTTCTCCATCTCCGATTCGATCTCCGCCAGACGTTTTTCGCTGGCGTCGAATTGTGCTTTGAGTTGGAACTTCGCTTTCGTGATCTTGGCCAGAAGCGCCTGTTTTTCCTCCGTCAGGGCGCCCTTCTGCTGAAGGCCCTTGAGGAATTCGATGTTCGCGTCGATCGACGAGAGGCGCTCTCTCAGCTCCTTGACGATCTCCACGCAGCGCTTGCGCTCCTCGACGTGCTCGGGCAGGGTCCCGACCGTAACCTCCGTGCGGGTGCCCATCTCACTGCCCAGGACCTCGCACGCCACCTCCAGTCCGGCCTGTACCTTGCCCCCCGCGATCTGTCCCTTCTTGCTGCCAAGAGCCGAGATTTCGCCGCGGGCGCCGATGTCGCTGTGCAGGATCGCCTCGCCGACCTCGATGTTGCCCTCGCACCTCACGTGCGCCTGATCGATGTATCCGACGGTCATGTTGCCGCCCACCTGCAGTTTCGCCTTGCCGGTTCCGCGGACTCCCACCTTGATCTGCATGTCCCCTTTGCTGGAGACAGTCGCGCCTTCGACCACGCCGTCGATAACGAGGCTGCCGCCCGCGCTGACCTCAAAACCTTCCCGCACGCTTCCGTGAATCGCGACCGGTCCGACGAAATCGATGTTGCCGACGCCGTAGTCCACGTCGCCCTTGACCTCGAAGTACGGGACGACGGAGAGCTTTCCGTCCGAAATCTTGAGGTTCCCGTCATAATCGGCGAAGAGATGCATTTTGTCCTCCGAGAGCGACGTCCCCTTCCCGGCGGGCAAATTCTTATCCTTGCCGATGTACGCGGGAATTTTCTTGCCCAACACGCTCATCCCCTCGTGCCCCGCGAGGGCGGGAATCTTCTCCGCGATCTCCTGTCCCTGAAGGACGTTGATCACCGTACCCAGCTCCCGCATATCGACGTTGTCTCCGACCGCCTTGGGGCGCAAGACGTCGAGGTCGACCTTGTAGTCGATCTTCGCGTCCTTGCCGTTCTCGGGGGGAATGCCCTTGGCCGCGACAACCCACTCCCGGACGATCGGCGTCTGCAGCATCCTGCTCATGGCCTCTTCGTCATGCCCATAGGTCACACCGTGGGCGTTCATGAAGCCTTTGATCTGCTCGAGCGTCGGCCATGTGCCCGCGCCGACCGGAGGGATGATCCAGGCCTCGCACGTGAGGGAGTCGTCGGCGATCTTGATCCTGAAATCGGCATTTTTCGAATCGGCTTCGTGGGGAGCCGCAATGCGAAGAGGTTTGTCCAGTTTCTCTTCCAGCGCCTTCCTCACGATCTCGCCGTTGTAGTCGGTGACGCCCTTGTCCTTCAACGCCGCAATAACGTCGGCCATGGAACGAGAACAGGCCGGAGAAATTTTCAGGTATACGCCATCCTCTTGCAGCGATATCTCAAACCCTGTATCCATCGGCGCTTCCTCCCCCATGCCAATTTGGAATCAAAGGTCCGAACGGCGAAAGGTAAAAACCGATCTGCGAGATCGCTCGTCGCACCCGGAAACACCCCTTTGACTGCAACTTGATATCACGCATAGGATACCGCTTTCAGCTCTGCGCGCAGGAGAGAGAGCGCTCTCCCATGCAACTGAGAGACGCGGGATTCCGTTACGCCCAGCACCTTGCCGATCTCCTTCAGCGTAAGACCCTCATAATAATAAAGCGAGAGCAGCAAGCACTCGCGCTCCGGCAATCTCTTCAGCGCCATGAGAACCTGTTCGACCTCCTCGGTCTGTTCGAGCAGGTCGAGCGCGCTTGGAGAGACGTCCTCCAGCGTATCCTCCCGCTGAAATTCACCGTCCTCGAGGGCAAGGACATCGTCCAGAGAGACGACATAAGACCTGCTCGCGATATCGAGCAGATCCTTGTACGACTTCTCGTCCATATCCATCGCGCTCATCAGCGATGCGTCGTCCGTGCTGCCCTTCGTCTTCGCGAGCTGTTCCAGCGTCCGCTCGAACTTCTGCAGCTTTTCGCGGCCACTGCGAGAGATCCAGTCGAATCTGCGCAATTCGTCGAGGATCGCCCCACGAATGCGAGGAACCGCAAATGTCTGGAAACAAAAACCTCTGTCCGGCTCGAAACGTTCCACCGCATCCAAAAGGCCGAGCACGCCAAAACTCAGTATGTCCTCGAAATCAAGGCCAGGCGGTGGCTTGAGCGACATGCGTCCCGCGACATACCGAACCAGGGGCAGATAGCGTTTTACGATCTCGTCCTTCAGGCGCGGCTCTGGAGAGCGCCTGTAGGCTTCCCATAATTTGTCGTTCTCCAGCCTCGTTCACCTGCCTCCAGACTTCAACTGTTCACTATAAAACGCGAATAAGGACAAATCGGATAAAAAGTCATCCTACCGGCCGCAGGCGGCCTCTTATACCCAATTGAAATCAAATGCAGAGCGGCTCGCCGCACTCGAAAACATCCTTTTGACTGCAACTTGCTATTACAGCTCCTTGGTTCCGGAGCCGAGCGTTTTCACGATAAATTTCAGCGTTTCCGTGTTGAACTCGACACTGCGTCCCTTGCTGCCGCCCGTATCCGAGGCAACCAACCGGATGCCCGTCGAAGCGAGCAGCTTCGTCGTCGCCTCCACATTGCGGGTGCCGACCGCAAAGAGCGCGCTGTCCTTGCCGGGCATGGTGAACATCTGGGCTCCGCCTGCCATCTTGGCGCGCAGTTGTGCGCGATTCACGCCGAGCCTGTCGAGTTCGTCGAGCAAGAGCGGGATAGCGGTATCCGTAAATTTTCCCGGCTTGGGGATGTTCTTCCCCTCTCTGCTGTCCGGCAGCATGATATGAACCATGCCCGCCGTCCGAGAGCTTTGATCGTAGATGACAAGGCCGATGCAGGAGCCGAGACCGAGCGTGATCAGAGTGGCGGGGTGCCTGGCCACGACCAGGTCCGCCATCCCCACATGTACGGGAGTTGCCATCGTTTACAGCACCCCCAGTCTTGCAAGAAGGGCTTCGAGAGACCCCGGGTCGGGGATCATGATGACGGTCCCATCCAGATCCTCTTCCAGATCCATCACCCGGAGGCTCGTCTTCACAAGCATGGCCGAATCCCCGATGACGCCGAACATGGACGCGACCAGGTCCATGACCGAACCGAGCATATCGTGCGCGACGGCCGGCGTAGTTGTCGGCAGGACCCATCCGGTTATCATCGCAAGGGCGTTCAGAAAGGCCCCCAATATAATGTTGCCCTGTTCGGAGAGGGCGCTGTCCCTTATCTGCGCTTGCGTCTCCTCGTCCATGCTCGAAAGATCCATGGGAATCATGAGGTTCGCCAGCGTCCTGGCCTTCTCCTCTCCGATCATGAAAATCAGGCTGCAGCTGAACTGCTCTTCTGTGCGAACCAGGACGGCGCACACGGGCATCTCGGGCGAGCCGTAATGCTCAGCCACTTCGTATATCGGCACCAGTTCGGCCACCGGCACATCCATATCCACCGGGCGACCAATCAGACGCGAAAGAGCGGTAGCGGCGTTTCCCGTGCCGATGTTGCCCACCTCGCGTATCGCATCCATGTGAATATGAGTAAATTCCGTGTTTTGCTCCATGGCAAACAACAGCCCCTCCTGGTGTTTTTACAGCGACGCGGCGTCGAGAATCAACGCCACATTGCCGTCACCCAATATTGTGGCGCCCGCGATACCCTTGACCTGCAGCAGCAGCTTCCCGAGCGGCTTGATCACGATCTCCTGCTGTCCGACGAACGAATCGACGAGGAAGCCGACCCTCGAGCGCTCCCGCCCAACCCGGACCACGACGACGGGATTTTCCTCGTTGTCCGGTCGCTCGCCCGGAGTACCGATGATGGCCGACAGGTCGGAGAGCGGAAGAATCTCACCCCGCACCGTCGTCACGGGCGTGCCATGAACGTATTTTATATCTTTTTTATGAACTAGTAACGTTTCTTCCACATTTTCCAGCGAAATCGCATACGTCTCATCTCCGACGCGAATCAACAGTGCGAGGACGATTGCCAGCGTGAGCGGCAGGCGGATCACCACGCGGGATCCCTCGCCGAATCTGGAGTAGATCATGAACTGGCCGCCGAGGGACTCGACTTTGCTCTTGACCGCGTCGGTTCCGACGCCTCGGCCTGAGAGATCCGTCACAGCGTCGGCCGTGCTGAAACCGGGCAACATCACGAGCTGTATCGCCTCGTCCTCCGGCATCGCAGCCGCCTGTTCCGCCGTAACGATGCCACGCTCGATCGCCTTTTTCTTGACCTTCTCGGGGTTGATCCCCGCCCCATCGTCACGCACCTCGATGATGACGCCGTTGCCCTCCTGGTATGCAGCGACCGTAATGGTTCCCAAACGCGGCTTGCCGGCCGCCTCGCGTGTATCCGGATTCTCGATACCGTGGTCCAGCGAGTTCCGCAGCAGGTGCACCATGGGGTCGCCGATCTCGTCGATGACCGTGCGATCGAGTTCCGTATCGGCGCCCTCCACCAAGAGCTGAATCTCCTTGCCCATCTGGCGGGAGAGGTCGCGCACGAGGCGCGGCAGGCGGTCGAACACCATCGATACCGGGACCATGCGCAACTTCGTAACCAGCTCCTGAATATCCCCTGAGATGCGCCCCAACTGCGAGAGCGGATCTTCGAAGGCCTTCAGGCGGGATTCCTGCACGAGGCGCTCAATCCGCGCGCGCCCGATGACAAGCTCTCCCACCAGGTTCATCAGTTTGTCCAGACGACCGATGTCGACGCGGACCGTGCGGTTCCCGGTCTTCCCCGCCTGCCCGGCCGGTGCCTTCTGGCCTTCGGCGGGCGCTGCTTTGGCCTGCGCCTTGGGAGCGGCAGACGCGGCTTCGGCCTGTTGTCCGGGTGCCGGAGCGACCTCCGCCCCTCCACCTGCGGGCGAGACCTTCGCCGGCTCGTCGACCGGCGCTTCCGGCTGCGTCGAGAGGGTCGTCAGCGACACCTCGCGCCCCTTGATCGAGCCGACCTCCCCCACCTGCGAAATTTGTTTCACGAGAGCCTCCATCGGGTCGTCGGTCGCCACATAGAGGGTGAAGCTCCGTTCGAAGGCCTCTCTCTCGAGATCCTCTACGGAGGGGACCGCCTTGATGAGCTCCCCACGGTCGCCGACCAGCGTGACGACCATGTACGCTCGCGCCGCGCGCAGCATGCAGCTCTCCTCCAGCTCCACGTTCAGTTCGTAGACCTGCATACCCTCGTTCTGCGCCGATTTGATCCAGTCGCGCTCCTGATCGCTCAGGCCGGGAATATCGGTCACCACGTCATCGGAGGAAGCCGATTCGGCGGGCGCTTCCTTTGCAACCGCAGCCGCCGTTTCCCGGGCTTCCGGAGCCGGAGTGGGCGCTGGGCCTGAACCGTCCCGCCTCGCGTGCAGCACGCCGATCAACTCTTCGGACTCGATGTCCTGGTCGCTTGCGCCCGCCCGGATCGAGTCGACCATCGACGTCAGCGTATCCAGGCATTTGAAGAGAACGTCCACATCGTCGGAGCTCAACACCAGGGTTCCGGAACGGACAAGACCGAGAAGATCCTCCATCGAGTGTGTGAGCTTCGCCATCTGCTGAAATCCCATCGTGGCCGACATGCCTTTGAAGGTGTGGGCGACCCTGAATATTTCATTGATGATTCCCATATCACTCTGGTTTTGCTCCGCAGACAGCAAAAGCTCGTTCAAATGCGCGAGATTGTCGCCCGCCTCATCCAGAAAAGCCCCAAGATACTGATTCATATCCATGCCCGACATAACCTCAACCCCCAAGCCCCATTGCAAACTATAAGCTGACCAGACGTTCGACCTCCGGGCCGATCGCGTAGATCGGCAGCACTTCGTCCGCAAGACCCGCATCGATCACGGAACCGGGCATGCCGCTGACGACGCACGTCTCTTTAGATTCCGCGATCACATACGCCCCTCTGTCCCGCAGCGCCCTCGCCCCGTCCATACCATCCTTCCCCATGCCGGTGAGGACGACCGCAAGAACGTTTCCCCCCACTGCCTCCGCCACACTCGCGAAAAGAACGTCGGCAGAGGGCCTCACCGAGCGGACGGGAGGGGTCTCCGTAAGCCTGCAGACCAATTCCGCCCCCTTGCGTTCGACGATCAGGTGGCATCCGCCGGGTGCGATCACGGCCACCCCTTTTCTGACCGGCAATCCCTCGCTTCCCTCCACGACCTTTATCTTCGACCGTTCGTCCAGCCGCTGCGCAAAGGACGCAGTAAAACCGGGCGGCATATGCTGCACGATCAGGACGGGCACCGAAAATGTGCCGGAAAGCGCCGGAAGTAAATTTTGCAGCGCCATCGGGCCCCCTGTCGACGCGGCGATGACCACCATCTCGATTCGCTTGCGCAGCTCTCCTTTTTTAACCGGCGTCGCCGGTTTCGCAAGGGCCGGGGCGGGGGCCGGACGGGCAAACGCACTTCCGCCCAGCCGCCTTACTACGACACGCCCGGCCCCCAGAACCTTCTGGCGCAGTTCCCCCCCCACCTTCTCCATGTCGAGGGAGATCGTACCCGACGGCTTCGTCACAAAATCCACGGCTCCCGCGTCGAGCGCCTGCATGGTGACGACCGCGCCCTCGCTGGTCAAACTGCTCACCATAAGGACACGGGTCGGGTGGGTCGCCATAATTTCGCGCAGCACTTCCAGCCCGTTCTTGTCGGGCATCTCCATGTCCAGCGTCACGACATCCGGCTCCAGGCTCCCCACGAGACGAATCGCCTCGCTGCCGTTGCGCGCTTTTCCGACGACTTCGATGCCGGGATCCGCCGACAGGATGTCTCCAATCACCCGCCTCATGAAGGCGGAGTCGTCCACCACCAGAACGCGAATCTTATTGCTGCCGCTCATCTATTCGCGACCCAGCATTTCCTGCTGCCTGATGAACTCGAACAGTTTTTTCTCCACGCTCACGGCCAGGGAATCCAGCTCTACGCCAACTTCCCAGGCATTTTTCAAAGAGATGATTCTGGACGCACGGCCGAGCAGGAAGTACTCCTTGGTCCCCAGCGTGAAGCGCACCAGGATCTTGTCGCCGCTCTCGAATTTCACATCCTGCATCGTCTTGAAGCGATAGCCGCCGAGGCTGATGTCGATGATCTTGGCATCGAACCATTTTCCCGCCATGGGGGTATTCAATTCGCTGCTCAGTTGAAAAACAGAGACGTCCCAGAGACAGGAGACACGCAGGAAGTTCCTGCGTTGAACGCGCTTGGGGTAATCGAGAAGAATGGCCCACATGATCGGAAGCGTCTTCGAGTCGACCCGGCGCACCGACATCGGGAACTCGAAGAGCGCCCCGGAATCCTCGAGGATGAAGACGAAATTCATATCGCGATAAGCGGGCAGCAGCGCGCCCTTCAACAAAGGGTGGGCAAATCCGACGGTGTCGCCGCGAACGTCCTCCACCCTGGATGGGTAGCGGCCCTTGTAGATGCCTGCGTCGATGACGATTTCACCCTTAATTCCCGGCTGCAACTTCGAAGTATAGTCAAGGGCGGGCAAATCCTTTTTATTTATCGGCACCTCAGAGCGTCTCCTTTTTTGTCATTTGTTTTGCCAAACGAACGAGGAAATTTTTGAGCCCCTGCGATTCCTCCTCCTTCAACGGAGGAAGGGTCGGTTCGAAAATTTTGTCCCTCAGCTTGCGAAAATATGCCGCAGCCGGCGAATCCGAGGACTCGAGCAGCAACGGACGCCTCTTTCGTACCGCGTCCCGCACCGCCTGATCCCAGACGACACACCCGAGATACGGGATGTCGAAATTCAAAAACTGCCGCGAGGCGTCGCAAATTCTATTCGCGGCGATCTGCGCCTCTCTCTCGTCGCCCGCCATGTTGATGACGATACCGACGTTCATCTCTCCCTTGGCCGTCTGGTGCAGGGATTTCAAGACGCTGTACGCATCCCTTATGGCCGTCGGTTCGGTGGTCGTGATGAGTATCGTCTGGTCGGCCGCGGAAGAGAAGGCGAGCACGTTTTTGTGTATGCCCGCGCTGGTGTCCAGAATGAGCACGTCCGTTTCGTTCTCCAACACGGACATGCGGTCGATGATCCACGCCTGGCCCGCTTCGTCGAGATCGGCGAGCTCGCGCAACCCGGCGCCGCCGGGGATGATGGAGATGCACTCCCCCACCTTGAACAGAATTTCCTGGAGCTCCTTTTCGCCATTCAATACGTGCGAGAGGTTAAATTTGGGAACCACGCCGAAGAGTACGTCGATGTTGGCGAGCCCCATATCGGCATCGAGCAGAACCGTCCGCAGTCCTTGTTCCGCCAGGGCCAAAGCCAGGTTCACGGCAAGGTTGCTCTTGCCGACCCCTCCCTTGCCGCTGAGAATCGCGATCGAACGCATCCCCTTGATCCGGCTCGGCGATGCCGATTCTTTTTTTCCGGAAACAAGTTCTCGCAGAGCCGCCGCCTGATCTTCCATGGGGGGTGGCATAATTACGGGATTCATCCTTTTATCCCTTCTCGCTCACTCGATTGTCGAACAGAAAATCCACCAGTCTTTCTCCCCGTGCAACCTCTATATCATTGGGAACATTTTGTCCCATCGTAAAAAACGATACAGGCAAATTGAAATCGCGCAGTACATTAAGAATTGTACCATAGGTGGCGGTTTCATCAAGTTTGGTAAATATCAGCGCCGAGAGGGGAACGACCCCCATCCGGTCGATGACGTCGAGCATGTCCCTGTATTTGATATTGGCGGCGAGCACGAGGTGAACGGAGTCCGGCAGGAACGCATCGTACAGGGCCTTCAGCTCATCCATACGGTTGCCGTCATAGTGACTGCGGCCGGCGGTGTCGAGGAGAATCAGATCGGCGTCCTTGTGCTTTTTGAGTATAAAATTGCTGATGTCGCCCGGTTCCGTGGCGATCTCGAGCGGGATGCCGAGAATTTTGGCGTACGTCCGCAGCTGCTCCACAGCGGCGATTCGATATGTGTCGGCGGTGATCAGGACGACTTTTTTGTTCTCCCACAGCGACTGCGTCGCCGCGATTTTGGCGATCGTCGTCGTCTTGCCGACCCCCGTCGGCCCGGCGAAGAGGATGCGCTTGCCCCCCAACGCCTTCGAAGATTCCGCGCCCATCGTCGGCACCTTCTGCACGAGCCACTCTCTCAACGATGAGTCGGTGTACTCCCCACGATACTCGTTCACCAACGAGATGGCGATATCCCGGTCCACATCAGCATTGACGAGCTTCACGACGTCTTCGTCCACCGTTTCTTCCACATGCCTGGGGCTCTCCTCACCGCCGCCGAGTCGATTCAGCACAGTCGAGAGAATGGCCCTGATCTCGTCCACTTCTTTCGCCAGCGGGGAGGAGTCTTGCAGCCGGTGGCTTTTTGACGTCTCCTCATAAGCCTGCGCCGCCTGTGCCGCCGCCTGCATCAACAGGTTGGGCTGCTGAGGCGCCGAGAAAGCGGATACCGTCTTCGGCGCGCCGGCAGCCACGGCGGAGCGCACGGGCGCATCCGGCGCTCCCGAGACGGCACGGCGGACCTCCAGCAGATGCTGAAAGGCGACCATCCTGTCGCGCGATTCTTTCACGGCATCCTCCTGGTCGGGAACAAGAATGCCCGCGGTAACTTTGAGGGCCTCGCGTTTGAACATACCGAAGAAGCCGCCGACCTTGACGCGCCTGCTTGTGAGAATGACCGCGTCGCGGCCCAGGCGCTCCTTTGCGATCGCGATCGCCTCGACGTCATTGGCGGCCTCGTACTCGATCTGTTTTTCTACTCTCACTTACTCCACCGTCCCCAGGGATTTCAGTTGCGCCCCTTGCGCGATCTCATTGTAGGATATTACGAAAAGTTGCGGAAGGCTTCCCTCCAAGATCTTTCGGACCACGAAGCGCACGTCGGGGTGCACCAGCAAAATCGGCGTGAGTCCGGCCATGGCCATCTGCTCCGCCGCGGTCGCGGTCGACTTGATGATCCCCTGCACCTCGGTCGGAGACAACCCAAGCTGCCACCCGGTGTTCAGCTCGCCGTGCATCGACTCCTTGATCTTTTGCTCAAGCCGCGGCGACATGGCGAAGACCGACAGGACGCCGTCCTTGTCCTGGAGCCGAAGCGTAATCACGCGCGAGAGCGCTTCCCGCACGCGCTCCGTCAGGTAGTCGACGCCCTTCGCGAAGCGCCCGAAATCCGACAGCGTCTCGAAGATCGTGACAAGATCGCGGATCGGCACCTGCTCGCGCGCGAGGTTCTGCAGCACTTTCTGCACGTCCCCCAGGCTCAACACGCCGGTCAGCTCTCCCGCCACCGCCGGGTTGGTCTCCTTGACGAGATCGACCAGCTTCTGCACCTCCTGGCGAGTCAACAGATCCGCGCCGTAGCGCTTGATCACCTCGGAGAGGTGCGTCGCAAGCACGGAGGGGCAGTCGACGACCGTGTAGCCCATCGCCTCCGCCTGATCGCGCACCTCCGGCGAAATCCAGACGGCGGGCAATCCGAACGACGGTTCCGTCGTCGGAATCCCCACCAGCGTATCGTCATTCTGATCGACGCTCATACTCAGGTAGTGATCCGGCAGCAGCTCGCCTCGTCCGACCTCCGCGCCCTTCACGCGAATGACGTACTCCGTCGGCTTGAGCTGTATATTGTCCCGTATGCGGATCGGAGGCACGACCAGTCCGAGATCCATCGCCATCTGGCGGCGGATGGTCCCGATCCGGTCGAGCATATCGCCCCCCTGTCCGGGATCCACCATCGAGATCAGCGCATAGCCGATCTCCACCTCCATCGGATCGACGGTGAGAAGCGGCAGAACGTTCTCCGGGCTGCCCGGCACCGCGCCGGTCGCACCCTCCTGCGCGCCGGTCGCCCCTCCGGCGCCGCCCCCCGGTCCGTTTTGTCCCCTGGCCGAGCCGCCTCCCCCGCTCTGCGCCTCGCCCTCGCGCGCGACGCTTCTGGCGAGAAAGGCCATCACCACGCCCAGAGCGCCGAACGCGAACGTCGGCAGACCCGGTATGAGCGCGAGGGCGAACAACAACCCGGAGGCAACGTAGAGAGGCCTCTGGTTGCCCGCGAGAGAGTCGATGATGTCCCGCCCGAGGTCGTTCTCCCCGGCCGAACGGGTGACGATGATGCCCGTGGCCGTGGAAAAGAGCAGGGCCGGAACCTGGGAGACGAGTCCGTCTCCGACTGTCAGGAGGCTGTACGTCTGCAGGGCCTGTCCCACCTCCAGCCCGCGCTGCAACACGCCGATCGCAAGTCCTCCTATAATGTTGATGATCGTGATGATCAGGCCCGCGATCGCGTCGCCCTTGACGAATTTCGAGGCGCCGTCCATCGCGCCGTAGAAGTCGGCCTCGCGCTGGATATCCTTTCTGCGTTTGCGGGCCGTGGCCTCATCGATCATGCCGGCGTTGAGATCGGCGTCGATCGCCATCTGTTTGCCCGGCATCGCGTCGAGCGTAAACCGCGCCGCGACCTCCGCTACGCGCTCGGCGCCCTTGGTGATGACGAGGAACTGTATGACGACGAGGATCAGGAAGATGACGCCGCCGACGACGTAGTTTCCGCCGACGACGTAGTAGCCGAACGCCTGGACAACCTCGCCCGCGTAGCCGTTGAGGAGGATCTGTCTCGTCGTGGAGATGTTGAGCGAGAGCCGGAAGAGGGTTGCGATCAGGATAATCGTGGGGAAGGCCGCGATCTCCAACGCTGTGTTCACGTAGAACGTCGCGAGGAGCACGACGACGCCGAATGTGATGTTCGTCGCGAGCAACAGATCCAACAGCGGCGTTGGCACCGGGATGATCATCATGATGATGATGACCACAAGAAGGACCGCCAAGCCTATATCTGCAAATCTCGAGATTCTGCTGCCCACGGAAACGGCCGACTCTGCCATGATTCACTCCCTAAAAAAGACCGATTTATCGCCAGGGGCCTGAAAGATTAAAGAGCGCAATCCCCTGCAGGTCCTGCAACCCATGTGGAGCAAATGCGGCCGGGTGCTCGAACAGCGTTTCCCCAAACCATACCAGTCGGGCGGCTTGCCGTCCGATACGCTATTTTACCATGCCGCATTCGATCTTTGCAGCAAAACCGCGAGCTGCTTGCTATTTTAGCAATTCTCCGGGCTAACCTTTCTCTTTAAGCCGATACACAAACGCCAAAACCTCGGCGACGGATCTGTAAAGATCCTCCGGCACCATTTCTCCCACTTCTACCTGTAACAGAAGTGCTCTGGCCAGGGGTTTATTTTCAACGATGGGGATCTTGTTTTCCTTGGCAATATCCCGTATCTTTTGCGCCACGAAGCCCTCGCCCTTCGCGACGACGACGGGCGCGCTCATGCTGTGTTGGTCGTATTTGATCGCCACCGCAATGTGAGTCGGGTTGGTGACGACAACGTCCGCCTTCGGGACGTCCGACATCATACGCCCCTGGGCGAGCTCCCGCTGCTTCTGACGAATGCGCCGCTTGACCAGCGGATCTCCTTCCATCTGTTTGTACTCTTCCTTGATCTCCTGCTTGCTCATGCGGATGGACTTTTCGAAATCCCACTTCTGGTAGCCGTAGTCCGCCAGGCCGAGCACCAGAAGCAACAAGGCCATTTTGAGCGCCGTACCCCAGATCTCCCGCAGGACGATCGCAACGCCCTGCTCCATGGGAAACTGCATGACGGAGAGCAGCATATCCTGCTCTTTGCGTATGACCATGAAGAGCATCCCGATGAGCAGCATCGCCTTGAGAAGCCCCTTGAAAAGCTCCACGAGCGTACGCATCGACACGATTTTTTTGAGACCCGAGACGGGATTGAAACGGTCGGGTTTCGGGATCAGCGGCTTGGCGGACATGAGGAAGCCGACCTGATAGACCATGATGACCGCAGCCGCGATCGTGCAGAGCAGGCCGACCGGCAGCCAGCCCCAGAAGAATCCCTTCAGTCCCTCGATTGCGGGCCTGGCGAGCCAGTCGTCATCCCTCATGAGGCTGGAGGAGAGATGCGCGATGTTGTCGAAGAACATCTGGAGCATCCTGTTCCAGATGGTCACCCCCAACGCGTACACGGCAAGGAGCCCCGTGATGATGACGACGGCGGCCGACATATCCTGGCTCTTCGCCATCCTGCCCTCCTCGCGCGATTTCTGCCGCTTGCGGGGCGTGGCCGGCTCGGTGCGCTCCTCCGCGAAAAACTGGAGCTCGAAACGAGTTCGCGGCGCCTCCGTCATCGCCAGTAGTGAATGCCCTCTAACGCCCACAGGACGGCCCTCTCGATCTGTGCGTGGAAAATATCGACGCTGACGGGAAGAAGCGTGAGCAGCAGGAAAAACCCCATGCAGATCTTGATCGGTATGCCGAGAACGAAGACGTTCATCTGGGGCACCGTGCGCGCCACGAAACCGAGCCCGACCTCCGCGAGCAGGATCGCGCCGAAAACAGGGAGACTGAGTTGCAGGGCAATCACGAATGCGCGCTGCAGCCACGCGATCCACGGCAACTCGACGGCTCCACCGCCCCACATCCCCGTGCCGACCGGAACCAGCTTGACGCTCTCGCTCAGCGCCTGTATGAGAAGGACGTGGCCGTCCCAATGGAGGAAAAACCAGATCGCCAGCAAGTATTTGAGCTGTGCGAGGACGGAGGTCTGTGTCGAGGACATCGGGTCGAACATGTTCATCATGTTGAATCCCATCAGGGTGCTGTCCAGATACCCGGATATCTGCATGGCGTAGAGGGGAAGGCTCGAGATGAAGCCGATGGCCGCCCCGATGATGAATTCGCGCAGGCCCATGATGCCGATGTAAAGCCAGCTCGAGAGCAGCACGGCCGGAATCTCCATGCCTACCATCGGCGTGACGACGACCGCGATCGCGACGGAGAACCAGAAACGGGCCGGGTTGGGAAAGGAGGGCAGCAAGAAGGCCGAGGCGGTCAGAAGCAGGGCGAGAATGCGGATGCTCACCAGAAAATGTATGACGATCAGATTGACGAGAGCCTCGTTCGCCAGTATCGGGAACATCTCCAACGCCCCGTCAGCTCACGTATCGGTACATATCCGTGAAGAGTCTGATTGTGAGGTCTCCTACCAGGCGGAACATCCACGGCCCGAACACGATCAGCGCGAAAATGACGGCCAGAATCTTGGGGATAAAGGCGAGCGTCTGCTCCTGGATCGATGTGGCCGTCTGCAGGATGCCGATGACCAGGCCCACGCCCATCGCGACCAACAGCACGGGCATGGACGCCAGCACGATCACCCACATGGCGCCGTTCATCGCGTCGGAAATACTCAGCGTTTCCATCGAAGGATCAGCCCCTCTAATTAAAACTCGTAACCAGGCTGGCCACGACCAGGTTCCAGCCGTCCGCCATCACAAAGAGCAGGATCTTGAAAGGAAGCGAGATCATGGACGGCGGGAGCATCATCATGCCCATGCTCATCAGGATGCTCGCCACGATCATGTCGACGACGATAAAGGGAATGTAGAGGACCACGCCCATCTGGAACGCCGTCTTGAGTTCGCTCAGGACATACGCCGGAATCAAAATCATCGTGGAGACGTCGTCCTGATTCTTGGGCCTCTCCTCCTTGGAGAGACGGATCATCAGAGACAGCTCTTTCTCCCGCGTCTGTTTGAACATAAACGCGCGCAGTGGCTGCACGGTCCTCTCCCAGGCGGCCTCCGCGGGGATATTTCCCTGCAGATACGGGGTCAGCGCCTCGTTGTACACCTGATTCCAGATCGGCGCCATCGTGAAAAAGGTCAGAAAGAGGGCGAGAGAAGTGATCACCTGGTTCGGCGGGGTCTGTTGCAAACCGAGCGCACTGCGGATGAAGCCGAGGACGACCAGAATGCGGGTGAAGCTCGTGAGCATCAGCAGGATGGCGGGGGCCATGCTGAGTACCGTGATCAGGGCGACGATCTGCAGGCTCAGTACGACGTCCTGCGGCCCCCCAGCCGCGCCGACCCCCAGGTTGAGCGCCGGAATCGGCAACGTGGGCCCCGCCGGCGCCGGGGCGGCCCATGCCATTGAACAGAGGGCAAGCAACAACAGCGAGGCGGGCAGCAGTACCCCGAAATATTTCGACTTTGCAGCGAACATACGCATCACCGACCGTCCTGTTTCGGAGAGGATTTGGCCGGCTCCGGCAGAGCGGCCTCGTAGTCGTCCCACTCCTCGGCGCTCCAGCGGCCGAGCACGGTCGACCCGTTTTTACCGGTGAAGAGCGCGATCACGTCGGGACCGATCTGCAACAGATAGACGACATCACGCCCGAGGTTGAGCACCCCCAGAAGTTTCAACCGGCCCTGTGCGCCGACGCGAAATTTTCCCGGCAGATACTTGACCGCGGCATATCCGGCTGCGCCGAGCAAGGCCAGGGCAAGGAACATCCTGGTGACGTACCCCGCAAGGCTCACGTCGAAATCCCGCGTATTGGCCCAGAGGAGAGAGGGCGTCAGCACACAGAAAACGAGCGCCAGGCTCGCTCCCATTAAGCAACCTAACGCTCGTCTCCGCATAGAAAAACCGAATTTATTTCTCATGGACCCCAACGTAGCGCGAAAAACGCAGCTACGAAAGCGCCTTGCCTAGCGCCTCCAGCACGCGGTCGGGTTGGAAGGGTTTGACGATGAAATCAGCCGCTCCGGAGCGAATCGCTTCGATTACCATCGCCTGTTGTCCCATCGCGCTGACCATGACGACCTTTGCGTTCGGATCGGCGGCTTTGATCTCCTTGACGGCGGCTATACCATCCATCTCAGGCATTGTTATGTCCATCGTAACGACATCGGGCTTGAGCTCGTTATACATCTGCACGGCAACTTTTCCGTTGTCCGCTTCTCCCACGACCTCGAATCCGTTTTTTGCCAGAATATCGCGAAGCATCATTCTCATAAATGCCGCATCGTCTACGATTAAAACCTTCGTACCCATTCCCTTATGCCCTCCTTGGGTGCTTTATGGAAAAGTCGATTTACCGGCGGAGGCCGGAGAAACACAAAAAAGAAAAACCGCCTCCTCCGCATCGTCAAACGGAAATATCGCCCGAGCGACTCTCGACGTCTCCTTGCGATCAATCCCCTTGTGGGATAGAGTATATCTCATAAAGGGCAAAAATCACACCCCCATGGAGCGTATCCTTTCGGCTTTGCTGACAACTTCCGTAACGCGTATGCCGAAACTTTCGTCGATTACGACGACCTCTCCCCGTGCGATCAGCTTTCCGTTGACCAGAACATCGACAGGCTCGCCCGCCATTTTGTTCAATTCTACCACCGACCCCGGTCCCAGCGCCAGTACTTCCCCGATCGTCTTGCGGGTTCTTCCCAATTCCACCGTAATGCGCACCGGGATGTCGACGATGAGGTCGATGTTCGCCGGGGTACCAGCGTAATCGGGCGAACCGAGCTGGGCAAACTCGACGGGTTTTACGTCCACAGGGGGGGCCTGCGGCCTCGGTGGCAAAGAGGCGGGAGCCATCTGCGGAGCCGCCTGCTGCGCGGGTACCCGCTGCGGTTGTTGCTGCTGTGGACGCGCTGCCACAGGCTGAGGGGCGGGTGCTGCAGCGGGAGTCTCCGCCGGATTCATGGCCTCTCTCACCTTTTCCGCCAGATCGTGGGCATTGAGGGCTGGCAGAACCAGACTCAGGGCGAAAGGTTCCACTCCCTCGACTTCAAGATCGATCTTCGCCGCCCATATGGAGGTATCGCCCGCCTCGACGGGAAAGGGAACCCACGTCGCCAAGTCGTCCAGCGAGGAGGTGGCGGAGTCGGCAGACAGCCTGGTTCCCCCCAGAAGCCCACTCAGGTTCGTCAACGCGGAGCCGACGAGCTGACTCAATCCCTCCTGCGCCGCGGAGAGGTAAAGGTCGTTGGCCTCGTCCGGCAACTCCTTCGCATCTCCGCCCATCATCAGATCGGCGAGAGCGAGCGCGCCGCGCTCGCTCGTGGCGAGCAACGCGGGGGCGGAGTCCAGTCCGCTGAGGACCATCGAGTACGAGAAAACCCGGGTGCCCTCCGCCACCCTGTCCTTCATGGCACTCTGGGGCATCTCGGACTGCCCGGCGACGGTCGCGGAGACGCCGCGTCCCGCCAACATACCGACGACGTTGCTGGCGGCGTTCGCGATAATATTCGCCACTTCGCCCAGAATGGACAGGTCCTCCGGCGAAAGGCTTCCTATCGAACTCGGCTCTCCGGAGAGAAGAGCGTCTATTTCATCCTGATTCAGGAACTCGTCAACCATTGTAATCCTCCTCTCCCAGGAAAGACTCCTCTTCGCCGATCACTTCCATGATCTGCGCCGCATAATTCTTGTTGTGCAAGCCGGGTGCACAGTTGAACTTGACCCGGTTTCCCACGCGCAGGCCGATCGGATCTTTCGCGCTTCCGTCCAATCTGACGACGTCGCCCTCCTGCATCTGGATCACATCTCCCAGGCTGACGACACTGTGGCCCAGCTCCAACGCGAGGGGAACTGATACTTCGTTCAGGCGCAGGGAGAGAGATTCTCTGACTCCCTCGACGCTCTTGCGCCCCGTGGAAGAGAACCACTGCTGCGAGCTGAGTTTGTCGATCAACGGCTCGATGACGAAGTACGGTATGCAGAAGTTCATGATGCCCTGTATATCCCCGACCTGGAGCTGCATCGTGACCAGAAGCACCATATCGGTCCCCGGGCAGACCTGCACGAAGAAAGGATTGCTCTCCATCGTCTCGAAGCGGAAGCGGACGTCGACCACAGTGCTCCAGCTCTCCTCGAGGTGCTCCAGAATCTTCATCATGACGCGCTCGACCACCGTGCGCTCGATGTCGGTGAGATCCCTCGGTTTCCGCATCGGCTCGCCCTTCCCGCCGAGGAGGCGGTCGATGATCGTGAACGTAAGCTGGTTGCTGATCTCGAGGATCGCGTTTCCGGCCAGCGGATACATCTCGAGAATGCCGATCACCGTCGGCTGCACGAGCGAGTGGATGAATTCATCGTACGCAAGCTGGTCTACCGCGACGACCTCGATCGACACCATCGAACGGACCATCGTCGAAAGGGACGTCGTGAGCGAACGGCAGAACGACTCGTGAATCATCTGAATCGCCCGCATCTGGTCTTTGCTGAACTTGTCGGGGCGTCTGAAGTCGTAGAGCTTGATCGGCTTCTCCTCGGAGACCTCCATCGTCGCGATGTCGTCTCCGCCGCTTGAAATCGCCTGCAGCAGGGAATCTATTTCGTTTTGGGACATTACTTCCGGCGGAACCATATGAATCTCTCCCCTCCTGCCAGGCTATTGGACCAGAAATTCGTCGATGAGAACTCGGTTGACCGCTACCTTGCCCTCCACTTTCGGCAACATCGCGTTGAGGCGCGTGCGGAGGTCCTGTTTCAGCATCTCCATACCCTCTGCGTAGCGAATGCTGTCGTAACGCTGGTTTTTCAACGTCCTCAGCACCTCGTCCTTCAGTCGGACGCTCCAGCCCGGATCGACCAGCCGCTCGTTGACTTTGTTGCTCGCCAGCTCCAGCGTTACCTTCAATTTGACGATGTGCGTCTCCGGATCGGCGAGATTGGCTGTAAACTGCCCCAGATCCATCATGGGACCGGGATCGGAGACTTCCTTCACCTCCGAGGCCGGCTCGCTCTGCGAAAAAAATTTAAGGCCGAGATAGATGCCGCCGCCCAGACCGAAAATGAGGACGACTGCGCCTACGATCACGAAAATGAGTGTTCTCTTTGCGAGTGCCATGCGGAACTGCCTCCTTGCGTCGTCCGATTTCCGGGAGGTCCTGTTATCGGATGCTGTACTCCGACAAAATAACCAGATCCACCCGCCTGTTCAAGCTTCTGTGTTCGGGAGAATCGTTCGGCACCACGGGGCTGCTGGACCCCAGTCCGACCGCCTGCAGGCGGTTTTCGGCGATGCCGATCGATTTGTTCAGGTACGAGGCGACTACGGCCGCCCTGGCCGCCGAGAGGTCCCAGTTGTCCTTGAAAATGCTCCCGGTGGGTTGTACGTTGTCCGTGTGTCCTTCGATCGAGATGCGATTCGGCATGGTCTCGAGGATCGTTCCGATTTTGTAGAGGATCCTCGCGGCCTCCGGGTGCAACACGGCCGAACTTTCGTCGAAAAGGACCTGCTCGGACATGGAGATCGACACGCCTCTTTCATTCGCCACTATTTGTATTTCGTCCTCCAGTTGCTCACTCTTTATAGCTTCCCTCACCATTGCGAGAACTTGGTGCGAAATTTCCGTCTTCTGCCCCGCTGACTGCACCGAGGCGGCCCCCTGCCCCTGCTGCAGTGCACCGTCCTGAATACTGACCGGGGTTGTGTTTGTGCTCCCGCCTGCCTGTACATTGAATGCCACCTGCATTGAGGCGGCCAGCATTTCGAATTTTTTAACGTCGAGCGTAGAAAAAGAGTAGAGGAGCACGAAAAAACAGAGGAGCAGGGTTACCATGTCCCCGTATGTGGCCATGAAAAGAGGGGCGCCGGGTGGAGCCTCTTGTTGTTTTTTCTTGCGCGCCATCGAAAAACCCTCCCAGCTCCCGGCTCTAGCCCTCGCCCTTGCTCTCGTCGAGCTGCCTGCGCATCGACGGCGGCAGGAAGACCTTCAACTTCTCTTCGACGATGCGAGGATTCTCGCCCGCCTGAATGGAAAGGATTCCCTCCACCATCAGCTCTCTGGAGAGTACCTCCCGTGAGGAATTCTGCGTCAGTTTCTTGCCGATCGGAATGGCGAACATATTGGCGAGGATCGAACCGTAGAAAGTCGTGATAAGGGCGACCGCCATGCCGGGGCCGAGCGCTGCCGGGTCGTTGAGGTTGCCGAGCATCTGAATGAGCCCGATCAACGTTCCCAGCATTCCGAAGGCAGGACCCAGTTCCGATATGGAATCCAAGTAACCCTTGTTCGCCGAGTGACGCTCCTCCAGCAGGCCGATCTCCGTGTCCAGGATGGACTTCACCAGTTCGGGGTCCGTGCCGTCGACGACCAGCTGGATGGATTTGCGCATGAACTCGTCGTCCAGTTGATTCGCATCCTCCTCGAGCGCCAGCAGACCCTCGCGGCGCGCCTTCTCCGCGAAGCTGACGAGCGTCTGGATCAGGCCGATCAGGTCGATCTGCTCCGTGATGAAAGCGGCTTTGAAGATCTTGTGAAGGGACTTCGAACGTTCGAGCGGGTTGGCGAGTATCGTCGCACCGAACGTACCGCCCAGAACGATAAGGATGGACGGTATGTCCACGAACGCCATAATATCTCCGCCCGCCGCCATGCCCCAGATGACCATGATAGCTGCAAGTGCCAAGCCAACTACGGATGCTAAATCCACAGACCACTCACCTCGTTTTGCGATACTCAGCCGTCCATGGCTACAAAACGGTCGGACGCTGGCAATTTCTCCTGAATGACTCTATCATCGAGATCACTTCCGCAACGGATTCCTTCACTACATATTTATGGCCGTTCAGAAGCGTGATCACGGTATCCGGCGTCTGTTCGACGGTCTCGATCTGGTCGGAGTTGAGAGCAAAACTCCCGCCGCGTATGCGCGTAAGCGTAATCATGCGCCGTCTCCCCTCGCTTAAAAAACATTATAAAGCATAAGCCCCCAAAAGTCAGTGGAGGATGGGGACAAGCGCCACCATCCTCCACCATGCGATTCATTTTTAACGCTTCATGTTTATGAGCTCTTCGAGCACCTGGTCCGACGTCGTGACGACGCGCGTGTTGGCCTGGAATCCTCTTTGGGCCCTGATCAGATTGACAAACTCCTCGGAGAGGTCCACGTTCGACATTTCTATCGTGCTGCCCTCGATGACCCCGGCGCCGCCGGTGCCGGGCGGACCGATCTGGGCGATGCCAGAGTTGGAGGAAGCAGAGAAGCAGGTGTCGCCGACTTTCGTAAGGCCCTGCGGGTTGGCGAACATCGCCAGTGCGAGTTGCGCGATCGGCAGAAGCTGTCCATTGCTGTAGACGCCGGTGATGATGCCGTCGCCACCCACTTCGAAGTTGTTCAGTTCGCCCATCGTGTAGCCATCCTGATAGTAGCCCTTGGTCGTCGTCGGCGAACCGTACTGCGTAACGCCGTCGATCGGCTCCTTGTCCTGGCCGAGCACCTTGCTGATCGCGTCGCCCAGGAAGTCGAGCGTGATCATGTTCGACGAGTAGCTCAGGTTCGGCGACGTTCCAGTGACGGAGCCCTGCGCGCCCGATACGTTGAAGTCCGCGACCACCTTGCCGGTGGGGAGGCCGTCATGCTTGGCGGCGTCGTAGCGCGGGTCGTTCGTGTCGATGATCTTCTCGACGACGGACCAGTTGTAGACGGGCTGCGACGTCGTGGTCGCGTTCGGGTCCGGCGTGGCGGGCGTCGGCTCGTAGTAGTACGTCCGCTTGAGAAGTCCGTCGTCCCCGAAGACCATCGTGCCTGCACCCTCGCCATACTGTTCCAGTGGGTTGCCTGCCGCGTCGACGTAGTACGCATACCAGTCCCACTCGGCCTCCGCGCTCGTCGGCGGGTTCGCGTTCGGGTCTGCCGGACGCTCCAGCACCTTGCGGAAGACGACCTCGAGCGTGTAGGCGTTGCCGAGCGAATCGAACACGTCCATCTTGGTCGAGTGGTCGTGCTTCTTGATGATGCTCTCCGCGAAGGAATCGATCGTGTCCTGCGTGGTCACCGTGATCGGGTTTCCGCTGGCGTCCAGCGCTCCGGTCGGCGAAAGTCCGAGCGTGTCGTTTACGCTCACCCACGAGCCCTTCAGCGTCGTCGCATCCCAGCTCCAGGTCATGAGCTGATTGCTGGTCGCGTCGAGAACCGTCGTGCTGGTCGCGGCGATAAACGCGCCGGGGGTGGCGGGATCCGGCTGGTAGAGAACGCCGGTCGAAAAATCCGCGTACACCGTGCCGGCATCCGCCGTCTTCGGCGAAGTAAGGTTCCATGCCGTCCCCGTGGAGTTCGTCGTATAGATCGAACCGGTGGTGATGTCCATGTACGTCTGGCCCGCCTTCGTGATCGGCGGAACGCAAGCGGCGGGCGTCGCTCCGTTGGTCGGGACGGCGCTTCCCGTGCCGTCGACCCTGGAGCGCTTGGCAACGATGCCCGTGTAAGCGCTGTCGCTCGTCGCGTAGATTTTGGCGTAGCCCGTCGCGTCGGTGTTCGTTCCGTAAAACGTCTCGTAAGGATCACCTTCCCGCGCGAGCACCCAGGCTGTGGTCGTGGTATCCCACTTCATCAGTTGATTGCTGCTGGAGTCGTACCACGTCTCTCCGGCCAACCCCGTCGCGGGAGCCGTGTCGCCGACATAGGTGGCCGACGTCGAACCGTAGGCGTCGTACATGTGGGGGCGCAGGACTTTGTTCGCACCGCCGGGGATGTTGTCCAAGCTGGCGATCGCCGGCTTCGTCGTGCTGCAGAGGTTGCAGCGGAACGCAGCGATCGTGGTCGGCTTGGCCGGCATCTTGCGCCCGATAGGGATGTTGATCGTGCTGAGGTTCGTGTCCCGCACCATAATCGTGTTGCCCGTCGTCGGGTCGACCTGCTCCTTGTAACCGTAGCCCTGCACCAGGTAGCCGTTGCCGGACATGACGAGGTTGCCGTCGCGGTCGAGCGCGAAGTTGCCTGCGCGCGTGTAGAGCTGCTGGCCCCCATTCTTCACGACGAAGTAGCCCGAGCCGGAGATCGCCATGTCGGTCGGGTTGCCGGTGCTCTGCATACTGCCCTGCGTGTGGATCGTCTCGATCGATCCGAGTTTGACGCCCAGCCCGACCTGCGCCGGGTTGATACCGCCGATCGGAATGCTCGCATTCGGTGCGCTGGCGCCCTTGACCGTCTGATAGACCATGTCGCGGAACTGAATGACGTCCCTCTTGAAACCGACCGTATTGACGTTTGCGATATTGTTGCCGGTCACGTCGAGATAGGTCTGGTGGGCCTTGACGCCGCTGACGGCGGAATAAAGCGAACGCAGCATATTCGTATCCTCCTCGTATAAAACTCGAAAATTTTTATTGCAATCCCTTGCCGTCATAAAAGCCCACGTTCCAGAGGGCGGGTATTTTAGAAACAGGGAACCTCAATACGCCTTTATCCGTTTGAGGCTCCCGAAAAGGGCACTCCCTTGCCCGAAACACCCTCCTCCTTGAGGGAGCGTTGCTCGCTTCGTTGTTTAACCGTCGCCATCCTCACCAGCGCCGCCGTCGCCTGTGTTGTCCTCGGGCTTCTTCTCCTCGGCGGCCTTCGGGATGCCGATCTGTTCGACCTTGCTGAACGGGACATAGCTCCCATCTGCCAGATAGAGGTTGATGTCGCCATCGACGATGTCGATGAACTCGACGAGCTGTGCTCTCGCCGTGCCGTTCGAATCGACGTAGCCGACGAGTTTGCCGATACAGGAGGTGGCCGCGGAGATATTGGCGCTCTGGTTGACCGCGATCAATTTCTCCAGATTCTTATTGATGTTCATCTGCTGTTCCAGGCCCGAGTAGGTCGCGAGCTGCGAAACGAACTCGGTGTCCTTCATCGGGTTCGTCGGATCCTGCTGCGTCATCTGTGCGACGAGGAGTTTGAGAAAATCCTCCTTGCCCAGCTGATCGCCGCCGCTCAATTTGTTTTTCGTGTCTTCGTACTTGGTAATAAACCCGCTGGTTGCCGTCACTTCAGCCATGTTCGTTCCCTCCCGCCCTAAATCGGCTCTCTATGCGATCCAGTGCAACAGACCCTTTTCGAGATCGAGGCGCACGAGGCGCGGTTCCTCCCCATCCTCGTCGCCGGCCCCTTCGACTCCGCCCACGCGGCGAACCTTCCGGTTCGTCCCCTGGGCATCCTGCCGCCGATGGTCATCTCTGTTTTTAATATCGACCGCCAAACCCGAAACATGAATACCCTGCGCCTCAAGAGAATTTTTCAGTGAATCCAGCTGCTGCTGCAGCACCTGCTTGAGGTGTTCGTTGTCCACTTTGAAAACGGCCTCGACACCGGAGGCGGTGGCCTGCAGGCTGACGTCGATGCGTCCCAGGGCCGGAGGCTCGACGACGATGCGCGCCTCGGAGATTCCCTCATCGCGCAGGAACTGCAGCATCGTCGTGACCCCGTCCCCGAACGCGTCGTTCGGATCCAGCGAGTAGGAGACGCCCGGCTGCCCCAGCGTGGAGGTCGCCGCCGGGCGAACCTCGAAGGCCTCCTCCGCGGCGCCGCTCAGCGAGGCGCGCACGGACGCCGCCAGGTCGTGCGAAAAGTCGCTTTTCGCCGGGCCCCTGTCGTGCTCGAAATCACTGGCGCTCGCAGCCTGATAGCCCTTCTGCGACCGCGCGTCGACGGAAGCCTTCGTCGTCTTGTCCGGCGAGGGAATGGCCTTCGACAGATCTACTTCGTCCTCTTTGATTCGGTCGTATTCCTCGACCGGATTCTTCGAACGCATCGCCTCGTCGAGCGCTTTTTTCATCTTGCCGTCGAGCGCCGCCAGAATCTCGTCGAGCGCGGCGATCGCCTCGTCCATCTCCTTGGGGGAAAGGCCGTTCTCGGCCGCGTCGCGCAGATTCGTCAACTGTTCGACGAGGGCAGGATTGCGCTGCTCTATGGTTTTGAGGAGTTCATTCGCGATGCCGGCCAGTTTTTCGGACGTCGCTTTCGCCGCCTCATCCGTCACCGCCTCGCCTTTGCGCGTGGGGTTGAGCTCCTCGCCGAGGGAAAAGAGCGAGTCGAGCAACGCATCCCCCTCGCCGTCCCCCATACCCGCATCCGTGGCGTCCGCCGCGGCCGTTTCCTCCGGTACGACGGAAGGCTCGGAGGGCGCCTTCGTCCCGTCGGCCAGGAACTCCTGCAGCTTTTTGCCGAGCGAGCCGTCGACGAAGTCCTTCCCGAGGATTAGGTCGGGGTCGAAGCGGCTGACCTTGGCGGCGGCGTCCTGCGCGATGGCGATAGCGCCTTTGACGTCGCCCTCCTTCAACTCGGCCTGCATGGATTCGATCAGCTGCTTGAGCTGCTCCATGCCTCTGATGAGCGGATTGACAAGGACGGAGAGGTCCTCCGCGGATTCGCTCTCCGCATCCTGCGTCTCGTCCGACGTTTCGCCCGCGGCTCTCTTCGCCGAGGCCTTCTCGGACAGCTCGACAGCCGTCTTCTTGAGAGAGCTCAGCAGATTCTGAAAGTCGTTCGCGCGCCCGCCGCGCCCGGAGTCGTCGCGAACTCCGGCGCCGGCGACACCCGTGGTCGCCTCCGGAGCGCCGCCCCGGGCGGAAGTCTGCGACGGCGGTATCTGCATGTAATCCTGCGAAGATGAAGCGTTGTTCAATTGAACGGCCATTCGGCTCACCTCTGATAAACGATTATCGATTATTTTTTCTGCCTCTGATATTCCGACAGCCGTTCCATCAGCCCTGCAGCCACGTCGGCATCCATGCGCCCGAGAGCTTTCGCCCTGAAATCCTCCGCCAGTTGGTCGAGAACGGGTACCGCCAGGTTCATGTCCAGCTTTTCAAGAATCGCCGCCGCGTTCTTCGGAGACATCTCCTCGAACGTCCGCACGATGCGACTCAGTTCGTCCTTCTGCTGGGAGGTGAGAGCCCCCGGCCCGCCCTCTATATCGCCGCTCAGCGCCTCGATACGCGCGCGCAGCTCCTCCTGCGCCTCGAAGAGATCCCTCTCTTTGCGGCCCAGATCCTTCGACGTCTTGTCCACCGCCTTGAGCCGAGCATCCAGCGACCGCGTCTTGTTCGCGATCTCGACCTCCCACTCGTCGAGCTCGATCCTTCTGCGTTCGTCCGTGGTGAGCGAGTAGATCTCCGGAATGCCGAGCAGCTCCGCGGCGCTCTTTCCGATGACCGGAATCCGCGGCACGATCTCGTACACGTACGGACGCAGATCGGCCCCGCCGCTCGCCTGTACGCCGGCGGCAATGCCGGCGACCAGCAGCATCAGGAGAAGAAAAAATCCGCAACCTCTCTTCTTCTTTTTCTTCTTCCCACCCTTGGCCTTTTCAGGCTTCGCGGCAGATTGAGGGGTTGCGGATTCTTCGGTCTTCACTTCATCGTCTAGTAAATCGGCCATGATCAATCGCCCCTGGAATATTTTCGGTAGAGCGCAAGCACATTCTTAACATACCGCTGCGTCTCGGGAAACGGCGGAACGCCGCCGTAGGAGTCCACCCGGCCGGAACCCGCGTTGTACGCCGCAAGCGCTTTTACATAATCCCCGTCATATTTATCGGCCAGTTGGGCGAGATATTTGATACCCCCCTCGAGATTGCGCTCGGGATTTTTGGGGTCAACGCCCAGACCCTTTGCCGTCCCCGGCATCAGCTGCATAAGGCCGATCGCGCCCGCGCTCGACACCGCCTTCGGGTTGCCCCCGGACTCACAGCGCATAACGGCCCTCGCGAGATGAGGGTCGACCTCGTATTTTTCACAGAGCTCCTGCAGCTTCGGCTCCCACATTTCGAGACGCTCCGAGACCGTGCCGGGCACGGAGACCTCCGCGTCGTACGACGCATACGGGTCGTCCAGCGTTTCCTCCATCACCTTGGAAAATCGCTCCGGCTGCTCCTCGTTCGGCGTCACATGCGCGTAGACGAGGCCCTCGATCTCGCGGATACGCCCGAGCACTCTTCCGACATTGGCAATCGGATCCCTCATGCGGACGCCTCCCTCCTCATGTTGCGCAGATAGCGCATCGCCGTGATGTCGTCCAGGTTGTTCTGCTCCGTGTCGATGGCTTTCTTGAAATCCCTTGCCTTCAATTTATCGACATGTTTTCCCATCAGCTGAACGTTGCGATGTTTTTCGAGCAGATCGTTCTTCTGTTCCTCTATTTCGACCCGGCAGCTCTGCAGCTTCGTCTTCTCGCTGTCGAGTTTCTTCTCCATGACATCCAGGCTCTGGCGCTCGAACCAGAGTTGCTGAGGGGAGACGACGCGCTCCTGGCCCGAGCAGAACTCCGCCAGCGCGCTCTCCTTCTTCTCCTGTATTTCGTTCACGCCGCGCAGGATCCGCTCCTCCTCCGCCATCTTGGCGGCCAGTTCGGACTGGGATATGTCGCGCTCGACCTCCCGTACCCGCAAAACCCTCTTGAAACGCACCACATCGCTCGCCATCGCCAGACCTCCTATAAAAGGCCGATTTATCGTCCTATCGCGGCGCTAGCTGCAACAGCTGCTGCACCGTACTGTCGAACGAGACGTTCTCGCCCATGCCCTGCTTGAGAAATGCGTCGACCGCCTCGATGTGTTTCAGAGCCCAGTCGACCTTCGGGTTGCTCCCCGGCTTGTACGCGCCGATGTTGATCAGATCCTGCGCCTCCTCGAAGATCGCGAGAAGCTCCCGAACCCGGCCCGCCGCCTCGTATTGCTGCTCGGAGACCACCGACGGCATGACGCGGCTGACGCTCCGCTGCACGTCGACCGACGGATAGTGATACTTCGCGGCGAGCTGACGGCTCAACACGAAGTGCCCGTCCAGAATTCCGCGCACCGTGTCGGCGATGGGCTCGTTCATATCGTCGCCCTCGACCAGCACGGAGTAGATCGCGGTGATGCTCCCCTGTTCGCCCGCCCCGGAGCGCTCCAGCAGCCGCGGCAGGAGCGCGAAGACCGACGGCGTGTAGCCTCGCGTGG
This sequence comes from Synergistaceae bacterium, assembly GCA_031549185.1. Classification (GTDB taxonomy): domain Bacteria; phylum Synergistota; class Synergistia; order Synergistales; family Synergistaceae; genus JAVBQG01. Next base: position 11,996 of record JAVBQG010000044.1, on the reverse strand, counting down.
CCGGCGGCTCGCCGATCGCGAGCCCGACGTCGCGCTGCGCCATCGCCACGCGCGTCACGGAGTCCATCATGAGCAGCACGTTCTTGCCCCGGTCCCTAAAATATTCCGCGATCGCCGTCGCCGTCATGGCTGCCTTGAGACGCACCAGCGGCGGCTGATCGGACGTGGCGACCACGACGACGGAGCGGGCCAGCCCCGCCCCCAGATCCCTGTCCAGAAACTCCTTCACCTCTCGGCCGCGTTCGCCGACGAGGGCGATGACGTTGATGTCCGCCTCCGTGTTGCGGGCCATCATCCCGAGCAACACGCTCTTCCCGACGCCGGAGCCGGCGAAGATCCCGACGCGCTGTCCCTGCCCCAGCGTGAGCAGGCCGTCGATCACCTTGACCCCTACGGAGAGGGGCTTTTCGATCATCTGCCTGCGCAGCGGATGTGGCGGGGCGGAGCGCAACGGGTAAAACTCCGTCGCGGGCACGGGTCCCAGCGAGTCGATCGGCTGACCCAAGCCGTCCAGCACGCGCCCCAAAAGCGCGTTCGATACATTTACACCGAGCGGCCTGCCCATCGAGAGCACGTCGCAACCGGGTCCTATATCCGAAAGTTCTCCGAGCGGCATCAATAGAACGCGGTCGGTCTTGAAGCCGACCACCTCTGCCTGCAGAATCGTATCGCGGTTGCGGAAGCGGACTTCGCACAGGTCGCCGATCTGTACGTCCGGCCCCTGCGACTCGATCACGAGGCCGACGACCTGAACGACCCGCCCGTTGATGCGGATCAGCTCCGTCTGGGCGAGGCGTCCCTCCAGCGCGATGAACAAGTCCGAACGATCCGGGCTACTCGCCTGCGACATCCGACGACATCGCCTCCATCAGCAGATCGCGGACCTCCGTGGCGACCTGCTCGATCTGCGTCCTCCAACGGGCGTCGTAGATGCCGAGCGCGGTCTCGACCAGGCAGCTTCCTTTGTCGACATGCTCATCGGAGAGGAGTTCGAAAATCTTGACGCCGCGGATCGAGTCTTTCATGCCATCCTTGATGTTCTCCACCATCTCGACGTCGGAGGGGTTGAGATAGATCACGATCCTCTCCCGGTCGCTGACCCTGCTCAGAATATAGGAGATCGAGCGCTCCACGACCGAGGGGTCCAGCTCCACGCCGACCTGCAGCATCTTCCGCAGCATCATCTCCCACAGGCGAATGAGCTGCGGCGCATGTGCGGCGGCAAGCCTTTCGCGCGACTCCTCGAGCGACGCGCCGATGTTCCCCAGCAGGGAGAGCGCGCCGGAGAACCGATTCCGGTAGTCCGCACTCACCTCAGCCTCGGCCTTTTTCAGGCCCTCTTCGTAGCCCTTCGCCGCGCCCTCTTCGCGGCCGTTCTTCGCCGCCTCTTCCGTCAAGCCGATGAGCTCAGCCTTCGCCTTTTCGTAAAAAACGGCTTTCTCCCGCTCGACGTCGGCCCGTGCGGCCTCTATCTGGCTCCTCAGATTCTGCGCCGACGCTTTCGCCTCTGCGAGTTCGGACTCGCGGCCGCGAAGTTCGGACTTTAATTTGCGAATCTCCGCCTGTGCAATTACCAGAGCGGAGTCTTCGCTTTCCGGGGTCTCCATGGACGCGCTTGCGCCCGGCCCTTCAATTTTTTCCGGTATGTCCTCCATCGTGCCGCGCCCGATTCTGACCGCCCCGGGCAGGAGGCGCACGGCACGAATCAGGCGCTGGCGAGAGGGATCAGACAACGAGCTCTTCCTCTCCGCCGCGCGCTATGACGATCTCGCCCGCTTCCTCGAGCGCGCGCACCACGTTGACGATCTTCTGCTGCGCCTCCTCGACCATACGCACGCGCACGGGGCCCATGAAGTCCATATCCTCCTTGAGCATATCCGCCGCGCGCTTGGACATGTTCTTGAAGAACTTGACGCGCAGGTCCTCCGACGCGCCCTTGAGAGCGAGGCCTAGATCCTTGAGGTCGACTTCGCGCAGCACGCGCTGAAGCGAACGATCGTCCATGCCGCCGATGTCGTCGAACATGAAGAGCCGCTTTTTGATCTCCTCGGCGAGCTCCGGATCCTGCTCCTCGAGGGCTTCGATGATATTTCGCTCGGTTCCGCGGTCCACCCGGTTGATCAGGTTGACCACCGCGTCGAGGCCTCCCGCGATCGTGAAGTCCTGTCCCATGACGGTGGACAGCTTTCTCTCCAGCACACGCTCGACCTCGCGCAGCACCTCCGGGGTAATGCGGTCCATCTTGGCGATGCGCCGGGTCACATCCCACTGCGCGGCCGGGGGCAACCCGCCCAGCACGAGCGCCGCCTGTTCGGGCGCAAGATAGGAGAGGATGAGCGCGATCGTCTGCGGATGTTCGTTCTGTATGAAACTGAGCAGCTGCTGCGGGTCGGTGTGGCGCACGAAGTCGAAGGGGCGAACCTGCAGGCTCGCCGTGATGCGACGGAGGATGTCCTGCGCCTTGTCCGCGCCGAGCGCCTGCTCGAGCAGCTTGCGAGCGTAGTCGACGCCCCCCTGCGTCATGAACTCATGCGCCATGATGATCTCCTGCGCTTCCTTCAGGACGTCCAGTTTAATATCGGGGCTGACCTTTCTGAGATTGGCGATTTCGAGCGTGAGCAACTCGATGGTGGTATCGTCTATATGGCGGTATGCCTTGGAGACCGCCTCCGGACCAAGCGCCACCAGCAGAATCGCTGCTTTTTCGCGGCCGCTCATCTCTTTTACCTTGCTCATAGATCCTCGACCACCCAGTTTTTAATCAGGTTCGCCAGTTCCTCGGGGTTGTTCGCCGCATAGTTGCGCAACTGCTCCTCCAGCACGGAGAGCTCGCCTTGCGATGTCATGAGATCCGGGTTTTCGAGAAGCTCCCGCAACGACGGGGTCTGATCCGCCTCTCTCCCGATGCGCCCCTCGCGAATGGCCTGACGGCGCTTCTTCAGCCAAAGAACAAGCGCCGTGGCGACGGCGAGCAGCAAAATGATAAACGAGGAGATTCCAATGACCATGCGTTTCCTGCGCTCCTCGGCCAGTTTGGCGGCGTACGAGTCGGCGACGGATGTGTCGAAGGGCATCGCCATGATCGAAAGCCGGTCGCCGCGGCCATCATCCGCGCCGATCGCCGTAGCGACGGCATCGCGCCATCCGTCCAGCTGACGCTGATTGAGTTTCCCGTCGATCAGGACGGTCGCCGTCAGGCGTTTCACCTTGCCTGGCGTCTCGACCTCCTGCGACTCCAGCGTCGTGTTGTCGTAGTTGGTGACGTTGTCCGTCCGCTCGTAGTTGGCGTTGCCCTGGCCGGTGCCGGAGTTCACCGCGTAGCCGGGAATGTTGGTCGTGGTGCCGGGAATACCTCCCGTGATGCCGGCCGGTCCGGTGTAGGTCTCCTCCGTAGTCTGCACGCTCTGTTGGACGCCATACGGTTTATCCGGCAACGGCGTGACGACGCGGTTCTTCTTTTGACGTTTATCGAAGTCGAGCTCCACCCGCACGGCCGCTTTGACCCTGCCGGGGCCGAAAACTTTCTCGAGCGTGTCGCGGATCTTCTTCTCCAGCTCCTGCTCGTAATCCTTTTCGAACTCGCGGTGCTTCAACACCACCTTGTTGCCGTTCTGTACCGTCAGCGTGTCGTTCAAGATGTCGTCGAACGGAATCACGCCGTCCGCGTCGACGAGCGTGACGTTCTCCGGTGTGAGACCCTCGACGCTGCTCGCCACCAAGTGGACGATCGCGCGCGCCTGGTCCTGCCCGAACGTGGAACCCGGCTTGAGTTTCAACAAAACGGCGGCCGTAGACGGCTGCTGCTGCTCGATGAAGAGCTTCTGCTCCGGCACGACGATGCTGACGCGCGCGGACGACACGTTGTTGATCTCCTTGATCGTGCGTGAAAGCTCCCCCTCCAGGGCGCGGTAGTAATTGACCTTCTCCTGGAAGCTCGTCTGCCCCATCTTGGCCTGGTCGAAACGCTCGAATCCGACGACGCCGCCACTGGGTATGCCCTTGCCCGCCAGCGCGATTCTCGCCTCGTAGACATGGTTGCTCGGCACCAGAATGGCGTTCGCCCTCGGGTCGGTTCGATATGGAATTTTCTCTTCCTTGAGGAAATTGATAACGGCATCCTGATCTCGCGGTTCGAGCCCGGAGAAGATAGGATCGTATGCGGTACGTCCCGCGATCATGGCGACCGCGAGCACCCCGCCGAGGACGAGAACGGCTGCGCCCACAAGCGAGGCCTGCTGCCATCGCTTGAGAGAAGACCAGAAATCCTTAAAGCGAGCGCCGGTCTCCGCCAGTTTCTCTCTCATTGCGAAGGACCGTCAGGCTCTAAACGGACATACGGGCAATCTGTTGATAGGCGTCAACAAGTTTGTCCCGTATCTGAACCATCATGCGGAGAGCGAGTTCCGCCTTCTCCACCGCGATGGAGACTTCCGACACGTCGTCGACCTCCCCTAGCGCAAGGCGCTGGGTCATCTTGTCCGCATCGACCTGTATTTCGTTGACCTTGACCATGCTCTCCTTGAGGATATCCAGAAATGGCGCGCGTCCTCCACCCGACGTTTTTTTCGAGGCGGCTTCGAAACCATCGGACATTTTTAAGGGATCCAGCCTTATCTGCTCTATCATCCAAATCCTCCTGTTCCTTCCTGCGTAGACATTAAAGAGATAAAGACATCCTGTCCGACCGTACCGGTAATCCCTGACCGATATAGGGCATTATACTATATAAGAAACCGTATTCCCAGCAAAATGAGCCTTTAGACCCATTTCAAAAACAGGACCACCGTCTGTATAAAAAACAAATTTTTACTTACCATATCTATCGGTATTCTCCCCCAGAATCCTGATCTGGTCAATACGCAAGGATTAAAAGTCGCCTCTTGCATGTCTCTGCAAGGATATCTTGAAACAGCACCATAAAGGCAATTAAAATCAATAGAATTCCTTCCTTATATGCACCACACGGGCAATTTTTCGAAAGAGAACAATACTATTTCAGGCAAAACATGCCGCATTACACAAAAAGCCCATTGAAAATATACGTATTTTTGACGAAAGGCGGAGGCGTTCTGGCTTTTCCGGGCACGGCTGCGCTCGTCTATTGGAAGATCTTGCCGGATAAGTACGTCAAGTCCGTGACGGCGTTTATGGACAGCCGCAAAACGCTGATCAAATCCCTTCCGGGATATATCGCGATCGTGCTCGGCGCCGTGGCGGGGCCGTTCCTCTTCAGCTATCTCGCGGTTTCTATCCCATCGAGGCGGCCATCACGGTGGGGCTCTGCATGGCCAACCGCGACGGATCGGGCGACATCATGGTCCTCGCGCGGCGAAGAGAATGTCCCTCATCCCCTACTTCACGATCTCCTCCCGCATGGGCGGAGGGATCGTTCTGGTGATCGCCAGTATTCTGTTCGGGTTGCTGCGAAGTGAGCGGTAGCACTGAAAAACAAAAACGGCGAGGACCCCCTGCGGGTCCCCGCCGTCGTTTTTATGATTTTTCCGGATCCCTTACGAGCGCATGATGTCCAGGGCGCTGTTCCAAACCGCTTTGCCGGTCTCCACCACCGTGAGGTTGGCCTCGTAGGCGCGGCTCGCCACCATCATGTCGGCCATTTCGCGCACCACGTTGACGTTGGGGTAGGCGACGTAGCCCTCCGCGTTCGCGTCGGGGTGATCCGGCTGATAGGCGAGGCGAGGCGGCGTGTCGTCGGTGCCGATGTCGGCGACTCTCACGCCGGAGGCCGAGTACATGCCGAACCAGCCCTTCTGAAAACGATTTTCCTGCTCGTTCGTGGCTTCCATCAGCCGCTCCTGAAACACGGGCACACGACGGACGTACGGACCACCCTCGGGCGTGCGCGTCGTGTTGACGTTCGCCAGGTTGCCGGAGATCGTATCCATCCAGAGGCGGTGGGCGGTAAGTCCGCTGCCCGCTACGTCGATCGAACGAAACACGCGCATTATGCCCCGCCTCCTATCGCTCTTCTGTACATCGCTATCTTGCGGCCGATCACGCGGCTCATCGCCTGGTACGACATGCGTGTCTCGGCGAGCCGCGCCATCTCCGTCTCGGGATCGACGTTGTTCAGGTCGAGCCTGTAGAGCTCGTAACCGACGCTCCGCTCGGCGGGCGCGACGGCGCCAATGTCGGGCGTGACGTTGGAGATATGCTTCTCCGCAGTCCGCTTCAGCGGAAGGCGCGTCGGCGCGTCGATGACTTCCTTGAGCTGATCCTCGAAGGAGACCTCGCGCCTCGTGTAGCGCGGCGTGTTCATGTTGGCGATGTTCTGCGACGTCGACTCGAGGCGCTTCGCAAGCCCCTGCAGATCCTTTTCGATTACGTTCCAGGCCAGATCACCGCGCATACATGACACCCCCTTCGTAAAAACTCCATGCTATAAAATCGGTCGAAAAAAGCGCGAACTTTAGGAGACGCCGATGCAATCGTTCAAACGCGTTCTCCTTGTAAAGCGTTCAGAAACCGCAAGGGCTCGCAATCTTTGCCCTTTAGACCCCTAACGACAAATCGGCCTTCTTAAATCGCGTTGTTCTTCTCCAACTTGTCGAGCGAGATACCGAGCTCCTCCAGGAAGAGGTTGCTGATCACCTTGATATAGGTGCCCTTCATGCCGAGGCTGCGGCTCTCTATGATGCCCGCGCTGCCGAGCTTGCGCAACGCGTTTACGATGACGCTGCGGGTGACGCCGACGCGATCGGCGACCTTGCTGGCGACGACGACCCCGTCGGGGCCGCCGAGATCCTCGATGATGTGCTTGATGGACTCGACCTCCGAGAAGGAGAGGGCGCGCATGGCCATCTGCACGACGAGGCGCTCGCGCCCGCGTTGCTCGATGTTGCGGCCGCGCTCGTTGAGAATTTCGAGGCCGACGACCGTCGCGAGGTATTCGGCCAACACGAGATCCTTGGTCATGAACGGATCGCCGAAGCGGGCCAGGATCAACGTACCCAGGCGTTCGCCCATGCCGCTGATCGGCACGTATACGACGTGCTTGTTCGAGTAGGTGCACGGCTGGTCGGAATATGCGCAGAGGCCGTTGTCCGTGATGTTCAGAACCGACTCGCGCGCCATGTTGAGCTTGTCCACGTAGGCCTCGGGCATCGAACCCTCGATCAGAAGATCCTCCATGATGTGGCAGTCGTACTCGCTGGCCCACGAGTATCCGAGAATTTTGCCCTCTCTGTTGATCATGTACACGTTCGCCGTCGACAGATCTGAGAGAAGCTTGGCCAGTTTCGCATAATCGGGGGTCCGGTTGTCCGGCCTGTTCTGCAGAACCCTGCCGACCATGCGGGTTTTCTCAAGCAGGTCTTTCATATCGAGTTCGATGGCTTCCTGATCGGCTACCTGCTCTTTCAATGCGTTCGCCATACGTTCACGCCCTTTCCTTAATTGCGCTGCCTTATGCCTGGTATCGACCGAAGGATGTTCGTCAGGCGATTATGCGAACCGCTTTCGCCTCATCCTTCAGGCCTTCGATTTCAAAATCGACGTTACAGGAGATATTTTCTGGCATCGCTGTCCCCCACCAGATCCTGCAGCTTTCCGTGGACGAAATTTCCGTCGATCGTAATCGTGTCTTTCTCCCGATCGCTGGCGTCGAAGCTGATCTCCTCCAGCAGATGCTCCATCATGGCGTAGAGGCGCCTCGCTCCGATGTTCTCCATCTGCGCGTTCATATTCGCCGCGTACTCAGCGATCGTTTTCACCGCGTCGTCCGTGAATTCGAGAGAAACCTCCTCCGTTCCGATCAACGCCACGTACTGTTTGATCAGGCTGTTCTCGGGTTCGGTCAGGATTCGAACGAGATCCTCCTCCGACAGAGCGGCGAGCTCCACGCGGATCGGCAGGCGCCCCTGCAGTTCCGGCGCGAGGTCAGACGGCTTGCTCTGATGAAAGGCTCCCGCCGCAATAAAGAGAATGTGATCCGTGTGAACAGGGCCGTACTTCGTCTGTACCGTGCAGCCCTCGATCACGGGCAACAGATCCCGCTGCACGCCCTCACGACTGACGTCCGGGCCGGAGCGTCCCCCCGACCCCGTCCCGCCCGTGGCAATCTTGTCGATTTCGTCGACGAAGATGATGCCCTCCTCCTGGGCCTTGTCGAGCGCCTCCTGGCTGATCTGTTCCATATCCAGCAACTTCTCGGCCTCCTCGACCTGCAGAACGCGCATCGCTTCCTCCACCTGCATACGCTTGCGGCTGACCTTTCGGGGCATCATGCCGCCGATGATCTCGCCGATGTTGATGCCCATCTCTTCCATGCCGCCACCGATAAATCCCATGCCCATCTTCGAGCTCTCCGCGACTTCGACGTCGACCTCGCGGGCGTTCAGTTTCCCGGCGCGCAGCATGTCGCGCATCTTCTCTCTGGTGTGTGCCGAGCGCTCCTCGCTCTCCGGCGAGGGCGTCCCCTTCTCCTCGTCCTCCTCCTCGGAAGAGACGCCGAAGAGGCGCATGATGTCCGAAACAGCGGTGGGTTTCTCTTTTTTCTGGCCGGGCAGCAGCAGGTCGAGCAGGCGTTCCTCCGCATGCGAGGCGGCCGCGTCCTGCACCTCGTCTATCTTGCGGCGGCGGACCATCTGCACGGACACCTCGACCAGGTCGCGGATCATCGATTCGACGTCGCGCCCGACGTAACCAACTTCGGTGAATTTGGTCGCCTCGACCTTCACGAAAGGAGCGTCGACCAACCGGGCGAGACGGCGGGCGATCTCGGTCTTTCCCACACCGGTGGGACCGACCATCAGAATATTCTTCGGGGCAACTTCGTGCCGCATCTCGTCGGGGAGGGAGCGGCGGCGGATGCGGTTGCGAAGGGCGATGGCAACGGAACGCTTCGCCGCCTCCTGCCCGATCACATAGCGGTCGAGGTAGGCGACGACCGCGCGAGGGGTGAGAGAAGCTCTATTTTCGAGTGACAGGACCATTATCCGATCGCCTCCAGAATGATCGATTCGTTGGTGTAGATGCAGATCCTCGAGGCGATCTCGATGCTCTTGCGAGCAATCTCACCGGCTGACAGGTCGGTGCTCTCCATCAGCGCGAAAGCAGCCGCCTGGGCGAAGCCGGAGCCGGAGCCGATGGCGGTTACGCCCGCCTCGGGCTCCAGAATGTCTCCGGCGCCGGAGAGGAGAAACACATCGGTCTTATCGGCGACGATCATCATCGCCTCCAGCCGGCGCAGATACTTGTCCGTGCGCCAATCCTTCATCAGGGCGCTCGCCGCCCGCAGCAGATTGCCGTGGTGTTCGTCGAGCTGCTTTTCGAAGCGTTCGAGGAGCGTCATCGCGTCGGCCGTGCTGCCGGCAAAGCCGACGATCACGTCGTTGCCGCTTTTGTTCGAAATGCGACGCACCTTGCGCGCCGTCGATTTGATCACCTGCGAACCGAGAGTCACCTGACCATCTCCCGCGATTGCGACACGGCCGTCCCTCTTGACGCAAACGATTGTCGTTCCTTCCATTAAGGTCATATGACTGCCTCCAGAAAAATCAAATCCAGTGAAGTTCACACCGCTCTCGGGTGCGTATCCATGTAGCTTTTTTTCATTTGCTCCGTCGTAATCTTCAGATACCGCTGCGTCGTCATGAGGCTCTCGTGTCCCAGCAACTCCTGTATCACGCGAAGCGGCGCTCCCCGTTCCAGCATATGAGTCGCAAAGCTGTGGCGCAGCGAATGCGGCGTAACCCCGCTCAAACCCACTTTCTTCGTCATCGCGGTGACCGCGCGGTTGATCGTCCTCTCCGTCAGGCGCTCGGATCCCACTCCGTGAAAGAGCGGCGAATCGTCGTCCGTTCGATATCCCATCGCCACGACCTCGTCGCGCCACCGACGGAAGAGCTCCTGCCCAGTCCTCCCGAACGGGACCATCCTCGTCTTGTTTCCCTTGCCCAGAATGCGCAGCCAGCGCTCCGGGACATCCACGTCGCCCCAGTCGAGCGAGGCGGCCTCCATGATACGAAGGCCCGAACCGTAAAAGAGCTCCAGAATCAGACGATCCCTCGTCTCCTTTTTGCTTCCGGCCGGCCCCTCCTCAAGCAACCGCACGATATCGTCGTAGGCAACCGCCCTCGGGAGCGAGGGGTTCTGTCTCGGCCCCTTGATCCCGACGCTGATGTCGCGCGCGAAGACGCCCCGACGCTGTAAAAATTTGCAAAAACCCCGCAACGAGGAGAGCTTGCGGGCGATGGAGCTCTTCGAAAAACCGAAACCCGACAGCTCGCGCAAAAAACCCCGCAGAAGGTCCATACTCAGCTCCTGCGGCTCTTTCACGTCGCAGGCGTCCAGATAATCCGAAAATTGCGCGAGATCCACCGCGTAGTTTAAGACGGTGTTATCTGTACGCCCAAGCGAGGAACGAATATACAGCATGTACTCGTCGATGTAGGCTGAAATATTCATCATTTTCAGGAATTGTAGCAGTTTTTTTGAATTTGCACAAGAATTTACTCAGAATCGCGCCAAAGTGCCAGGAATCCAATGTTCACCTGTTCTCCCCAGCGGGTCGGAACGCGAGGGCGACCTCAAAAACAGGGGTTCTGCTTTCGCTCTATCGAGGCCGGTCGATCTTTTTACCACTAAAGTAATTGCAAATTCTTCTTCGCGCTGATAAGCTAGTCACCGAGGACTGAGTGACTGACACAAATTCACTGGTTTAAAGAGCTAAAAGATCGAGTATAAGAGGACCTTGAAAGATAAGAACACGTTCCAAAGATCGATTATCTCTGGTTTAATAGGTTTGCACACACCAAGAAACCGGAGGAATCAATCATTCAGAACGTGCTCGAACTCCATCATACTCTCGGAAAAACGCTCGCGCAACTCTTGCCGATGAATCTCCGAAATCTTTCTACATTTCTCTGGATGCTTGTCGCGGTGCTTGTGTCACGGAGTGTTTCCCTGGCACAATGGAGTGCCTGGCTCCCCCTTGACGTTCTTGCAGCCAGCACCCAGCGACGTTTCTATCGATGGCTTCACAATGACGGGATCGCTCCGCATTCGTCATATGCCGCCGTCTTTAAACATGCTATGGGAGACGTAAAACCGAAACGAATTGTGCTCGCCCTGGATACCTCGATGCTGCGAGACAGATTTTGTATCGTCATGATTTCTATGATTCACCGCGGGCGAGGGATCCCCGTCGCCTGGAAAGCCCTGCCGCATGAAAGCTCCAGCGTCGGCTACGAGCATTGTCGGGAGGTTCTGGAGTACGCACGCGATCTTCTGCCCGAAGATGTTCCGGTGGTGTTTCTCGCCGACCGCGGTTTCGCGAACAAGAAACTCATGCGTTTCCTGAACGCGCTGGGATGGACGTGGCACATTCGGGTCAAAGGGAATCAGATTCTGAATTTCCCAAACGGGAAACGAGCACCACGGGAGCTTTCATTGCGCAAGGGAGAGGCGCGATTGTACGACAAGGTGGTTGCTTGGGGAGCCGGACTCGAGCGATTGAGCCTGTGTGCGGGATGGCCGCGAAGGGGCTCGGAGGCGTGGTACGTGTTGAGCAACGATACGGCTCGTCCTTTGGTTTTCGCCGACTATGCGTTGCGTTTCGACATCGAGGAAATGTTCCGGGATGAAAAGAGCGGGGGCTTTGCGCTGGAAAAAAGCCGCATTGAATCTCCCCAGGCTCTGGAACGGCTGATTTTTGTTATCGCTACGGCAACCATCATTGCGGTGAGCGAGGGGCTGATAGTCGTCGAAGAAGGTCATCGCACGGAAATAGACACGCACTGGAATCGTGGCCTCAGCTATTTGCAGATCGGTCTGCGCTGGATATGGAAGGCACTCTGCGCAACGATTGCCAAGATTTCCTGCACGCTACGGTTGTCAAGTGCGCTCGACGATTCTCTGCCGGTGGCGCCTACACGGAAAGAAGCCGTGAGGAGACTGCATAGCAAGGAGCCGTTATGTCTCTTTGAAAACATCTACCACTGTTATGATTTAACTTGATGAATTTGTGTCAGTCACTC
>JAVBQG010000059.1:0-36439 GCA_031549185.1 Synergistaceae bacterium | reverse complement strand
GTCGAGAACATCCAGGCCACCGTCACGCCGCTCGAAGCCGCTTTCAAAGAGTGGGGCGTCTCGAAATAACGCTGCCATGACGATGGAATGGTTCTGGCCCGAGGGCTTTTACGCCCTCGCCATGCTCTTAGCGTTCGCCTTCGGGGCCTTCGCGCTCGATCTGCCGATCGCCATCGCCATGTCCGCCGCTGCGGTCGTGGGGGCGGTGCTGGGGGGGGCGGGCTTCCCGCTGCGCCACCTGGTCGAGGGAATGTTCGGCTACATCGACACGATCCTCATCATCGCCATGGCGATGATCTTCATGAACGTGGTGCAGTCGATCGGGCTGATGGAGGCGGTGGCGGCGTGGATCATCCGGCGCTTCCGCAAGTCTCCGCTCTTGCTTGCCTGCGGCGTCATGTTTCTCATCATGCTGCCCGGCATGCTGACAGGTTCTTCGACGGCCTGCTGCCTCACCACCGGCGCGCTGGTGGCGCCCGTACTGATTCGCCTCGGCGTCTCGTCCGTCAAGACGGCGGCGCTCATCGCGATGGGAGCGATCCTGGGGATGATCGCGCCTCCCATCAATATTCCCGTCATGATCATCGGCGGGGGCATCGACATGCCGTATGTCGGCTTCGCCATCCCCCTTCTTATTGCCACCGTTCCTCTGGCGTTCTTCGTGATCGCGGTTCTGGCGGTCCCCTCGCTCCGCAGGAGCGAAGGCCTCGACGAGGCCGAATTGGAGAAGGAACTTGCCCGCATGGAGAAAGTGCGCCTGACGCCAAGGCTTTTTCTCCCCTTTCTCGTCCTCATCGTGCTGATGGGCGGCGAGCAGTTCTTCCCCGGCGTCTTTCCGTCGCTGGGAATGCCGCTGCAGTTTCTCCTGGCCGCCGCCTCGGCTTTTCTCACCGGACGCAAGTGGAACGTGCTCGAGTCGGCCACGGAGGCCGTGCGCGACGCAATCCCGGTGCTGGGGATCCTCATGGGTGTCGGCATGTTCATCCAGATCATGACGCTCACCGGCGTGCGCGGCTTCGTCGTCGTCTCGGCGCTGGCGATCCCGGCCTGGTTGCTCTATCTCTCCATCGCGACGACGGTTCCGGCCTTCGGGGCGATCTCGTCCTTCGGTGCAGCCTCGGTGCTCGGTGTGCCCTTCATCCTGGCGCTGCTGAGCAAGGACCAGATCATGGTCGCCTCCGGCCTGGCGCTCATCTCCGGCCTCGGCGACCTCGTGCCGCCGACGGCGCTGGCGGGGATCTTCGCGGCCCAGGTCGTCGGAGAGAAGGACTACTTTGCGGTTTTGAAACAGTGCGTTATCCCGGCGGTCGCCATCGCGATCTGGGGAATCTGCATCATCATATGGGCCAACCCTCTGGCGGCCCTGGTGCGTTAGGGAGGCCTGCGTGATGGATATCATGACTTTGATCTACAGAGGGATACTGGCGATCGTGCTCTGCCTGACGATCCGCTGCTGTTTTCGCGAGAAGGAATTCTGGAGGCAGGCGACCGCCGCGCTCGTCGTCGTTCCGCTGCTGCTGCGACTCTTCATGATCAAGTAGGGGGCGAGCGCGGGATGAATTTCAACTTCAAGGGCACCAGGACTACCGCGGCTCTGCTGCTTGCGCTCGCCCTCGTCGTTTGCTTCGTCACGGGGCGCGAGTTCGGCGCGAGCAAGGAGATGGATCCCGTCGTCCCCGCGGGAGGTTTCGAGAAGAAGATGCTCTCCGACTACTTCGACGGGCTCAGGGGCAGCCCGATGGACACGCCGGTCTATGTGCAGACGGGCGAGGAGCCGGGCGGCAGCGTGATGGTCCTCGGCGGCACGCACCCCAACGAGCCGTCGGGGTACATGTCGGCCGTACTCCTCCTGGAGAACGCGCGCGTCAAACGGGGGAGACTCTTCATCCTTCCCTACGGCAACCCGAGCGGCTTCACCAACACGCTTCCGCAGGAGGCTTCTCCGAGCCGGATCCACTTTACGTTGAAAGACGGCTCGGTCCGCACGTTTCGCTACGGCTCGCGCGACACCAGCCCGCTCGTGATGTGGCCGACGCCGGACATCTACATCCACAAGGCCTCCGGGCAGGAGCTGGCGGGCAACGAGAGCAAGAACCTCAACCGCGCCTACCCCGGAGACCCGGACGGCACGCCGGTCGAGAAGCTCGCCTACGGCATCATGGAGCTGCTGCGCAAGGAGGACATCACGCTCGCCTTCGACCTGCACGAGGCATCTCCCGAGTACCCGGTGGTTGAGGCGGTCGTGGCCCATGAGCGCAGCATGGAGCTCGCTGCCGCCACGACGATGGAGCTGATCGGCCTCGGGATCGAAATGCGCCTGGAGCCTTCGCCGAAAAACCTGCGCGGCTTGAGCCACCGCGAGTGGGGCGACGGCACGAACACGATGCCGATTCTGATGGAGACGGCAAACCCCAGCCAGGGCCGCCTGCGCGGGCGCACGAACGAAGCGCTCGTGCTGGAGGGCAAGGACAAGGCTTACAGGAAAGCGGCCGCCCTCGGGCGCCTCTTCGTCCCGTACGGTGAGAACGGAAAGCCGCTCGAACAGCGCGTCGCTCGTCACGTGGCCTCGATCAGCGCCTTCATCGACACGCTCGGCCTCTTCGAGGAGGGGAAGGGCGTGGTGCTGGAGAACGTCCCCAGCTACGAGGAGATCGTGAAAAACGGCGTGGCGGCGTATCTGGCGACGGCACCGGCGGCGAACTGATTAAAGATAAACCATCCCGAATGGGAAGGAGGACCGTTTTTTCAGGTGGGGGTCTGCAGCAATCAATTTGAGGAGGAGTAACAGTGACGAGAGGCACGAAATTTACCGGAAAATACGGAATCAAACTCTTTATCGCTCTTCTTGCAGTCATGTTTTTTGTCGGAACGTCGCTTGCGGCGACCGTTCCGACGACGCCGAACAAGCCGCTCGATGTCTACGCGAAGAACGGCATGGTCTCGGCCGCGCACTTCCTTGCCTCGCAGGCGGGGCTCGAGATCATGGCCAAGGGCGGCAACGCGATCGACGCGGCCGCCGCGACGGCGCTGGCGCTTCACGTCGTCGAGCCGTACAACATCGGCATGGGCGGCGGCGGCTTCATCACCGTGCGTTTCGCCAAGACCGGCGAGGTCGTGTTCCTCGACTTCCGCGAATTCGCGCCCGCTTCCGCGCGCAAGGACATGTTCGCCTCCGAGCAGGCGCAGAAGGAGAATTGGTCGGCCGTCGGCGGCAAGGCGGCGGGCGTGCCCGGTTGGGTCAAGGGCTGGTTCTATGCGCTCGAGAAGTACGGCACCATGTCCTTCGAGCAGGTCGCGCAACCCGCGCTGCGCCTGGCCGAGGACGGCTACGCCTGGAGCGCCGGCCAGAACGAGACCATGATGGAGGGCGACAACTTCGAGCAGATCACGAGGCTCAACGGCGACGGTTCGTACGTGCCGTACCTTGTGGACGGCCTGCCCCGCCCCATCGGGACCATCATCAAGCACCCCGGCCTGGCGAAGGCCTTCCGCCTCCTCATCAAGGACGGCCCCGACGCCTTCTACAAGGGCCCCATCGGTGAGGCGTTCGTGAAGGCGGTCAACGCCGCGGGCGGAGCTATGACGATGGAGGATCTCGCGAAGGTCGCCGTCCGCGTTCGCAAACCCGTCGAGGGGACGTACCGCGGCTACCGGATCTTCTCCTCCCCGCCCCCCTCGAGCGGCGGCACGCACATCATCCAGCTCCTGAACATCATGGAGAACTTCGACCTCGGCAAGATGAAGGTGAACGACCCCAAGTTGCTCGATCTCTGGGGGCAGGCACAGCGCCAGGTCTTCGCCGACCGCGACAAGTACATGGCGGACACGGCCTTCGCACAGGTTCCGCTGCGGGGCCTGACCTCCAAGGAGTACGCGAAGACGATCGTCGCCAGGCTGAACCAGCCGAAGCTCCCCGAGAAGGGGCAGGCGGGCGATCCCTGGAAGTTCGAGAAGGCGCCGAAGAAGAGCGACAGCCGCACGCCGGGCGTGGGCCGCGAGCACTTCTCCACGACGCATTTCTCGACCGTCGACGTGCAGGGCAACATCGTCGCCGCCACCAACACGATCAACCTTTGGTACGGCAGCAAGGCGATGGTCCCCGAGTACCAGATCCTGATCAACAACCAGATGGACGACTTCTCGGCCGACCCGAACAGCGTCAATGCGCCGGAGCCGGGCAAGGTTCCCCTCTCGTCCATGTCGCCGACGATCATCCTCGACCCGCAAGGCAAGCCCTTCATGACGGTGGGCGGCGCCGGCGGCCGGATGATCCTCACCGAGGTGGCGCAGGTCGTCGCCAATGTCATCGACCATAAGATGACGATGTCCGAGGCGATCGAAGCGCCGAGAATCTGGAACGACATGACCGGCCAGACGATCCTCGAGGCGACGGCGGGCCCGGAGGCCATCGACGCGCTGAAGAAAAAGGGCTACGATTTGAACCTCGGCGAGACCTACCACGGCGTCGTCCAGGGGATCATCTTCGACCAGACGCAGCAGCAGATGGACGCGGGCGCGGACCAGCGCACCGGCACAGGCATGCCCGCCGGATTCTAGTAGCAAGGGCGGCCATTGGCCATCAGCGGACGCGCAATGCGCGTCCCTGCAGTTTCAGCGCGTACCCGGCAGGGGCTGTTCCTCGCTTCAGGAGGACCCGCCCTTTTGCCGGTTTGTATAAGGGCCCCGGCGGTGTCGGGATGACGGAACGAAGGAAGGAAGGCAGGTAGATCGGAATGAAGAGACACGCGTATCGTTTCATGAGGGCAGCGCTGGCGGTTTTCGTCCTCATCCTCCTCGCGGGGGCGTCGTTTGCGCAGGAGGCGCGCGACGTATACGCCACGCACGGCATGGTCTCCTCGGCGCACGAACTCGCTTCGAAGGCGGGCGTCGAAATTTTGCAGAAGGGTGGCAACGCCATCGACGCGGCGGTCGCCACGGCGTTGGCGCTCAACGTGGTGGAGTTCAACACGGCGGGCGTCGGCGGCGGCGGCTTCACGACGATCCGTTTTGCAAAGACGGGCGAGGTCGTCTGCCTCGACTATCGCGAGATGGCCCCGGCCTCATCGACCAGGGAGATGTTCGCCTCCGAGCAGGCGAAGGCTGAAAAGTGGAGCGCCGACGGTGGCAAAGCGGCGGGTGTGCCCGGCTTCGTGAAGGGCATGTGCTACGCCCTTGAGAAGTACGGAACCATGTCCTTCGGCGAGGTGGCGGCCCCCGCCATCCGCCTCGCCGAGGAGGGCTTCGAGCTGCACCCGATGCAGAACGGCATCATCGCCGACAACTACGAGCGGCTGATGAACTGCAACGACCCGGCAGCGGTCCCCTTCTTCAACAAGGACGGGCTTCCGCTGGAGGCAGGCGCGACGCTGAAGCAGCCGAACCTCGGCAAGCTCTTCCGCTTGCTGGCGGATAAGGGCGAACGCGGCTTTTACGAGGGCCCCGTCGCCGAGGCGCTCGTGCGGGTGGTGAACAAAAACGGCGGCAGCATGACGACGGCCGACCTCAAGAACTACAAGATGGAGATTCGCAAGCCGGTCTCCGGCACCTACCGCGGCTACAGGATCTACTCCATGCCTCCGTCGTCGAGCGGCGGCGCGCACCTGATCGAGCTGATGAACATTCTCGAGCTTTTCCCCATGGCCTCCTACGGCCATAACTCGCCGCGGGCGATGCACGTCTTCGCCGAGGCGAACAAGCTGATCTTCGCCGATCGCGCGGCCTACATGGCGGACACCGCTTTCGTACAGGTGCCGCTGGAAGGGCTGACCTCCAAGGCCTACGCCAAGGCGCTCGCGGCGAAGATCGATCCGAACAAGGTCATGCAGGAGGTGCAGGCGGGCGACCCCTGGGCCTTCCAGAAGGAGAAGCGCAAGGCCGACGTGCGTGGCTACGGCCCGGAGCGGATGTCGACCACCAGCTTCAGCACCGTCGACGCCGAGGGCAACATCGTGGCCTCGACCAACACGATCAACTTCTTCTGCGGCAGCGGCGTGATGGTAGCGGAGTACGGCTTCCTCGTCAACGACGAAATGGACGACTTCTCCAGCGACCCCAAGAGCGTCAATGCGCCGGAGCCCGGCAAGCGTCCGCTCTCGTCGATGTCGCCGACGATCGTGCTCGACCCGAAGGGAAGGCCCTACATGAGCATCGGCGCGGCGGGCGCGACCAGGATCTTCACCTCCATCGCGCAGATTATCATGAACACGGTCGACTACGGCATGACGATGGGCGAGGCCATCCAGGCGCCGCGCATCCACAACCAGCTCGCGGGCTCGAAGGCGGCCAAACTGCTGGCCGAAAAGCACATGGACGCGGGCCTGATCGCGCTGATGGAGTTCCGCGGCTTCGATGTCCAGCGCGACCAGCACATCGGCACGGCGCAGGGCATCCTCTTCGACGTGGACAAAGGTGTGATGAACGGCGGGGCCGATTTCCGCCGTCTCGGCGTCCCGGTCGGATACTGAGATGCGAAAAAGGGCGAGGGCCGTTCGGGCCTTCGCCCTTTTTTGATATACTCGTCGTCATGAAAAAGTCTGAAATTTCTTTCATCGAACATCGCATATTGGTCACCGGCAGCCGAGGTAAGAGCAGTCTCGTGCGGATGATATGCGCCGGTCTCATCGCTGGGGGCCTCGACGTCCGCGGACGCATCACGGGCGTGTTGCCGCGCGAGCTTTCTCGCGTCGGCGAGCGGCGCATCGTCCGTAACGCGCCGGCGCACGTCGAGGAGATGCGGTGGTGGCTCGGCCAGGTTTCGCGGGGCACCGGCGCGGTGGTGATGGAGAACGCGGCGGTGAACCCGGATCTGCAGTGCCTGGCGGCTGCATGGCTCGAGCCGACGCTTACCGTGTGGACCAACGCGCGGCCTGACCACCAGGACCAGTGGGGCGAAGGTTCGGGGTGCGCCGAAGCGGCTCTTTTGCGCGGCATCCCAGACGGCGGCGTCCTCGCGCTCGGCGCGGAGCTCGCCGCCTCCCCCTCGCTGATGGAAAAACTGAAAAAACGCAGCGGATCGCTCGCCGTCGCGCCGCGAGCGGGCGGTTTTCTCGTCTCCAACCGCGTGTTGGCGCTGGCGGCGCTGGAGAGCATCGGGTTCGCCGGCGAGGTCGTGCGACGGGCGGTCGAGGAGCTTCCGCCCGACATCGCCGACTTCCGCGTCTTCGAAATCCCGGAGAGCGGTGCGCTGCTGGCCGCCGCCTTCTCGGCCAACGACCCCGAGAGCACGGAGATGCTCTTCGCCTCGCTCGGCTGGCGCGTGGAGGAGACGAGCCTGCTCTACGCCGACCGCGGCGACCGCCGCGCGCGCCTGAAGAGTTTCGCGCCGTTCATGAACCGCCCCTGGCGCGAGGTAAAGACGATAACGGACAATATCGCCGTAGGGACGCGCATTGCGCGTCCGCCGATCCGGGCCGTTCCCGTTGCGGGACCAGCGGACGCGCAATGCGCGTCCCTACGGGAATGGATGCGCGGCAAAAAAATATTCGGCTGCGGCAACGTCGCGGGAGTTCCGCTGGCGCTGCTCGACGATCGTGTAAAGAGCGGCTCTCCATGGACTACACCGGGCGCGTAAGCATCACGATCGCGGTCGGCATCGCGGTCGGCCTTTTCTACACGCGGCGCACCGGCTGGAGCACGGGCGGGCTCGTCTCGCCGGGGCTGCTCGCCCTGCAGGCGACGGATCCGCTCTCGTTCGCCGGTGCGCTGCTGCTCGGCCTTGGCTTCGCCGTCGTCCTGCGGCCAGTCGCGAAATTCTTCTCGCTCTACGGGCGCGAGCGCGTGGGGGTGGCGCTGTTGCTCGCCATCGCGTTTCGCATCCTCTTTCGCGGCCAGATCGGAGTCGATGCCTTCTGGATCGGCTGGATCGCGCCGGGCTTGATCGCGGCGGATGCCGAGCGGCAGGGCGTCCTGATGACCCTCGCCGCCGCCGCGTCGGCGGGGATCGCCACCGCCATTATCATTTTCTTCATGACGTTGGCCGCGGGGTATTCGGCATGAAAAAAATAAAAATCCCATACAATACAAAGCTCGTCCTGCTCTCGCTCTTCCTGCTCGCCCTCTGGTTCGGCGGCGGTTTCGTGGTGCCGGGCCGGGGCGAAGACCGTCTCTGGAAGCGCGTGCGCGACGGTCAGGGCGCGCTCTGGCGGGCGCAGACGGCCGCCGGTGTCCCTCTTTCGAAGGCCGAGGACCGGCTGGAGACCGGCTTCATCGGCATCGAGTGGAGCGAGATCACCACGACGCTCGGTGAGCCGGAGGCCAAGCGCACGTCGTGCAACCCGCTCTGGGCGCTGCAGTGCCTCGACTGGTTCGACGAGCTCGGCCTTGAGGCGGGCGACCGGATCGCAATCTACTCGTCGGCCTCGTTCCCCGGCCTGCTCTTCTCCGTGCTGGCCGCCGCCGAGAGCCGCGATCTGGATATCCTGCTTGCCGTCTCGCTGGGCGCCTCGACCTGGGGCGCGAACCTCCCCGAATTTCCCTGGCCCGCGATGTACGAGACCTTGCGGGGGGGAGGTTTTTTGAAGACGGCTCCCGCCTTCTACACGCTCGGCGGCGGCGGCGAGAGAGGCGGCGGCATGTCGTCCGAGGCGACGGCGCTTTTTCGTGGATTCGCGACCAGAGGCGGAACGCCGCTTGTGGTTCCGCGCGACCTGCGGGACGCGGTGCGCTATAAGATGGCCGCGCTGCGTAAATTCGAGCCGAAGCTGCTCGTCGGCATCGGCGGGTCGAACGCCAACCTCGGCGACTCGGAGCTTGCGGCCGAGATTCCGAACGGTCTTCTGCTGCCGGGCAGGGCGGACGCGGGCGCGCTGGGCGACGGTGTGATCGCGGAGGCCCTGCGCGCGGATATTCCCGTACTGAATCTGCTGGGGATGCGCAAACTCGCGCACGAGAGCGGCATCCCCTGGGACGCGGGCGCGTTCTCCAAGGTGCGGGTGAAGCTGCATCCCCTCACGGCATTGGCCGGGCTGGCCGCCTTCGCGGGCGTTTTGATCCTCCACAGAAGATGGGAGTGGGCGGACGATGGGGAATAAGCGGCGCTTTCGCTGGAACCGCATGACGATTCTCGCAATCGCGGGCGTTCTTTGCCTCTGCGGCTGGTATCTCTCCCTCCACCTGCCGGGGCGTACCGTGCTCCTCTATCTGGAGCGTTTCGCCCTCGACGACGACGGACGCTACCTGCTGGCTTCCGCCGTCTGTCTCGTCATCCTCAACACCTTCCGCGCCGTCCTGCTCTACCTCGGCTGGTTTTATCTCGGTGAGAGCGTCGCCCTCTCGCGGCGCGGCCGGGCGCTCTCCTGGCTCGTGCCGCTGGTTGCGATCCCCTGCTGCTACGCCGCGGTCTCCCACTATCGCGACGTCTTTTCTCTGCACCTCGGTGTACCCGCGCTGTTCAGCATCCTCACCGTTCTCATCATGCACCTTTCGACGCGCGAGATAAGGGGCTGGGTCGCCCGCTCCTCTGTCCTCTCCCTACTGGTCTTCTCGTTTCAGTGGCTGGACATCGCGCCGATTCTCACGCGCTGGGGCTTCGGCGGTGGGGAGCTCTCGCATGCCGTCAAGGAGCTGGCGATCATCGAGGACTGGGGGTTCGTGCTCGACGCGCTGGGGCTGGGGGCGTTCGCGACGGCGTTCACCGGCGGCATCGCGGCGGCGACACTCCTGATCGGCGCCAACCGCAGCAATATTCAGTTCCGCAAGATTCGCGAGCGGGACCGGCAGATCGCCGCCCTGCGCGAAGAGACGGTCCGCGCGCGTGGATATCTCGAGATCCAGCAGCTCGTGCACGACCTGCGGCGCCCCCTGACCACCATGCTCGGTCTCGCGGACGTGATGGTCGAGACGCTTCCCGAAGGGACCGTTCAGGGCCATGCGCGCCGCATCGTCGCGACGGGCGCGGACATGAACCAGATGATCGAGGAGCTGCTCAAGGAGGACGCCCGGCAGAGCGTGTCCGTGACCGGCCTCCTCGAGTATGTGTTGAGCCAGGTCAGCGCGTTTCCCTGGCGGCACGTGGTCGAGATCCACATGGAGGAGGGGGTGGGCGCGCGGTTTGCGAGCGTCAACCTGATCCGTTTCTCGCGGGCGCTGGTGAACCTGCTCGACAACGCACACATCGCCGTGAAGGACCAGGCGGACCCCGAGATCAGGTTGACGGCCGCGATGAACGGGGACGGCGTCTCGATTGCCGTGTGCGACAACGGTGCGGGTTTCTTGGAGGAGTTTCACGACGTCTCCCCCGGACAGTCGCGCTGGGGATCTACGGGGCTCGGCCTCGCCTTTGCCGAGGAGGTTGTGAAGAAACACGGCGGAACGATGGCGATCGCAAACCTCCCCTCGGGGGGAGCGTGCGTCTCGATCGATCTGCCGCTGCCCGAGGAGCGCGAATAAGCCATGTCTCTATATCTTTGCGCTTTGGACGACGACGAATCCATTCTCTATACCCTGGAGGCGATGGCACAGACCCAGGGCTGGAACTTTCGCGGCACGACGGACATCGACGAGTGCCTCGGGTGGGTCCGGGACGGCCTGGTCGAGATGTTGCTGCTCGACTATCACATGCCGGGACGCAACGGGCTCGACGTGCTGCGCACGGTCAAGGCCCTGGCGCCTGCGCTCCCCGTCCTCATCCTGACGATCGAGCAGGACGCGAGGACGGCCGAGGAGCTGTTGCTCGCCGGGGCGGATGACTTCATCAACAAACCGGTTCGCTTGGCCGACTTCCTCTCACGTATACGCCTGCACGGCAGGTTGCGCGAGTACGAGCGCGACGTGCGCGGCGAAGTGCGGAAGGGTATCGCGCCCCAGAAGCTGCAGAAGGTCGTCTCCTATCTGAAGGGGAAAAACTCAGCGGCGGAGATCGACGAGGTCGCCGCGGCCTGCGGGCTCTCGTACACCACGGCGCACCGCTATCTGGACCACCTTGTGAAGAGCGGCCTCGTCGCCTCGTCGGAGGTGCCCCAGTACGGAAAGCCTGGTCGTCCCACGCGCTCCTATCGTTTTACGGGGGTGTCAGAGAGGGGCGGAGCGTAGCGGGGAGCGCCGAGGCATCCGCCCGCCGAATTTTTGCCTACGATTCCGGCTTGCTGACGATCGCTTCTTCTAACAGCGCGGCGAATATGTCGACGATGCGGCATTTCGCGCTGAACCTGATCAAGCAGGACAAAACGGCTAAGGGCAGCATCAAGGTCCGACGAAAAAGGGCGGGCTGGAACGATGAATATCTGCTCCGGCTTATCGGGTGTCAGAAATAATTTCGTGCGTCTGCCCTGTTTTGAAGAGGAGGTCACCTTGCGCATTTTCAGAGGGGCCTGTATCCTTGCTTGAAACGAACCGAATTGTTGTCATAGACGAGAAAGAGGAGTTGATTCCATGAACGACTTGCCTTCCATCGAACTGGGCACCGTGGTTCTCGACAGCGTCGACCACAGGGCGCTGGCGGATTTCTATCTGAGGATGCTCGGCTGGAACAAGACCTACGAGGACGAAAGTTGGATCGATATCCAGTCCCCGCAGGGAGGGATCAAACTCGGCTTTCAGCCCGACCCCGCCTATATTCCGCCCGCTTGGCCGGAGGATCCGCCCGCCCAGCAGCAGATGTTGCACCTGGATTTCGCCGTCGCGAGCGCGGAGGAGATGGAGCGAGCCGTCCTGCACGCCGCCGCCTGCGGGGCGACGAAGGCCCGGGTTCAGTACGACGACCGATGGACGGTGATGCTGGACCCCGCGGGACACCCCTTCTGCTTCGTGGTGTGGTGAAGACGCCGCGGAAGTTCCTAATCCCCGGTCTCCGCGGCCGCGTTTTGCCAGATGTACCAGGCGGCGAAGGCGATCATAATACCCCACCCGGTCAGCGTCACGAGCGTGCCGAGTTCGCGGCAGTGCCGCAGGAGGAATGTGCCGCCCAGCAGCGTATTCCAGTCGTGCTCGCCACCGCCCACGAGGGGGAGGGCCATATCCCGGGCGTCTGCGATGTAGTGTGCGACGTTCAAAAAATTTTCGCCGAGCCACAGACCGGAAAAGGACATGCCCGCGGGTTGCCGTGTTCGCCAGAAATAGACGATCAAAATGACGGGGACGAGGCACTGTAGCAGGGTTCCGCCGAGAAAGTGGAGCGTCTGTCCGAACGGAAGAAAGACCATGTGCCCCGCCTCGTGAATCAGCAGGTTGCAATTGTCCAGCATCCCCAGATACCCATCCTTGTCCATCAGGATATACCCCCAGAAGAACAGGGCGCATATGCCGAAAATAACGGCGTAGAGGGGCTTCGGCTCCGGCCAGTCTTCATGTTCTCGCTCACGCATCGCGTCGTCTCCTTTAAAGAAAGGCTGTTTTGCTATACTATTATATGTGCTGGATCGTAGAGATGTTCGTACAATCGATGGGCGCAGGTATGAGATCGGGCGCGATAAGCAGGCCTTGCCCTGAGGTGTCGATGACATTACAATAATGCGGCCCGGTTAAAATACAAGCGAAGAGGGGCGGCAGAGGGGGTTGGGACGTGGATTCAGACGCGACCATCCGGGAACCAGAAAGTAGCTCGGAGCAGACCGTCAGGGAGAGCGACGCGCAGGGGACCGTGCGCGAGGCCGCCGCTCCCGCTTCCTCCTCCGTCAATCGACCGAAGTTCCGGGATTACGACATCCTTCAACAGCTTCCGACCTCCGGGGGCGAGTCCGATATCTATGTCGTCGGGCGGGGGGCGGATCAATTTATCCTCAAGCTCTATCGCTACAAAGTTGAGCCCAAGATCGAAGTCATCGACAAAATCATGAATCTGAGCAAGGCACACCCGCACGAGCTGGTCCGCGTGTTCGAGTTCGGCTTCGACGAGGCGACGCAGCGCTGGTTCGAGATTCAGGAGTATGTGCGGGGCGGCTCGCTGAGGCGGATCGTCGACGGCATTTCTCAGGGTGGCGAAGAGTGGCGGAATACAGTCTTTCTCTCCCTTCTGCGCGAGGTGTCGCAGAGCCTGAAGCTGCTTCACGAAAACGGCATTCTTCACCTCGACCTGAAGCCCGCGAACGTACTGGCGCGTACACTGGACCCCATCGACTTCGTCCTCATCGACTTCGGCATCTCCAACACCCTCGCGCCCGAACTCTCCAAAAAATTCACGGCGGTGCGCGGCACGCCGATGTATCAGTCGCCGGAGTCCTGGTCCGGGGCGGTCGGCGTGCCCTCCGACTGGTGGAGCCTCGGCATGCTGGCGCTCGAGGTCGCGGGCGGGAAACACCCGTTCGAGGGGTTGTCGCAGCAGGTGGTCGCGTCGCTCCTGATGACGAAGGCGGTGGAGATATCCGAGGAAATCGCGCCCGATAAGAGGGAGCTTCTACGGGGGCTTCTGACGCGCGACACCTCCAAGCGCTGGGGGTACGACCAGGTGTCGCGGTGGTTGGGTGGCGAGCGCAATATCCCCGTGCACTTCGAGAAACCGGCGGATGGGAGCGCGCTTGCGGCGCGTCTCGATAAAACCCCCCGCCCGCTGGCGTTCATGGGGGAAAAACACGCGAGCATCGAGGCGCTCGCGCGCGCTATCGCGGTGGATGAAGTTTCCTGGGCCAAGGGGCGGGAGCTCCTGATGCGCGGAAATATCCGGACCTGGCTGGAGGGCAACGGCGAATTCGAGAGGGCCGTGGACGTGGACTCGGTCGTCGAGGGCGTGCAAGATCCCGACGAGAAGCTCTTCCGCTTCGTACACCGCTACGGCAAGCCGCTGCCCCTCCTGTTCATGGGCAAGGCGATCACGCTGGGCAACCTGATCCTGTTTCTGGGCAGGAGCGTGCGGTGCGAGGATCTGTCGAGCGCCGAAATCGCCATCACCGAAAAGACCTGCGGCGAAGGGCTGTCGTCTCTGTTCGATTTTTACGCGCAGCAGGGCGGGCTCGACCGCGAGCTCGACGAACTGAGGCGGGCGCTTGCGAGAATTCGAGGTGAGACGCATCAGGTCGCGTTCGGCTATTTGGATGCGATCGCGAGAGTCAGAAGAGCCGTGCCGCCGGAGCAGTTGGTCGAGTTGCGCAAAGCCGGCGTCATGAACGAGATAGAAACGGCAGCCCTTCGCGCCGCGAAGGATAAAAACCGCAACGCCCCGCTGATACACGCTCTCTCGCACAGCGACAACCCGCAGGTCGTCTCCGTTCTGCTCGGAGCCGGCGCGGATGCGAACGCGACGAGCGAGGACGGGCTGACAGCGCTGATGTTGGCCGTGAGAAACGGCGGCAATCCCGAGATCGTGCGGCTTCTGCTGAAAGCCGGCGCAAGGGCAGGGGCGACGGATGCGGACGGCGAGACTGCCACGGTGCTGGCCGTAAGAGGCGACTGCGACCCCGAAACCATATGCGCCCTGCTGGGAGCCGGCGGCGAGGTCGGCGCGGAGGACGCGGGCGACTACCTCGCCCGCAACGCCGGGGGCGGCACGGAGGCTTACCGAAGGCTCAAAGCCCTTTCGGATTTTAGAACCGAGGAGAAGAGCAGATGGTTGATCGTCGGGATCGGCGTTGCCGTCGCCGTCATCGTGGGCCTCTCCGTTTTCGGTGCGGGCGTCTTTTCCGCCGATCGCTTGAATAACCTCATGTTCGAGACGATCGACCCCGGAAGCAGGACCAACAAAGACCTGGCGAGGTTGATCAAGCGGGGCGCGGACGTAGGCGCCAGGGATCGCGACGGCCGCACGCCCTTGATGAACGCGGCGGTCTCGCGGCCGGACCTGATGCCTCTGCTGGTCGAAAACGGCGCGGATGTGAACGCTGCCGCCCAGGGCGCGCGCGATCGAGGAAAGACCGCCCTGATGTTCGCCGCGGAGAATAACCCGGATCCGGAGGCCTCGCGGTTTTTAATCGAGAAGGGCGCGGAGGTCGACGCCAGGGACGAGGACGGCCGGACGCCTCTGCGGTGGGCAGTGATGGGCGGCAGGCCGGAGGTGGCGGCGTTGTTGATCCGGCACGGAGCGGACGTCGACGCGAGGGACGATCGCGGCGCGACGCCCCTGATGGGGCTGGCGTACGCGGGGGAGAAGGTGTTCACGAGGACGGGGGACAGCGTGGAAAAGCTGTCCCTGCTGGTTGAGAGCGGCGCGGATGTCGACGCCGTGGACGAAGACGGCAGGACGCCGCTGATGACGGCGGTATTCGGCAACGGCGGCTCGCCGGGGACCGCGGCCTTGCTGATCGAGCGCGGCGCGAACGTAAACGCCAGGGACAAGAGCGGCAGGACGCCGTTGATGCACGCGGCGGCCCTGGAGAGCGAGTCGGGCCCGGAGCTGGTCTCCCTGCTGATCCAGAAGGGCGCGAAGGTAAACGCGAGAGACGAGAACGGCGGGACGCCGCTGATGTACGCGGCGGCTCGTGGGAGCGGCAGCGGAAAGAACGACACGAGCCCGGAGGTGGTCTCCCTGTTGTTGATAAAGGGCGCGTCCGTCAACGCGAGGGACAAGAGAGGCAAGACGGCGCTGTCCCTGACCAAGTCCAACGCGGTCGAGCGGCTGCTGCGCAACGCCGGCGGCGTCCGGTAGGTGGGCATCGTGGTTCTTTGCCGACCTCTCCCCCTGGCCCCCTCCCCCAAAGCGAGGAGGGAGGGGAGCAAGACAAAACCGAAAAATAAAATCCCTTCTGTCGTTGCCTTCGCCCTTCGCCCCCTCCCCGCTTCGGGGGAGGGGGCCGGGGGGAGAGGTCGGGGCTAAGCCGGAACGAACCCGATGAAGGATGCCAAGTTGCGATCAAGGGGGCGTTTGCGAGCGCGACACAAAGGGTCGAACAAACTGGTCTGAACGCTTCACCCTTCAGGCCTTTGATTTCAAATTGGAAAACCGGAAAGGAGCGAATGCTTCATGAGTTCAGTCGCAATTACGATGGCGGCGGCGCCCGCCGTCGTCGGTTTGGGTGCGTCGCCGCTGTTGTTGGTCCTCCTCGCGGGGTTGGTTGCGTATAACGCGTATGAGATGGCTACATCCTGTGCCAGAGCCGAGCTTGACGCGGCGCGCAGCGAGGCGGAGCGCGAAGAGCGGCGCTTGCGCATGAAGGAGGAGGGAAAGAAGAGCCTCTTGCTGCTGTGCGGCCGCATCACGCAGGAGATGACCGCCCTGATCGACGCCCTCTCGGACGAGAAGGAGAGGAACGTCCTGCAATCCCAGTTGAATGCCCTCTCGAGCAGATTCCGGGCGGACATCGAGGGCGGCCGGGAGGATGTGCCCGAGGCGGAGTTCCGCGAAATACGGCAGCGGATTCTCTCCATCCAGATGGACGAGAAGCTGGCCTGCATGCTCGACGAGGAGCTGGGGAAGATCGAATCCGTCCTGAGCGGAGAGGGGGGCGAAATGCCCGCCGGTTTCCGCTCCGAATGGGACGAAATCCGGGGCGAGCGGCAAAAAACGAAGGCCCTCGCCCTGCAGGAGAGGATCAAATCTCTCACGGCGCTGTTGGACAGAGCCAGGACCTTCGCGGAAAAAGCCGCCGTCGCCGCGAACATATCCCTCGCGGGCCTGGTGGAGGAGAAATACACGCTCCCGGCCAGGATACCCACTCCGGAGGGCGCAAAACTGGCGTCGCTGCTGTCCGACATCCTCGACTTCGGTGCGCGTGTTGCCTTCTACGACGACGGCGAGGCGCGGAAGATTCGCCCGCTGCTCGACGAAGCGGCCTCCGACGAGACGCGCGCGGACGAGTACCGCCTCGCGGCGATCCGCGAGGAAGTCCGGATGAGATACGGCAAGCTGAAGGAGCGGACCGTGCAGACCGAGACGTTCAAGGAGGAGCTGCGCGACATGTTGCCGCTCGTGAGGCGCGCGCGCGGCGCGGAGGCGCTGATCGTCCGCATGGAGGAGTTGTTGACTGCGCGCGAGATTTCGCACGCGGTGTATACGCCGCTGTACCGGGACGTCAAGGCGTTCCTCGCCGAACAGCTGGAGGGCATCGTCGACGATGTCCTGGCGGAAAAGGTCGGCGCCACGCTGGAGGAGATGGGCTACTCGCTCGTCGGCGGGGAGGGCGACGACCTCTCGGCCGGGGAGGTCAATTTCGTCCAGTCGCCCTACGACGGCTATCGGGTGAAGGTCAAGGTCGACGAGGGCGGCATGCTGTCGACGCGGCTCGTGCGCGTGGTGGAGAGCGAGGACGAAAAAAACGCCACCAGCGAATACCAGCGGCAGAAGGATATCGAGGTCGGCAGGAAGTGGTGCAGAGACCTCGACGCGTTCCATGAAAAAATGAAATCCGCGGGCGTCGAATTCGAGACGGCGCTCCGAAAGGAGCCGGAGGAGCTGCCGCTCGACGTCGTCGTCGAGGCGAGAGCGGGCGGCGGGAAAAAGAAGACGCAAGCGACGCGGGAAAATGCCAGGCAAGCCTAGTAGGGGCGCACAGTGTGCGCCCGCCAAGAATCATGATCCATTCAAGGGGTAATCGAGCGAACACTGTTCACCCCTACAAAAACAGTGATCGCATTGGTTTAGAATTCGAATTACATCAAATCGAGGGGAAATCGAAATGAGCGAAAGCGGGAAAAAATTCGTAAAGCCGAAGTGGGTGCGGGAGCTCTTTCGTTTTCTGCCCGTGAAGTCGCAGTTCGTGCTGTGGGGCAACGTGTACGACGTCTATCCGTTCGAGAGCGCGGGCGGCATCACCACGCTCAATATGTGCGACTTCCTGCACGAGAGCTTCAAGGAGGAGGGGTACGACTTCGTCGTCAAGTACGAGCCGCTCCTGGGTTTCTCGCTCCTGGAGGGCGACGTGAAACAGCTGCAGGAGATTGCGGGCGTGCAGCTCGATCCGGAGGGGACGCCGAACAGCGCCTCGCTCCCCGCCGCCGCGGATGTGATCGAGAGGCTCGTCGAATTCAACGGCAACGGGGAGAACAGAAAATCGAACGCCGCGGTTATTTTGAACTTCTCGTCCCGCATGAACCTGCTGTGCGAGAAGGACGCGGACGCGTTTTTCTACCGCATGCACCGCCTTTCGATGACCGCCTTCCCCAAAAAATTCGACGCGGAGGGCGACGCACCCGCGTCCTCGAAGATCCCGCTGCTGCGCCACAGCCCGCTGGTCTGGGTCGTCGAGAAGGAGCCCGATCTGCCCGCGTGGCTCACGATCGACAACCAGAAGATCAGAGTCCTGCCGATACCGAAGCCGGACAACGACATCCGCCGCTTCATCGTCGAGTCGATCGTCCCCAGGATCGCGGGCTACGACGAGATGGGCGAAAACGAGCGGGCCGAGAATACGCAGCTCTTCATCACGCAGACCAACGGCTTCTTCGCTGGCGAGATCGTCTCCGTCTATCAGATCGCGCGGCGCGAGAACATCCGCTTTGCCGAGATCGGCGAGGCGATACGCCGGTATAAGCTCGGCATCATCGAGAACCTCTGGGCGAAGCTGGACATGCGGCGCATCGCGGGCGCGGAGTCCATCCTGAGCCGCAGCGTCATGGGGCAGGGGCGGGCGATCCGGCACGCGGCGGACATCCTGAAGCGGTCGGTGTTCAACCTCTCGGGGGCGCAGTTCGCCAAGACCTCCCAGCGCCCCAAGGGCGTCCTCTTCCTCGCCGGTCCCACCGGCGTCGGCAAGACGGAGCTGGCGAAGTCGATCACCGAGCTCGTCTTCGGCTCGCCGAACAACTACATTCGCTTCGACATGAGCGAGTTCGGGCACGAGCACGCGGACCAGCGGCTCGTCGGAGCCCCGCCGGGCTACGTCGGCTACGACGGGGGCGGAGAGCTGACGAACGCCATCAAGCAGAACCCCTTCTCGGTCGTGCTCTTCGACGAGGTCGAGAAGGCCAACCCCAAGATCCTGGACATGTTCCTGCAGATCCTCGACGACGGACGGCTGACCTCCGGGCGCGGCGAGACGGTGTACTTCTCCGAGAGCCTCATCATCTTCACCAGCAACCTCGGCGTGTACGAGCAGTTGAGCGACGGGACGAAGCGCCAGATCGTCAAGCCCGAGATGACGTACGACGAGGTGGCGGAGAAGATCAAGAGCGCGATCGACGATTTCTTCAAGTTCAAGATTAACCGTCCCGAGATCCTGAACCGCATCGGGAAGAACATCATCGTCTTCGACTTCATTCGTGCCGAGACTGCAAGCCTGATCTTCGAGAAGATGCTCTCCAACGTGTTGCATCGCCTGAAGGACTCGCACGAGATATCGCTGGAGATCGGCGACGCGCTGAGGGCGGAGCTGCTCTCGCATGTCTGCAGGGATCTGTCGATGGGGGGCCGCGGGATCGGCAACGACATCGAGGAGATTCTGGTCAATCCGCTCTCGCGCGAACTTTTCAATGTGGGCGTGAGGCGCGGCGACGCGATATCCCTCAAAAAAATCTACGAGGACGACGGCTGGAGCGTCGAAATTGAAAAACGGAACGCCTGAGGCCATCCTCGTGCGCTTCGTCCACTTCCCCGTCGAGACGCTGGGGCCGGGCCGTCGCGTCGGGGTGTGGCTGCAGGGCTGCTCCATCCGTTGCGAGGGCTGCGTCTCCCCGGAGAACCAGCCGTTCGACGCGGCCTGTTCCGTGCCGGTCGACGAGCTCGCGGGGCGGATACTTGCCTGCCGCTGCGGCCGCGTCACGATCTCCGGCGGAGAGCCCTTCGATCAGGCGGAGGCCTTGGCGGCGCTGCTTCAGGGGATCGAGCAAGTTCCGGATATCCTCGTCTACTCCGGCTATGCGAAGGAGAAAATTTTGAGAGAGCACCCGGGTATCGCTACGCGCATCGCGGCGTTGGTGGACGGGCCGTTCAGGTTCGGCCTGCCGACGGAGGCGGTCTGGAAGGGATCGGAGAATCAGACGCTGACGGTTTTCCGGGACGAATTCGCGGAGCGGTACGCGGCGTGGGTGGTGGAGCGAAAGGGCCGGCTGCAGCTGGCAAGAGAGGGCGGCGAGATTCGCCTCCTGGGGATACCGAGGCAGGAGGACATGCCCGCGCTTCTGGCGAGGCTGGCGAAGTTGAACGAATCGGGCGTGATGGAAGATGAAGATCAAGATCTGTAAGACGTGCGGGGCGGAGAACGCCCCGGTCGAGCTCGAGTGCCGCGGGTGTATGGGGGATATCTCGGGGATCAGGCCCGTCGAAAAAGTCGAAAAAAACGCAAGCGCGGAAGCGCCTGGACCCAATGCCGCGGGAATAGCCCTGGTTTTGGTTTCGGTGGCGAGCGGCAGTGCCCTGCCGATCCACGATGGCGACATTCTCGGAAGAGAGCGCGCAGGGAGAGACTTGTTCGCTTCTTGCGGAACCGTCTCGCGAGAGCACGCGAAAATTGCCTGCTCGGACGGGGTGTGGACGATCGAGGACGTCGGCTCGACGAACGGGACTTACGTCAACGGCATGAGGCTGGAGGCGGGACAGAGGCACCCCCTGAAGGCGGGGGACCTCGTCGCGCTCTCGAAGTCCTGCGAGCTTCTGGTCGAAACGGGGGGAGAGAGGGCATGAAAGCTGTCTTTTATACCAACAGAGGCCGCATGAGGGAAGCGAACGAGGACGCCCTGTTCGCCGGAGGCTGCGCGGTCTGCGGGGCGGATATGACGGCTCCGTCCCATATCGAAATCGAGGCGGAGAGGGAAATTTTCTGCGTAGTCGACGGCATGGGAGGATATCGGGGCGGAGCGGCGGCAGCTCGGATCGTCGCGCAGGCGTTTGCGGGAGCCGCTGGAACCGAGGGCGAGGCCTGGCTGGCGTCGATTTTGGGAAGGGCCTCCGAAGAGATGCGCGAGGCGGCGCGGCGGTCGCCGGAGCTCGCGGGCATGGGGGCGACACTCGCGGGTGCCCTGATCGACAGGGGCAAAAAGACCGTATTCGCCTTTAACCTGGGCGATTGCAGGGCCTACAGATTCCGGGGCGGCTTTCTCGACAAGCTGACCCACGATCACTCGCGCGTGCAGGAGCTCTTCGACCGCGGCGAAATTTCCGAGGAGGAGATGCGGACGCACCCGCACAAGAACGTCGTCACGGCGGGGATCATGGCGAACGATCCCTCCGCGCCCGCGTGCTTCTGCCGGGACTTTCCGCTGCAGGAGGGGGATCAATTTTTCGCCTGCAGCGACGGCGTCTGGGAGGCCCTACCGATCGACGAGATCGAGGAATCCTTGTCCTGCAAAGATGCGCTCGCCGCCTGCGAGGACCTTCGGAGGAAGTTGTTCGCGGCGAAGTGCGGCGACAACGTGTCGTTCCTGTTCGTCCTCGAGGCGTAATATGGCTGACCGGCAACGGATTTGAGAGAGACGGCGGTTTTCCGAAGCCTTCAAACCGTCTCTTGAAACGCGGGAAGTTCCTGATTCCGTAGCCAAATCAACGCCATGCGGCGCGTTGGCAAAAAACACGAGTATCTCCCGGATGGGGAGATACCCGCCCACCCAAAATCCTATTTGATCCGGTATCCGTAGATCGATGCGGTCTTGCCGTGGCGACTCCTTTTCAGAGAAAACGCTACATCAGAAAATCTTTCCCGATGCCAGAACCCTCTCCGGCGTGATGGTGGCGAAGAGGTGGAGGCTGCGTGCCACCAGGCCCGTCCAGCCGGTTTGGTGGCTGGCCCCGAGGCCGGCGCCGGTCTCGCCGTCGAAGTATTCGAAGAAGAGGATATTGTCGCGCCAGTGCGGGTCGGTCTGAAATGCCCCCATGCCCTCGAACACCGGGCGTTTCCCATCGGCGCCGAGCATGAAAATGGTGTTCAGACGGCGTGCCAGTTCTTCCGCTACCTGATAGAGTGTCATCTCCACGCCGCTGCCCGTGGGGCATTCTATTTTGAAGTCGTCCCCATAGAAGCCGTAGTAGTGGACCAGCGCGCGGATCAGCATGGCGTTGATCGGCATCCACACCGGGCCTCGCCAGTTGCTGTTGCCGCCGAACATACCGCTGTCCGACTCCGCCGGCAGGTATTCGACCCGATACTCCTGCCCACCTGCCGAAAAGACGTAGGGGTGATCCTTGTGATATCGCGACAGCGAGCGGATGCCGTGGGGGCTGAGGAACTCGCTCTCGTCAAGTACCTTCGACAGCACCCGGCGCAGCTTGTCTCGATTGAGAACGGCGGAGAGGCGCCGGCCGTCCACTCCGTCCTCGAAGACGTCCTGAATGCTCTCGACGAGGTCGCAGCGGGAGGAGAGGAAATTGCGGAAGCGCACCATGATCTCGGGAAAGCGCTCGATGATGGAACCGCTGAAAACCGTCGCCGCGCAAAGCGGCAGCAATCCGACGACGGAGCGGACCTTGAGCTGTTCCGACGTGCCGTCGGGCAGGCGCAAAACATCGTAGAAGAATCCGTCCTCCTCGTCCCACATTTTGACGCCGCCGGTGCCGAGCGTCATCGACGAGGCGATCCAGATCGTGTGCTCCATAAATTTCAGCGCCATTTCGGTGTAGGAGGGATCCTCCTCCGCCAGCTCCAAAGCGATCTCCAGCATGTTCTGGCAGAAGAGGGTCATCCAGGCGGTGCCGTCGGCCTGTTCGAGATTGCCACCGGTGGGGAGTTCTTTGCTGCGATCGAACACGGCGATGTTGTCGAGCCCGAGGAAACCGCCCTCGAAGACGTTCTTGTTGTTCCTGTCCTTCCGGTTGACCCACCAGGTGAAGTTGAGAAGCAGCTTCTGGAAGCAACGCTCCAGCCAGCGAAAGTCCTTTCGGCCCTGGTATTTGCCCACCATATAGGTGAAGATGGTCGCCCAGGCGTGTACCGGCGGGTTGACGTCGCCGAAGTTCCATTCGTAGGCCGGGATCTGGCCGTTCGGGTGCATATAGTGCTCCCGGAGCATCAGGTCAAGCTGCCCCTTTGCGAAGTCGAGATCCACCAGCGTCAGCGGTTGTGCATGAAACGCCAGGTCCCAGGCCGCGTACCAGGGGTACTCCCACTT
The DNA here is from genome assembly GCA_031549185.1 of Synergistaceae bacterium. Lineage (GTDB taxonomy): Bacteria > Synergistota > Synergistia > Synergistales > Synergistaceae > JAVBQG01. The sequence goes on along the minus strand of JAVBQG010000059.1, from coordinate 13,606 downwards.
GTCGGGCATGGAGATGATGTCGGCGTTGTACATGTGGTGCCACTGGCCATTGCGGGGCGCCTGCCGGTCGGTTGCCTTGAAGGGGTTGTTGCCCCGCTCCTCCAGCCAACGGTTGAGATCGAAGTAATAAAACTGCTTCGACCAGAGCATGCCTGCCAGCGCCTGCCGCATGACTTGCGCGCCGTCTTCGCTCATGCCGGCGGGGGCGAGCTCGCGGTAGAACTCGTCCGCCTCGTTTTTCCGCGCCTGCATTGTTTTGGCAAAAGCGGAGCCGAACGGTCCGGTTGTTTTGCCGGGCGCGGTAGGCGAGAGCCGGAGCCGCACCGTCTGCGACGCGCCGGCCGGAATGGAGAGGATATAACGAGCCGTTACTTTGGTGCCGGAGAGATCCGGGTTGACGGCGTCGGTTTTCCCCTCCACTACGTAGGCATTGATGCCGTCCTTGACGTAGGGCGAGGGGTTGGGTTGACCCGAGAGGCGCTCCGTGTTGGTCTCGTTCTCGGTGAAGAGCAGCTCCGGGCTGCCCTCGCAATAGAAATACCGCTGTCCCAGGCGTTCCTGCTCGGCCATCACCGTCGCGAAACCGTCCTTTTGACCGAGGGATTTCAAGAGCGGGCGAGGGGCATCGCCTTCCCACGACCAGGTATTGCGGAACCACAGGGTGGGGAGGACGTGGACCTGTGCCTCCTCCGATCCCCGATTGACCAGGGTGATTTCGATCAGAAGATCCTCGGGGTCGGCCTTGGCGTACTCGACGAAGCAGTCGAAATAACGCTCCTGCTCGAAGACGCCGGTATCGAGGAGCTCGAATTCGCGCTCCTCGCGCCCCCGCCCGCTGTTGATTTTGACGATCTGCTCATACGGATAGGCGTTCTGGGGATACTTGTACAGATAGCGCATGAAGGAGTGGGTGGGCGTCGAGTCGAGGTAGAAGTAGTACTCCTTCACGTCCTCCCCGTGATTGCCCTCGCTGTTGGTCAGCCCAAAGAGGCGCTCCTTGAGGATGGGGTCCCTGCCGTTCCAGAGGGCAAGGGCGAAGCAGAGGAGCTGCCTGTCGTCCGAAATGCCCGCCAACCCGTCCTCGCCCCAGCGATAGGCGCGGGAGCGCGCGTGATCGTGGGGGAAATAATTCCAGGCATCGCCGTCCTCGCTGTAGTCCTCGCGGACGGTGCCCCACTGGCGCTCGCTCAGGTATGGCCCCCACTTCTTCCACGGAACGGCGGTGCTGGTCTCTTCCAAGCGGCGTGACTCGACGGACATACTGGCTCCTCCTTCTAGGATTCGAATTATTTTTATGACAATTGAATATTGCGTCCCTTCAGTTGTTCCAGTATCTCAGAGTTGGCGACCAGAGATAGCGGAACTTGCTGAAATTTTGGGACAAAAAATTTACGCCGGATGACGGGGCAATTCGGCGGAGCGGCTCGAGTGGGGCAAAGATGGTTTTGGGAACGCGCATATCCCGCTCGCGTAATTCGTTCTCGGGGTGTTTCATACCAATTTGAAATCAAAGGCTTGAAGGGTAATGCGTTAAGGCTGGTTTGTATGCCCGTTCGCCGCACTCCTCCGGCTTTATGCGCGAGTGCGGCGTAATGCTTCCGAACCGCCTCCGACAGCCTGCCCTGGGCAACGGCGAGATTCAGAAACTTGGTGGCGTCCGCGACGCCGATCCCGACCGGGCAGGGGGCACAGGGGTCGCAATACATGCAATGCCCTCGCCAATCGATCAACATCCGTGCCCAGGCGGTCGAACTGATCCTCGAACTTGGCTTTCGCCCCCGCAGCGTCGTTGGGCCGCCGGTGTTGTCCGTTCCTCCAGGCGGAACAGAGGTGGCCCTGCAGGACAGGTTTATCGCGCCTGCCTTTCAGCTATTGCCAAGCATGCGGGCGAATCATTTCAATGATCCCTCTTCTTATGAAACGCGGACGGCACGAACCTGTACGCTTCCTTTTTGTCCATCTTCGTAATATACCGTGTGGCGATTCGTTCGCCGCAGTTTGGGCAGAACAGGGCTCCGTGATACTGCGAAAAGTCTATGGAGCCCTCGATGATCCTGTCGTTGTACATTTTTACGAAATTACTCTCGCCGACCTTCTGGTATCTGGCGATAAAACATTTGCAGTAAGCGCAGCTTACTATCAGAATGTGGCTACCCCTGACTTTTTTGCAGTTCGGGTTTACATACACTTCCATGGAACGACTTCGTCCATCGCCTTCAAAAATTCCTCGCGCCTCGTTGTCCGTTTGCGGCCCGTATACTCCAAATCCCGAATGTCGCCTGTCTCTCCACCTGACAATCACTCCTCGCGGTCGTTCTGTGGGACTCTCACCATCAGATAGTATGACAGAAAATATAGGGATCCACTCTGCTGCGAACTACGTCCACTGTCTACTTTAAGGGGAGCATATCACTTTTTTCAGACTCTTCTCGATGATCGCATGATATGAAAGTGGCTTCTCGCAAGATCAGCGGATACTTCCGACAGCGAATACACCAGGAGTTCATCATGCTGCGGCGATCATCGGGTTGATCGTAAACGCGACGTCGCCCTTGTTATCGAGCAGTTTGGCGGCGAGGCGGACACTCTCGGATGGCATTGTGTTTTTATACAAAAAATGACAGCCTCGTTTATTTTCCCAAACATTCCAACAACCATCCCCTATGGTTAAGATTTTTTCAGGTTCATAGAATTCAGAAGAGAGGGAAGGGGGCGTTTTCTTGAGCGGAGAGGTCTTGATTGTCGCAGCTGTTCGAACGCCGATCGGGAAAATGGGGGGAGCTATCAAAGATATTCCGCCCGAGATATTGGCAAAACATGTGATCGAGGGAGTTATCGAAAAAACGAATCTCGATAAGAGGGCAGTCGACGAGGTGATTTTCGGGCAGACCAAACAATCGTCGGATTGCCCGAATGTGGCAAGGGTGAGCTCCCTTTTGGCCGGCCTTTCGGAGGAAACCCCCGCTTACACGGTGCATCGCCAATGTTCCTCGGGAATGCAGGCAGTCGTTTGCGGGGCGATGCAGATTCAGCTTGGCGAGTGCGATGTGGTGCTTTGCGGTGGTGTGGAGAATATGAGCTGCGCCCCGTACTATCTTAGGGATGCGCGTTACGGCCTGAACGTCGGAAATGCAACGATCTTCGACCCGAATACCGAAAGTCAGCCTCGCTCGCAACCCTCCGAGAAATATGGGGAACTGATTATGGGGATGACCGCCGAGCTCCTCGCCGAAAAATTCGACATTTCTCGCGAAGAACAGGATCGCTTCGCCTGTGCGAGCCAGAAAAAGGCGGTCGCGGCCATCGATTCCGGGCGCCTGGCAAAGGAAATCGTGCCGGTTCTCGTTCCCAAGGGAAAAAAGGAGAGCGTTTTATTCGAGACCGACGAATTTCCCCGCAGGGACACGACGGTGGAAAAACTGCAACTCCTGAAACCCGCCTTCAAGAAGGATGGCACCGTGACGGCCGGAAACAGCTCCGGTCGGAACGACGGGGCTTCCGCTCTCCTGCTCGCTTCGGGGGAGGCGGCGAAAAAATACGGGTTGAAACCGATGGCGAGGATTGTCGCTTATGCGTCTGCCGGGGTCGACCCGAGGACGATGGGGATCGGTCCAGTCCCCGCCACGCGAAAAGCCTTGAAAAAATGCGGGTTGAACCTTGAAGAGGTCGGGCTGATCGAGATCAACGAAGCCTTCGCCGCGCAGACGCTGGCTTGCGTGAAAGAGCTGGACATCGATCCCGCCCGGTTGAACGTCAACGGAGGCGCGATCGCCCTTGGTCACCCTCTAGGGATGTCCGGGGCGAGGATCCTGACGACCCTGGCGCATGAGATGGGCGAACGAGAAGTGCGGTACGGCCTGGCGACCATCTGCGTCGCAGGGGGCCTTGGAATGAGCGTAGTCTGCGAAAGAATCTAGTCGAGGTTTTTCAGGAGGGATGAAGGTGAGCGGCTGTCCGAACGATCACGTTTTCTATCGCAACCTGCACTGGCATTATCCCACGATCGAGCGAGGCGAGGGGGTTTATCTCTACGACGAAAACGGTAAGCGCTACATGGACGGCGCTTCCGGTGCGGCTGTCAGCAACATCGGGCACGGCCGTCGGGAGATCGGCGAAAAAATGGCCGAACAGACAGGAAAGATCGAGTTCGCCCACGGTTCGCGCTGGGCGACCAAGCCTGCCAGGGAGCTGGCGGAGGCGATCTCGTCCATCACGCCGCCGTCGGTCGACAAGATCTACTTCACGGCGATCGGCAGCGAATCGAACGAGACCGCCATCAAGCTCTGTCGTACTTATTTCATGGAGCGGGACGGCAAGAGTATGAAGTACAGGATCATCTCCCGCCAGCCGAGTTATCACGGCGGGACGATCGGCACCATGACGATCAGCGGCAACGCAAGTCTGCGCAGAAACTATGTCCCTTATCTCGGCGGCTTCGCCAAGAGTATACCGGCGCCGTACTGCTATCGTTGTCCGTTCGGCTTGGAAAAAGAGTCCTGCGATGTGCGTTGCGCTCAAATGCTGGAGTATGCCATCTTGCAGGAAGGGCCTGAAAACGTGGCGGCGTTCATCATGGAGCCGATAATCGGTTCGTCCATCCCCGGCGCGTGCCCGCCTTCGGAATATTTTAAGGTCGTTCGCGAAGTCTGTGACGCGCATGATATTCTGCTGATCTACGACGAAGTGATGACGGGTTTCGGGCGCACAGGCAAAGCCTTCGGCGCCCAGCACTTCGAGGCCATACCGGACATCATGACGCTCGGCAAGGGAATGGCCGCGGGGTATGTCCCCCTGGGCGGCCTGGCCGTGAGAAACACGATTTACGACGTAATCGACGCAGGCAGTGGGAAGTTCGCACACGGACACACGTACGGGCACCATGCGCTGTCCTGTGCGGCGGGGTTGGCCGTGCAGGATGTCTATCGGAGAGAGAACCTTTTCGAGAACGCGCGCGTAGTCGGCGAGTATCTGGCGGGAAAGTTGAAACCGTTGCTGAAATATCCGATCGTCGGCGACGTTCGCTGCTTTGGGCTGATGACCGGCCTTGAGTTCGTGGCGGACAAGGGGAGCAAAAAAACCTTCGAGCCCTCGCAAAGAGTGGCCGAGTGGATTACGGTGCGCGGACTCGAAAACGGCATCGTGGTCTATACCGGTGGCGGCAGTGCCAACGGCACATACGGCGACCACGTCATGATCTCTCCGCCCCTGATCATCACAAAGGAACAGGTCGACGATTTCTGCGAGCGCTTGGAAAAGACCCTCGACGAGGCATGCGGTCAATTCTTCGACGTTTGACGCCATTGTATTTTCGCACAAAAACTGGTGACCTTGTTTATTCTCATAAACATTTTAACGAACGGGTATCCCTGATACTATTTTTGTAGCCACGGTTCGACAGGAGATTCATAACAAAAAAAGTGAGAATACGGCAGGCGTCGTATCTGACATGGTGTTTATTTGTGCCGAAATAAGACGACACGGATTATCTCGTCGCTACGGGAGGGAATTTCTTGCTAACAAACGAAGCTGCCATCTCGAAGTTGCGTACTGCCGAGGAGGCGATCGGTCTTATCAAATCCGCTCAGCGGATCATGATCGGAGGGTTTGGCAACGCGGGCGATCCGAAGAGCCTCATCGAGGCCCTTACCAGAGTGGACGCGACGGAGCTGACGATCATCAGCAACGACCTCGGTTCGCCCGGCGAAGGGCTTGGATCCCTTCTCTCGGCAGGAAAAGTCAAAGGGCTGGTTGGAAATTATTACAACTGGAATCCCGAAGTGGCCGAGGCATACAATGCCGGAAAAATTACGGTGGACCTGATCCCGCAGGGTTCTTTCGCGGAGGGAATCCGGTGTGCCGGTGTGGGAATCGCCGGATTTTACACGCCGACGGGAGTGGGCACCGAACTTGCGGGGGACAGGGAGACGAGAACCTTCGACGGCAGGGAGTACCTGTTACAGAGGGCGATTCACGCGGATGTAGCGCTGATCTTCGCTCACAAGGCGGATGAATTGGGTAACCTGGTCTTTCGCAAGACGACGCGTAATTTCAACGTGGTCATGGCGCAGGCAGCCAAACTTGTGATTGCCGAAGTGGAGGAGATTGTTCCGGCCGGGACGCTCGATCCAGAGTGTGTCGTGATCCCCCATATTTTCGTCGATGTGCTGGTAAAAAGGAAGTGATGGCGATGTTCACCTTTGAACAGGACATGGCGAAAAAACGAATCGCCGCGAGAATTGCGAGGGAATTTACACAGAAGAGCCAGGAGCGCGATTTGTTTGTGAACCTCGGTGTCGGGATACCCACAATGGTCGCGGATTACATCGAGAGCAAACGGGTCTTTCTGCAGGCGGAGAATGGCATGCTGGGGGTGGGTCCTGCCGCGGTCGGAGAAAAATGCGATCCGCATCTGATCAACGCCGGCAGAATTATGGTTACGGAGACTCCCGGCTGTTGTTATTTCGACAGTAGCATTTCCTTCGGCATGATTCGGGGCGGGCATGTGGACGCCACTGTGATCGGCGCATTCGAGGTCGATCAGGACGGCAATGTCGCGAACTGGATTATTCCGAACGGCAAGATGCTGGGCGTAGGAGGCGCGATGGATCTTGTCGCCGGCGCAAAAGAGGTTTACATCGCTATGCAGCACCTCGATAAAAACGGCAGGCCGAAGATCGTTCCTCATTGTAAACTCCCGATCACCGGCTACGGTAAGGTAAGCGCAGTTGTAACGGAGTATGCGCTTTTTAGATTCAGAAACGGGAGAATGTACATGGAGGAGCTTTGCCCTCAAATTACACAGGAGGAGCTGAAGGAGATAACGCCAGCGGAGTATATCGTTTCGGAAGAGCTAGAAGAGTATGTTTAGGGGAGGAAACCGTATGCATGTTTTCCCGAGAAATTTCAGACAGGATCTTCCAAAGATTGTCTACGGCAAAGGGGTTTATTTATACGACGAGCACGGCAGAGCTTACCTTGATGGGGCGTCGGGGGCAGTTGCCGCGAATATCGGCTACGGAAATGAGGAGGTCGCTTCGGCGATATACGAACAGATCAGGAAGACTCCGTTTGCTCATGGTTCCATATGGAATGCGGAGATCAACGAAAAAGCGGCGGAGAAAATTCTCGGCATCGCTGCGAAAGATTTTTCACATGTCTGGTTCGTGAACTCCGGAAGCGAAGCGACGGAAGCCGCGATCAAGATGGCCCATCAATATCATCTGGAAAAAAACAACGGCGTGTCGCAGAAGACGCTTGTGATCGGCAGGGAGAATGCCTATCACGGGAGTACCCTCGGGACGCTCGGAATCGGCGGGAATGTGAACAGGCGCAGGTTGTTCATGTCGATGATCAAGGATCACCCCAAGATTGAGACGCACTACTGCTATCGGTGCCCGTACGGCCTGGCGTATCCCTCATGTAGCGTACGGTGCGCGACGGATCTGCAGAAAAAAATAGACCGGGTGGGAGCGAAATACGTCTCCGCGTTCATTGCAGAACCGATTGTCGGTTCCACCGCCGGGGCAGTTGTGCCGCCTACCGAATACTGGCCTATCGTTCGCGAAATTTGTACAAAAAACGACATCCTGCTGATCGCCGATGAAGTCATGACGGGATGTGGGCGCACGGGAAAACATTTTTGCGTGGATTACTGGGATGTCGTACCGGATATCATCGCGACGGCGAAAGGCCTTGCTTCCTGCTATTTCCCCGCGGGAGCACTCTTGGTGACGCAGAGAGTTGCGAATGCTTTTGCCGGTGGCAGCGGCGTCTTCGCCCATAGTCATACGTTCAACGGAATGCCTGCCGCGTCCGCCGCCATATGCGCCGTGCTCGATTTCTACCAAAAAAACGATCTCTGTGGAAACGCTCGGAAGCTGGGCGACCTCATTGAAACGAAATATAAACCGGAACTCGAGAAAAGCCCAATCGTGGGCGACGTGAGAGGCAAGGGGTTGATGTGGGGCATTGAGTTCGTCAGAGACAAAGGGACGAGAGAGCCTTTCGTGCGTAGCGCGGGCATCGCGCCCCGTTTTCGGGATTTTTGCATCGAGCGCGGTTTTACGGTGTATCCGGGGACGGCAATGGCTAACGGAGTCGATGGTGACAATATTATCGTAGGGCCGCCTCTTGTTATCGACGAGACGGAGCTCGGGCTCCTGTTCGAAAAACTGGGGAGCGCGATCGAAGATTTTTCCAAAGGAATCGATGGGAGGTGAGACAGAAATGACGATGCCCGATAAAGTGCTCAAACTCTGGCATAGAATCGGCGAGCTTCACGCTTTTTTTGTGGTCCTCTTTCTTGTGGCCACGACCCTTCTCGTTTTCGTCCAGGTTTTGCTTCGCTATGTCTTCAACGCACCCCTCATGGGCATAGAGGAATTCCTGTTGTTGCCCGTCGCTTGGTTGTACATGCTGGGCGCTGCTTATGCTTCCCATGTAAGGGGGCATATCGACTGCGGGATCATCATGCTGTATGTGAAAAGGCCTCTGACGTACAAGTTGCTGAAGCTGTTCAGAAGCGGGCTTGTCCTTGCCGTTTGCCTGTGGTTGCTTGGCTGGAGCTGGTGGTATCTGAGATATACAATTCGAGTGGACAAGGAGAGCCCCCTAGGATATATCCGCATGGTTTACGTGGATTCGAGCGTCTTTTACGGTGTCCTGCTGATGACTGTCTATTCTTTTGTGGAGTTCCTCGACTGGTTTTTGATCACCATTGGGAAAAAAGGAGTAAAAACGGTGGAAACGGGGGAGACTGCAAATGCTGACTAGCTTCTTCATCGGACTGGGCCTGTTAATTCTCCTTCTTCTCATCAGCATCCCGATCCCTTTTGTCTTTGGAAGCGTGGTCGCCTACATGTCCGCGACTACGACCGTGGGTATGAAGAGCCTCATGGTCTGGACCCTTCCGCAGATGTGCAGCTTCGTCCTTCTTGCCAGCCCTCTCTTTGTCGTGGCGGGAACTCTGATGGGAGGAAGCGGTATCGCCAGAAAGCTGCTCGATTTTGTGGATATGTTTATCGGTCATATCAAAGGCGGGCTTGGAGCCGTTGCCTGTGTTACCTGCGCGGTGATCGGCGCGATATCGGGGAGCGGTTTTACAGGTGTCGCGGCTACGGGGCCCATCATGATTCCGCGTATGGTAGAGCAGGGTTACCCGAGGGGTTTCGCCACGGCGTTGGTTACGGCGGCGTCTATCTTGGGGCTTCTGATTCCACCGAGCGTCATCATGGTCATATACGGGTGGGTGACCGAAACTTCCATTCTGGCATGTTTTCTCTCCACGCTCGTTCCAGGTGTATTGATTTGTTTTCTCATGTGTCTGGTCAACTTTTGGTACTGCCGTAAATTCGACATTGTCGTCGAATCGCGGGCGGCCACATTGGAGAAGAGAAAGCGGGCCATCCCCATCACCGTGGGCGCGACGCCGGCATTGTTGATGCCTCTGATCATACTGGGTGGCATCTATGGGGGCGTTTTCACCGCAACGGAGGCCGCTGCGGTCGCCGCGGTCTACTCGGTGCCGGTTGGCATGTTCATTTACAAGGGTTTGAAGGCAAAGGTCCTGTACTCTTTGCTGAAAGAGTCGGCGACGATGGTCGGAGCCATCATGGCCATGATCTTTACCGGCCTGATGCTGGGTCAAATCTACGCTATGCTCCAGATACCCAAAGCTGTGGCGGAGATGGTTTTCGCGCTCACGTCGAATAAAATGCTTCTCCTGATCCTTCTGAATATCTTTCTTTTCTTTGTCGGTATGGTGGTCAGCGATACGATGGGCATGCTGATCTGCGCCCCTCTCCTTTTGCCGCTCGTCGTATCGATCGGAGTCGACCCCGTTCACTTTGCAGCGATCATGGGCGTCAACCTTGCCATGGGAGGGATTACACCCCCCTATGCCAGCATCCTGTACTTTGGAATGAAAGTCGGGAAGGCGGAATTCTCCGAGATTCTCGGTCCTACGATTGCTTTCATTCTGTTTGCCTATATCCCCGTCATAGCCCTCACAACATTTATTCCGGTTCTTTCCCTCGGCCTGCCCAGGCTCTTGGGATATTGACGAGACTTATCGCGGAGACGAGAGGAGGTCTGCAGGTACGGCAGAGAAGGCCCTTGCGCTTGTGGCACAGGAAAATCGATAACCCGACGAAAGGAAGTGTTGTGATGAAACGTTTTACGATCTTGTTTCTTGCGGTTTGTTTTGTATCTCTCTTTTTGCTGACTGGCGCCAATGCGGCGGAAAGATTGAAGTTCTCGCACCACCGTCCGGCGGGAAGCCCCCTCGACGAATATGTGAAGACGCTGGCGAAGCGCATTGAAAAAGAGACGGGGGGCAGGGTGGCGTTTGACGTATTCCCCGCGGGACAGTTGGGCGACTATGCCGTTGTTCAGGAAAGGATCAGCCTCGGCGACATCGCGTGTCATATCGCGCCGCTCAGCATGACGACGGACAAGAAGCTTGGCATATCCTGGTTCCCGTATCTGTGTATCAACTGGAAAGAGGCCGAGCTGCTTTACGGCAAGGGGGGTGTCGTGAGGAACATGCTTGGCGAGCTTCTCGCAAAACAAGACCTCACGCTGGTAGGAGCGTGGCCCGCTATGCTCGGCGGTGTCGGGCTCACCAAAGAGGCGAAGGATATGAAGAATCCTTTCACCCCGAAGGGGCTGAAGGTTCGCATCATGGCCAACAAGATCTACGAATATGTGTTCAACGACGTGTTGGGCTATCAGTCGACGGCGATGCCGTGGGGAGAGTTGTTCACTGCGATGCAGACGGGCGTCATCGACGGAGTCCACGGCGGCGGCGCGGAGTCGTATTATTCGCAGTTCCGCGACGTGCTCAAGTACTATCTGGCATACAACGACCATTACGAGAGTTTCTATTTTCTGATGAACACGGATATCTGGAAAGGTTTCTCTCAGAAGGACAGGGACATCATCACCAAAATTTCGGACTCGATGGAAACCGAGCGCTGGAAGCAGGCGCCGAAGGACGAGGAGATATACAGAAAAAAACTGGCCGAAGCGGGCGTGAAGACCATCGTTTACAGCGACGCCGATCTCACCAAGATTAAGAATCTCGTCGTCGAGAAATGCTGGCCGAAGGCTTACAGCGAAGTGCCGAAGGAGATGCTCGACAAGGCGCTTGACGCCCTGAAAAAGGGGAAGAAATAGGCGGCATGTGACGGTTGCAACCGGATCGGACTGGGAAATGAGAGACGAGAAACAAAAGAGAGTTTGCTGAACGATCGAGCTAAGGTCTTCTGGAGGTATCCTCCAATCTCGATCCGGTATATAGCCGCTGCGGGGATCTGTAAATACGTTCGATCTCCGCAGCTGTTATTGTTTTCCTTCCTGTTATGGTAAAGTGAAAGGCAGGGGTGTCTCATGATGAGCGATTTCGTTACGGTAAGATGGCTGACGAACATAGACTTCTTCCAGAAAAACGTCAGGCTGATTGCCGGAGAAAACGGGCTGGATCGCAAGGTGACGTTTGTAACGGTCCAGGAGGCCCCTGATTTTTACACACTGCTCGATGGAGGGGAGTTTGTCCTCTCCACGTGGTACGCTTTTCGCGACAACATCGACGCGGGGTTGGTCGCGCTGCAGAATTTGAACCATTATGCGTCGGGCGTCTGCATCAAGACTCACCGTTTTCTGGACGAGGTTCCGCAGAGTTATGTCGATTTTGCGAACAGGGAGGCCCTCCCTCTCTTTGTGGTCGAGAAGAACGTGAACTTTCGGGAAGTCATCAGGAGCATCACGATCGAAATCAACATGTCCCAGATGAGCACCCTCATCCAGGTCAACGATTACTATAATTTTCTCTTCAAGGCCGCGCTTGAAAACGGAAGCGCCGACTTTATGCTGGGCGATTTTTTTTCCAGAACGGGACTGCTCGCGATCAGCCTCTCCCCCGACTTCAAACAGGTGAGGGGGCAGAAGTCGCTCCAGAATCTGCATGATCGGAAATCCAGAATCGAAAACATCAAGAAAATCATCAAGGCAAACCAACCCTGCCTGGAGTATTTCCGCGAAGGCGACTGCCATGTGTTCCCCTGCGTGGCATCCGGCTACTGTTACGGCTACCTGATCGTGTTGAGCGCCGAGGAGCTCTCGCAGAGCCACAAACTCTACATCACACAGCTTCGAAACATCATCACGATCAAGTGGCTCGATCGGCAGGAGAAGGAAAACGACCAGTTGATATCCCTTCTGAGCATGATCATGCGTTCCCCGGACGAAAACGCGAATCGGATCGCTGACAGGTTGAGCGAGAGAAACATAGACATCGTATCCGGTGTTCGCGCCATCGTATTGCGCTACGGTGGCAAGGACGAGGCGTTCAGGAAGAATATACTGAACGAAGCGCAGCAGTTTATCCTCGGTTTTGCCGCGATCGTTCCCAATGCGTTGTCGATATGGAATCGCTCGGATTCGTTCACGATCCTGGTCGACAATCAAGGGTGCGGCGTTCTGGACACACCGCCTTCGTGGCTGAAGGAAGCGTCGCTTCTGCTGAGCAAATACCGGAACCTCGGCGTTGCCGTGGGGCCCTCCGTCAAGCGAGTCGGAGAAATCCGCACGAGCGCAAGGATGGCCGCCAATACGCTATTGTTCGCCGAGGGGAAGAAGCTGTCCTATTACGGCGATTACTTGTTTGTCATGGGGCTTCTGGGCGGGGCGAACTCCAGGGAGTGCAACTATTTTGTCGATCGGGTCGTCGGGCCGATTGTGCGATATGACGAAGAAAACAACGGTGCCATTATGAGTACCCTGGAGAGTGTAATTCGTTGTGGGGATATTGCGTTGGCCGCGGAAGAATTGCAGATTCATGCCAACTCCATCCGTTACCGTCTTCAAAAGATCAAGGCGATTACGGACCTGGACTACTTCGACACGATGGAAAGATACTCGATCATCACGGCTTTTACGATGTATAAAAATAAGGGAAGATATCTCTATCAGGCGGAACGTTGATTTTTCTGTCCTTGGAGGGAATTCGAATGAGCGAAAGCAAGAAATATCTCGCAGTGCGAGATTGCTTTTCCCGATTTCGGCGGATATTTCCAAAGAATGCAGAGATACCAAGGGTTTAGGAATCAAGCGAGGCACTGCAAATCCGCTTTCCCGGCAAATCTATTCTTCTGCTTTTTGTCTTTGTGGGAGCGACCTTGCGCGTTCGTAGTATTCGGAGATGTTGAACAGTTCTCTGGGGCGGATACATGCAGAGTGATCGTGAACAATGGAGGCAGCCCAGCCGTGGTGGCGGCAGTGGCGGCTGCGATGCCGGCTTCTTCTGTGGTCTGCTGGTATTGGCGCTTTTACCATTATTGCGGCGACGTGACGGCTAGATCGAAGTGAAGGGCGTAACGAAATATAAACCTGAGTGGGGGAGTCTCGAAAGAGGCTCCTTTTTATCTTTGCGTTTGCTGGAAAATAGAGGCAGTCATTACCCCCGATATCCCCCATCTCCACCTCAAAGCAAGCAAGACCTCGCTGAAACTGCGCGAGCAGCGTGATAAGATGTTGTTTGCGAAGCACCATCTTTCACCAGCGAGGTGCAATTATTATGACTCAACCCGACGTAAAATTCCAGGACAAA
>JAVBQG010000073.1:0-22626 GCA_031549185.1 Synergistaceae bacterium | reverse complement strand
ACCAATCGAGAGTCTCGGTGTATCGTTCTTCATGGCGTATCCCTCCAAATGTTGGTTGCGAACCCGCTAGGTCCTTCCAACAAGGATACGCCATTTTTCTATCCCTGGCTCTTTTCATACACCAGATTTGATGTTAACTCATGTTCAAGTTTTCAATGGAGAAAAACTGATGCGGGATTTTGGTTTCGAAAATGCGGTTCATTTTGGTAGCACGGCGACTTTCTTTCCCGCTGTGGGTGGGGTAAATCCTATCTGGCTTACCGGAATGAAACGAGTTATTGAGACCAATCTCGATTATGGCCTTCCTGTTCAAGCCGACCAAGCTGGCCATTCGGCCGTATTTGAAGGATATGGAAGGCTTATGGCAGATTATCTGACTGATAAAGATAAGAGAGGGCATGTCGGACGCAAGGTTGCCACTTATTATTTTACTAATAGAGGAATGACAGGCAATCCAGATCTTTATTCTCTAAGGAAATTTGCGCCTCTTCGAGTCCTTTTTAACGTGTTCCCAAAGATACCAGATTATTTGCATGGCTTAACGCCTGAGATAGTAAGTGGCCGAGTGATCTTTTTGCCAAACAGTACTTCTGATTTGCGCGTTCGTGCAATTTGGATGGGTGGAGAGGCGTTTGCAGATGTTGATAAACGCACAGGGATATATGCTTTAGCCGTTCCACAAAATATGTATATAAACTTATCTGTTATCGATACCGAGAGTCAAACCGTTAAAGACTATTATCCAATTACAAGAAAAACCGGGAAGTCGTACCATATTGTCGGTCCGCTTTTATCATTTGGCGGTATTTATGCAGCCGATTTCTATCCACCTAATGTTGCATTAACAACCAGCGAAAAAGAAAATTCAAGTGTAGTTTTCGATGCATCCGAAGTTGCTTATCGTCAGTTATCGAAAGAAGATCTTTTTACAATCCTTGGTACGAGAAATCGATCATTAAATAACCCAAGGCGCAACCCCTTGTCCACAGATTTTGTTCTTCGTGATTTGAACACACTACATGTGGCTACAGAGCCCCAATTTAGCATTAATGGCAATGGCGCCTATCTTGGTGCGCTTGAGAATATAAAGCAATTTGTTGAAGCCGGTGGAAACCTCATTTCCACGGGTCAAAGTACTGTATTTCCTAGCCTCCTCGGCGGCGCAAGTAGCCCTCATTTTTACTCCTTCGCTGGTTTACCGCGTCCCTATGGCGCTTCAACAACTATCAACAACACAAAAGTTCTTTCTCCAAGGATCGTTGAGGCGATGGGTGGTGTCAACCAGTTTGTCATGCAATCGACTTTACCCCATAATCAGCATTCCATCATTGAAACGTTGGGGAAATCAACGCCTTTGGCTATGACAAACTATGTTTTTGAAAATATCACTATGGGCCCTTGGGGGGCGGAATGGGAAGCCTATATGGTTGATGCATTCAATGTCATTGAGTACGAACAAGGTTCAAATGGCGGCAAGATAATATACATGCATGGTGAACTAGATGCGAACTTTAATGCCGGTGGGCTCAATCAAGCATTTGTTACCGCGCTAATTGATCCTTTGCTTTACAAAGAGGATGACGAAGGGGACGTCATTGAAGTCTTAGGTGGTGAGTTTTTTGAGGGGGAAGATACCTCTCTTGGGGCGATGAATAAGATGAACTTGAATATGGTTGTCTACAAGGGTGGCATAGATCTTGATAATAGCGAAATTGGCAAGGATATTAGCTTTGTTTTTACTGTAACTGATCGCATGGCGCCAAATTCTCTTGCCCCACAGATCGATTCCTCCGGTGATCCTGAGCTCACCTTGAGCCTTTATCAACCTAATGGGCAACTTTACAAGACGCAGAGTGCAATCTCTGATGATTGTACGATTTCGGTTGGTGTGTCATCTGCAGATAATGCAATTCCGGGCAAATGGAGATATGTTGTTGACCAAGTACGCGGGGTCAATGGTAATAGAGTTGTAATTATGGCTGCCGTTGACGGATTGACGGATTATAGCGCAGAGACTTTAGCTGAATTGATCAATTCAATCAGCGATGACATCGTTCCTGATAATCCCCCCTCTAGCGCCGACGTAACGAGCTACGACATCATCTGGCGCGGCAAGAAGTCGGTGTCGAGTTTCAACGCGCCCACGATGCTTCCTGCTGCCCCTGTCTATCCCCGTGGCATTGTAAATGGCACCTTCTACCACCAGCTCGGCGACCGCCGCAACACCGTCTCCCGCTCGTCGGTGGAGAAGATCTCCTTCGGACCGCTGGTGAAGTCTAATGACGTGAACATCTGGCGCACGGACGACGACCTCGTGCTCGACATCAAGGGAACGACCGAACGGGTCACCGTCCCCGGCTGGTTCACGGATCACGGCAAAGTCTCCGGCGTCGCCTTCGCGGACGGTTCGGCGCTCTCGGCGTCCGACATCGCCTCCCGTGCGGTCGACCACGAACCCGAGATCGACATTACCCCGATTTCCATCGACAACCGGATCACCGGCACCGATGGCAACGATAATCTTTCCAACAACGGCAAAGATGCGAAGATCCTCAGCGGCAAGGGCGACGACACGATCACCGCGACCGGCGGCAACAACGTCTTCTACTACCGCATGGGCGACGGGAACGACACGCTCGTGGTGACGAGCGGGGCGGATAACGTCAACATCCTTCGCCTCCACACCGATATCGCTTCGACCGACGTGACGGCCAAACGCGAGGGCGACGACATGAAGCTGTCTATCGGCAACGGCAGTGTCACGATCCGGGGCTGGTATGCGAACGCGGCCTCCAAGATCGACCGCGTTGAGTTCTTCGGCGGCACCGTCTTCGACGACCGCGACCTCGAGCGCATGGTTGCGGGCAAACCGATAGTGGAGCGCGTTTACTATATCGCCGGACCGGACGATGTGAACGACGACGCTCTGAAGGATGACTCGGCGAAACAGGACCCTGGCAGCGATTCCAGCTCCTCCGGCTGCAACGCGGGCGTCCTGCCGTTGCTGGCGATTCTCGGGTTCGTTGCGCTGACGGCAAAGAAGCGCAGTCTGAAATAATCGCGCACTGGCCCTTGCCTTCGGTTCTCTCCCCTCTCCTCTGGGAGAGGGGCCGGGGGTGAGGGTATGGAGCCGTAGGGACGCGCAATGCGCGTCCCTACGAAAAACGGTTTTTTGCGAAGCCCCATACAACAGGCGAATTCAACAACGACATTTGACAAGGAGTTGAAGACAATGACAAGCACCCGAAAATTATCGTACCGGATCATCGGGCTATTCGTCTTCCTTACGTTCTTCTCCCTCTGCGGCCCGGTTTTCGCGGCGAACCTCGAGCAGCAGGAGCTCACGACGTTGACCGGCTACACACTGCTCACGAACTTCGACATGGACCAGAACGGCGACCTGTACGTGATCAAGGATAAAAAGACGGCCCCGACCCTCGTGCGCCTCGACGTGGAGGGCAATCCGTTACAGACGTTCGCGGTGAACGGGAACGCGAAAGACCTCACCGTCGCGCCCTCCGGCGAGGCGGCCTTCTACCGCACGTCGGACGAGCCCGACAAGATCTGGCGTATCGACCTGACAACAAACACCAAGACCTCAAAGAGCGGCCTGACCTCCGGCGGCACGGCGATCAAAGTCGAGACGATCGAGGCCATGAGCGACAACGAGGTCCTCGTCTCCTGGGTCACGGAGTACGAGACGAGCGCCGCGTATCCGAACTGGCTGCCCAAGACCGTGAAGGTCGGCAAGTTCGACTTCGCGTCCGGCTCGCCCGAGCCGACGCAGACCTGGACATGGACCCCGCAGTGGCAGGCGGGCGAGGTCAACTTCGACGGCGACCCGGCGACGGACCGCCTCGGCAACAGCTGGGGATATTACATGTACTACAACCCGGCGACGCAGAAGATCGGGATCTACACGGTGCACCTGGAGAAGTTCGTACACGCCGAGACGCAGCGGAATCACTACGCCGCCGCCGTCACGCACCTCTACCGGGACAACGGCGCGACGCTCGTGGAGGTGCCCCGTTCGTCCTTCACAAGTTGGAACGACGCCTTCCAGGAACCGTACTTCACGAGCACCGGCGTCCTGATGTACCGCAAGAACAACAACTACAACGGGCACGCGGATTTCCCCACGCGGATCTACCTCGCCGACCAGGCGACGAACGCCCTGCAGAGCGACAAGTACGTTGAATCTTGGCAGAACGGCTCCGGCCAGACCGTGTCCCTGAGCAATCTCTGGACCACGCCTCCGGAGGCGAACATGGAGATCGTGGTCTACACGTTCATCGACTACCGCCAGCACATGACGGTCGTCTACGGCACCCGCAACCTGGAGACGGGCGAGGCGATCTCGATGCAGATGGCGACCTTCAAGGTTCCCGATCCCGACCCGGACCCCGGCGAATATAACATCATCACCGGCACGGCGGGCGACGACATCCTGAGTGGTACCTCCGCCAGGGATAAAATTTCCGGCCTCGAGGGCAACGACAGTATGAGTGGCGCTGGCAGCGACGACATTCTGGACGGAGGTCCCGGGAACGACACGATCTGGGGCGGCAACGGCAGAGACACCATCACCGGCGGCACCGGTGACGACACGCTGTATGGCGACGGAGGAGACGACGTCTATATCTGGAAGAAAGGCGACGGGAACGACACGATCGAGGACTGGCTGGGGACGAATACCTTGAAGCTTCCCGACTGCGCGAGCTCTGATATCGTCGTTGCGCAGAGCGGCATGGACGTCGCGATCCGGATCGGGAGCGAGACGATCACGGTGAAATCCTGGTATGAAGCGCCGAAGTACCAGCTCGGCGCCATCGAATTCTCGGACGGCTCGACGATCGACCGCGACGGGATCAACGGCATGATCGGTTCGATCGAGGGCACGGAGGGAGGCGACAGCCTCAACGGGACCGCCGGCAACGACCATATCTTCGGACATGACGGCAACGACACAATCAGCGGCCTCGGCGGCGACGACTATCTCGACGGCGGAGCCGGAGACGACACACTCTGGGGCGGCGCGGGGAACGATACCCTGGTCGGAGGTCTTGGCGCAGACAAGCTCGAAGGCGGAGCCGGAAACGATACCTTCGTCTGGAGCAAGGGCGACGGAAACGACACGATCGAGGACGCTCAGGGCGCGAATGTTCTCCGCCTCGCCGATTGCACGCTCTCCGATATTACGCGCGTTTCGGGTAACGGCACGGATCTCGTGTTCACGGTCGGAGAAGAGACGATCACCGTGCGGTACTGGTACTACGGAGCGGGCTACCGGTTGTCGGGGCTTGAACTTTCGGACGGCACGACGCTGACGCAGGCGGAAATCGCCGCGCTCGCCTCCGCCATGTACGGTACGGAGGGTGACGACGTTCTCAACGGCACTGCGAATGCGGATAAGATCTTCGGACTCGGCGGCAACGACAGCATCAGCGGAGTGGCCGGAGACGACTACCTCGACGGCGGGGCGGGCAACGACGCGATCTATGGCGGCAAGGGCAACGACACGCTGGTAGGCGGACCGGGCGACGATCTGTTGTACGGCGACGCCGGGGACGATATCTACGTTTGGAACCTGGGAGACGGCAACGACATCATCGAAGACTCCGCGGGCACGAACGTCCTGAAGCTCGGCGAGGGCGTCGAGGTGAACGACCTGGTCCGCAGCGGCAACCACCTGCTGATCTACGTGGGCGACGCGGACGAATTCATCACCGTGAACCACTGGTACTTCTCGAACAACTACCAGTTGAACCGGATCGAGTTCGCCGACGGCACGGTCTGGACGCGGCAGAACGTCAACGACATCGCCGCGGGTGTCATGCAGCCGTTCCGCAACGCCCCCGCAAGGGATGCCGCTCCGACGACACCCCCTGCAGCCGACCCCACGGGCGATAGTTCCGGCGGTTCGGGCGGTTGCACAACCGCAGCAGGCATAGCTTCCGTCGTAGCACTGATACCGATCTTCATGGGCAGAAAAAAATCAAGTAGATAGAACAGGCGTAGAGGGGTTCTTCGAAAAGAGCCCCTCTACGCACTCCCGCCCACAAGAACTTAGTTACGAATCTCGCAAGGGCACACAGCGCATATAAGAGTTTTTCTCATCGATTATAAGACAATGTCACATTTTCATGATATTATACAGCGTACGTCAACTTCTTACTTTGAACAGGTGTATATTGCATGACGTCTCCGCTGAAAAAAAGAAAAAGCGTCAGAACCATCATCTTTTCCATCGCCGCGCTCACCATTATACCGGCTGCTTTTTTTCTGGCCGCCGGTTTTTACATCTATACGAGGGACCTCGCCCTCGGACGGGAGCGAAGAAGCGTCTCCGTCGACGCCGACCTGGCGAAGACCTTGACCGTCAACACCATGGAATCGCAGCTCTATCTGGCCAAAGCGTGGGCTTCCCTCGATTCGACGCGCCTCTTCCTGCGGGACGGTTATCCTCGATATGGCGAAAACGTCATGCGGCACGATTTTTTCAAGGGATTCGCCATCAATCTCCTCGCGATCTACGATCTGGAGGGCAACAAACGACTCGAACACTTCTACCTCCACAACGCGGCGAAATTGGCCGACACGGACTTCGATCTCGCGAACGAACTCCTGCCCGCCGTCCAACGGGTCATCATGCGGAGCAATATTTTCCGAAGAGGCTCGCCCGAGAAGGGCTATCGCTACTCCACGTACCCCGGCCTGAGCGGATTCCAACAAATAGGCGGTCTCTGGTTTTATGTCTCGCTCGTCCCCGTGGCGCCGCTTGACGGCAGCGAAGCGGAAAAAGGCGTGCTCGTCATGGGAAAAGTCATCCTGCGCAGCGAACTGAACCGGCTGATCGAACTCAACGAGCGCACCCGTTTCTCACTGCAGGCGATCGAGGAAGGATCGCAATCGGAAAAATATCAGCTCGACCTCTACCGTCAGGGATATGCCTTCGATTACGACGGTGACGAGTATATCAAGGGCTATCAGGTGATCGAGACTCTTTCCGGCAAAAAACTGCTCGTAACGGCGTTGCGGGACAGGTCGTTCACCCACGAAACCATCCAGGTATTTGCCCATGGAAGCATCATCATCTTCTTCACCGCCGTCGCCGTGCTGACAGCCGTTGTTTTCGCACTGGACAAGGTTCTACTGCGCAAACTCGGGCGGCTGGCAGCCGTCGTCGAGAACATCGAAAACCCCACGGCAACGATCGAACTGCCGTCCTTCCGCTCTCTTGAACTCACGTCTCTCGTGAACGCACTCGGCGCGCTATTGCAGAGGAGCGCCGCACACCAGGAGATTATAGAGGAACAGAACCAGACGTTGATCTACGCGGCACGCCACGACAGGCTGACGGGGCTCGGTAACGTCGATCTATACCGAATCAAACTGGCGGAGGCAGCGGGGGCGGCGGGTCGCCGTGCCGGGAATTTCGCCGTGGTGGCGCTGGAGATCAACGGTTTCCGGCGGATCAACGAGACGCTTGGCTACACGGTCGGCGACGAGGTCCTGACCAACTTCGCCGCGCGCCTCGTGGCCTTTTTCGAAAAGCGGGCGGAGACATTCAGGACAGGCGGTTGCGAGTTCGCCGCCATACTGCCCGATTTCGCCTCCTGCGACGCCCTGACCACGGAAGTGCGGCAACTGACGTCGTGCTGCGGTCAACCGCTCGTGGCCGGAAACAGGGAGATTCGGCTCGCGGTAAGAGTGGGCATCGTACTCTATCCGGACGACACAACGGACATCACGAAGCTCGAGCAGTTCCTCGACCTCGCCTTGAACGAGGCGCAGCAGAACGGCTCGTCCACGAACTATAAATTCTTCCGCCCGAAGCTGTACGAAAAGATCAGCGAACAGCTCTTCCTCGAGAACGACATCGCGAGGGGGATCGCAAAGGACGAGTTCGACGTATACCTGCAGCCGAAGCTCGGCGTCGCCACCAATTCGATACGGGACGCCGAGGCCCTGATCCGATGGCGCAGAGAGGGCGGCGTCATGCCGCCCGGGAAGTTCATGCCGATCGCGGAGTCGAGCGGCCTCATCGTACCGCTCACGTGGACCGTGCTCGACAAATCGTGCCTGTACGCGAAGAAGCTCCACGACGCCGGCCTCGCCGACTTCAGCGTCGCCGTGAACATCTCGGCGCAGGTCCTCCACAACAGCGAATTCGTCGATCGTGTGATCGGGACGCTGCGGGAGTACTCCCTCGATGGGCGCTTTCTGAACCTCGAGCTGACGGAGGACACTCTGGTCACGGACGCCGAGGCGAGCTGCCAGATCATGTATCGGCTGCGAAAGCTGGGAGTACAGATTTCGATCGACGACTTCGGAACCGGCTACTCTTCTCTGCAATACCTGCACAAGATGCCGTTCGACTGGATCAAGATCGACAAGACGTTCGTCGACGGCCTGCCGCACAAAAGAGACAGCCTCGCCATCGTCGACGCCAGCAGGGCGATCGCCCGCGCCATGGGACTCGGCGTCGTTTTCGAGGGAGTTGAGACGCTTCAACAGTGGGACTGCATCTTCCATATGCAGCGTAAACAGATACGCCACGACCAGATACAGGGCTACGTCGTCAGCAAACCGCTGCCGTTCGAGCGCTTCGAAGAAGCCATCAAACGCTGGAATGGGCCGTACGGCCCCAGGCTCAACACTTTTTTCCAGCCGGACGAATGACACCCCGGATATCTGATATAATACCCCTCGGGCCATCCGACAAATTCCGGCCTCCGTCGAAAGGATGATCGTTACGATGAAAATGACCTCCGTGATCCTCGCGTTCTGCTGCATCTCGCTTCTTCTGCTTCCGGGCTGGACCACAGCCAAGGCGTACGCCGCCGAGAAGAAAGCCAAACGGCCCGTCGCTACCTTCGAGACCTCGATGGGCACCTTCAAGGTCGAGCTCTTCAGCGACCTCGCCCCCAAGACCTGCCGTAACTTCATGGACCTCGCCGAGCGGAAGTACTTCGACGGCATCATCTTCCACCGCGTGATCGACGGCTTCATGATCCAGGGCGGCGACCCGACCGGCACCGGCCGCGGCGGCCCCGGCTACACGATCCCAGACGAATTCGGCAAAGGCCTCAAGCACGACAAACCCGGCATGCTCTCGATGGCCAACGCCGGCCCCAACACAGGCGGCTCGCAGTTCTTCGTGACGCTCGCCCCGACGCCGTGGCTCGACGGCAAACACGCCATCTTCGGCCAGGTGACGGAGGGCATGGATGTGGTGCAGGCGATCGGCAAGACCAAGACAGGCCCGGGCGACAAGCCACTCACCGACGTCGTCATCAAGAAGCTGTTCATCTCGGGCGACCCGGACAAGAAGAAAAAGTAACCGCCAATACGCCATGTAACGCGGCGCGTTCCGCCGCGTGAACGACGACACAGATCGGGGCTGGGTAAGCAACGCGACCCAGCCCCGATCTGTGTCTGTATTTTCGTGGAACCACCGTGTCTCGATTCTACGCCGGGTCTCCCAGAAACCGCGACGCGACGCCGGCCAGCAAAGCCGCGCCGATGGGCAGCGCGCCCTCGTCGACGTCGTAGAGGTCCGAGTGCAACGGGTGTGTGATGCCGCGCGCCGCGTTTCGCACGCCAAGGTTGAAGAAACAGGCGGGGCGACGTTCGGCGAAGAACGCGAAGTCTTCCACGCCGAGAGACGGACGCCCCTCGGCCACATTCGCGGCGCCGAGCGTCTCCGTCGCCACCTCGCGCACGAGTTTCGTCATCGCTTCGTCGTTCCCTAGCATCGGAAAGCCCGCGCGCGTCTTGAACTCCATCTCCGCCCCAAGCGCCTCGCACACGCCGCGCAGCGTCATCTCCAGGCGCGCGCAGACGCGCTCACGCACGTCGGGGTTCAGCGTCCGCACGATGCCGGAGAACTCGGCCCTCGCCGGGATAACGTTGCGCGCCGTGCCCGCGTGCAGCATCCCCACCGTGACGACCGCGGCGTCGAGCGGCGCGACGTTGCGCGACACGATCGACTGCAGCGTGCTCACGCACTGACAGGCCGCGTAGAGCACGTCGACCGTCGTGTGCGGATAGGCGCCGTGCCCGCCGTTGCCCTTGATCGTCACGTCGAACATGTCGGAGGCGGCCTGCATGTAGCCCGCGGTCACATTAATCATCCCGGCGTCGGTCCCCGGATCGGTGTGCAGGCCGAAGACCGCGCCCACGTACGGATCGTCCAGCACGCCCTCGCCGATCATCGGCAGCGCGCCGCCGCTGTCCGTCTCCTCCGCCGGCTGAAAGATCAGCTTGACCGCCCCGGAGAACGCGTCCTTATTCTCTACCAACAATCGCGCCGCGCCGAGCAGGCAGGTCGTGTGCGCGTCGTGACCGCACGCGTGCATGACGCAGGCAACGTCCGAACAGACCTCGCCGCACTTGGCGTCCTGAATCGGCAGCGCGTCCATGTCCGCACGCAGGGCAACGCACTTCCCCTCGCTCTTTGCCGTCCCCTCGATCAGCCCGACGACGCCGGTGCCCGCCATGCGGCGGTGCGGAATTCCCAGCCCCTCCAGATGCCGCTCGACCAGCGAGGCCGTCCGCTCCTCTCGAAAACCGAGCTCCGGATGCCGGTGAATGTCCCGCCGGATCTCCATCAGCCAGTTCTCGATCTCGCGGGCTTTTTGCAGAAAAGGATTCATCTCATCAAACCACCTTGACAGGTCCTCGCTTTGAATCCCTGCACAAACCCGGCCCCACCCTCCCCCGGCCCCTCCCTCTCCCAAAGCGGAGAGGGAGGGGAGCAAAACGAAAACCTAAAGCATAAATCTTTTATCTTTAGACTTTGTCTTTCTCCCCCTCTCCGCTTTGGGGGAGCGAGTCGGGGGGAGAGGTCGGGTTTCAGAGGATTCAGAAGTAAGGCCGTTTTTTATTTTTATCCCAGCCACTCCCTGTGCAACAGCGAGAAGCAGAGCTGATCGATCAACCCCTTCGGCGTCCGTGCGTAGTCGCGCAGAACGCCCTCCTGTTTGAAGCCGAGCTTGAGCAGCAGGCCCGCCGAGCGTTCGTTGTCGACGTTGAGAAACGCCTCGATGCGCTCGAACTTCATCGATATAAAGCCGTAGTCGATGACCGGGCGCAGCGCCTTGGCCATGTAGCCGCGTCCCCAGAACTCGTAGTCCAGTTCGTAGCCGAGCTCGCCGCGCCGGCAGCTCTTTTTGAGGTTGTGGAAACCGCAGGTGCCGATCAGGCACCCCTCGCGCTCCACGCCCCAGCGGATGCCCGCGTCGTTGTCCCAGAGCGAGCGGAGCACGTAGAGCATCTGTTTGGAGTCCTCAAGCGACAGCGGCCCGCTGCTCAGCTTCTCCGCGACCTTGGAGCTGCCCCAGATCGAGCTGATCGCGTCCAGGTCGCCCTCCGTCAGCTCACGCAGCAGAAACTCCGGCGTCTTCAGAATGGGAAACTTTCCGGCCATTATTCCACCGCCTCCGTCAGGGCCTTCCCGATGTCGAACGAGCGCCCGACCGAGCCGCCCAGCATATAGTAGTTTCCGTCGCCCGGCGCGTACGCCATGGGGGAGACCTTGATCGGGTTGACGGAACCGTCCGGTTCGAGGCACGATTCGCTCACCCACGACGCCATGACTTCGCCCACGAAGATGTCGTGGCTGCCGATCTCGAACAGGTGCAGCAAGCGGCACTCCATGCAGACGGGAAACTCGTGCACGATCGGCGCGTCGACGAGTTGTCCGCGTTTCGGCGTAAGACCCGCCACGGTGAACTTGTCGACCCGGCTGCCGGAGACGAGGCCGCAGTAGTCGGCCACCTCCACTTGCTCGGTCGAGGGAATGTTGACGGAAAACGCTTTTCGCTCGACGATCGCCTTGTACGTATGCCGGTTCTTTCGAATGGAGATCTGGATCGCCGGCGGAGTGCTGCAACAGACGCCCGCCCACGCGAGCGTCGCGAGGTTCGGTTTGCCCTCCGCGTCGTACGTGCCGCAGAGCACGATCGGCGTAGGGTAAAGCGAGGTAAAGGCTCCGATGTTCTTCTTCCCAGTGATGGTCATGGACACAACTCCCTCCCGCTTCTTTGCTTATGCGACGAATTATAACGCTTGGAGAGGAAGTTGCGCAAACCCGGTCACGGGATTCGACCTTCCGGAACCTCGAACTAGAAGATATTTTTCCCTCCGGCGGAGTTCACGCCGTAGCGGAGACCCTTCGGGCAATTTCCGCAATTTCGGCGACCGGAGGACGATTTTCTGTAATATCATAAATACACGGGCGTGGACCGTGGAAGGGAGATCGATATCAATGGCTGGAAGCATAAAGAGGCCGGGTTTGATCGGCGTCGTCGCTCTGGTTCTGGCATGGGGATTGTTTTACGGCCTCGCGGCGGAGGCGGCCGCGGCGACGTACATCGGCGAGGCAAAAGCGGAGGCGATTGCCCTCGCGCACGCGCAGGTCTCCAAGTCGGAAGTGCGCGGCTCCAAGGTCAAACTCGACAGCCACAGGGGGAAGGCGACGTACGAGGTCGAGTTCGACACCGCCAGCATGGAGTATGAATACGAGATCGACGCGGTCACCGGCGAGATTCTGGAGTACGAAGCCGACCGCCACTGATCGGCACCGATCGCAAAGCAGAGAAGCCCGGCGCGATCGCCGGGCTTCTCTGCTTTGCGTCGCAGCCGCGTTCCCGCGGCGTTTTATTTTCCGAACTTATCCACGTACCCCGCGATGAAGACGGCGATGACGATGATCGGGATGACCCAGGTGATGTAGGCGCGAAGGGCCTTCGGGAACTTCATGCCCTCGCCCATGTCGGCTTCTTTGATGAATTTGTCCCAGCCCCAGCCATGACGCGAGCAACAAAAGAGCAGGTAGATGACGGCACCGATCGGCAGCAGGTTGTTGCTGACGATGAAGTCCTCGAGGTCGAGGATGATCGTTCCCTCGCCCATCGGCGCGATGTGCCCCCACACGTTGAAGCCGAGCGCGCAGGGGATCGCCAGAATGAAGATCGCGAAGAAGTTGACGATGCTCGCCTTCTTGCGGTCCCAGCCGAGAACGTCCATCGAGTTGGCGATGATGTGCTCGAAGACCGCCACGACCGTCGTCATGGCCGCGAAGCTCATGAAGAGGAAAAAGAGCGTGCTCCAGAGGCGTCCCATCGGCATGTTGTTGAACATGTTGGGCAGCGTGACGAAGACGAGACCGGGACCCGCATTGACGTCCACCCCATACGCAAAGCACGCGGGGAAGATGATCAGGCCCGCTGTCAAGGCGACGAACGTATCGAGCAGCGTGACCATCAGCGACTCGCCCATCAGGGCGCGCTCGCGGCTGATGTAGCTACCGAAGATCGCCATGCTGCCGATGCCGATGCTGAGCGTGAAGAAGGCTTGTCCGAGCGCAGCGTAGACGCTGGTCCAGAGGCCCTGCTTCGTCAGCTTGGCGAAGTCGGGCTTCAGGTAGAATTCGAGGCCCTTCTCCGCGCCGGGCAGCGTGACGGAGCGCGCCGCCAGCACGATCATGATGACCAGCAGCCCCGCCATCATAATCTTGCTTGCCCGCTCGACACCCGCCTGCAGACCGACGATGCAGATGGCCGATCCCATTGCTACCGCGAGAAAGAGCCAGAAGAGGAGCGCCTGCGGGTTGCCCACGAACCCGCCGAAGAACCCGCCGATCTGGTCGGGCGAAAGCCCCGCGAGTTGTCCGGAAGCCGTAAACCAGACGTATGCCAGCATCCAGCCCGTGATGACCGTGTAGAACATCATCAGGATGTAGTTGCCCGCGAGCGCGAAATAACCGTAGATCCCCCATTTCGTCCCCGCGGGTTGAAGCACCTGAAAAGAGCGCACGACGCTCTGCCTTGAAGCGCGCCCGACCGCAAACTCCATAACCATGATCGGCATGACGACGAAGAACAGGAAAAAGAGATAAATCAAAACAAAAGCCGCACCGCCATACTGCCCCGTAATGAACGGGAAACGCCACACATTGCCGAGACCGATCGCACAACCGGCGGAGAGAAAAATAAAACCGAGACGACTGCCAAGTGATTCTCTTACTTTTTCCGCCATTACTACAACCTCCTTCAAACGCGTATGAATTGCGGCAACCTCGGTTGCCGCTTAACATTATATCACCATAAAGCGACATTTGTTTATGCGTCCCGTCGTCCCGCAAAAAAGCCCGCTGCGCGTTCTGCGAGAAATTTTTACCGTTCGACCTCGATCCGCCCATCCACCGTGAACGAGACCCTGCCGCCGAGTTCGTCGCGCAGGTAGTCGGCGATCGCGTCGTTGTCGATGATCTCCGTGGGCTCCGCTCCTTTCGCCTCCTTCATGACGACCGTCCTGTCGCCGCCGCCCGCCGTCCAGGCCGAGGTTGCGACGGAGTAGAGCTTTTTCGGGTCTGGCGCAACCCAGCTGCCGTTCTCCTCCACCTCGATGCCGACCACGCGGGATCCGGCGGCGAGCAACTGCCCGGCGTCATTCGCCTGCGCCGGCGAACGTGAAAGGTCGAGCTTCACGCGCATCCCCGCGTACTGCAGAAAACCGCCCGTCGGCACTCGTCTCGCCTCGTCGTAGACGTCGCCCTCTCCGATCGCCGCCGACGCCCCCAGCTCCGCCAGCTCGCGCAGCTGCGCGCCGGAGAGCGCGACCTTCGTCAACCGGTTCGCGTACGGGCTGATCTCCGTCAGCGTCCGGTACGAGACGGGGCCGGCGGGGAAAATTTTGTCCCCGCGGACGTTGCCGCCGTTCACGACGCCGATGTCGCACTTGAGCCGCCAGCGGAAGGCCTCGGCGATAAAGCTGCCCACGGCGCTCTCACCGCCGCGCACCGTTCCCTTTCTCGTGTCGGCCTCGGTCAGAAATTCGCCCAACGGCTCGCCCAGCTTCCCGTCGAGCAACCCGGAGGCCTCGCGCACGACGCGCACAGCTTCGGGATCCAGGCCCGCCTGCGGCGTCACGACCTCCAGGTGCCAGCGGCTGTTCGCCACGTCGACCGCGCCGTCCTTCACAACAAGCTCCATGAGGCCGACGTACTGCGTATAGGCCATCGCCTGCGCGATCAGCGTGCGCCAGCCGCTCCGCGTGCCCACCGACGTCTTGAGCGGTACCGCGTCGTGCGAGTGGCCGCCGAAGATGACGTGGATTCCCTCGACCTCCCGGGCCAGCTTCATGTCCTCGGCGAGGCCGATGTGCGTGAGGGCGACGATCACATCCGCGCCCCCTCGCCGCAGCTCGGCCACCATGCGGCGCGCCACGCCGGCGAGGTCGTCGTCGACCGCCACGCCGGGGCCGGGGCTCGACACGGAGGGCAGCGCCGGCGTCATCAGGGCGAAGAAGCCGACCCTGTGCGGGCCCGATTCGAGGATGTACATGCGGGGAAATTTCTCCTGCAGGATGGGGTCGAGAAAGGTCATATTGCTCGCGAGGATGGGAAACTTCGCCGTCCCAGCGATCGCCGCCAGGTTCCCCGTCCCGTAGTCGAACTCGTGGTTGCCGAGCGCGCCGACGCGGACGCCCGCGAGGTTCAGCAGCTCGTACTCCGGCTTCCCCTGCGCGTGATACAGAAGCGGGCCGTACGAGACGTCGCCCGTCTCCACCGCGATCGCGCCGGGGTGCCGTACGCGCATCCCGTTCATCAACTCGACCATGTTCGCAAAACCGCGCACCTCCAGCTCGACGCCGCCGATCTCGACCCGGCTCGACTCGAGCGTGCTGTGCATGTCGTTCGCCGTGATGAAGACGACCGTGCCGTCCGCGGCGAAGGAGGGGGAGAGAAGGACGAGGAGAAGCAGCAGCGCGAGGGGGATTTTTTTCAGAAATCTCATGGTATCGCCTCCCCGGTTTTGGGCTGTGCCCTTCGACTCCGCTCAGGGCACGATAAATATATCCAACGAAAGTAAGCAAGAGGAAAATAGTTGGCAAGGGGCTGGCAGATATATCGAAACAGCGGATTGCCACCGTTCCCTGAGCGGAGTCGAAGGGTACCCCGGAGACTACTCCCGCCCCGTCAACGCCTCGAAAACCAGCGCCACGGCCTCGCCACGCTTCAAGGTCAGATCCATGTCGGAACAGGCGAAGAAGCGGCGGGGGTCGCTCGGTTTGCGATCGCCGAGGGCGTCCAGGACTTTCAGAAACTGCGCGCGCGACAGATACATGCCGTCCTGCCCCTCGAACGGCAGATCGAACGACCGCCCCGGATAGGCGACGGCCAAGACGCGCGCCAACTCGGCGCGCGTGATCGGCAGCGTGGTGCCGAACTGTCTCTGCGAGATTCCGCCCAGCGCCTCGTAGAGGCTCGCCCACTGCACACCCCGCCAGTAACAGTCGTCGCTCTTCGTGTCCTCGTAGCGGTCGAGCGCCAGGTACTGCCCCCCGTCCATCAGGGCGCGCTGCACCGCAAGCGGTTTCACACCGCGCGGCTCCACGCCTCCGCGCACGGCGGCGACGGCGATCGCGCCCGCCGCCTGGCCCGTGTGCATCGTGATCGGGTGCAGGCGAATCGCGCCGTTCACCATGCGGGAGACGGAGATGTTCTTCTCGGCGGCGATCAGGCCGTCGACTTTCTCGGGGATGAAGACCTCGAAGGGCACCTGAAAGACGCCGGGGTTCTGGATCCACTCGCGCGGAAAGGTCTCGGTCGACTCGCCGAGGTCGTGCTCCATGTAGCGATCGAGGTGGCTGCCGTGGATATCGACGGGATACTCGCCCAAGGCCAGCCCGGAGGGGTAGTTCTTGAGCGCCCGGCCGCGTGCCCGGTCGCGCACGATGTCGGACTGTTTCAGCGTATTCACGCCGACCACCCGCCGCCCCTCCCGTACGTACGGCACGGGCGGAAAGTGCCGCAGGATCGGCGCGAACTCGCGCGGCAGACGCGGGTCGTCCGCCTCGTTCCAGTCGTTGGAAAAATATCTCCCGTAGCCCTGGCTGTCGTCCACCGACCAGTCGCTCATGCCCAGCTCGGTCTGCATGTACCAGAGGAAGGCCAGCGTGCGGCGCATGGCGTCGCGCTCGATCTCCCTGCGGTATGCGCGGTCCTCGATGAAACGGACGGAGAGGCCGGGCTCGTCGCCCTTCTCGCCGGGGTAGTCGTTGGCCCAGTTGATGCAGGTCTTCGTGATATACGGCCACGTCGCGGACTCGTCGCCCACGATGGGATACGTGTTGGCCGGATCCGGCAGCGCGCGGTAGGCGTTGTGCGAGGGGACGTCGAAGGGGTACTTGCCCGGCCAGGTGTTTCCGTAAATCGCCACGATCCGGCGGAAGCCTTCGGCGTACTCCTCGTAGCCGGGCGGCGGCCCCGGCAGGCGCAGGGCGTCCGGCAGGCCGCCCGCGTACTTGCGTACGACGGCAACGTAGGTGATGTCCTGCACGTTCGCGTCCGGGTCGACCTTGGGGGAGACGGAGTTGCCGAGGCGATAGGCCGCGCCCGTCAGGGGCAGCAGGTCCCCGCACTCCGTGGCGTCGATGAAGACCGGCGCCGTCAGCGTGTATTCGAAACCATCCGGGATCGTCCGGAGGGAAAGGGAGCGAAGTTTGCCGTCGCGAGCGTCCGCCGTCTCGATCTCCGCCCGCAGGAAGAGGTCGACCTTCCCCGTCTCGCACATCATCTCCCTGAGGATATCTTGTCCCACGCGCGGCTCGAGCGCAATCGTGTCCGCTCCCCAGAGACAGATGTTCGTCGCCGCGCCGAGGCGGGCGTAGTGCGCGCGGGCACGCCCGATGAACTCCTCGTAGATGCCGGTGCGCGTACTTCCCAGGTCGTCCAGCGTCGACACCGCGGCGGCGGTCATCTGGCCGCCGATCCAGTCGGAGCGCTCCACGACCGCCACGCGCAGATCGCTGCGCGCCGCCTGGATCGCGGCAGCGCTGCCCCCCGTCCCCGCGCCGACGACGACGAGGTCGTAGGAGAGAAGCTGCGGCGAGGCGAGGGCGGGAGCCGCGAGAAAAAGAAGCATAAGACAGATCAAAAGACGAACCAGGGCGACCTCACCCCCCCCCGGCCCCTCCCTCTCCAACCGCGTAGTGGGTGGGGTCAACCACAAAACCTCCAGGGCTTCAGCTTTTCTCCCCCCCCCCGTTTTGGGGGTGGGGGCCGGGGGGAGAGGTCGCCTTCGCATCTCTACCCCGTCCTCCCGAACACCTGCCGCAGGTAGGCCATGAAGGTCTCGTCCTCGCAGAGGGTCTTGCCCGGCGAGTCGGAGAGCTTCGCCACCGGCTGGCCGTTGCATGAGGTCATCTTCATCACGATGTTGAGGGCCGGGATGGATGTGTCGTTCGTGAGGTTGGTGCCGATGCCGAACGACGTCTGGATACGGCCCTTGAAGTGCTTGTAGATCGCCACCGCGTGCGGCAGATCGAGGCTGTCCGAGAAGACGAGGCGTTTCGTGCGCGGGTCGATGCGCAGTTTGCGGTAGTGCGCGATAACCTTCTCGCCGAATTCGTACGGATCGCCGGAGTCGTGGCGCAGGCCGTCGAAGAGTTTGGCGAAGTAGAGGTCGAAGTCGTCGAGGAAAGCGTCGATGCCGATCACGTCGGTCAGCGCCGTGCCGAGGTCACCGCGGAACTCCTGCACCCAGGCCTCGAGCGCGGCCGTCTGGAAGTCGCGCAGCCGGATCCCGAACGCCTGAAAGGCCTGTATGTACTCGTGCGCCATCGTCCCGACCGGCGTGACGCCGAGCTCCTTCGCGAGGAAAACATTCGACGTACCCTTGAACTGATCGGGAAGCTCCCGCTTAAGCGTCGCGATGACCTCGTGCTGCCACTCGCCCGAGTAGCGGCGGCGCAGTCCGAAGTCGAAGAGAATGAAGGGCGAGACCGGTTCGTCGCCCTCCAGGTTCGCGAGCTCGCCGCTGAGATACGCGATCTTCTTCATCAGGCGGTCGCGGGCCTCCTCGATCACGCCGTTCCACATCAAGCGGCGATAGTACAGCTCGCTGACGATATACAGGATGAAGACCTCGAAGCCCATCACGTGCACCAGAGGGCCGGAGGCATGGATGGCAAGGTTGTCCCCTCTTTTTTCGACTTTTACGAAACGGCGCTGGAAGCGGAAAACCGTGAGGTAGTCGACGAAATCGTCCTTGATGTAGCTGAGCGAACTGAGGTAGTCGAGCTCGTCCTGCGCGAAGAACATCGTACACAGGTGGTCGAGCTCGCGTTCGATGTCGTCCGCAAGGTCGCCAAGCGGGTAGCGCGGCTCGTTGCGGCAGACGAAGGTATATTCGGCCCGGGCGCCGGGGTGGCTGTGCAGCAGCGCCTGCCACATGGAGAATTTGTAGAGGTCGTTCTCCAGCAGGCTGCGCACGATTCTGTCTTTGGACATTTTACAATCCCCTTTATGGCACGGAAATGCTGGTTCCCAAAAGTGCCGTAACAAAGTGGCCCAATTATAACAGCAAACGCCAGGGCGGCGCATCAAATGCGACCTCTCCCCCCGACCCCCTCCCCGAAGCGGGGAGGGGGAGAAGGGCAGGGTCAAGGGCAAAGAAAATTTTATTTTTTCGGTTTTGTCTTGCTCCCCTCCCTCCCCGCTTTGGGGGAGGGAGGGGCCGGGGGAGGGAGAGGTCCGGTTTGCCTCTGTATTACCGCCCGCTCTGCAGGCCGCGCGTGCCCGTGTCGAGTTTGAAACCGCGCATCGTGCGATCGAGCTCGGCGGCGATCTCCGTAAGGCGCCGCGACTCTCCGGCGACTTTCTCCACGACGGCGGCGGTCTCCCCCGCGGTCTTCGTGATGATCGTCAGTTCGCCGACCAGTCGGCCGATTCCGTCTTTGACCTGCCCGGCCGAGTCGGATATCTCGTTGCTCGAAGCGGCCTGCTCCTGCGCTGCCGCCGCAATCGTCTGCACCGCGTCGTTGACCTTGTCGATCTGCCCCAGCGTCTGCTTGAGGTTCTCCTGCGTCTCCTGCGCCTTCGCGACGATGCCCGATATGACGGCGGCCGACTCCTGTGTGGACTCGATCGCCGCACGCGTGCCCGTTTCCAACTTTTCGATCATCTCGGCGACGTGCTGGGAGGCCACGTTGGATTCCTCGGCCAGTTTGCGCACCTCGTCGGCGACGACCGCGAAGCCGCGTCCCGCGTCTCCCGCCCGGGCCGCCTCGATCGCGGCGTTGAGCGCCAACAGATTGGTCTGGCTCGCAATGTTCCGAATCGTCGTGACGAACTCCGCGATGGAGGCGACGGACGCGCCGACCGCCGTCATGCCCTCGCTGTTCTCCGACGCAGCCGCGCCGACGTTTTTCAGTTCGCCGACGAATTCACCCACGCGCTCCGCGACCTCGTTACTGAGCCTCGACGTGACCGACGACGCCTCCGCTCCCTCCGTGGCCGACGTTGCGGTCATCGACGCGGCGTGCGAGACCTCCTCGATGGCGCGCGCGGCGCCGGCGACCGAATCGAGCGACTCGTTCGCCAGTTTTTCGACCCTCACGGTCGCGGTGTTGCTGTGCTCCACCCCGCCGGACGCCTGGTTCGAGAGGTCGTCGAGGGCGTGGGAAGCGGAGGCGAGCTGCTCGACGCCGCTTCCCACCGCCGACACCACGTCGTTGAAGGAAACGCGCATGTTCTGCAGGGAGGCGACCATGCCGCCGATCTCGGTATTCCTGTTGATGGAGCTCTCGAACTGGGCAACCTGGGGATCTACGCTCAGGTCGAGGTCCGCGAGGCGCGTCAGCGAACGCTCGATCGACCGGATCGGCCCCACGATACCAGGGATCATGAACAGCATGAATGCGACGATTGCGATCAGCGCCACGATCCCCGCGACGATCTGCGTCATCGTCACGCGGCTGACGACGGCCCGTATCTGGCTGTGGGGAAAGACCAGAGCCGCGATGTAGCCCGACTCGCAGGGAGTGTAGAAGATTCTGCGGCTGTCCCCTTCGTAGGAGACGAAATCGCCCCATCCGCTCTGACGCGCCACCATCTTCGCGCCCAGCGCGGCGAGCTCCGGTTTGATGTTCGCGCTCGCCTCCGATATGTTCTCCTTCATGATAAAATCGGGGTTCGGGTGCTGCGCGTACGTACCGTCCCGCGTGAGCAACACGCCAAAGCCCGAGTCGAGCACCTCGGATTTTTCGACGTAATCCGCCAGCGTCTTGAGCGACACGTCCGTCCCGATCACTCCGAGCACTTTGCCCGCGTCGTCGTAGAGGGGCGTCCCCGTGGAGACGACCAGCTCCTTCGTCTCGGAGTCGATATACGGATCGGTTACGATCGTCTTCCGCGCAGCGACGGCGGCCATGTACCAAGGGCGTTTCCTCGCGTCGAAATCGGATGGCGGAACGTAGCCGTTGCCGGTATGCATTTTGCCCGTCCTCTCGATGCCCGTGTACATGTTCATCATGTTGTTCCCTTTATTAGCCTTGAGAAGCTGCGACATCAGGGAGATGACCCGATTCGGATCGACGCTGCCATCCGCGGCGAAGAGCGTCTTGACGCCGGGGCTGGCGTTTTCGCCGATGTTGATCAGGCCGCCGAAGTACAGGTCGATCATCTTCGCCTCGTCGATTGCGGTGCCCATACCCTCCGTGTTGGCGATGTTCATGATCACTCCGGAGGACTTGACGTACATGGTGGACACCAGGATGACCAGCATAACGACGACAATCCCCATCAGCAGCAGCAGCTTGGTACGAATTTTCAACTCGACACGTCCTTTCATGATCGTGCTATGGCGGTAATGCGGTAAAATAACGGATATGGCGTGGTTTTTCGCCGCTGCAATTCTACACCATTCATATTTTTTTGTCATTTCAGAAGAATATAACAGGAGGCGATGGACGTGTACGAATTGTTGAGGGACGAGCTGGCGAACCTGTGCAAGCTCTGCTACGACAGGGGACACGTGGCGGCTGCGAACGGCAACGTCAGCGCGCGCACCCCGGACGGCAACGGGATCCTGATCAAGACGAGCGGGACGAGCTTCTCGGATCTCTCGCCGGACGACCTGCTCTTCGTGGACTGGAAGGGCCGCGCGTTCGACTGCGACGACATGTCGCCCGCGGAGCGCCGGCCCTCGATGGAGTTGCAACTGCACGCCTGGATCTATCCGTTGCGGGACGACGTCGGCGCCGTCGTCCACCTGCACTCGCCCTACGCGACCGCGCTCTCCTGCGCAGGCGCGGGCGAGATCCCCCTCGCCGTGCTGGAGGCTCGGCATATCCTGAAGCGCGTCCCCGTCATCCCCGTCTACGAGGCGGGCTCGCGCGAGCTCGCCACCGCCGTACTGAACACGTTCTCGAACCCGGCGGTGCTGGCTGCCGTGCTGAGGGAACACGGTCCCGTCGCGGTCGGAAAAAACCTGCGCGACGCCTACAACATCGCGGACATGTTGGAGCACAACGCGAAAGTCGCCGCGATCGCGAGGGGTCTCCACTAAAATACCGGACAGCCAGTTAATTCTGATTCTAAATCAATATGACAGTTATTATTGTAGGGGCGAACAGTGTTCGCCCGTTTTGCCCTGAAGGGATCATGTTTCTTGGCTGGCGCACACTGTGCGCCCCTGTATATTAACAAGCACCATATCTTGCATATTTGAGCGTGATCAAGCATGATTCAGAAGAATCTGGTACCGAGGGAAGCAACCCCTCGGGGACCGGATCGGATTACCAGATCGTGTTCGCCCCGGAACCGCGAATGTGCGA
>JAVBQG010000007.1:0-10424 GCA_031549185.1 Synergistaceae bacterium | reverse complement strand
GATCCAGATCGTGGAGAAGGGCGGCAAGAAGAAGTCGGTCATCGACCCCGGAAAGTGCGACGGCTGCGGCCTCTGCCCGGCGCTCTGCCCCTCCGACGCGATCAGGATGGTCGGGGAGGTCCCTGTTTATCTGGGAGATTTCAACTAGGAAAAACTGATTATCGTCAGGAGCCTGAGGGGTAAAAATCATCGACTCTCCCGGTTCCTGTATTCTCATGCGAGAGAATGATTGTTTGCGTGATTTAATCAATATTTTCCTTGTGACCACCTTCCTGTTTGGGACCCGTAACGCGAGAATGCAACATGGACGAGGTGATTGTTATGAAATTTTTAGGAAAGTTTGAAGAGATAACTTGCGCCATCACACTGGCCCTTTCCGTCGTCATCACGTTTGCCAATGTCGTCGCAAGGTATTTTTTCAGATCCGGTTTTTCCTGGGCGGACGAGGCCGTGCGTTATTTGATCGTTTATGTCACGTTCGTCGGGCTTGGTATGGCGATCAGGCGCAAGGCGGTTATTTCGATCGACCTGTTTCAGAATATCCTGGGTGCAAAAGCAAACGTGTATCTCTCCCGCGTGATCCATTTTGTCGAACTGGGCTTTGGACTGATTTTGACGTACATCTCCTCGAAGCTGCTTCTGTCGGTAATCGCCTCGGGAGAGCGAACGCTCGCCATGGACATCCCCATCGTGATTCCATATTTCCCGCTGTTCCTGGGTGGAGTCATCCTGTCCATCCGCGCGCTCGAGGCCTTCATCGTCGAATACAAGGGGGTGCAGCAGTCATGATCGTTATGATTATGGTCGTATTGTTCGCCTTCCTCTTCGTGGGGATTCCGGTGTATATCGCGATGTCTCTTTCCGCCATCTCTTCCATGATGGTCTTTGGCGATTACGACATCGTGATTGCATTGCAGCGGATATTCGACGGGGTGGATAAGTTCTCCCTGATGTCGATGCCGTTTTATATTCTCGCATCCGACATCATGATTTTCGGCGGCATGTCGAAGCGAATTCTCGACTTCGCCGACTGCCTGATCGGCGGTTTCCGGGGCAGCCTGGCCCTCACGACCGAGGCGAGCTGCATGTTCTTCGGCGCTCTGTCCGGTTCGAGCCCTGCGACGGTTTCCGCGATCGGCAGCCTGATGTATCCCGACCTGATCAAGGGAGGCTATGGAAGAGGCTTTGCGACGGGGCTCATCACCTCGAGCGGATCCGTTGCCATTCTCATCCCGCCCAGCATCACCTTCATCGTCTTCGGTGCCACGACGGGCGTCTCCGTCAGCGCGCTGTTCATGGCGGGGATGGGAGTTGGATTGTTCTACGGAGCAGTGTGCCTCGCCTACTGCTACTGGTATGCCATCAAGCACAACGTCCCCAAATCGCCGGGGCGGTGCTCGGCCGAAAAGTGGGCCGCGGCGAAGGATGCGTCCTGGGCGCTCGGTGTTCCGGTCATCATCCTCGGAGGGATCGCGCTCGGCATGTTCACACCCACGGAAGCGGCGGGTGTATCGGTGGTGTACGCCTTCTTCGTCACGGCCTTCATCTACAAGGAACTATCGATGGAGAGACTGATGGAGGCTCTCGTCAAATCTTCCGTTACGATTGCACAGCTGATGATCCTGCTGGGGGCGGCCGCTCTCTTCGGGTGGGCGATCACGGTCACGTACGTTCCCCAGATGCTGACGGCGAAACTGGTGGAAATGGCACAGTCTCCCTACGTGTTCCTGGCGGTTCTCAACGTCATGTTCCTGATCGCGGGCATGTTCATCGACGGCAGCGCGGCGATCACGATCATGGCCCCGCTCTTCTACCGTCCCGCTCTCTCGCTGGGGATCGACCCCGTACACCTCGGCGCACTGACCGTCGTCAATTTCGCGATCGGCATGTTCACTCCTCCCTTCGGCCTGAACCTCTTCGTCGGGCGGACGGTTACCGGGGTGCCCATGGTCGAGATCTACAAATCGGTCCTGCCGTTTATCGTATTGTGTATCGCGGCGCTTCTGGTGATTACCTATATACCCTTGATCAGCCTCTTCTTCCCGAAGCTCACGGGGTATGTGGGGAGTCAGAGTGTTCTTATTGGCATGTAAGTAAAAATGTGAGGGAGTGTTGAGCATGATGAGGAAAGTTGTTTTTTCGGCAATGTGCGCGTTGGTGGTCGTCGGTATGTTTTCCACGGCGGCGTTCTGCGAGATCAAGATCAAGACCCTCAAGTTCGCCATGACCGTGCCGATGGACGACGTCGGTGGCGTGGGGCTGAAGGTTTTCATCGATGAGATGAAAAAGTTATCGGGCGGCAAGATCACCGTCCAGACCTTCACTGGCGCACAGCTGGGGAGCGTCAAGGCCCACTTTGACGCGGCGCAGTCCGGCGGCATGGATATCGTCTACGCGGCGGCATCCGCCGTGAGCGGAGTGGTTCCGGAGATGAACATCATCGACCTGCCGTTTTTCTATCCCACGAATTACGTTGATTGCTGGAAGGTCATCGACGGCAGCATGTCCAAGACGATCGGAGGCTATCTAGGCGAGAGAATGGGACTTCAGTTCATGGGTTTTTCCTCTTATGGATATAAACAGTTCCACACGACGAAGAAGATCGTGAAAACAATGGACGATCTCAAGGGGATGAAGATCCGCGTGTTGCCCTCAAAGCTCCTGATCAGCGAGATCAAGGCATACGGCGGCGTTCCGACGCCGATCGACTTCAGCGAAGTCTACACGGCGCTGCAGCAGGGCGTCGTCGACGGCGGCGAGAACTCTGCGCACGGTGTCGAGCGCGTGAAGTGGTACGAAGTGCAGAAGGGCCTCACGGTCACCTATCACGGCAACTTCCTCGGCCTGATGGTCGCGAACAAGAAGTGGTTCGACAGCTTGACGCCGGAGGAGAAGGACATCATCACCAAGGCGTGCCAGGCTAACATCAAGGCGCAGCGCGACTATCTGATCAAGGACGAGGAGCCTTGTATCAAGCGTCTGGGCGAGAAGGGCCTGACGATCTATCGCCTGACCGACGCGGACAGGGCGAAGTTTACCGAAGCGTCGAAACCGGTGTGGAACGAGTTTGCCAAACAGGGCGCGACCAGCCAGAAACTGTTCGATACGGTCAAGAGCGACATCGAGAAGCTCAAGAAGAAGTAGCGCAATACAGAGAGGGTGGTAGTGCGGATTAGTATTGATTTGTCGACGACTCGCGGTCGTTGTGTCAATTGGAAACAGCAGAGTGCTTTGAAAGGGAGGATATATCAATGAAACCTGATCTGAATGTCGAATATTGCGGTGTGAAATTCAAAAACCCCTTGATTGTGGCGTCCGCCACGCCGACGAAGAATGCCGAGTATATGAGAAAGTGTGCCGAGGCTGGAGCGGGCGGCGTCATCAGCAAGACGATCAGCCCCGAGAAACTGGCGCAGCGTTACTCGGCGCCGCGCTTCACCGTCCTGCACAAGAGAGGATGGCCTGAAATCTATTCGAACTACTCCTGCGAGGCTCTGTCTACCATCGACGTCGACGACTGGTTCCCCGAGATGGTCAAGGCCAAAAAAGCCTGCGACGAGTACAACTGCACGGTTGTGGGCAGCATCTCCGGCATCTCGATCCCCAACTGGCAGGAACTCGCGAAGAAGATGGAGGACGTCGGCGTCCCCATGATCGAGCTCAACTTCGGTTGCCCGCACCCCAAGGACCTGGGCTACAAGAGCGGCCAGGTGCTGGGTAACTCGCCCGAGGCCGCGGCCGAGGTCGTGAACGCGGTCGTCAATTCCGTCAGCATCCCGGTCTTCACCAAGCTCACCGGCGAAGCGGTCAATATCGTGGAATCCGCCGGTGCGATGAAAGCAGCGGGCGCCAAGGGCGTGACCGTCATCAACCGTTACTCGTCGCTCGACATCGACCTTCCTTCCGGACGCCCGATTCTTCACTCGGCCTTCGCGGGCGTGGGCGGCCCCTGGATGCGTCCGATCATGCTCAAGTGGGTCGCGAAGATCGCGCAGGCGCACGGGGTTCCCATCTCGGCGACCAACGGCATCTACACGTGGCAGGACTTCGTCAAGGCGATGATGGTCGGCGCGACGACGGTTCAGATCTGTACGGCGATCATTTACGGCGGCAAGAAGTTCGGCGTCATCGAGGAGATTCTGCAGGGCCTGGAGAACTTCCTGATCGAAAACAACTACTCCGCGGCCAGGGAACTGATCGGCCTCACGTTGCCGCAGATCGTGAGCTGGGACAAGGTTGACCGCACCTCCAAGCCGACGAGCAAGGTGGACAACAACCTGTGCGACGGTTGTGCAATCTGCCCCAACTGGTGCTTCAAGGACGCAATCAAGATGATCGGTAAGGGCGACGACGCGAAGGCGATCATCGATCCCCTCAAGTGCGAGGGCTGCGGACTCTGCTCGTCGCTCTGCCCGCGCGACGCGATCGAACTGAAGGGAGACGTTCCCGTCTACCTCGGCGATTTCAACTAGAAGGTGTTTCGGAACCTTCCGCTCCGACGTCACTTACGTTTTTTCGTATGAAGCGGGAGGTAAAGAGAAAGGCTGCGGAAATCTACTACATCGCGGCTTCCGCAGCCTCTCTCTCTTTTTTCGAGGCGGTGAAGAGACGGTTGTGGCCGGATGAAACGAGAGAAATATACGGGGGAACTGTGATGTCACAAGACGACAAGGCGAGACCACAGACGCAGGGTTTTTTTTATGAAAGGGTTTCCAGCTTGGCGGACGCCCTTTCCGTCGCCGGAAACGACAGGCGGCGAATTTTGGCCGGTGGAACGGACCTTCTGCTGAAAATCAAGCACGGCACGGCAAAACCGGGAGGGCTGCTCGACATCACCAGAATCGAGGAGCTGCGTCATATCGGAGAGGACGGGGATGTTATACGCATCGGGGCCTGCGTGACGATCACCGAGCTTTTGGAGAGCGATCTGTTGCGCCGCTGTGCCCCGACGCTCTGCACCGTCGCGGGGGAGATCGGCTCCGTCGAGGTGCGAAATGTGGGGACGGTGGGCGGCAATCTCTGTTGCGCGCGCGCGAACTGCGGCACCTGTTTTCTGCCCGGATGCGGGGCGATGACCGGCGACCAGGGCGCCCGTCCCTGTCAGAACGCCGCTTATTCGGATCTTCTGCTGCCGCTCTCGGCCTATGACGCCGTCGCCGTTTTGAAGAACAGAGACGGCGAACGGAGTGTGCAGGTACGACGGTTCTTGAAGACGAACGGCTCTCTTGATCTGAAGCCGGACGAAATTCTGACGGAGGTTTCTTTCCGGAAGCCCGTAGCGGACGGATGGGGGTATGCGAGACTGCGCCAGCCGACTCAGATGGGATTGCCATTCGTCAGTGTCATCGCCGTCTCGCGAGGCGGTGTTTTCGATCTGACGATAGGCGGTTCCGCGAAATATATACACACGTTCGAAAAAATATCCGGCGAAGGCATGGCGGAGAAAATATCGGCCGAGTTGCTCTGGAGCGAATGCCTCTATTTCTCGCAGGATTACCGGAGGCGGATAACGCCCGCTGTTATCCGCGAAGCTGTGAACGGCGCCCTTGAGGAGAGAGAAAGATGAACCAGACTGCCACGATTCGAATCAACGGGTACGAGTATCGGGAAGATGTACGAAGCGATATGACGCTTCTCGATTTCATACGGGAGGGGACACAGCTCACCGGCACGAAAAAGGGTTGCGACAACGGAGACTGCGGCGCCTGTACCGTTCTGCTGAACGGCAAGACCGTGCTCTCCTGCATGATGCTTGCGCTGCAGGCCGACGGCGGCGACGTCGTGACCATCGAGGGTATTGCGTCGGGAGACGGCCTGCACCCGGTACAGAAGGCGTTTGTGGACGCTGGCGCGATCCAGTGCGGCTACTGCACCCCCGGCATGGTGATGGCCGCGATTGGATTGCTCTCCTTGAATCCCAATCCGACAGAGGCGGAGATTCGTTCCGCGATGGTCGGTCATCTCTGCCGCTGCAGCGGATACGAAAACATCGTCAAAGCGGTCGGAATGGCCGCAAAAACTCTTGCGGAACTCTGCTGCGACGGAAAGGGATCGCCATCTCAAGGGGGGATAAAGGCATGAAAACGCACTCCGTGATCGGCAAATCGATTCCCCTCATCGACTCGGTGGACAAGGTGACCGGTCGGCACATTTACGGCAGCGACTACAGCGTCGGCGGTATGCTCTACGGCGCCGTGCTGCGCAGCCCGATCCCGCACGGACGGATACTGAACATCGATACCTCCCGGGCAAAAGCGTTGGCCGGCGTGCGTGCAGTGGTTACCGGTGCCGACATGTCCCTTCCGTACTATTCCGTGGCGGGGGAGAAATGGCTGGACGAGCAGCTGCTGGCCACCGACAAGGTACGTTACCGTGGCGACGAGGTGGCCGTCGTGGCGGCGACCAGCCTCGAAATTGCGAAGGAGGCCGTCTCCCTTATTCACGTGGAGTATGAAGAGCTTCCCATCCTCTTCGATCCGGAGGAGGCGATGCAGCCGGGCGCTCCCCTCGTACATGAACAGTTCGGGACCAACGTCGCGCGCGAGATGAACGTTAGCCACGGCGACGTCGAAAAAGCCTTCGCCGAGGCCGCCGTGGTCGTGGAGGGCGAGTTTATCTCCGGCAGAATCCACCACGGATACATCGAACCCAACGCGGGGATTGCGGAATGGTCTGGCGATCGTATCACCTTCTGGCTGCCGACGCAGTCGCCTGTCTTGGCGAGGATGACCTACGCGAAGGCGCTTGGCGTGCGCAGGGATCAGGTGCGAGTCATCCAGTTCCCGCTCGGTGGCGGATTTGGCGGCAAACTCGAATATAAACTGCATCCGCTCTGCGCGCTGCTCTCCAAGTTTACCGGGCGTCCGGTAAAGATGATCAACACGCGCCAGGACGAACTGACCGCTTCTCTGCCGCGCGTGCCGATGAAGATTCACATGCAGCTGGCCGTGGCAGCCGACGGTACCTTCTTGGGCAAGAAGGTGCGCATCTTTGCCGACAACGGGGCCTACATGAACTACGGGCCCGGCATCACACTGAGCGCCACGACTCGCAACGACAACCTCTATCGGATCAAAAACATTCGTACAGCGAGTTTTCTGGTTTATACCAATCGTATGCCGACTGGTGCGTTTCGCGGCTTTGGGTGCCCCCAGAGCCATTACGCGCAGGAGACGCTGATCGACGAGGCGGCTGTCAAACTGGGGATGGATCCCGCCGAACTTCGTCTGAAGAACGCCAGCCAGACGGGCGACGTCACGCCGCATAACTGGTGGCTGGGCAGCTGTGGCCTGATCGACTGCATCAGGCAAAGCATCGAGGCAGCGCACTGGACGGAGAAAAAAACCGCCTATAAAAAGACCCACGACGAAAAGTGGA
Organism: Synergistaceae bacterium; assembly: GCA_031549185.1. Classification (GTDB taxonomy): domain Bacteria; phylum Synergistota; class Synergistia; order Synergistales; family Synergistaceae; genus JAVBQG01. Next base: position 3,047 of record JAVBQG010000007.1, on the reverse strand, counting down.
CCAAGGGAATCGGAATCGCCGCCTGTCTCCACGTTTCGGGCAATCGGACCTTTTTGCCGTTCTTCGACGGCTCCTCCGCCTTCGTGCGGATCAACGAAGAGGGCCGGGTCACCATCTTCCCGGGAGAGGTGGACATCGGCCAGGGCTGCAAGACGGTTTTTGCGATGATCGCGGCGGAGGAGCTGGGCATCCCGCTGGAGTGGATCTCCGTGTCGGAGATGGATACCGAGTACAGTCCCCACGGGATGGGGACCTTCGGCGACCGCGTGACCACGCTCGGCGGAAATGCTGTGAAGAACGCCGCCATCGATGCTCGCAAGAAACTGCTGGCGGTCGCGGCGCGGCATCTCTGTACCTCTCCTGATCAGTTGATTATTGAGGACGGTGTCGTTCGCCGCACGGACGGCGGTTCGTCCATGCACGCGGGCGACTCGATGGGTTTCGCCGAGGTTGCCGAGGCCGCTTCCTACGAACAGGCGGGCGCCACAATCATCGGGCATGGTTCCTATCAACCGCCGAACGTGAGCATGGTCCACCCCGATACCAAAGTGGGGAACGTCTCCTGCGCCTATCCTTTTGTTACACAGATTGCGGAGGTGGCCGTCAACCGCGAGACGGGCGAGGTGAAGCTCCTGAATATAGTTTCCTCGCACGACGTCGGCAAGGCGATCAACCCGATGATGGCCGAGGGGCAGGTCTACGGTGCCGTGGCAATGGGGATCGGTTTCGCGATGATGGAGTCCATGATGGAAGGGGATGGCTCCGTCCGCAATCAGAGCTTCAAACACAACTATATGCCGCGCATGACGGAGATGCCTCCCATTACATCTCTTCTGATCGAATCGAACGACCCCAACGGGCCGTATGGAGCGAAGGGACTGGGAGAGCCCGCGCTGACCGCGATCGCTCCAGCTATCGCCAACGCCATCTACGACGCCGTCGGCGTCCGCCTGCGCAACCTGCCGATCACGTCCGAGAAGGTGCTGGAGGCCATGTCGAAGCGGTAGCCCGCTTCGCTTAATTTCGCCGGAGAGGAGTGTCTGTATGAAAATAGCTTCCGTTCAGCTTGAGATAAAGGATGGCCGCACGAAAGAGCAGACGATCACCTATGCGCTGGGCATGATGGACAGGTGCAAGGGATCCGACCTGATTGTCCTGCCGGAGCTCTGGAACATCGGATTTCTCGACTACGACAGGTATTGGAGCGAGAGCGAGCCGATCGACGGCCCAACGGCGCAGGCCGTCTCGCAGAAGGCGAAGGAGCTGGGGGCGTACGTCTTCTCCGGAAGCTTCGTAGAGAAGAGGGGAGAGCAGTACCTCAACACGAGCATCCTGTTCGACAGAAAGGGCGGGAAGATCGGGCAGTACAGCAAGATGCACCTCTTCAACTACAAATCCCGCGAACCGGAACTCCTGACGCCGGGCACGGAGATCGCCGTACTCGACACCGCGTTCGGGAAGATGGGGCTCTCGACCTGCTACGACCTGCGTTTCCCCGAGCTCTACCGGGCGATGGTCGATCTTGGCGCGAAGTTCTTCCTCGTGACCTCGGGCTGGCCGTATCCGCGCCTGGAGGCTTGGAACGCCCTGAACCAGGCGAGAGCGCTCGAGAATACCTGTTGTCTGATATCGAGCAACGCCGCCGGCGTGCAGAACGGCGTTCGCTTTCTGGGGCACAGCCAGATCGTGGACCCCTGGGGCAACGTGATTGCGGGCAGCGGTTATCTGGAGGTGATCGTGAGAGCGGAAATAGACTCCGCTCTCGTCGATCGTACGAGAGCGGAGTTTCCTGTGCTGGGAGACAGGGTTTTGAACAAGAGATAGTACTTCATCCGGCGAGAGTGGCCGAGGGATAACGCGTCAAACGGCCTCCGGGATACCCCGCACAATCTCCGGGGGCCTTTTTCTCGCTTGAAGTTGGGGGTTCCCGTTTTGAATGTCTACGCAGGCTTGATTTTTTCGTCGCTCACGTTCGCCGGCACGTATCATCTGGTGAAGGCGGCCGTCACGGATATTCCGCCGATGTCGCTGGTCTTCATGCGCTTTCTGTGCGGTTGGTTCGCGCTGCTGCCGTTCGTCCTGCAAAAGCCGAGGTACATGCAAGTGCCGGAGAAAAAAGACCTGCCGGGCCTGATTCTGCTTGGCTTCGGCGTTTACATCTACCACTATCTTTATTTTCTGTCGCTGGTCTACACGACGCCAGTCAACTCGGCGATGATCGCCGCCATGCTGCCGATCTTCTCGTCGATCATTGCGGCCCTCTGCGGCAAAGAGGCGCTGCCGCCCGGACGCATCGGTGCGCTGCTGATGGCGCTCTGCGGCGTGCTGCTGGTGATCTCCGGCGGGAATATCGCGACGTTGGCGTCGATGCGCTTCAACAAAGGCGACGTGATCATGTTGGCGGGCGTGCTCTGTTTCGCACTCTACAACGTGGGGAACCGGGGCGTCATCGCGCGCTACTCGGCCGTCTCGTCGATCTTCTTCTGCACCACCGTCACGATCGCCTTCTCCTTTCCGTTCTTTCTCTACCAGTTCGAGTCCATCGTCTGGAGTGCACCCGCGGTCTGGGCTGCCTCGATCTACATGGGGCTCTTTCCCTCCGGCATCGGCTTCTATCTTCAACAGCAGGGGGTTCTATACGTCGGCGTCAGCAAGGCGATGGCCTTCATCAATCTGGTCCCGATCTTCTCGGTGGGATTGTCGGTGCTGTTGTGGGGCGCGCAGAGCGTGACGCTCCTGCAGATCGCGAGTATGGGGCTGATCATCGCCGGCGTGCTGTGGAATGCGCGGGTGAAGAGCTGAGGACTGTTGCATGTCCACGCGGTGCCGACACCGGCGGCATCGTAGACCCCGCGTCGCACATGAGACTCTCAGGATATGCATACACGAGTAATCTGCAAAGCCAGCGTAGCGGGCCTCACGCATGCAGTGTTGTCTCCAGTATTCGAATGTTGCTCGTATCGAGTGGGAGGATGGCTTCGTCGGGGTCGTCACTCTTTCCCAGTTTTTCGAGCAGCGCGGTCTTGGTGTTGTGGAGGTGTTTGTCC
>JAVBQG010000034.1:0-28860 GCA_031549185.1 Synergistaceae bacterium | reverse complement strand
GATTCCTCCGGTTTCTTGGTGTGTGCAAACCTATTAAACCAGAGATAATCGATCTTTGGAACGTGTTCTTATCTTTCAAGGTCCTCTTATACTCGATCTTTTAGCTCTTTAAACCAGTGAATTTGTGTCAGTCACTCAGGGCCGTGCCTGCAGATCACCCGGCAGTTCGGCATGTCTGCCAGTACGGACGGCGTCAGCTTGGCGTTGGTGAGGATCAAGGCGTCGAAAGAGCCGCGTTTTGCCGCGAACTCCTCCGCGTCGTTCACGCCGACGATTTCGACATCGTGCCCCTCGAACAGTTTTCTCTCCAGATCGTACCCGTCGAAAGAGCTGCAGGCGCTGAATACTCCTACGGTTTTGCGTGCCATACGTTTTTCCCCTCCTTGAATTATTTGGAATAGTCTATGCAAATAATGCGGACGTGTTGAGAAAAAACAGTAAAAGCAACAGTATTATGTTATATGTCTGACATATAACATAATACTGTTGCACTGTCAAGCCTTTCCTTTCCCGGGAAAAGCGTTATCATGTTCACATGAAAAGGAGCGAGGTGTTATCCAGATGTTCGATAATCTGAATTCGCCCAAGAAATCTTCTCTGGTCTTTCAACAAATTATCGACAGGATCCAGTCCGGCGAATTTCCCCTGTTTTCGAAGCTGCCGAACGAGCTGGAGCTTGCCCGCCTCCTCGGCGTCAGCCGCTCCGTCGTCAGAGAAGCGATGAGCGCGCTCGAGATCATCGACGTCGTCGAGCGGCGCGCGGGCGACGGCACGTACATCAAGGAATTCCCCGTCAAGCAGCAGGATCGGAACCCTCCCGACGAGTCGTCCCTCCACAAGGCGAACACCATGATCGGCTTCATCAAAAAAATCGAGATGAGCGGAGGGTCGTACGCGGCTTTCGAGGCGCGAAGCTTCATGGAGCCGTGGCTGGCGGGCGTCGTCGCGGTGCGGGCGGATAAAAACGACCTGCAGGAACTCAGGGAGCTGTGCGAGAAAATCAGGCTGTCGTGGGAGAAGAGGGATCAGGAACTGTTCAGGCAGACCGACGTCCGGTTTCACGAATTTATCGCCAAAGCCTGCAAGAACGAGTACCTGGAAAGTTTTCTGATGCAGGCGATCGAGGCCGAGAAGTACCTGCTCTGGCGGAAGGAGCTCGACTGGCCCTCGTGGAACAGGATGGAGGAGAGCGTCAAGGAGCACCTCGACATTGCGGAGGCGATCTTCAGAGGAGACTCCGACGCCGCCTGCAAGGCGATGGAACTGCACTTCATATTTCACTGGGAGCACGTCGCGAAGGATATCGCGCAGTAGCGGGTTTGAAGCGACCTCATCCCCGGCCCTTCTCCGATGCGGAGAGGGGCCGGGTCGTTCAGCGAACCGATATCACCACGCCGCGACGCAGCCGTCGACGCGCGGCTCGGTCGCGCCGACGAGCGTGTCCTCTTCGCTGCGCCAGACGATCTCGCCGCGGCCGAACTCGAAGGGGTCGAGCGCGCTTGTGACGAGGTGTCCCATCCTTCTCAATTTTTGCGCGGAGTTGAACGGGAAACCGGGTTCGACCATCACGTTCATGCCGCCCATCCACTGCCAGCGCGGGGCGTCGAGCGCCTCCTGCGGATTCATGCCGAAGTCGACGGTGTTCATCACGACCTGCACGTGTCCCTGCGGCTGCATATAGCCCCCCATGACGCCGAAGGGGCCAACCGGGTTCCCGTCCTTCGTCAGGAAGCCGGGGATGATCGTGTTGTACGGGCGTTTGCGCGGCGCGAGGACGTTCGGGTGTTTCGGGTCGAGGGAGAAGCCGCTGGCGCGGTTGTTGAGCGCGATGCCCGTCTCCGGCACGACGACGAACGAGCCGAAGCCGGTGAAGTTGCTCTGGATGTACGAGACCATGTTGCCCTCGCCGTCCGCCGCGCAGAGGTAGACGGTGCCGCCGCTGTACGGGTCGTCCTCGCTGAAATTCTGCGCGCGGCCGGATATCAGCGCGCGCCTTTCCGCCGCGTGTCCTTCGGACAGCAGTTCCCGTACCGGCACGGACGCATGGCGGGGGTCCGTCACATGCCGGCCCGCGTCCGCGAAGCCCATCTTGATCGCCTCGATCTGCCTGTGCAGGGTGAGGGGGTCGTCGTGATCCCGGAAGTCGAACTCCTTCAAAATATTGAGCGCGATCAGCACGACGATGCCCTGTCCGTTGGGCGGAAGCTCCCAGACGTCGTAGCCCTTGTAGTTTACGCCGATGGGCTCGACCCACTCGGGGCGGAAGCTCGCGAGGTCGTCGTCGGAGTAGAAGCCGCCGGTCTTCTTCGAGAAGTCGAGAATTTTTCGCGCGAGTTCGCCCTCGTAGAACGAGCGGGCGTCCGTGGAGGCGATCTGTTCGAGCGCGTAGGCGTGCCTCGGCAGTTTATAGAGTTCTCCCGCGCGTGGGGGGCGTCCGTCGGGGCAGAAGGTCTGCAGCCACGGCGCGAACTCCTGGCCGGAGAGCTTCGCGTGTTTGTGGAACGCGAGACCGAAGGCGTGGACGATCGTCACCGCCGCGGCGAAGCCCTCCCGCGCGTAGAAGATCGCTGGGGCGAGACTCTCCGTCAGCGGCAGGCGCCCCATCTTGCGGGAGAGCTCCGCCCAGGTGGCGGGGACGCCCGGGACGTTGATCGCCGGCCAGCCGTACAGGGGGATGCTGTCCATCCCGGCCGCTTTGATCTTCTCGGGGGTGAGAGCGGCGGGCGAGTGGCCGCTGCCGTTGATGCCGTGCAGCTTGCCGTCCTTCCAGACGATGGCGAACGCGTCGCCGCCGATGCCGTTGCTGGTCGGCTCGACGACGGTCAGCGCTGCCGCCGTGGCGACCGCCGCGTCGATCGCGTTGCCGCCTTTTTTCAAAACGTCGAGCCCCGCCGCCGCCGCAAGCGGATGCGACGTGGCCACCATCCCGCGCGAGCCGTAGACGACGCTGCGGCGCGAGGGGTATCGATAGCTGTGTGGATCGTAATTGATGGTAAAGACCTCCCTTGCTTGATCCCGTCCGCGAAGGAACGCGGGTTTTGATTCAGTCAGTTCCTGCCTATTATATTCTAGACCAAAATTCTCAGTTCCTTCGGTGAATCATACGTCAGAACTTCGCAGCCGTCATTCGTCACGACCACGGCGTCCTCGATGCGGACGCCGCCTAGGCCGGGGACGTAGACGCCCGGTTCGACCGTGACGACCGCGCCTGCGGGCAGCTTCTCCCCGTTCGCGGGGGTGAACACGGGCAACTCGTGCAGTTCGAGGCCGATGCCGTGGCCGGGGGCGTGCAGCATGTCCTCGCCGTAGCCCTTGTCCGCGAGAAAGCCGCGCACGAGACGCTCGATATCGGCCCCCGTCTTCTGCGCCGAGACGGCGGCGAGCGCGCGCTCGTTCGCCTCCAGCACAGTGGCGTAGATCTCGCGCATCTTCGGCGGGACGTCGCCGAAGCCGAGCGTGCGCGTCATGTCGGAGACGTAGCCGTCCACGACCGCGCCGAAGTCGAGCGTGATCATATCGCCGTCCTCGATCACGCGGTGCGAGAAGACTCCGTGCGGGCGCGCGCCGCGCGGCCCGGAGGCGGCGACGAAGTGTCCCTTGACGAGCTGCTGCGCGCCGCGCTCGCGCATGGCCGCCGCCAGCAGCGTCGCGACCTGCGCCTCCGTCATGCCGATGTGCAGGCGCGGCACGATCGACTCGAGCGCCGTCGCCGCCACGCGCGACGACCGGCGCATGCGCGCGATCTCCCACGCGCTCTTGACGGCGCGGAGCTGCATCACGATCTGCGGGGCGTTCACCGTCTCGACGCCGAGCTCCCGCAGGCCGAGGTATTTTTTCACGCAGAGGCGGTCCTCCTCGAAGGCAAGGTGCCGGATCTCCAGCTCCGCGACCGCTCTGCGGATCGCGGGCCAGGGGTCGCGCCCCTCCATCGGCAGCACGGGTACGCCGAAGGCCGAGGACTCCTCATCCGCCTGTTCGAAGTAGCGCGAGTCGACGATCAGCCGCGCGCCCTTCTCGCCGACGAGCGCGACGCCCGCCGAGCCGGTGAAGCCGGTGAGATATTGCAGGTTGGGACGGTTGTCGTACTCCGCGCTGAAGACCACGAACCCGTCCGCCCCGAGTAATGCCAGTTTCTCGCGCAGCCGCGCGTGGCGCGACGCGATTTCGTTTGCGAATGTCTGTGGCATGTGTTGGCCTCCTTAAACCCGACCTCTCCCTCCCCCGGCCCCTCCCTCCCCCAAAACGGGGAGGGAGGGGAGAAAAGCAGGGGCGAGAAGAAGGAAAGATAGAATAAAGAAACTAAAGAAAAATTGTTTTGCCCTTGTTTGCCCCCCCTCCCCGCTTGGGGGAGGGGGGCTGGGGGGAGAGGTCGTCCGCGGAGCGGACCGTTTTACCTCCCCATCAAATGACAGGCCACGAAGTGCCCGCCGCCGACGTCCAGAAGCGGCGGCTCCGCTTCGCTGCAGACGTCCATTTTGTGGCGGCAGCGCGTGTGGAAGCGGCAGCCGGGCGGGGGCGAGATCGGGCTGGGGACGCCGCCCGAGAGGATGATGCGCTCGCGCCTGCGGTTCAGCTTGGGGATCGGTACGGCGGAGAGCAGCGCCTGCGAGTAGGGGTGCAGCGTGTGCTTGAACAGCTCCAGGCTGTCGGAGAGCTCCACGATCTTACCGAGGTACATGACGGCGATGCGCGTGCTGATGAACTTCACCACCGAAAGGTCGTGCGAGACGAAGAGGTACGTCAGCTTCAGCTCGTCCTGCAGCTTCTGCAGCAGGTTGAGGATCTGCGCCTGGATCGACACGTCGAGCGCCGACACCGGCTCGTCGCAGACGATAAAGCTCGGGCCCAGCGCGAGCGCGCGGGCGATGCCGACGCGTTGGCGCCGGCCGCCGTCCAGCTCGTGCGGGTATTTGTTGTAGAGGTTCGGCGCCAGGCCGACCTGCGCCATGAGGTCGAACGTGCGCTCGTCCTGTTCGGCGGAGTTCCCCTTGCCGTAGATCTTCAGCGGTTTGCCGATCGTCTCGCCGATGCGCTTGCGCGGGTCGAGCGACGAGAAGGGGTCCTGGAAGATGATCTGGATGTGCTGGCGCATCTCGTGCATCTCGCCCCCCTTGATCGAGGCGAGGTCGCGTCCCTTGAAACGCACGTGCCCGTCCGTAGGATCCTCCAGGCGCACCAGCACGCGGCCCGTCGTCGACTTGCCGCAGCCGGACTCGCCGACGAGGCCGAGCGTCTCGCCCTCGTTGACCGAGAACGACACGTCGTCCACGGCGTGGACTTTGCCCGCCCGGACGGGGAAGTACTTTTTCAGGTTCTCGACCACCATCACGGGCTCTTTGGGGTTAGCGCTCACTGTGCGTCGCCCCCTTTCGAAACGGACGAAAAATGGTGGCAGAGCACGCGGTGTCCGTTTTCGTTATAAAAGCCGCCGGGGCGGGTCGTCCTGCAGATCTCCTTTGCCTCGCCGCAGCGGGGGTGGAAGCAGCAGCCCTCCGGCAGGTCGAGCGGGTCGGGCGTGAGCCCGGCGATGGGGTGGATGTTCGACGCGTCCTCCTCGATGTCGGGGATGCAGTTGAAGAGGCCGATCGTGTAGGGATGCAGCGGCTTCGAGAAGATCTGCTCGAGGCTGCCCTCCTCGACGATCTCGCCCGCGTACATGACGGCGACGCGGTCGCAGGTCTCGCCGACGATGCCGAGGTCGTGCGTGATCAGCAGCATGGCGGTGGAGAACTCCTCGCGCAGTTCGCGCATCAGGTCGATCACCTGCGCCTGGATCGTCACGTCGAGCGCCGTCGTCGGCTCGTCGGCGATGATCATCTTCGGGTTGCAGGCGAGCGCGATGGCGATGCCCACGCGCTGGCGCATGCCGCCGCTGAACTCGTGCGGGTACTCGCGGAAGCGCTCGGAGGGAATCTGAACGGTCTCCAGCATCTTCTGCGCCCCCTTCATGGCCTCCGCCTCGCTGAGGTTGCGGTGCGCGCGCAACACCTCGCTGATCTGTACGCCGACCGTGACGACGGGGTTGAGCGACGTCATCGGGTTCTGGAAGATCATCGAGATGCGGTTGCCGCGGACCTTCATCAGCTCTTTCTCGGGGAGGGCGCAGAGGTCGCGCCCCTCGAAGACGACCTGGCCCTCGTCGATGCGGCCGGGCGGGTTCGGCACCAGCTGCATGATCGAGAGCGCCGTCGTGGTCTTGCCCGCGCCGCTCTCGCCGACGAGGCCGAGCGTCTGCCCCGCCTCCAGGTCGAGATCGATGCCCCGCACGGCGCGGACTCTGCCTTCGTACGTGTTGTACGAGACGTTCAGGTTCGATACGGATAAAAGTTTGTCTGCCATCGCGTTATTGCCTCAACTTGGGGTCGAGCGAGTCGCGCAGGCCGTCGCCGAAGAGGTTCAGCGCGACGACGACGGTGGCGATCGCCAGCCCGGGGAATATCGTCAGATAGGGGGCGTTGCGCAGGAACTGCCTGCCGTCGGAGAGCATCGAGCCCCACTCCGCGTCCGGCGGCTGGATGCCCAGCCCCAGGAAGGAGAGCGTCGCGGCCGCCAGGATCGCCTGCGCCACGCCGAGCGTGCACTGGACGATCAGGGGGGCCATGCAGTTGGGGAGGATGTTCTCGACGATGATGCGGAGGTCGCTGGCGCCGGTGACGCGCGCGGCGTCGACGAACTCCTGTCGCCGCACCGAGAGCACTGAGGCGCGCACGACGCGCGCGTATCGCGGCATGTAGCTGATGCCGACGGCCACCATGAGGTTGAAGAGGCTCGCCCCCATGGCGCCGACGATGGCGATGGCCAGGATGACCGAGGGGATGGCGAGCAGGATGTCCATGCAGCGCATGATGATGTTGTCGAGCCTGCCGCCGTAGAAGCTGCCGATGGCGCCCAGCGCCCCGCCGAAGAGGGCGCCGATGCCGACCGCCACGAAGCCGACGTACAGCGAGATGCGCGCGCCGTAGACGATGCGGCTGAAAACGTCGCGCCCGAAGTTGTCGGTGCCGAGCAGGTGATTGGCCGTGGGGCCGGAGAGCCGCGCGGTCATGTCGATCTTGTTCGGCTCGTAGGGCGCGATGACGGGGGCGAAGATGGCGACCACCACCAGCAGGACGATGATGCACATCCCGCAGACGGCGGCCTTGTTCTTGAGCAGCCGGCGCCAGATTTCGGCGAGGCGGCTCTCCTTCTGGCCGCGGTCCTTCGAAACGTTCGTGTTTTCCATACGCGCCGCCTCCTATCCCGACCTGTACTGGCTCTTGATGCGCGGGTCGAGCAAGGCGTAGATCATGTCGACCATGAGGTTGACCACGCCGATGCAGAGCGCGAAGAAGAGCACGCCGCCCTGCACGACGGGGTAGTCGTGCGCGCGGATCGAGTCGACGATCAGCCGCCCGATGCCGGGGATGGAGAAGATCGTCTCCGTCACCACGACGCCGCCCAACGAATGGCCGAAGGTGATACCGATGACCGTTACGATGGGGATCAGCGCGTTGTTGAGGATGTGGCGCGAGAGCACCAGGTAATAGGAGATGCCCTTCGCCTTCGCCGTCGTGACGTAGTCCTGGCGCACGACCTCGAGCACGCTCGAGCGCGTCATGCGGGCCACGACCGCCATCGCCTGGATGGCGAGCACGATCGTCGGCATGATCATCTGGTTCCACTCGCCCCAGCCGGAGGAGGGGAAGATCGGCAGCGCGATCGAGAAGGCGAGCATCAGCAGCAGCCCCACCCAGAAGGCCGGGATCGAGAAGCCGGCCAGGGCGATGAAGCTGCAGAGGCCGTCGATCCAGGTGTTCTGTTTCAGCGCCGCCAGCATGCCGAGCGGAAGGCCGATGAACACCGCCAGGATCATGCTGAGGGATGCCAGCGCCAGCGTCGGCGGGAAGCAGTTGAGAATATCCGTCAGCACCGGCGTATGCGTCTTGAGCGACGTGCCGAGGTCGCCGCGAAGGGCCTTCGTCAGGAAGGTGAGATACTGCTCGATCAACGGGCGGTCGAGCCCGAGCGTGACCCTGTACTGCTCGATCTCCTCGCGCGTGGCGTCGGGCCCCAGCATGATCTCGGCGGGGTCGCCGGGCGCGAGGTGCACGATCGAGAAGATCATGACCGACACGCCCAGCAGCACCGGGATCAGAAAGAGGATCCGTTTGAGAAAGTAGCGGGACATCGTCTTTCTTTAGTCTCTCTGTCGCTACTTCTTGTTCACTTTATAGAGCGGCGCGATCTGGTTCGGGTACGGCTCGAAGCCCTCGATGTTCGCGCGCGAGAGTGCCAGCGTGTCCTCCTGCATCAGGAAAATCTGCGGCGCCAGGTCGTTCAGATAGACCTGCGCTTCCTTGTAGGCCGCGATGCGCTTCTTGGGGTCGAGAGTCGCCTGTCCGCGCTCGATCATGGCGTCGAGCTTCTTGTCCTTGAGCTGCGAGTAGTTGACCGCGCCAACGCCCTGACTGTGATAGGTCGGGTAGAGCGCGCCGTCGCCGTCGCCCGTGCCGATCCAGCCGGAGAGGCCCATGCCCTTCACGCCCTTCGAGGAGGCGGAGAGGAAGGCGCCGCGCTCGAGCAGCTCGATCTTGACCTTGACGCCGATCTGCTCCAGATACGCCTGCACGAGCTCGCAGACGTTGCGGCGTGCCGAGCGCGTGTCGCTGTAGAGCGTGCACTCGAAGCCGTTGGGGAAGCCCGCCTTCGTCAGCAGCTCCTTGGCCTTCTTGGGGTCGAACGGATACGGCTCCTTCTTCAGCGCCGGATCGAAGCCGAAGATGACCTGGGACATGGGGCCGTAGGAGGGTTTGCCGATGCCGAAATAGACGGCGTCGATGATCGCCTGCTTGTCGACCGCGTGGTTGAGCGCCTGGCGCACGAGCTTGTTGTCGAACGGCTTGGCGGTGACGTTGAAGAAGACGTAGAGCGTGCTCTGGGCCTGGGTCGCGTAGGTCTTGAAGCGTTTGTCCTTCTTCATGCGCAGATAGTCCTGGGCGGGCGCGTTGGCCGGGATCAGGTCGATGCCGCCGGACTCCAGCTCGATGATGCGGGTCGCGTCCTCGGGAATTCCGCGGTAGGTGATCTTGTCGAGCTTCGCCGGGCCCTCGTAGTATTTGTCGTAGCGCGCGAGCGTCACGTGGTCGCCGCGTATCCACTCGACGAACTTGAACGGCCCGGTGCCGACCGGCTTCTGGGCGTAGTTGTCGCCTGCCGCCTTCACGGCCTTCTCGTTGAGCATCGCCAGCTCGTAGCGGGCGAGGCTGTAGAGCAGCGGCGCGAAGGGAACCTTGGTCGTGATCTTGACCTTATACTTGTCGACCACTTCGACCTTCTCCACCTGGCGGACGTGTCCCGCGCCGGGAGAGGCCGTCGCCGGATCCTGGATGCGGTCGATCGTGTACTTTACGTCGTTGGCGGTGAACTCCTCCCCGTTGTGGAAGAAGACGCCCTTGCGGAGGTGGAAGATCCACTCCTTGTCGCTGGGGTTCTCCCACTTCGTGGCGAGGTCGGGCTGGATCTTCATCTTCGCGTCGACCTTGACGAGCGCGTTGTAGATTTGGCGGGTGACGTTGGCCGTGAGGATGTCGTTGAACTTCTGCGGGTCGAGCGAGATGACGTCGGAAGTCTGGCCGACCTTCAGCTCCGCGGCGACAAGAGGCAGCGCGAGTGCTGCGAGCAGCAAAAAGGCGAGGAAGAGAATCGAGAATCTTTTTTTCATTTTCCGTGTTCCCCTTTCGTGATTTGCTAGGGAAGTGCTGATTAAATCGTTCATCCGTCTGTCTTCGTTTTGGGATTAAGGAGTCGCAAAAATTCGCGATCTTTATCCTTTAGGCCCCTGTCGATCAATCAGTCTTTTCCTGGATGGATACCGTTCATGAGACGAGCCTGGGGCGAGCGGGACAGAGAGCGCTTTCCGGAAAAATCTCCTCCTTTCTGGTTTGTGGTCTGTGTCGCGTTGCGTTCGCGATGCGTTACCCTGATAACGGATGGGAACCATAACGTACCAGTTGACTCTTTCTTTGTCCAATATTACTATTCACATATTACATATAGGTTTCATCCTATAATTTACGGAGGCGATCCGCCTGGACATGAAGGAGCTGAAATACGTCCTGACCGTCGCGGAGGAGAGAAGTTTCTCCCGGGCCGCGAGGAAACTCTATATAGCACAGCCGTCGCTCAGCCAGTTCATTCTGCGGCTGGAGAAGAGCCTCGGCGCGCCGCTCTTCGACCGCGCGAAGAAACCCCTCGTGCTCACCGAAGAGGGGGAGATGTACGTAGACTACGCCACGCGCATTCTCGGCATGAACGAAGAGATGCGCCGCAGCCTCAAGGACAGCTCGAAGGCGGGGACGGGACGTCTCTCCCTCGGGGTCCCCCTCTTTCGCGGAGTATACTTGCTGCCGCTGTTGTTGCCGTTCTTTCGCAGGAAGCACCCGAATATCGAGATCACGCTGGCCGAGGGCGACACGAATTACCTGGAGAGGATGCTGCTGGAGGGCTCGATCGACATCTGCATCATGAGCCTGCCGATCCGCTCGCGTGGCATACGTTACGAGACCGTCTTCGACGAGCGCATCCTGCTCGCCGTTCCCCGGGGGCGCGAGCAATCGATCAAGGCGCGCCGGTACAAGAACGCCATGTTTCCCGTAGCGGACATCGCGTCCCTGCGGAACGAGAATTTCATCCTGACCAATCCGGGCTCGCGGCTGCGTTCCATCGTCGAGAGCATCTGCCTCGACCGCGGGATCAACCCGCGGGTCGTTCTGGAGACCGAGAGCATCGACACGGCGCAGAGCCTGGTCGGCGTGGGGCACGAGTTCACCTTCGTCCCCGAGATGTACATCCGCACCCCGGGCGACCGCCCCTGTCCCGCCTATTTCTCGCTGCAGAGCCCCGACTGCGTCTGGCCGATGGTCGTGGCCAGTAAGGAGGGTGGGTATACGAGCCGTCTGGCGAAGGCGCTTTTCAAAGAAACGCTGGAGTTCGGGGCGAAGCACCTGCGGGCGGCGATCGGGGGGAGGACGCTGAATTAAAAGGGTTTACACCTTCACGCTTTGAGCCCCTGCCGATCGATCGCCTTTCCGGGGGCTTTAATTTGTGTCGTTAATATATATTTCTTTCTCCCTTCTCTCGACATCCGAATTATGGTACAGTTACGGAAATCATACGGCGGGAGAACACCGCCATGGAGGCGCACCGTGAAGCTGACTTTCAGTCCCATCACCCTGGATGCGATCAAGCCCTATCTGGAGCTCTGGAAAAAAGTACCGCAAAAATCTTCCGACTACTCGTCCGGCGTGCTGCTCTGCTGGGAACGGGCGCTGGGCTACCAGTTCGCCTTCGAGGAGGACGGGAGCCTCGTCTGGATTCGAGGCGAGAAGCCCGATCGGCACTACCTCGCTCCCGTCGGCCGGTGGAACCGCGAGGACTGGGAGGATGTCGTGCGCGACCGCTTCGGCTCGCGCGTACAGTTCCGCCTCGTGCCGGAGGCGCTCGTCTCCATCTGGCGCAGGCAGTTCGGCGACGCGATGGAGGTGCTCGAGGACCGCGGCAGCTGGGAGTACCTGCACAACGTGCGCGAGCTGGCCGACCTCTCGGGCAACAAGTACATGCGCAAGCGCAACCGCGTCAACCAGTTCACCAAGCAGAACCCGTACAGTTATCTGAAGATCGAACCCGCGCTGTTGCCCCGGATCGCCGAGTTCCAGGAGGCGTGGTGCGAGTCGTACCGCATCTTCGCGTCCGGCGCCAGCATCGAGCAGGAGAGCGAGGGCATCGTGCACAACATCCTCGGCAACTGGGAGTCGCTGCCGCAGCTTCGCGGCGGCGCGATCGAGGTGAACGGCAGGATCATCGCCTACACGATCGCCGAGGACGCGGGCGACGACATCGTCATGATTCACTTCGAGAAGGCGAGCCTGGAGTATAACTCGGCCTTCCAGGTCATCAACCGCGAGTTCCTGCTGCGCGACGCGACGGAGTTCGAAGTCGTCAACCGCGAGGAGGATATGAACGACCCCGGCCTCCGCGACGCCAAGACGTCCTACCATCCGTTCGACTTCGTCAAAAAATATACGGTGGATATCGCGCTGTGAAACACGGCGCGGACGGAAAGATAAAACAGGGGGTAGATACCGCGTGAAGGAATGGCATTGCGTACTGTACGGCCAGCCGCAGGGGCCGTTTACGGAGGAACAGCTGAAGGAGATGATCGGACGCGGCGAAATCGCGCGCGACACGCTCGTGTGGAGCGGATCGACGCAGGCGGACGCGGCTCGCGGATGGGTGAAGGCGTCGGAGACGGAGCTGGTCTCGCTCTTCTCGCCGGGCGCGAGCGCACAAAGAGTGGAGCCGAGCCTGCCGCCCATGCCGTCTAAGCTCTCCTTCTCGGACGAGGAGACGGCGCCCGAGAAGAGGGAAGCCGCCCCGACCCGGGAGGAGGCGCCCGCCGAGAAAGAGGGGGCGCTGCAGGACGAGGCTGCGCGGGAGAAGGACCCCGACTCGTATTCGATGGAGCGGCTGCCGTCGGCGATGTTCATGCAGGCGGGCGGCGCGCAGAATGCGCAGGCGACTCAGAGCCCGCAGGACGAAGGAGCGCTCCCCGAGGCGGAGCCGACGCCGCAGACGCAAAGCCCGGCCGCCCCGGTGCCCGCCTCGCGCATCATGCGCTTCTGCGGTTTCGTGCTGGAGTGCGTGCTGTCCTCCATCTTGAGTGCGCTTTACCTGCCTGCCGTCATTCTCGCGGCGCGCGGAAGCATAACGGCCGGCATCGGCGCCATGGGGCTGGCGTCGCTGGTGCTGCTGGCCTATTGCATTTTCAACCTCGTCTGCCTCTATCGCAGCGGGCAGACCATCGCCAAAAAAATGGTCGGCATCCGCATCGTGAACGTCGACGGGAGCCGGACGCCGCTGTGGAAGATCATCGTACTCCGGTACGGCATTTATTTTATTTTGAGCATCGTCGTCAACGTCCTGAGAAACGTCCCCCTCGTGGGATCTTTGGCAGCGGGGTTGTTCAGCATCTTCTTCCTTGTCGACTCGTGCTTCATCTTCCGAGGGGACCGCAGGACCATTCACGACCACGTGGCCGGCACGATCGTCGTCAAGGAGTAGGGCCCAAAAAGTAGGGGAGAGGCGCAGGGCCTCCCCCTCGGCTTGCTTCGCGCGCCGAGGGGGGAGGGTCCCCCGTCTTACTGAGCGATGGGCGCTGTCTGCGATGTCTCGAGCTCCCCGGGTTTGTGCGGGCGCTCCCGCCATTTTTCGTCGAATTTTCTCTCTTTCATGATCTTCAGGTCGCTTGCCGGGGTGACGCGGTTGTTCGCCACGTGCCACTTTCCGCTCTCGTACTTCAACACGGTTTCGACCTGGGCGACCCTGTCGGCGTGATACTCTCCACTGAGTCCGGTAACCCCCCGCAGCTCGTACAGGCCGTCTCCATCGACGTCGGCGGCCTCCATCAGGCCGAATCCGCCACCCCACACGTCGACCGGTTTTGCGACGCGGCCGGTGTGAGGATCGTAGACGCCGTCTTTATCGTAGAGCTCCTTGCGGGGCACGAGGTCGAGAATGATGAACGGGCCGCCCGGCCGCACGCCGATCGCCGCCTTATATCCGTCGAGGAATCTTCCGCGAATCTCCGGCAGCCCTACGGTCTCCGAGTCGTACAGCGTCTTTCCCTGCCTCTTTTCGATGCCGACGACCAGGC
Organism: Synergistaceae bacterium; assembly: GCA_031549185.1. Classification (GTDB taxonomy): domain Bacteria; phylum Synergistota; class Synergistia; order Synergistales; family Synergistaceae; genus JAVBQG01. Next base: position 15,170 of record JAVBQG010000034.1, on the reverse strand, counting down.
TGCGCACGATTCCGCCGCTGCCCCCGGTCTGGATGGCGAGGAAGACTTCGGAGTTGCCGCGAACCGTGAACGGCCTCAGCTCCATTTTCGGCTCGAAACCCCCGGCGTTTTCGGGGAGCCGAACGATGAAGGGCTTCTCGCCCGGCGGTACCACCTCCAGTAAAAAGGCCCGGTTGAACGTCTCGCCCTTATCGCGCTGGGCGATCAGGCGGACGCGCGCCTCCTTGCCACCCGTCTCGAGGACGCCCTTCGCCTCCCCGGCGACCAGGTAATTTCCCCGCAGGCCGAACGCCTTCGCGTCGAACGCCCTCGCGTTCGCCCCGTACGCGGAGCCCGCCGCCAGGGCGAGCAGGACGGCCAACAACAGGACCCGTACAAAAAACCTCTTACTCATTGCATCTACTCCTTTTTTCGTCCGTGATCGTTTCGTGAACGTCGCGATTATTGTATGGCTCAAACGTGTGAAAGAAAAGCCTTCATTTCGTTAAAAATTACCGAAATTTGTCTCGCCTTTGTGCTTTTTCCCGCCGTTGACAACTTTCTTCGCTTGCCCTATTATTTTTGTTCGATTAGTTTTTAATTCGCTTTGAAATGTGAGGGAGGCGCTGAGCGAGTCGGTCGAGCCGCAAGGGCCCGTAGCTTTACCCTTCTGACCCCTGATGATACAGTAACCTTCTTGAAGAACGCTTTTTGCCCGGAACGCGGAGGGACGTCGAAGTGAAAGAGTGGCACTGTGTGTTGTACGGCCAGGTATATGGCCCGTTTTCCGAGGAGAAGCTGAGGGAGATGACCCGAAAGGGCGACCTCACGGGGGAGACGCTCGTCTGGTGCGGCGCCTCTCCCGAGGACGCCGCGCGCGGCTGGATCAGGGCGGAGGAGACGGAGGTCGCGTCGCTCTTCGCCGAGGGCGCGGGCGGGGCGCGATCCCCGTCGCCGCGCTCGGAGCCGCCGGTTTCTTTCGGCGCGGGAGGCGACGAGAGCCCCGTCGCGTTCGACTATCAGTGGTTGAAGCAGCCTGCGTCGAAGGCGGCCGTCTGGCAGGGGGAGTGGCTCTTTCCGGCCTCCCGAATCCGGCGCTTTATCGCCTTCGTGCTGGACGTCCTGATCCTCGTCGCCTTCTGCGTGGTCTTCATGGCCGCCCCGATCCTCCTGCTTCGCGGCGAGTCGACGGGGCTGGCGATCCGCGTCTTCGCAGCCACGTTGGGCGCCTTTCTGGTCTACGGGACGATCAACTTCTGGCTCCTGTTCCGGAACGGCGAGTCCGTCAGCAAGAGGATCATGGGCATTCGGATCGCCAACGTCGACGGCAGCAGGACGCCCCTCTGGAGGATCGTGATTCTTCGAAATGGCGTCTACATCGCGTTCTTCGCGGCGCTGGGCTTTACGGCGGTCATCTCGCAGGGTTTTTTGAACGAGGTCACGCTGCCGCCGAATTTACAGCTGAAGCTGGCCATCGCGCTTGGCGTGGTCTTTTTTCTGGACTCGTGCCTCGTTTTCGGTAAGAGCCGGAGGGCGCTGCACGACTGGTTGGCCGGCACGATCGTGGTAGAGGCGTAGCGCGTGCCGGAAGGAGGAAACACTCGTATGAAGGAATGGCATTGCGTACTGTCAGGGCAACCCCAGGGCCCGTTTGGGGAGGAACAGCTGCGGGAGATGGCGCGGCGCGGCGAGATCGCGCTCGACACGCTTGTCTGGAGCCCGTTGTCCGAGAACGCGGCCAGCGGCTGGGTGAGAGCGGGAGAGACGGAGCTCGCGGCGCTCTTCGCCGGGAGCTTCACTCCGCCGCGGGGAGCGGCTCCGGTCGTGCAGATCCCGGGGGCGCTCTTCGCCCCCTTTCTCTCTCCTTCGGTTCAACTGGCGGTGCACCCTCAGACGGGCGAAGCTCAGGCGGCAGTTTCAGCGCCTGAACCCCTGCCTGCCCCAGCACCTGAGCCGGCATCCGCCCCGGTCGTCGAGCCGCTGTCCTCGCAGCCGGAGCCGCAGCAGGCCGTCGAATCCCCGGATACGACGTTCGAACCGACAGCCGCGCCTGTGCCCGTTCAAGCTCCCGAGCCGGAAGCAGCCCCGGTAGTCGAGCCGGTTCCCGAGCCGGAACCCGTTCCGATCATTGAACCATCATCGCAACCCGCGCAGGAGATGCCCTTCCCTGGGGCGGACATTGTTCGCCCGCAGGAAGACGCGGTTTTGCCGGAGGTGGGTGGGCGCACACTGTGCGCCCCTACAACGCCGCCCGGCGATGTTGCCGCGCCCGTGGAGCCGCTTCGCGCTCTGCTGTTGTCCCAGCTCGCGCAGTTGGAGCAGAACCCCGCGCCCGTATCCGAGGCCGCGGTGCGCATGGAGGCTCCCATGGTATCCGAGCCGGCCCCCGTTGCGCCTGCAGAGGCCACGCCGTCCCCCGTCCCTCCCGTCGCCGAGCCGGTAGAACCGCAGGGCGCTCGGCCGGAAACGCCCGACGCGCCGCAGGCGCCGGTGCTCGCCGCGCGGGAGACTCGTCTCGCCGCCTTCATGATCAACCTCGCGGCTTTGTCCGCGCTCATCCTGGTCTACCTGGCCCTGCCGGCCTTGCGGTTCTTCAAACTGGAGATTGTGGCGATCGCCGCAGGGGTCGTACTGGCGCTTATGGTGCTCGCTTTTGCCGGCTGCAATCTCTACTTTCTGAATCGCGACGGGCAGTCGCTCGGCAAAAAGGCCATGCGCGTCAGGATCGCCGACCGCGAGGGATTCCCGGTCCCGCTGTGGAAGATCGCCGCGTTGCGCTGGAGCCTCTGCTACGTGGGGCTGATTGCGCTGTATCTGAACGTCTGGCTCGGCGCCGCCGTTTTCCTCGTGGACGCCGGTTTCGCCTTTCGCAAGGACCAACGGGCGCTGCACGACCTGATCGCCGGTACGACCGTCGTGAAGGAGTGACGGGGAGGAGGGTTTGCGCGGCGCGGAGAAGATGAGGGCGCCCCTTTTCGCTCTTGACCTTCTTTTTCAGATTGTAGTGACATATCTACAAAGGGAGATGATCCTGATGACCGTTACCATGTTGACCAGCCGAGAGTTCAACCAGGACACAGGACGTGCAAAAAGAGCCTCTCGAAAGGGCCCGGTCTATATCACAGAGCGCGGACACCTGACGCATGTACTTCTCTCCTATCGACTTCGATCTGCCGCGTTTGTCCGGTGAGCTGTATTGCACGGCAGATCTTTCCTGATGTATTTATTCTGATTCTAAATCAATACGATTGTTATTATCGTAGGGACGAACAGTGTTCGCCAATTTTATCCTGAAAGAATCATGTTTCTTGGCGGGCGCACGCTGTGCGCCCCTACGCAAAACGGGCTATTTGAAATAGAATCTGAATTACTGGACACCAATGTCCTTTCCGAGCTGAAAAAAGAGTCCATAGGCAAGGCCGAAGCGCGTGTCGTAGCCTGGGCGAAAAACGTCATTGCCCGGGATCTTTTTCTGTCGGCGATCACCATTCTGGAGATCGAAAAAGGGGTATTGCAGATTGAGAGGCGCGACGCGCGGCAGGGAAGGCTGCCCCATTTGTGGCTGGAGGACCATGTATTGCCCGCTTTTGAAGGGCGAATCCTGCCGGTCGATGTTGGCGTTGCACGCAGGTGCGTCTCGCTGCATGTTCCAAACCCGTCCGCCGAGCGGGACGCGCTTATTGCCGCGACTGCGTTTGTCCACGGGCTGACGGTGGTCACGAGGAACGTCGTCGATTTCAAGTTTCCCAATCTCGAGACCCTCAACCCATGGGAGGATAAAGGAGGCACAAATGTGCACGTTCATGCCGAACAATGAAGAGGAAGCCGTCCGGTCCTGTATCTTCGAGATGACGGCCGAACAGATCAAGGTCCCCAACGCCGACAGAAGCGAAGAGGACCTTGCGGCGATGGTCGATGAAGCGTTGGAATGGGCGCGCGATAACTGAATCTGCTTGATTTCTTCTTGTATCTTGTTTGCATCGAGAAAAGTAACAGGAGAGAACCGGTTGCCGGAATTATTCGGGATGGTGGTCAATATCGGCGTCTTTCTATATTTGGCCAATGTCATGAGAAGTGTTTGGGTGTTGACGCTTGCGCAGGGAGGAATGCTCGTCGCGTTGTTTACATCTTCGGTCGTCATTTTACACCTTGTGAATGCGTTCCTGCTGTATTTGCGATATCGAAGCGGGCAGCAAAGGACAAGTGTCAGAGAGCATGGCTATCAATAACAAGCGGAGGTTTATGGCGACCTCGCCTCAAGCCCTCGTTCTCTCGAACCGATACCCCGCACTTTCGTATGTATATTGCGTACTCCGCGTTTACGACAGCACTTCCGAGTCCAAGTTGAACGGAACTTGAAGGTCCTTTCGAATTGTCCTGTCTATCATTCTCGAATAGTCGTTGAACTCCTCCATCCTTTTTTTGTAGAAGCATGGATTCTTTTTGATGAGCGCGGTGAGCAGCGCATGAGTCAGCGTCATCGCGGCGGCGGTGGGGTCGATCAGGGTGAGATAGCGCGTCGGCACGAGGAGATAGGACTCCAGAAACGGTACGATGGGGGCGATGAGGCTGTCGACGATCCCGATCATGCGGATTTTCTTCGTCGAGAACAGCTTGCAGAGTTCGTACGTGCGCCTGTGATAGCGAGGGAAGTGATAGACGATCACGACCGACTTGCCGCTGTCCTCCTCCGCCTCGGCGATCAGGCTGAACACGTTGGACTCGGACTCCGGCGTGATGATGACGACGTCATTTCGCAGCATCCGCAAAAACCTGACGAAATACCGCGCGTATATCTCGTCCACGCCTAACCCGACGATATAGACTTTTTTCGACACGTTGAGCTGCTCGACGATGTGGTCGAATGTCGTCAAGTCGATATTGCTGGCCATGTCCAGCATGATCGAGTTTTCGAGCGAGAGAATATGGTTCAGGATGTGTTGTTTGTCCGTATCCGGGTTGTGGAACATCTCCAAGCTCGAGATTTTCGAGCAGACAAGATCCTGAAGCGCCGCTTGAAAGTCGGCGAACCTTGTGAACTCCATGGTGTCGACGAGCCGTAGCAGAGTGGATTCACTGACATCGGCGGCTTTCGAAAGCTCTTTGGTGTTCATGAACGCCGCCTGCCTGTAGTTGGCCACAATATAATCGGCCAGCACGAGCTGTTTTTTCGTCATCCTGTCCGCATATTCCTGCAACAAGTCGAGGAATGTCTTCTTTGCGTCTGTCACGGTCGTTCGCCCCACTTTAAGAGTGTCACAGCTGTCGCTCCGAACGATGCGGAGCGACAGCTGTTTTGACGTGAGATCGCCAGTGCTTTATGTTTCGTCGAACGCCTATACCTTAAGCCGTACAGGCATCCCGGCTTCTAAATCTTACCATAACGAAGATAATCGAGCAATTCTTCGTTGTTCATCTTCTCGATTCCCAATTTATCCAGATTCCAGCCTTCCTTGAAGTAGTCGACGCCGTTCACCGCGCTCCCCAGCACGATCATGCTTTCGATCAGGGGCGTTTCGACGCCGACACGTTTCCCCAGCTCGTAGAAGATTTTCGTCCCCACCGGGATGTCCTCCGTCACGTAGCGATTTTGCACGGTGAACCTCGCCCCGGGGAAGTATTGCATCCGGTACCAGTCCGGCATGTTCTCCTCCAACGGCGTGATGAAGCCGTCGCCCATGAATTCCGGGCCGAGGATGCTGAGCCGGGAGAAGAAGACCTCTTTGTCGTAATGCTGGATTCCGACACCGAATTTCTTGGCCATCTCGCACTCCTCCAAATAGATGCCGTACTGCACATTCGAGACGCTCGGAGAGAAGGCGTGGCGATAGATGCTGTAATACTCGTTCTTGTCGCCCACGGGGTCGATGATGCCCCAGTTGTCGATTGCGCCGGCGTTCAGCAGGACGGCCGGGACGTGGAGGATGGGGTTGACATTGCAGAAATTCACGTCCAGCATCGTATCCCCGGGGAGGAAGTCCACGGGGTCCATGCAGGCGAATTCGCGCATGGCGTTGAAGAACGTCTCCCGGTCGCTGCTTGGCAGTGTGTCGCCGCGCAGGCTGACGGCGCGATAGACGATGAAGACCTCGTTGATGCCCTCGATGCTCGTCACCCGCGCGCCGTACGGCAGGCTCGACCACCCTCCGATCACGACCTTCTTGTCGCACCCGGCCTCGCGCATTTTTTTGCGAAGGATAAAGGAGGCGTAGTTATCGGGGAAGAACGTGACGACCTGGCCGTCCTCTAGACAGGGAACGAGCTGCTCGAACAATTTGTCGAAGCCGTGCGAGACGACCGAAACCGCGATGATGTCCGCGCCCGCGACTGCCTCCTTCATGTCGGTGGTGACGACGGCGAGCTCGCCGATGCCGTCGCGCTTGAACTGCTTGACGTTGTTCTGCAGCCCGTATACCTTGATCTTTTTCGTCTCTTTCAATGCCGCGATGTTGTTCGCGAAGGCGGCGTCCTCCCACAGTCTGACCTCGTGCCCCGCGACGGCGGCGTCCCCCGCCAGCCCTTTGCCCGAATTTCCCGCTCCTAAAACCGCTATTTTTTTCATGATATCGTCCACTCCGATCCTTTATACGCGTTTACACGTTTCCATAGAAATCCCGATGCACGCAGACCGAGTATGCGTAGTCCATCATCGTGCTCCAACTGTATATCGGGATGTTGATGACGCGCTGCACGTCTCTCGCGAAGGGCGGGAAACCTGTACACTCGAAGATCATGGCGCCCATATTGGGGTAGGCGTTGTAGAATTCGAGCGCGCGCGCCATGAACTCCTCCTCCGCTTTTTTGAAATTGCACCGCGGGGGGCCTGTCCGGGTTCTTTCGTCCCACAGCAGGCCGAGCTCCGGGCAGTTGCCGTCGTCGCGCGCGCCGAACACGACATAGTTGCTTCCGAGTTTCACCCCGACGCTCTCCAGGTGTTTGTCCTGCATGAACACTTTGGAGGCGCAGAGGATGCCGACGATCTTGTCGGGGCCGACGACGGACTGCGCCCAGGAAATCTGGAGCAGGCTCGAGAGAAAGACCGGGATATTTACGGCCGCGGCCACTTCCTTCTGGTAATAGGCGAAATATCCGCATTCGCCGAAGATGGCGCGGCAACCCATCTCCTCCAGCCTTTTCGCCGCGGCGATGACGTTCGGCAGGTATGTGTCCTGGTTCGCCTCCCTGACGAGCTTCTGGATCGTCAGGTCTTTCGCGATCTCGTACTGCACCGGGTACGGATAGGCGCTGGGGTTTCTCACGTCTCCCGGAAACGCCGGGTATTTTTCGTCCACGATGATGACGCCGAGCCCGGCCCCCGAAAGAAACACATCCCGCGATTCGATATATGCGATGTTGCTGTCTCTCATTGCCATGTCTTCAGACCTCCGGAATATTTTTGATGTCACTTATTTCATCGAATCCGACCAAGCCTTCATCGCTCTGTCGAAATAAGCCTTGTCGAACTGCTGGGCGATTTTGGGCCATACCTCTTTTTGGATCTTCTTTTGCAGTTGCGTGCTCTGTTCCGCTGACGGCCGGTAGACCTTTATCCCGGCTTCGGAGAGCCGCTTTTCCCACAGGGCCTGCTCCTGCTCCGCTTTGGCAAACCGGGATTTTTCCAAGTCGCTCGCGATCTTGGAGACGATAGCCCGGTCTTTTTCCGGTAACCGGTTGAAGATGTCCTTGTTGACCAGGAGGAAGAACATGTCGGCCTGTATATTGAGGGCCAGATACGCCTTGATGACGTCTCTCAACTGCAAGTACGTCGGTTCTGCAGCGGCTCCGTAAACGCCGTCGATGACGCCCGTCTGGAGCGCGGTGAAGACCTCTGCCCAGGGCAGCGGCGTCGTCAGATAGCCGACGGCCTCCGCCGTATAACGGAAGGCGTTGATGCCCGGAACCCGGATCTTTCCCGGATTCTTGGCGTTGAAATCGGGCACGCCCCTCGGGTCCGTCTTGAACGACATGCCGACGAGCGCGGCGGTCATGTACGAGCCGAGAACGTGTGTGTCGAGGTTGTCGAATCCCTCGGCGAGAAGTTTCATGTACGGCGACCCGGTCACGAATATTTTTCGAAGATCACCGTAACTTTTCGCAAGCCCCGGCAGGCAGTAGATGTCGAGCTTCGGCTCCAATTGCGTGTTCGGGTATCCCGCCACCATTTCGATCGAGCCCATGGAGACGCGCTCCATCATCTGTTCGTTCATGCCCAATTGACCGGCGGGGTAGACTTTGATCTTGACCCGCCCCTCGGTCTGTTTCTCCACCTCGGCCGCAAAAGCCTTCATGTCCTTGTCGAGCAGCGAATCGACGGGCCTCCCATGTCCCAGACGCCAGCTGGCGGCGTTGGCCGGTCCAACGGAGAGCATTACCAGGCAACACAATGCGCAGAGCAGTACGACAAATTTCTTCACGTTCACTACCTCCTGTTTAATATGTTGTGCGGTGCATGGATTTACTTGCTTACAGCAACCGGAGCAGCCCCGGCAGATAAAGGGATAGCGCGGGTATATACGTCGTGAGAATCAACACTGGGAGATAGCCGAAAAGGAGCAGGATCATCAGCGGCTTGATCGTGTCCTCGAAGGTGCTCTTGCCCAATCGGATTCCCAAATAGAGGACCGAGGCGTACGGCGGCGTGACGACGCCCATCGCGAGATTCACGCCGACGATCGCCCCGAAGTGCACGGGGTGGACGCCGATCGTGTGGATGAGCGGGAAGATCAGGGGGACGATCAGCAGCAGGCTGACCATGTCGGAGACGAGCATCCCCATGATGATGAAGATGATGTTGATGAAGATCAGGATCAGTATCTTGTTGTCGGATATGCTCAGGATCGAATTGGAGATGGCCTCCGGGATCTCGAGCATCACGAACGTCTGGCCCAGGGAGAGGCAGATCATGATCATCAGCATGATGGAGCCGACCGTGGTGGCGCTCTCGTATCCGGAGAGATAGAAGTTCTCCCGCGTCAGCCCCTTGTACACGAAGAACCCGACGGGGATCGAATACACGACGGCGGCCGCTGCCGCTTCCGTGGCTGTCATGATGCCGCCGTAGATGCCGCCGAGGATGATCACCGGCATCATCAGAGCGGGCAGCGCGCTCAGAAAACTGCTTTTCGCCTTCTTTAGCTTCTCCGCCGTCGGCATTTTTTCGCCGACCTCCATCTCGAAATTCCTCGCCAGATACAGGTTGATAACGGAGAAGAGAAAGGCGACTATCAGCCCTGGCACGAGCGTCGCAAGAAAACATGCGAGTATGGAGGTCTCCGTGACCCAGCCGTATGTGATCATCGAGATGCTCGGCGGTATCAGCAGCCCCAGGACCGACGAGAAGGTCACGAGGGCGGTGGCGAAGCCCCGCGGGTATCCCTCCTGCACCATCCTCGGGACCATGATAGGTGTGATCGCCGCCACGCCTGTCAGGGAGCTTCCGGATATGGCCCCGATGATCGCGCAGGTGACGACCGATACGACGCCGAGCCCTCCTTTGATTCTCCCCACGAAGATGTTGACGAAATCGAGAAGGCTTTTCGCAATGCCGCTGTTTCCCATCAGGCCGCCGGCGAAGACGAAGAGAGGGATCGAGAGGAGGACCGGGCTCTGTATCTGCTGCAGCCCGTACATCAGCATTCCCTGCATGCTCACGCCCGCGCCGAAGTGCATCACCATCAGGGCGAGGCCGAAGCAGTAGGGGAGCGGGCCCCCGACGGACAGATAGAGGGTGAGGCATATCATGGCAATGATCGCGATATCCATCTTACAGTTCAACCCCGTTCGTATCGTTGTCTTTGAATATCTTGAAATACTTGCAGCACTCTTTCACGGCGTACGCGATCATGATCAGGAAACAAAAGAACATAGGTGCTTCCAGCAAGGGCATCGGATAGTGCAGGATCAGGCTGGTTCTTCCCTTGCTGATCGTGTATTCGAAGTAGAAATAGGCCCAGTAGGTCAACCATGAGATGACGACGATCGAAATCGTCGCGGAGATCAACCGGATGCCAGCGATGAAACGGATTTTTTTGGAAAAGACCTCGAGTATGCGGGCGTTGATGTGTAATTCGTCCGCGGAGGCGCTGACTCCTCCCAGCAGGTAAAGCCAAATGGCCAACAGCGTCAGAACTTCGTCGACGTAATGGATCGGCATTTGCAATACGTATCGCAAAAAAACCTGAAAGACCATCAGAAAGGCGATGGTCGTAATACATCCGCACAGGAAAATTCTCAAAATTTTCCTGAATCTCTGATCAAGACCATGCAAGAACTCGCTCATCTTTCATACCTCCTCTCGCTAAAATTTGACATGACGACATCCATTCGGAGCACAGGAAATCGTAGGGCCCCTTGAAATAAAGGTTAAAAATTTAAATATTCTATTGGAGGTTTTGCACCAACTATACTATGTAAAAAATCTATAGATGTCAATATGATTTTGTAAAGAAAATCATATTGACGATGAATGATAGGTTGACTGAAAATTCGAGTGTTTTAATATGGGATGAGATAGGCGAATCGCGCGGTACGCCTTTGAAAATGTGGCGTACAGGGGTAAAAGGCGATATGCGGGCTGACGGCGGCTCTATTTTCTCTCGAACCGATACCCCGCCCCGTGGACCGTGTGGAGGAATTTCGGGTTCGCGGGGTCTTTTTCGATCTTCTGGCGCAGGCGGGCCACGTGCTGGTCGATCGAGCGCGTGGTGATGTCGCAGTCGGCGTCGATGCCCCAGACCGTCTCCAGCAGCTCCTCGCGCGATACGACCCGGCCTTCGTTGGCGGCGAAGTGGCGCAGCAGGTCGTTCTCCTTCGGCGTCAGCGAAAACGTGGCCTCTCCCCGGCGGCCGGTCATGCTCTCGAAGTCGACGCCGGCGTCGCCCAGTTCGAGCCGAGAGGGCGCCTTCGGTTCCGGTGCGGTCTCTCCGCCGTCCCCGTTACCCCGTCCGAGGCCGCTCCGGCGCAGCGCCGAGCGCACGCGCGCCAGCAGCTCCGCCATGCCGAACGGCTTCACGATATAGTCGTCCGCGCCCAGCTCGAGCCCGATCACCTTGTCGATCTCCTGTCCCTTCGCGGTGAGCATCATCACCGGCGTCACGGGGTCGTCCCGCCGGATCGCGCGGCAGACGTCGTAGCCGCTCACCTTCGGCATCATCACGTCGAGCAGCACGAGGTCGAAGCGCGCGCCGCGAAAGCGGGCGAGCGCCGCTTCGCCGTCCGTCGCCTCTGTGACGTCGTATCCCTCCAGCCTGAGCAGGTCGGAGACCCCCGTCAGGATCGCGGGGTCATCCTCCGCGAGCAGAATGCGTTCGTTCATGTGGATCCCTCCCGGTGTCGGCTCCCCCTCGACGCGCTTTTTGCGCGTCGATCCCCCTCTAAAGAGGGGGACGAGGGTGTTTCTCTATTGTATCCTGCCTTATGGTTTGAAAATATTTTGCGAAACGGTTTTGGCGCAACGATCGCAAAACCTGAAAGAATCAATATCCACCTCGTCCCCCTCTTTAGAGGGGGATCGGCGCGCAAAGCAAGCCGAGGGGGAGGCCCTCACCCCAGCGGCACGCGCAGCGAGAAGACGCTGCCGCCGCCCTCGCGTGGCGCGTAAGCCACGTCTCCGCCGTGCCGGCGGGCGATGTCGCGCGCGATGGCCAGTCCCAGCCCGGCGCCGTTCTTCGGCGCGGCGAGCGAGTCGTCGCAGCGGAAGAACTCCTGGAAAATTTTCTCCGCAAACTTCGGATTCACGCCGATTCCCCGGTCGGCGACCGCGACGACGGCGAAGCCGCCCTCCTCATGGCAGGCGACGGAGATCTCCCGCTCCTCTCCCGCGTACTTCTCGGCGTTCGAAAGCAGGTTCATGATCACCTGCCGCAGGGCCTCGCGGTCGCCCTGGATCGGAAGCGGGGAATCGCACGCGCAGGAAACCGCGAAGCCACCCTTCTCCAGGTGTGGCCGGAGCTGTTCGGCGGTGTCGCGCGCCAGCTCCGAGAGGGAGAGGGATTGCGTCGCGTGTTTTTCTTTTCCGTTCCCCCGCTTCGAGAAGGCGAGCACGTTGTCGACCAGGTTCGAGAGGCGCTCGGCCTCCGAGACCATTGTGCGCAGGTACTCGCGCCGGCGCTCCTCGTTCTCCTGCCGGCCCGAGAGGAGCAGCTCGGCGAAGAGGCGGATCGACGTCAGGGGTGTCTTCAATTCGTGCGAGACGCTCGCGACGAAGGTTGTCTTCTGGGCGGCGATCCGCATCTCCGACGAGAGGATCCAGAGCACGAGCGCGCTTCCGACGACGATTGCGAGCAGAAGGATCGCCACCAGCACCCAGACCGTCACCTGCGCGAAGTGCACGCGGCTCGTCAAGAGCGCCGGATCGGCCAGCCACGCGCCGACCTCCCAGCGAGGGAGGAGCGGCGATATCTCGCGCGCCACGAAGGGCCGCCGCCAGTCCGGCGCGGGCGTGGGGAGAGAGTCGGGGACGGCGACGGGAGCGCCCGATTCGTCGAGCACGGTGAGAATGCGAACCTCGGAGTAGATGTCCGGAATGGCGCCCGCGATGCGCTCGCGCAGGGCGCTCATCTTGACGCTGCAGCCCGTGATCTCGCCGTCCGGGCGCCTGGTCCAGAAGAGCAGGTCGAGCCCGTTGTCCGAGAGGCGGGGGAGTAGCCCGCCGTCCCACTCGCGCTGCAGCTCCTCGAACGTTCGCCCGCGCGAGACGGTCTCGGAGCGCTCGTCCGGCGTCGTTGCCGCGAGCGCGCCCTGGCTCTGCGGGGCCACGTTGCGCTTGGAGATCTCGAAGCCCTCCATGGAGGCCTGGTTGAAGGCCTCCTCGCGCACGGCGGAGTCGGTCGCGATCTTGCTTTTCGTCGCCTGCCGCATGCTTCCGGCGCCGTTCTTGGCGGTCGGGCGTGCCTCTTGGGGCTCCTGAAGAAGGATCGGCGCATTCGCGGCCGTCTCGGCCTCCATATTCGCGTCGGGGGGAGAACTCGTCTCCGCAGGGGTTGGTGCGCTGGCGGAAGGCGCGGCTGGGGCTGCCCTGTCGGGTTTCGCGGCGGCGGAGACGCCGGGCCTGCTCGCGTAGGGGGCGGCCGCCTGCGCTCTCTCGTCGCCGATCGCCCCCATCTCCTTGCGGTAGACGCGGGCGATGCTGTCGTAGACGGGCAGGCGGGCGCCCTCCTGCAGAAAGGCTCCGAAGGCGATCATGAACTTCTCGCGCGCCGGCCCGCTGCCCTCCGAGACGAGGCGGCCCCCGTTCAGCGTGAAGGGGACGTCCGCGAGGGGGTTGGCGCGCGACGAGTCTCTCTGCAGCTCGGCGAAGATCTCGTTCGTCAGCTCCTCGACGCGCCGGGCGGCGAGGTCGACCTCGGCGAGCAGCGTTCCCTCGAGGCGGCGCTCGACGTACATCGACTCCCGCTCGGCGGCCCGGAGCGCGAGAAGGCTGAGGGCGATGCTCGGAACGAGCACCGCCAGCACGAAGATCGATAAGAGGGGAAATACGCCGCGCGATAGTTTCATCGGTTCACCTCCGGGAAGCTCCCTCCGTCGCCGCTGTGCGCTGCCACCTCCCTCGGAGAGGGAGGCAAAAGACGCCTGGATGTCGCCGGATTTTTGGCCGGGGGTATCGATTCTTTGGATGTCCCTAAAGAATCGATACCCCTGAAAGAAAACCACGTGCTTGCGTACGTGTCTTCTGCCTCCCTCTTGGAGGGAGGTGGCCGCCGAAGGCGGTCGGAGGGAGTTCTTTTGTCCCCCTATTCTACCTCATCCCGGATCTCTAATTCTTCCTCTTCTCCGACGGCGCGGGTGCCTGCTGGTTCTTCTGCTTGTAGGCCTCGTTCACGTTCTCCTTGCGCTGTTCGTTGGAGATTCCGCCGCTCGACTCGACGGAGTCCGCGAGCGATTCGAAGTATTTCGCGTCGTATTCCATCTGCGGGGCCACTGCCGCCGGCGCCGCCGCCGCGGCTCCCTTCGACTCCTGCGCGCGCTGCTTGAGGAGCTGGGAGGCCTCCTTCGTTTTGCCCTCGTCGGCGAGTTTCACGGCCTCCTCGCGCGTCTCGGCGTTCTTCGCCAATTCGGCCTGCGCGGCGATCTCCGCCTGGCGGTTTGCTGCGACCTTCTTCTTATCCGCCGTGTACGCGATCTTGAGCGGGGCCTTGGCGGTGCCCTTCGCGCCAGAGAGCGCGTCTACGTAGTCCACTTTCACGGCGATCGCGTCGAGGACGGACTCCTTGTCGCCCTTCGGCACGTCGATCTCGAAGAGCGCGTACTTCTCGCCGCCGTAGAGGTTGTCGATGGAGACCTCGATCGTCTGCCCCTTCTTCGTCCCCGCCCGCCCGATGGCGCGAACCGGCCTCACGTTTCCGTTGCAGGTCAGCGTGATGCGGACCTTGCGCGCCGTCAGAGAGAGGGCGTCGTCCATGTCGCGCACGAAGATGTCCGGCAGCATCCCGGCCGTCTTCGCGAAGTAGGCGTTGCCGCCGCTCTCGGAAGCCAGCGCCGTCATGAGGTCCTCGTTGTAGTCGAGACCCAGCCCGATGGTGGTGACGGTCACCTCGCGCCCGGCCAGCGCGCGGCCCAGCGCCGCCAGCTCGCCCGTGGTCGAGGGACCGACGTTCGCGAGCCCGTCCGAGAGCAGGACGATGCGCGGCACGTATCCCTCTTTGACGAAGGGCTGAAGCTGCTTCGCTCCCGTCTGCACGCCGTCGTAGAGCGCCGTCGAACCGCTGGCCTGCACGCGGGAGATGGCCGACGTGAAGGGAGCCTTGTCGCCGGCGGACTTCGCGGGGACGAGGACGGACGCCTCGTAGTCGTAGACGACGACGGTGGCGATGTCCTTCGCGTTCAGCTTCTTGAGCGCTTCCACCGCGCCGCGCCTGGCGTTCTCGATCTTGCCGTCCGAGTTCATGGACCCGGATTTGTCGAGGACGAGCGCCACCGCCAGGGGAACGCGCTTCTTCACCGCCGGCCTGCCCGGCTCCAGCAGAACCCGGACCACGACGCGCTGGGCTCTCCCCACCTCGACGACGGGCAGATCCGCCCCTACGTCGACGACCACCGCCTCCGCCGCGAACGCGACGCCAGCGAAACACACGAGAGCCATACAGAGAACCGAGAGAATCAAACCGACCTTACGAAACATGAGAACCACCTCCAGGATTTTTTGTGGAGCAAACCTCACCCCCCGGCCCCCTCTCCGATGCGGAGAGGGGGAG
>JAVBQG010000031.1:0-21347 GCA_031549185.1 Synergistaceae bacterium | reverse complement strand
CCGACCCGTTGCGGAGGGGTCTCCAAAAACAGACCAGGGACGGAGCGCTTTTTTTTTTTTACGCCCCACCCTCCGCAGCGGCGGGGGGGGCCGGGGGGGTGAGGTTGTTTTTTCATCTACGGCGTGTTGCGAAGAACGTGGAGATCAGCAGCAGGCCCATGGCGCCGAGGGTGCCCGTCGAACAGCCGCCACCGCCGCTGCCGCCGCTCGAACCACCGCCGGACGCGCTCACCGCCACCGTGAGGGTCGCCGTCTGGGTCGGATCCGAGTCCAGCGTCGCGGTCATGGTCGTCGTGCCCTCGGCCAGCCCCGTGACGTGGTAGAAGCCCGTGGTGCTCGTTGGTTCGACTTTCGCGATCGCCGCGTTGGCGACGGTCCATGTCACGGTTCCGCCGGTGACGAGGACGTTCTTCGTCTCGCCGGTGGCAAGCGCCATGTTCGTAGGCGTGATCGAGAAGGAGCCGGGCGGCGTGGCGGACGACCGGTAGACCGGCGCCACGAAGTAGGCGGGCCCGCCGAGATCCGCGGCGCTGAAGTTCTTGACGAGATTGCCGGTGCTTCTGTCGAACGCCAGCAGCTGATCCGGGCCGTTCTGTCCGTTGGCGTTCGAGATCCAGAAGTACCCCGTGACGCCGTCGTAGACGATGGTCGTCGACCAGCCGTCCAGCGTCTTCAATAGTTTTTTGTCACTGGCCACGAGGCCGGAGTCGAGGCGATAGATCCGCGCCGTCGTGTTGAAGTTCGCGTCGTATCTGTGAGTCGCAATCAGCGCCGTTCCGTCTGGTGCGAAGCGAATCGCCGCGATCTGTCCGCCGTCGATGTCGGAGCCGTTGAAGACCTCGGCCTCACCCATGACGGCTGTGTTGATCGCCAGCAATTTGGACTTCGAGGCATCCGCCTTGTTGTCCTGCACGCCGCCCCAGCTGGCTACGTAGAGCTGACCCTTCGACGTCGTCACGGTATGGGCGTTTTCGGGCAATTGCATACTCGCAAGCTGCATCAGGTCCGTGCTCAGTTTGACGAGGCGGCTCTGCTGGTAGCTTGGCGGATAGCCCGTGTCGCTCACCATGAAGAGTGCGTAGAGCGTGCCGCCAAGCTGTGCGATGGAGACGCCCTTCGCCGTATAGCCGGCGGGCAGCACGCTGTTGTCGAACTTGTACTCGGCGGTCTTGGTGAAGTCGCGCGTGTCGATCTTGAGGACGTTGCCGTTCGTGTAGCAGACGACGTAGAGGTAGTAACCCACCTGCTCCACGCCGTAGACGTTGCGCGCGCCCGGCCAGGTCGTGTTCTTGAGCGGTTTGGAGAGGTCGGCCGGGTCGTAGATATAGACGCTGTCGTCTGCCGTGCCGGCACTGCTGCGGTCCGCCGCCAACAGTCTGTCGCCGGCCGCAAAGGGGAAGACGACGGTGTCTCCACCGAAGTTTGTTGCCCTGTCGCCCGTGATGGCGGATGTGCTGCCCACGGTGCCGATCGTTCCGTTCGTGTAGTCGGACGTCGAAAAGGCTACGTCCGCCCATGCGGCGCCTGCGAGAAGTTGAACGGCAATTGTAAAAAGAGTACCTAGCAAAAGAAGCTTCTTTTTCAAAGGATTACCCCCATTCGTATCGTCGTTGAAACTTGCGGCGCCAGTGGCACGCCCTCTTTTGATCTCCATCGCCAAACAAAACGAGAGAAGCCGCGTTCGGCCTCTCCCTCAGTCAACCAGATCGTTCAATCCGATTGGCCAAGTGCCCGCGCACAACGGCTCAAAACGTTTCCGGCAGGTTTCCTGGCTCTCGTTCGTCCTACTCCCGCGCCTTCCCGCTCCAGACGGTGGCCCTTGCGGTTTCGTCCCGATTACAGTGGCGGGGCCGCCCCGGTTTTACACCGGATTCCCATTCACCGGAACAGATGAAACTATTCGATTGTGGATCGATTTTATACGCGACGGCCTCGTTTGTCCAGCGGATTGCCGGGCAAATTCCCGAGAGATCTCGCTCGGCGTTCCCGCCCACCAGATGATAAACATAATGAATCGATGCGCGGAAAAATGACGATGATCTGATGAACAAGAAACGACGCAAAAAGAAAATAGAGTCGCTGCTGTTTATCGCGACTCTTTTCCGGGAGCTCGTGAAAGCTCTCTGCAAGCTGCTTACTCACTAAGGCCTGGGTTGTAAGTCCCGGTCGAGTAACGGCTCGGCCGGGCAACAATTTTGTTTTTCAAGCGCTCTTAAATCTCGATCTCCCCATTCTTCCGCTTCGCGTCGAACTCCTTCACCAGTTTGTGAACGACCTTCGAGAGCAGCAGCAGGCCGATGAGGTTGGGGATGGCCATCAGGCCGTTCAGAGTGTCGGCCATGTCCCAGAGGTTGGCGAGGAAGGCGTCGCCCGCGGTGCCGAGGATCTGGCTGCCCGCCGCGCCGAGGATGATCAACACGATCCAGATCAGCTTCATCACGGGCTTGAACCAGATGCCGAACAGATAGGTCGACGCGGTCTCCGCGTACCAGTACCAGCCGAGGATCGTCGTGAAGGCAAAGAGCGAGAGGCCGATCGAGAGGATGTATTTCCCCATCGGGCCCATGCCGAGCTCGAACGCCTGCAGCGAGAGCTGAGCGCCCGTCAGGTCGGGCCGTCCCGTGAGGACGCCGGTGCAGAGGATCACGAGCGCGGTCATCGAGCAGATGACGAACGTGTCCACGAAGACCTCGAAGATGCCGTACAGCCCCTGGCGAACAGGGTGGTCGACGTTCGCCGTCGCGTGCACCATCGGCGCGGAGCCGAGGCCCGCCTCGTTGGAGAAGACGCCGCGCGCGATGCCCTTGCTGACGGCCTGCTTGACCGACCAGCCGGCGATAGCCCCCGGCATCGCCATCGGATCGCCGAGCGCGCAGCGGAATGCCCATGCGATCGCCTCCGGTATGGCGGAGATGTGCAGGGCCAGCACGATGATCGAGCCGATGATATAGAAGATCGCCATGAAGGGTACGAGATATGTGGTGACCGTGGCAAGGCTCTTGAGGCCGCCGATGATGACGAGGCCGACGAGGATTGCCAGGATGACGCCGCTGTACATATGTCCGACGCCGAAGCCTAGACTCAGCGCCTCCGCCGTCGAGTTCGCCTGCACGGCCGCGCCGATGCCGAACGACGCCAGCACGGTGAAGAGCGCGAAGAGAACGGCGAGCCACTTCTGCCCGGCGCCGTGCTCGAGGATGTACATGGTGCCGCCGCGCCAGTCGCCGTGCTCGTCCTTCTTGCGGAAGTGGACGGCCAGCACGACCTCGCTGAACTTGGTGCACATGCCGAAGAGGGCGGAGAAGAGCATCCAGATCATGGCGCCCGGCCCGCCGAGGTGCAGCGCCGTCGCGACGCCCGCGATGTTGCCGGTGCCGACCGTGGCCGCCATGGCCGTCGCCATCGCCGCGAACGACGAGATCGACTTGTCGCCCGTCGCCTGCGCGCGTTTTTTCCGCCCGAGCACCTCTTTCCAGACGATGCCGAAGTAGCGCGCCTGCGGAATGCCCAGCAGGAACGTGAGATAGATGCCCGTGCCGACCAGCAGCACGAGCATCGGCGGCCCCCAGACGAAGCCGTTGACGATGCCGTTGTAGCGCATAATCGTTTCCATCATGACCATTAAGACCTCCTGTTCGTGTGAAATGTGTAAAAGGAAAAAGATGAATCAGTATATAATGGCGCATTTTACATTCGCTTGCGTAAAAAGTGCAAATTGGTGCCGAGGCATCAAGGGCCTCCCCCTCGGCCCGCTTTTTGCGGGCCGAGCCCCCCTAAAGCGGGGGCCGAGGAGGATATTGATTTTTTCAGGTTTTGTGATTGCTGCGCCGGGGCCGTTTCGCAAAAATATTTTCAAGCCGTAAGGCAGAATGCAACGAAAAGCATCCTCGTCCCCCTCGATTCGAGGGGGACCGGCGTGCGAAGCGGGCCGAGGGGGAGGCCTTGCTATTTCGTCAGAGAGAACGTGATCGGTACACGTGCGGTGATTTTTCCGGCGTACTTCGAGGTGTCGAACTGCCATCCTCTGACGGCGCGGAGGGCCGCTTCGTCTAGAGGGGCGTGCCCGCTGCTGCGCTCGACCCGGGCGGACGAGACGCGCCCGTCTTCGATCTCGATGAGCAGCGCCACGGTCCCCTGATCTTTGCGTTTGCGGCTGATCAGGGGATAATCGGGGAGGATTTTTTTTGTGACGACGAGGCTGTCGACGTCGACGATGCCGAACGGTCCCTGCGAGGCGGCGGCATTCCCTCCGGCGGAGCCCCCCGGGGAGTCGGGTTCCGCGCCACCCATCGCCCCAGATGCCTCCCGAATCGGCTCGTTCGTGTCCGTGGCGGTGTTTTCGGTCTCCGTTTTTTCCTGCCGTGGCTCGCGTGTCGCGGTTTTTTCCGGTTTGGAGGCGGGCTTTGTGGGGGTAGTCGTTCTCGGTGCAGGCGGCTCCGTCTTCGGTTTGGGGGGAAGCGGCCGAGGCGTTGGCGCTGGCTGAGGCGAGGAGACCGGAGCCGGCTGTGATTTCTGCGGTTGTGCTGCCTGCAGGGAGACGCGCATGACCTTTCGCTCGCGCGGCTTCTCCTCGCCGCGCCACGGCAATAGGGAGATCAACGCCGCATGCAGCGCGAGGCTCAACAGGATGGCGACGGCGAGTCGGCGGTCGATGCTCACTGTCCCGTCGTCTCGAAGGCGATGCCGACGGAGGGAACGCCGAGCCTCCGCAGTTCGTCGAGCAGCTCCGCCACGGCGCCGTAGGGCGCCGAGCGGTCGCCCGCGAGCAGGATATCCTCGCTACGCGCCACGGCCTCCCGCACAAGGCCCGGCAGGTCGGCGTGGGACACCGCTTTGCCGGCCCAAAGCAGCGAGGTGTCCTTGGCGACGGTGACGACCACCGGGTTTTTGTCCGACGGGGAGCCCTCCCCGCGCGGCAGATCCACCTCGACCGCGCCCTGTACGAATGCCGTCGTCAGCACGAAGAAGATGATCAGCATGAAGAGCACGTCGATCAGCGGTGTGATGTCGATCTCCGCGCCCCTGCGACGCCGTCCCGTTTTCTTGGCTCCGCGCGGCACGTCAGCTCTCCCGGTCGCCGACGTTGTAGTGCTCGCGCAGGAGGAAGTCGGCCCCGCGCTCCAGCTTCTCCTCTTCTTTATCGATGCGGCCGGAGAGGATGCCATGCGCGATGATCGCGGGGATGGCGACCGTGAGGCCCGCCACCGTCGTGAAGAGCGCCTTCCAGATGCCGCCGGTCACCGCCTGCGCGCTGGTCGATCCGCCCACATGGAGAGATTCGAACATCTGCACCATTCCCAGCACCGTGCCGAGCAGACCGAGCAGCGGCGACACCCGCGCGATGATCTCCAGCACGGGCAGGTTGCGCTCCCATCGATAGAGCTCGCGTCGAATCTGCTGCTCCACGAGCAGTTTCAGGTTCTCCTGGTCGATCATCCAGTGGGCGTACGCGGCGCTGAAGAGCCGATGCATCGAACTCTTCCCCGTGGCTGCCGCGCGCGCGGCCGAGAGGTCCCCTTCGGCGATCGCGCGTCCAAAGGCGAGCTCCAGCGCCTCCGCGTCCGTCGACGCGCCCGCGAAGAAGAGCATCCTTTCGACGATGATCGCGACGCCGACGACCGAGAGCGCCAGGATGATCCACATGATCGCTCCGCCCTCGTGCATGTACTGCATAAAGCCCATCATCCAGTTCCTCCTCGCTTACGCGCCCGTTTTTTTTCGCCCGGCCCGGGGCGTCTTCGGGGTCTTTGTGACGCCGAGGCGCCTGACGAGGCCGTCCTGCAAGACCTGCGAGTAGTTAAGCCTCGCCTCCTTGGCGCTGACATCCAGCCAGCGCGGCAGCGTGACCGCCCGCGTGACGGCCTTGTTGTTCATCTTCTCCCTGACCGCCGGCATCCATACGTCGATCAGGGCGATCGCCTGATCGTCCTCGGGATCCAGCGCCAGGACGGGCGTCGGCGGCGGTATCTCATCCTTTTCGTCCTCCATGCCCCACAGATGCATGGCCAGCGTCTCCTTTGCCATCCGGAGCGCGTCCTCCTCGTCGTTTCCCTGCGCCGTACAGCCGGGAAGGTCCGGAAAGGCCACGCCGATCGTTCCATCTTCGCAATAACAAAAAAACGCGGGGTAGATGTATCTGTCCTTCATATTGCACCTCCGGCCACCGTTCGAGCTTTGATTTCATCATATGCATGCTAACATTGATAAAAATATATGTCAACAAGGGGGCGCTGCCGATGAAAGAAGGGGGCGAGAGAGGTTCGTTTGTGGGGGGGGCGGTAGGGGAGGCCGCCCACGACCTCCCGTTTCGTACATCGTCGCGTAAACACAGGCGTGGCTGTGGGCAGCCCCGACAAACACTACGATTGCAGTGCCTATCCCCAGGCCTTCAGATACTTTTCGCGGAACTCCTCGAAGTTCATCGTCGTCGAGCCCTGCAGCACGAGTTTCCCACCCTGCACGAACGAGGGGACGACTTCCAGCTCCATCGCCTCGGCATCCTGGTCATTCTTCGTCAGAACCGCTTCGTACTCGCGGGAGGCGACGCTTGCCCGCAGCTTCTCGGTGTCGAGGCCGACCTCCGCGCCGAGCCGGACGACCTCGTCGATTCCCGAGATGTTGACGCCCTCGACGAAGTACGCGCGGTAGACGCGCTCGATGTAGTCGTCCGCCTTGCCGTTCGCGCGAGCGAACTCAAGGGCCAGCAGCGCGTTGTGGGAGTTCGAGGCGACCGGGTTCGGTTCGGCGCTGAACGCGCGAATGCCGCCGGAGAGCTTCGGCAGGTTCGCGCGCATCGACGCGAGCCGCTCCGGCCGCTGCGGTTCTCCGCCGGGCTGCGCCTCGGGGTGGATCTCCCATGGCGTCCACTTCGTCTCCACCGGGTACTCGGCCTGCATCTTCATCCAGAACCCACGCCCCAGGTAGCAGTAGGGGCAGATCAGATCGAAATACACCTTCACCTTCAGCATTTCCGCGACCTCCTTTTTGATGTCCGTTACCGGATAGTGTAGGCGTTCCGTTCTTTTGCGCAACGTACAAGAGGCGGAGCCGAAAATCAGCTCCGCCTCTCTCGCTGTTGATTTTTCCCCGCCGGTTCCTGTCCCACCACTGCAATGTTTCAGGTATATACTCCCAGACTGCTGCGATCGATCTACGGCGTTCGATGAGTCAAACAGGAGCCGAACAGGAGAAAAAATCAGCAGCGTCGCTGCGAAAAAGATCTTTTCCCGCGTTGTCTCCGACGTCCTTTAATTTCTCCTGACCGTCCTGAAACTGGCTAAAGGATACTTCCGAACGGTCCGCGGGAGGAGAGCAGAAAGGAGGAACCTCTCTAAGCACTATGCGCTACGCCGTTTGAACAGAAGCCATAGGAAAAAAGGCGCGCCGAGGAAGGAGATCAGGATACCGACGGGCAGGTCGGCCGGCGCCAGTATGGTCCTTGCGAGGGTGTCGCAGAGCAGTAGAATCGTACCGCCGACCAGTGTCGTGCCGAGGGCGAGGCGCCTGTGGGAAACGCCGATCGCGATCCGCGCGATATGCGGGGCCATGAGGCCGATGAAGGCGATCGGTCCGCAGTTTGCGACGACGATCGCTACGGAAAGAGACGTACCCGCGAAGAGGACGTTGCGGACCGCCTCGAGGCGGACGCCGCGCGTGCGCGCGATCTCGTCGCCGCAGGTGATCAGGTCGAGCTCGGGGGCGAAGGCGAAACCGAGGCCGAGCGCCACGACGAGCGACGGCAGCGCGCGAAGGCCCTCGCCCATGCCGGTGACCCGGATGCCGCCCATTGTCCAGGAGAGCAGGTGATATGTCTCGACCGCTCCGCCTGTATATTGAAAGATCATGATGAGGCTGGAAAAGAGCGAGCTGATGGCGACGCCGCCGAGCAGGAGCGCCGCGTCCCCCGTGCCCCTCGTCAGGCGCGCGAGGCCGCAGACGACCGCTACCGCCATGACCGCGCCGAGAAAGGCACCCATCGGGATCGCGAACGCGCCGACGACCGTCGCGCCGAGGCCGATCCGGATCACGGTCGCCGCGCCCAGCGCTGCGCCGGAGGAGACGCCGAGCAGCGACGGTTCAGCGAGCGGGTTGCGGAAGAGGGCCTGAAAGACCATGCCGCAGATGCCGAACGTCGCTCCGGCGCACCACGCCAGCAGCACGCGCGGCACGCGAAGCTGCCAGAAGATCTTCGCGTCGAGGCTCGCGGGGTCGCCCAGCGCCGAAAGGGGAATGCGTTCGATCCCGATCCACGGCGTGACGAAGAGGACGAGCACCGCGATCAGAAAGAGGAGGGAGAGTGGGACGCGCCTCATCGCGCGTTCGCCCTCCCCACGGGTGCGACGAAGGGGTACGCGTCGTTGCCGTGCGCGAAATACTGTTCGAAGGTGACGCCGTAGATGCCGCGCAGCCGGCCGGGCTCGAGCAGCTCGATCGGCTGCCCGCTCCAGTGAGTACGGCCGGCCACGAGCGCGAGCACGGTGCCGGCAGCCTGCAGCGCGAAGTTCACGTCATGCGTGACCGCCACGATCGTGGCGCCGCGGTCGCGGTTGATGCGCGTGATCAGCTCGGTGGTCTCCACCTGATGGGCGTAGTCGAGGTAGGTCGTCGGCTCGTCGAGCAGCAGGATCTCGGTCTCCTGGGCGATGGCGGAGGCGATCAGCACCTTCTGGCGCTCGCCGCCGGAGAGCGTGCCCATCTTGCGCCCGGCGAGGTCGGCGATGCCCGTGATCTCCATCGCGCTTGCCACGGCCTGCTCGTCCTCCGCGCGCGAGGCGACCGCGCGCCAGGGGTAGCGCGCCATGTCCATGAACTCGGCCACGGTGAAGGGCAGGTCCTGCGGCGCGCTCTGCGGCACGTAGGCGACGCGACGTGCGAGTTCGCGGGCGTGCTTCGCGCGCAGCTCCTCGGCCGCGTGCCCCGCGATCACGATGCGGCCGTGGTAGTCCCTATGAATGCCGGCGACGCACTTGAGCAGCGAGCTCTTGCCCGCGCCGTTGGGGCCGATGATGCAGGCGAAATCGCCCTGCACGATCTCGAGGTCGACGCCGTGCAGGATCTCCGTGCCGCCCAGGGAGAGGGAAAGGCCGGATATCTTGAGGATCTTCAGGATCTCGGCGGGCTCTTCGCGCATCGGCTACTCTCCGTCGATCTCCCGCTCGCCGCCGTGGATCGCGCGGATGAAGGCGTCGAGCACCTGGGGATAGCGCGGTCCCGCGCGCAGCGTGAAGTCGCCGCGGATGACCGCGACACTCCCGTCGCGCACGGCACGCAGGTCTGCGATCTTCTCCCACGGCGCGAGAATTTTTTTCGTCGGCATGTCCGCGCCCATGCCGCTCTCGCCGATCAGCTCGAGCACGACGTCGGGGTCCGCGCGCAGCAGGCCCTCGCGCGAGATCTGCGCGTAGGGGACGTCCTGCGTGAAGGCGTTCTCCGCGCCCGCCTCCCGCAGCAGGTCCTGGTAGAAGGACTTCGGTCCCGCGACGTAGAGAGCCTTCATGCCCGTGTCGGCGGGATCGCGGCCGACGCAGACCAGCACGCGCGGCCCAGGGGCGCCCTTCTTTGCCTTCGCGGCTACCGCGCGGACGGCCTCCTTCAGTTCGGCGACCCGCTTCTCCGCCGCCTCCCGCACGCCGCAGACCTCGCCCACGCGCAGCATCGAGTCGCAAATCTCGCCGAAGTTGTCCTGGTTCACCGAGACAGTCGCGTAGCCCATCTTCTCGACCTGCGAACGCAGGGTCCCGTTCATGTTCGAGAGCACGACGAGGTCGGGGGAGGTCGCCGCCAGCGACTCGAGGTTGACGCTCATCATGTCGCCGAGCTGTAGCTTCGTCCTCGCCGCGGGCGGCCACTTGCAGTACTTGGTGACGGCAACCACCCGGTTGCCGAGGCCCAGGTCGAAGAGGATCTCGGTCCCGGCCGGCGTGATCGAGACGATGCGCTGCCGCGCAGCCTGTGCCTGCGCGGCGGGCTGCTCGGTTTTTTTCTGCGGCAGCGCGTAGAAGGCGACGATGGCGATCATGGCGGCGATGGATACGAGGAAGATTTTCAGGTTCTGTCTGTACATGGGGTCACCTCGTGACCTCACCCCCGACCCCCTCTCCGAAGCGGAGAGGGGGAGAAAGGCGAGGGTGTTTGTTTCGTTTTGCTCCCCTCCCTCTCCGAAGCGGAGAGGGAGGGGTTGGGGGAGGGTGAGGTAGGGCAAGGGCAGAGCTCTTGCCCTACAAAGACCTGCCCCCCGGATTCTCGATCACCCGCTGGTTCCGGCTTCCCACGAAGGGGATCTCCAGCGTGCGCTGCGTCTCGTCGTAGCGGCCGTCGACCAGCGCGTCGGTCGCCGCGAGGAGCGCGAGCTGCGCGTCGTCACCGTGCGCGAGAAGCTCCTCGTGCGTATAGCCGGTATAGCTCCAGAGCGAGAGACCGAGAGCGCGTGTCTCGCGCGCGAAGGGCAGTAGCTCCGCCGCCTGCAGGAAGGGTTCGCCGCCCGTGAGGGTGACGCCCGCCAGCAGCGGGTTCCCCTCCTTATTTTCCCGCAGCGCGGCGATCAGGTCATCCGCCGATATCTCGTATCCGTCCGCCGGGTCGTGCGTCTGCGGGTTGTGGCAGCCGGGGCAAGCGTGCGGGCAGCCCTGCGCGAAGACCGCGAAGCGCACCCCCGGCCCGTCGACGATCGACTCGGGGACGATCCCCTGTATCCTCATAAAAAGCTACGCGGCGGGGAGTCCGGACAGGCCGTGCTTCTCGCGGTCGCGCTCCTCGGCGCGCTTGGCGTTGTTGAAGCGCTCGACGGTGCCGACGAGGTAGCCGGTGATGCGGCGGATCCGCTGGAAGTTCGGGTTGCCGTCGCCCTCGGTGCGGCCGCACTTGGGGCAGCGGTCGCGGATGACGCCGTTGTACCCGCAGACGGGGTCGCGATCCAGCGGGTGGTTGATCGAGCCGTAGCCGACGCCGGACTTTGCCATGTGCCGCACGATCGCTTCGAAGGCCTCCGGGTTCTGCGACGGGTCGCCGTCCAGCTCCACGTAGGTGATGTGCCCCGCGTTCGTCAGCGCGTGATAGGGGGCCTCGACCGAAATTTTCTTCGCGGCGCCAATTTCGTGATAGACGGGCACGTGGAAGCTGTTCGTGTAGTAGTCGCGGTCGGTGACGCCCTCGATCTCGCCGAACGCACGCGCGTCCATCTTGACGAAGCGGCCCGAGAGGCCCTCGGCGGGGGTGGCGAGCAGCGTGAAGTTCAGCCCCTTGGCCTCCGCCTCGCGGTCGAGGCGCTCGCGCATAAAGCGGACGATGTCGAGCCCCAGCGTCTGAGAGGGCTCGCTCTCGCCGTGGTGTGCGCCAGCCAGGGCTTTCAGCGCCTCCGCCAGCCCGATAAAGCCGACCGAGAGGCTGCCGTGTTTGAGCACTTCACCGACCTCGTCGTTCCAGTCGAGCTTGTCGCTGTCGATCCACACGCCCTGCCCCATCAGGAAGGGGTAGTTGCGCACGCGCCGGCCGCACTGGATGCGGAATCGTTCGAGCAGCTGCTCGATCACGAGGCTCATCTTCCCGTCGAGCTCCGTGAAAAAGCTTGCCACGTTGCCGCGCGCTTTGATCGCAATGCGGGGGAGGTTGATCGTCGTAAAGCTCAGGTTGCCGCGCCCGTTGCTGATCTGGCGCGACGGGTCGTAGACGTTGCCGAGTACGCGCGTGCGGCAGCCCATGTAGGCCACCTCCGTCTCCGGACGACCGGGGACGTAGTACTGCGCGTTGAAGGGCGCGTCGAGAAAGGCGAAGTTGGGGAAGAGCCGCTTGGCCGAGACGCGGCAGGCGAGCTGGAAGAGGTCGTAGTTCGGCTCGCCGGGGTTGAAGTTGACGCCCTCCTTGACGCGGAAGATCTGGATGGGGAAGATCGGCGTCTCGCCGCCGCCGAGGCCTGCCTCGGTCGCCAGCAGGATCGAGCGCATCACCATGCGTCCCTCCGGCGAGATGTCGGTGCCGTAGTTGATCGACGAGAAGGGCGTCTGCGCGCCCGCGCGGGAGTGCATGGTGTTGAGGTTGTGGATGAGCGCCTCCATCGCCTGGTAGGTCGCCCGCGCCGTGTCGGCGGCCGCATGCCGGTAGGCGAACTCCTGCGCCGTCCGGCATAGCTCCTCCGCGAAGCCGGTCTGCATCAACGCCGTCTTCTCCGCCGCCATATACGCGTCGCCCACGAGGGCCGGTTGCTGTCCCTGCAGCTTCAGGCCCTCCAGAACCGCGCGGACCTCGTCCCCTCTGTCCTGCGCGATGAGCAGCTCGAAGGCGGTCAGCAGCGCGTTGCGGTAGCGCTTCGCGAAGGTCTTGGCCACGCCGGCGGCCATGCCGTAGTCGAAGTTGACGATGCTCTGTCCGCCGTGCTGGTCGTTCTGGTTGCTCTGGATGGCGATGCAGGCGAGCGCCGAGTACGACGCGATGTCGTTCGGCTCGCGCAGCACGCCGTGCCCGGTGGAGAAGCCGTCCTCGAAGAGCCCCGCGATGTCGATCTGGCAGCAGGTCGTCGTGAGGGTGTAGAAGTCGAGGTCGTGGATGTGGATGTCGCCCGCGCGGTGCGCGGCGACGAATCGCGGGTCGATGACGAACATCTCGTAGAACTTCTTCGCGCCCTCCGAGCCGTACTTGAGCATCGTGCCCATGGGGGTGTCGGCGTCGATGTTGGCGTTCTCGCGCTTGATGTCGCAGTCGACCGCGCTTTTAAAGGCGATCTCCTCGTAGGTCTTCATCAGGCCGGTGTTCATCTCGCGGATACGGCTGCGCTCGGCGCGGTAGAGGATATACGCGCGCGCCGTCGTGATGTAACCGCCGTCGATCAGCGCCGCCTCGACCACGTCCTGGATCTGTTCGACGGAGGGCGAGATCAGCCCCGTGCTCTCGAGGCGCTCCTCCACGGCGCGCGCGACGCGCTCCGCCGTGGACTCCTCTTCGCGGGAAGCGGGATGAACGTCGGCCTCCCCCGTCGCCGCAAACGCCTTGCCGATGGCGATCGCGATCTTCGATCTGTGATACTCCACATGCCTTCCGTCCCGTTTGCGTATCGTCCTGATCATCAGGATCCCTCCCGAAAACAAAAAAAGAAGACGCCCTCATCCTGAGGGTCGTCCATAGCACATCACTAAAAAATGCGCCGTCCCGTCCTCGCGGGTATTCACCTGTACTGCGCCCTGTTTTTTCGTGTCGCCGGGTCGGTCTTCTGGCTCGCCCTCGTCCTCTTCGGCGCCTTCCCGGAAAAATCTTCCTCCAGTGGCTGTCGCGTTGCCGATTCGTCGGGCTCACAGCGGCGGGACCGCGTCGGATTTCCACCGACTTCCCGTTGTCCGGTGACTTGAAATTGTTTCATCCAACTATAACCGCTAGGATGCAGATGTCAAGAAAGGACCGATCGGTCGCTGGGGCTCGCGGCTCCGCCTTCCCCGAAACAGAAAAGCCGTCTTCCACGCGATTTGCTCTGCGTATCCGCAAATGGAAAATTTTTTCAGGCCGACCTCCGGTCGACATCAAAAGAAATGGGTACAGGGACCTAAGATTTTTCTTGTACTGTTTCGTAAGTGTAGGGTATAATCGATTCGTTCGCGAAACCGGGACGACAATAAAGAGGGAGGTATTTATATGTATGTGAAGTTCGGAAGGAGTAAAATTTTTGCCCTGTTCCTCGCGCTTCTGGCGGCTTTTTTCATAACGGGAACGGCGATGGCGGCGACGGAGCTTAAAATAGGCGTCATTTCCGGGGATAGTGTACTTAGTAAAATGGACACGAGTGGGAATGGGACAATCTGGGATGTCGGCTTGGCTTTCTACAATACTAAACCGACGCCAATCACCTCTTTCCAGATTTTATCTGTAAGCGGAAGTGGGTATGGGCCTAATGGCTCTCCGGTCACACTTTCGCTTGATGACGCGAACTGGCGGATAGACAATTTGCAGACGAAAGATGTCGCCCTCAACCCCACAGGGGAGTCATTCACGGGGCAAAATTTCACACTCTCAGGCCCCGTCGTGCCCGGTAATATATTGACTTTGACGGGAAAAGACTCGTTCAATACCCCCGCATTCGTTGTGTTTAATATTACGCCCACGATGAAGGATCTGTCGCTTGTCGTTTCCCCTGCAACTCTAAAGCCGACTGTTGGGACATCTTTTACCAGCAACAACGTGGTATCTGTTAAAGGCCTTCAGGCCGGGGATACCGTTATAACTTCCTTCTCCCTTACCAAGCTGGAAGTTCGCGACAGCACAGGGGCTGCCGTGACGAGCTGGAACGGCCTGACTATCACGCCCGATCCCAACGGCAAAACTGTCACCGTGACAGGCTTTGCCTCGAAAGGGGCGTCGGAAACGTTCTCTCTCTACGCGGAATCTCCCGACGGTACAATCGAAGTCTTGACGAATGCTTTTACAATAGATACAAGCGGTAGCACCGGGGCTGCATTGGTTCTTTCACCGGACGTGGCTCGTTTTTACATTGGCGTACCCAGGACGAGGACGATCGAGATCACCGCACCCTCAGATGTGTTCACCACGCTGACGGTCTCTCCGACGACCTGGGGCAACTTTACGATCACCACCGACAAGGCGAACAAAAAGATTACCGTGAGTGGCACTGCGACCGCTGTCGACGCGACGAGCGTCGATGTCTACGCGACCAATGCTTCGGGCGATGTGATGGCGGGTACGTTCTCCATCGTGGCGGCGGAGCCGACCAGCCCCAACAAGCTCAACACGTCCAAAATCGGAATCTGGGATTACGGCAACGTCTCGATGATGGCGAGTGAGCTGATATACTACAACACGGTCGGAACGAACACGCGCTACAACGTCGGCGGGAAGTACGACCTGCTGTTTTATTCGAGCGCCGTTATGGACGGGAGTAAAATCAGGGTTTACGTCAAGGAGCCGAACGATAACACTTTTGCGAAGCTCACCAGGCTGCCGACTTCCTCGATTCCCAAGGAAGCTTGGATCAATGTGAATCAACAGCCTCAGCCCAGCCCGTACACGGTTTCCCCGCACGGTGGCGGAGGTTCCAGCTTTGGCTGGTATCGCTGTGATATCAATGATTCGGCCAATACCATGACCATCGCCGTCAACAGCCAGCCGTTCATGACCGGCGACTATGTATTCCGCTTCGAGTACGTCTATACGGACGAGTACGACGATGAACTGACGAACTACCAGGAAATTACAGTTCGCTGCACTGAGCCCATCGGCGGCAGCAGCGGTGGTGGCGGCTGTGACGCGGGCGTCGGCCTGATGGCCCTGCTGGGACTTCTCTCCGTCGGCGGGTTTGTTGCGGTCAACAAGCGCAGCAGAGGATAAGACGCGCAAAGAAAATAAAAATCCAACTATAGACGAATCTGTATTGTTTTGACACAAATAAAGCCGGGGCACGAAACAGATGCCCCGGCTTTATTTGTGTGCAAAAAGCACTTTTCCTTTCGCGCTCGCATTATTTTGTTCGTAGAGCGTGCTATTCTCTCGTGAGTTGTGATCGGGAGTGTGGGGGAGGTGATGGGACTAAGAGAGGATTGTTGGTGTCGGTTTGTGTTTCGGTTTTGCAAGGAGGTAACGAAGAATATGCACAGTAAGAGCGGCAAAAAGTGTTTTATTGTATTTTTGGCAACGATCGCGGCAATTATCTCGCTGGGAACTGCCGCATGGGCGGCGAGTCCGCTCGTTTTTTCTTCCTCGGCTGGACAACCTTTGGGGAAAGCAAATAACGGGACGTTTGTGGTGAGCGGGACCATTGCCTCGACGTCGGTCTACACCATCCCGGGCACGACGAGCAAGGGTATTCGGATTCAGTTCTCCGTCGGTGGCGGCAACTTCAATGACAAAGATGTCCTGACCGTGACAAGCTCATCGAATCACTGGCAGGTTTCGTTCGAAAATGGTGGGCAGACGGCTCCGCTAACGGACCCGACTAAGATCAATCTTGTGTCTGATTCAAACGAGGCGAACCTGCCCGTTTCCGAGGATATCACGATCATTATAAGGGACACGAAAAATCACAGCGAGTCGCTCACACTCACCGTGAACAAAGTGGTCGTCAACCTGCCGGTCACGCCCGCGAATATCGTGATGTACGATGGAGCCGACTATTCGGGCAGCGACAATACGCAAGCGACCGCCAAGGGCCTGACTGCGGCATTTACGACAGGGAATGGCAAGGCGCTGGGCACAGTAGCGAGTGGAATGGTGTTTTTGGAGAACGGCAAGAAGCTCAATGACGAAGGTTGGGTTTGGCCTGGCGTTGCCAATGTCCAGGGGAAAGCGGCGAAAAATGCGGCCGGTCAGGATACCGGGATGTATTTCTATACCAGCAACAGTGGACTGACCGGCGGCCCGCAGGACCCCGTTTCCTTTGACGTGATGCCGCCCAATGACAATGGTCTGCTTGTCTGTGGCGATGGCAATGCCATTGTGGCCGGCGTGACGGCCGACAAGAAAATCGCTTCTTTCACCGTCTCCGTTCTTCCCGCTGTGCTGTCGCTCAAGCCGAGCTCGCTCGACATCGCGGTCGGCAGCAACGCCGGCAAGCTGTCTCCAGTCGTTGCGCGTATTATGGGCAAGGATATATCGTATTTGAAAATCGCGGACGCCGACGGGAAAAATCGCGCGAACAACAAGCTGATGCCGTGCGGAATCTCGCTCTCGGTCTCCGGTGACAAAACTCTCTCGCCGACGAAGGAGATCGTCCTCTCCGGCGTGCCGACCTCGGCGGACAAAGGTGTATACAGCGTGGTTGCGTTCGACGACGCCAATGCGATCATCGCCTCCGCCGACCTGACGGTGACGGTGGGCAATGCGGCGCCGACGAGTGACGACTATGCCATGAAGGTGGACAACTTCGACGCCGTCGTCAGCAAGGATGTCGGCTCCATGGATCACACGATCTCGTTCACCAGGGGCGGCACCGCGGTCGGCATGCCGGCGCTCGACAGCCTGACCTTCAAGGATCTCTCGAATCCCTCCGCCACGCCGACGACCGTCAATTGGAACGGTCTGACGCTCACGGCGAACAAGGCGACCGGCAAGGTCACGATGACCGGCACGCCGCAGGCGACGGGCAGCAAGACCTTCACCCTCCACGCGACCTCGCAGGCCGGCACGATCGCCGACTGGGCGTTCTCCGTCGTCGTGAAACAGAGCGGGCCGAGGCCCTCCGGCAGCGGCAGCGGCGGCTGCAACGCGGGTTTCGGACTCCTGGGCCTTCTCGCGGCCTGCTCGTTTGTCGCGACGTTCGGACGGAGGAAGTAATAAAAACCTCCGACCCTTAGCCACTATTTAAACTAAACAGGCAACACACAAAACCGAGGCGCACAAGAGGCCTCGGTTTTGTGTGTTTAAATTTTCAGAATGACTCGCGTTATTGTCAACAATGTCACTTGACGCAAGGGATGTTCTGGTGTGTTAAAATGATAGAAATATATGAAAAGGGAACACAAAAAACGGGAAGAGGTGGTGGTGCGAACTCCATATATGCGGGCTACAAAGAGAGTCAAAATATAAGGAGGTCATGAGGGAAATGTATGTGAAAAAAAGCAAAAAATTTCTTCTCGCGTCACTACTGTCACTAATCGCGGTTTTCGTGATGTTTGGAGCGGCCTGGGCGGTTGCTACGCTTGATCCCATTGATATCGATACAAGCGTAGCAGATAGAAACGCCGGTGCTATATCTGGGGGAGTAAGCAAGGTATATTATTCTGAGGTAATCTCAGCCTTGCCAACAGTGAAAATTCCGCTCGTGATTTCAGGAGGAGGTTTTGATCCTTCAGAAACTGTGACAATAACGGTGGAAGATGATTTGGGTACAGATTTAACCTTGGTTGGCTATGCAATTACAGGGGGCTCGCTAACCGCGACAACGGGTGGCGATATTTCGGGTACTGTAACGTTATCAGGTCCGAATCCGCCTGGGGGGGGGGCGATAAAATTTGATGTTACCGCAACTGGTTCAACATCAGGGGCTACCACTCCTGCTTCTATTAATCTCAATTTTGTGAGTACGACTATCACTCCCTCCACAATTTCCGGTGTAAAGGATTTTTTTGTCGGTGGCATAAATTCTACGGGGTATGAAATGGAACCCCTTACGATAACCGAAACAGAGTATAAATTTACGGCGATCTCGACAAAAAACGGTTCTACTGTAATAAACAATGGAATGGATTTATGGGCACCTGACCCCACGAAAGTGAATTTCACTGTAGATATGACGAATGTTCAAAAGCCAAAACTTAAAATTGCTACAAGTGCGACTGTTGCAGCTGCAATGGAAGAATCTTTAACAACTTTCCCAATTTACGGCAGTATTGTTGTAAATGGTGGAACGGATAATGGAATTCCTGTCGCCGGTGCTACCAATGTGCAATTTACACCTACTTTCCAGGCTCGGATCATTCAGCTCGCCTTGTCTGCCGACGTGGGGACTCGCAATCTGATGGTCGGTGTTCCGGCGACCACGGCAGATAAGGTGACGGTCTCCTTGAAGCCCTCGACGCACAGCACGACGGCGCTGAAAACGCTCACGATTACAGGAAACAAGGGTACTGCGTCCACGACAACGACAGGTAAGTGGAATTGGAACGGGCTCGTTCTCTCTCCCGATTTAGTGGCGAAGACGGTCTATATCGACGGGACGCCGCTTGTCAGCGAGGACATGACCTGCACGGTGAATGCCACCTCGGACTCCGGCACCGTCACCTCGACAAGCTTCGCCGTTTCGATCGCCGCCGCTACCACCTACTCCATGTCCCTCGACCCCTCTTCGTTTACCAGGGTTGTTAGTAAGGACGAGGGCACGATGAGCGGCAAGGTCGTGATTAAGCAGGGGGCGACGACTGCAACTCCGACGCTTACGTCGCTCGTGATCTCGGCTGACAGTGTTCCCGGCGCGACGGGCACCGGCACCGAAACCGTGAAGTGGAATGGCCTCACGATCGGCGTCAGCAGAACCTCTCCCACCAGCGGGACGGTCGGCACGGTCTCCGTGTCCGGCACACCGAACGCGCTCGACAGCGGCAAGACGTTCTATCTGATCGCGAAAAGTGCGGCGGGGAGCATCAGCAACGCCTCGTTTACCGTCGCGGTGAAGGCGGGCAGCATCATCGTCACGCCGACCGCGAAGTCGTACACGGTTAATACCGTCGTTCCGGCCGGGGATGGCGTCACCGTGACCAGCACATTACCGCTCTCCACCCTGACGATCAAACAGGATGGCGTATCCGGCGTCGGCACCGGCTGGACGTCGTGGAACGACCTCACTCTGACGGTGGATTCGACGCTCAACAGGGTCTCGATCGTCGGCACGCCGAAAACGGTCGGCTCGCAGAAGTTCATCCTCACCGGGACGAGCGGCTCCAACACCATGGCTGCCGACTTTACGGTTACCGTCAGTTCGTCAGGTGGTGGCGGTAACATAGTCAACACGACGCCCACGATGTACGACGACAACGGCGTCAAGGTGACGACGATGAAGCTGAACGAGCTGATGACGCTCATCTTCGGCACCAGAGCGAACCTGAGCTCCAGCAGCGTCAGCGTCTATGTCTCGGCCCCCGATGGCACGGCGATGCCGTTGTCGAAGCTCTCCACCTGGACGAGCGGCAACGGCTTCGTGGTGGACCCAGCGAACATCATCGTGTACTACACGCCGACGATGAACGGTGATTACAAGTTTACCTTCTCCTACATCTACAATGGTATTACTTACACGCAGACGGTCTCCGTCCGCGCCAGTGGCCACCGCTCGGGCGGCAGCAGCGGCGGTTGCGATGCGGGCTTCGGCATGATGGCCCTGCTGACGCTTGGCGGCCTGGCGCTGCTTCGCAAGCGCGAGGATTAACGCAGAGCTGTAGTATCTGATTCGAGTACGAAATAGAGTCAGTCGACGGGACCGCGCTTTTTACGCAGCGCGGCCCCGTTTCTTCTGGATATAATGATTCGTGTCGACGTGTCGCATACGAATCATGGAGGGCTTCCATTTGAAAATCCTGCACTACATCGAGAGCGCCGATGTCTCCTTCCGGCTGCCGTGGGTCGACCTGATGGCGGAGATTGAACGGCGCGGCGTCCGGCAGGCGCTTCTCTGCCGGGGAGGCGGCAATATGGAGTGCGTTGCGAACGAGCGGGGCGTCGAGACGCTCATGTGGAAATCCCTCACCCCCTTTTTCCCGCCCGCCAATTTGAGGTATCCACTCCTCCTCCGAAGGATCGCGCCCGATATCGTCCACACACGGCTCTCGAACGCCGCGTTCACCGCCGGCTTCTGGGGAAAGCGGCTGAAAGTCCCCACGATCGCCATGCTCGACGGGGCGTATAAACTGAAGTACTACCGCGACGCCGACCGCTACACGGCCTGCTCGCAGTGGGCCAAGGACCACATCGTGAGGCAGGGCGTGAGCCCCGCCCTCGTCGACGTCGTTTATAATTCGATCGATGTGAAAAAATATGCGCGCGACGAGAGCGCCAGGCTGAATTTTCGCGCGGAGCGCGGGATTCGTCCGAAGGAGAAAGTTTTCGTCGGCGCCGGGTCGTTCGTCCCCGCGAAGGGCTTCGACGTCCTGATCCGCGCGTTCGCCGCCCTGTCGCGGGAGCGTGCGGACGTGAGGCTCTTGATCGCGGGCGACGGCCCGCTGCGCGGCGATTACGCCGCCTTGATCCGCGAGCTCGGCATCGAGGGGAGGGCGTCGCTCTCCGACGGCTACGTCTCCGACGTCCGCCCCTGGCTCTGGGGTGCGGATTTTTTCGTCCTGCCGTCGCGGGGCGAGCCCTTCGGGATCGTCCTTCTCGAGGCTATGGCCTCCGGCCTGCCGGTGATCGCGACGGACGAGGGGGGCCCCAGCGAGCTGATCGCGGACGGACGCGAGGGAGTCCTGATCCCTGTGGGCGACGTGGAGGCGATGGTGGGAGCCATGCGGCGATTTTTGAGCATGGAAGGGGCGACGCTGGATAGTATGCGCGGCAACGCGGAGAAGCGCCTCGAATTCTTCACCAGCGAGGCCCTCGCTTCGCGCCAGATTGCGATCTACGAGAGGGTGCTGGCGGAGTATGGGAGATGACCTCTCCCTCCCCCGACCCCTCCCTCCCCCAAAGCGGGGAGGGAGGGGAGCAAAACGAAATCGAAAAATTCCCTTTGCCTTTGCCCCTGCTCTTCTCCCCCTCCCCGCTTCGGGGGAGGGGGACGGGGGGAGAGGTCGGGTTTCCCCCATCTCCACCTCAAAGCAAGCAAGACCTCGCTGAAACTGCGCGAGCAGCGTGATAAGATGTTGTTTGCGAAGCACCATCTTTCACCAGCGAGGTGCAATTATTATGACTCAACCCGACGTAAAATTCCAGGACAA
>JAVBQG010000003.1:0-83649 GCA_031549185.1 Synergistaceae bacterium | reverse complement strand
ACGCCGCCAGCGTTCATCCTGAGCCAGGATCAAACTCTCCTTGGCTTTCTTGTTGTTGCTACTGGCATTAAAATCCAGAAACTCCGAAGCGACTTGCCGCTCCTCCGTCTCCGCTGTTATGTATTCAGCTGTCATGGTGCGCGTTGTGCGCTCTGCGGCGCGACAACGAAGGGAATCATACACGCCTCTTGCCTATCCGTCAAGCAGTATTTTTAGATTTCCACCGCGAAATTTTGATTTCTTGCCCAAACGTCCTTTTCGCGTTCGATGACCGGAATTCGTCGATTTGCTTAAACGGGGCGCATACTTGACAAGCTTCGGTGGCAACCTATACTAACAGGGCTTCTGTTTCTACCCTTTACTATGTTATATGGAGGATTTTACAGCGTGATACGCCTGCAGAACATCGGCAAAGTTTACAGGGTCAGCGACGGCAAAAAGGACGCAAACGTAGATTTTCACGCA
Organism: Synergistaceae bacterium; assembly: GCA_031549185.1. Taxonomy (GTDB): domain Bacteria; phylum Synergistota; class Synergistia; order Synergistales; family Synergistaceae; genus JAVBQG01. The sequence goes on along the minus strand of JAVBQG010000003.1, from coordinate 83,184 downwards.
CTGCGCGACGTGACCCTCGATATCGAGGACGGCTCCATATTCGGCATCATCGGGCGCAGTGGTGCCGGCAAGAGCACGTTGGTGCGTTGCGTCAACCTGCTCGAGCGCCCGACATCGGGCCATGTCTTCATCGGGGACACGGAGATGACCGCCCTGCCCGACGAGGAGCTGCGCCTCGCGAGACGCAAAATCGGCATGGTCTTTCAGTCCTTCAACCTGCTCGCCAACCGGACGGCTTTCGGGAATATCGCCTTTCCTTTGGAGCTCGCGAAGTGGGCCAAGGAGGAGATTCGGAATCGCGTGGAGGAACTCGCCGCCCTTGTTGGCATCGAGGACAAACTGGATCAGTATCCCGCGCAGCTCTCGGGAGGACAGAAACAGCGCGTCGGGATCGCGCGCGCGCTGGCGAGCCGCCCTGATGTCCTGCTCTCCGACGAGGCGACCTCCGCACTCGACCCCCAGACGACGAAATCCGTCCTGAAGCTGCTGCGCGACATCAACGAAAAACTCGGCCTTACGATCATTCTGATCACACACGAGATGAACGTTATCAAGGAGATCTGCGACACGGTCGCCGTCCTCGACGACGGTGAGGTCGTCGAGCAGGGACCGGTGCTCAAGGTCTTCACGACGCCGGTCAAGGAGATCACGAAAGACCTCCTCACGCACGTCATACGGACGGAGCTGCCCGAGTCGTTCGCCGATTTGAAGTTCATTCAGGAGCCTTCCCGCCACGAAGATCTGATGCTGCAGCTCTCCTTTTTCGGCAACGTCGCGGCACAGCCGATCGTGGCCAGTCTCGTGCGCAGATTCGATGTCGAGGTCAACATTCTCGTCGCACACATCGACCATATCAGGACGACGCCGTACGGGACGATGATCCTGCAACTTTCGGGCGAGGACCGGGACGAGGCGCTGGAGTATCTCATGGATCTGAATCTACGGGTGGAGGTGATCGGTTATGTCGCAAGAGACGCTGACGCTGCTGTTTGATGGGCTTCTCGAAAGCCTCTACATGATATGCGCTTCCTCGGGCATCGCTTTTCTCCTGGGGATGCCGATGGGCATCGTCCTCTCCGTCACCGACCGGGGAAATATTCTGGAGAACAGGCCGATCAACTCCGCCCTCTCCGTGATCGTCAACGTCGGAAGGTCGGTCCCCTTCATCATTCTGATGGTCGCGATCATCCCGCTGACGCGCCTGATCGTGGGGACCTCGATCGGGACGAACGCGGCGATCGTACCGCTCTCGCTCGCGGCGACGCCCTTCGTCGCGCGCGTGGTCGAATCCGCCCTGCGCGAGATCGACCAGGGCGTGATCGAAGCGGCGCTCTCGATGGGCGCAAGGCCGATGGAGATCATCTATAAAGTGCTGCTGCCGGAGGCGCTGCCCGCGATTATCGCGGGGCTGACGCTGACGTTGATCAACCTCGTCGGGTACTCGGCGATGGCGGGCGCGATCGGAGGGGGCGGGCTGGGCGACATCGCGATCCGCTACGGCTATCAGCGATTCAAGCCCGACATCATGCTGATCACGGTGGTGATCCTCGTCCTGATGGTGCAGTTCTTCCAGTTCGTCGGCGACCGACTGGCCGCCATGACGAGGCACGACAGAAAGGGCTGACGGCTCGTATTCCTTAAAAAAAATCGCCTCCTCAACGGGAGGCGATTTTTTTAACGGCTTCGATCGTTCGCGCGATCTCCTCTTCCGTGTTGAAGAGCCCCGGCGAGAGGCGCAGCGCCCCGCCCGGGAAAGTCCCCAGCGTCCTGTGCGCGCCGGGCGCGCAGTGAAGGCCGGGGCGCGTCTCCACCTCGAACTCCGTCGACAGAAGGTGAGCCGCGGTGGCGTTGTCGAGGTTCGGCAGGTTCAGCGCGAGTACGGGGACCCTCGGCTTCGAGACGTCGCCGTAGAGGGCAATATCATCGATTTCGGCAAGCCCTTCCCACAACAGACGATCCAGCTTCCGCTCCACCTCCAGGATCTCGCGCGTCCCTTTTTTCTCGATGTACTCGATTCCAGCCAGAAGACCGGCGATACCCGGCAGGTTGAGCGTTCCCGATTCAAACTTGTCCGGCATCGCGTCGGGCTGCGTCTCCTCGTGCGAAAAGCTGCCCGTCCCGCCCTCGATGAACGGCTCGCAACGATCGGCGAAGGCCTCGTCCCAGACGATTCCACCCGTCCCCTGCGGGCCCAGAAGGCTCTTGTGCCCGGTAAAGCAGAGTGCCGCGATGCGCAATGCACGCGCATCGATCTCGACCAGTCCCGCCGTCTGCGCCGCGTCTACGACCAAGGGCAGGCTCGCCCGCGCACAGAGGTCGGCCAGCGCGCCCAGGCCCTGCAGCGAACCGCAGACGTTGCTGGCGTGGTTCAGGACGCAGAGATCCGCCTTGCGGCCCAATGCCTCTTTCAGAATGTCAGGGGCGAGGTAGCCCCTCGAGTCGCACGGCAGTATTTCAACCGTGGCGCCCATTTTTTCGAGCGAGCGTAGCGGCCGCATCACGGAGTTGTGCTCCATAGACGACGTGAGCACCCTCATGCCGGGTTTCACATAGCCTTTGAGGGCAACGTTGAGCGCCTCCGTCACGTTCGCTGTAAAGGTCACGCAGCTCGAATCCCGCACGCCGAAGAAGCTCGCAATCTTCTCGCGGCAGGAGAGCACGATGTCCATCGTCTTCAAATCACGATCCGAGGCGGAACCGCGCGAGAAATTCGCGCCGCCGCCGGTCATAAAATCGGACACGGCCCTGGCGACCGCGAGGGGTTTGGGATACGACGTCGCCGCGTTGTTCAGATAGATCTCCATCGCGCCCGCACTTAACCCAACACGATCGGCTTCGACGCTCCGAAGACCGATTCCGTGATCTCGAACATGTTCGAGATCTGCCCCACGACGATCCGATCGGTGATGCCGTAATGTTTCGTACAGGTGCCGCAGACGAGGACCGCGACGCCCGCCGCCTCCAGCTCCTGGAGAGAATCCGAACAGGACGAGTCGGGAAGCGCGAGCTTCACGCCGCCGTTCATCAGCGCGATGACCTCCGGCAGCGGGTCTTTCGACACGACGGTCCCCAGAAAGGACTTCATCAGCAATTCGCCCAGCGCTTCGTCCTCGTCCCCGATGTACCTCGACAGGATCAAATACGCATAATCGCCCCGCAGTGCGGTTGCGTCCTTCTTCGAAGCGCTCGTCTCCATTTTTTCCCCGCCCCTGCCGGCCTGAATGATAACTTCGCCGCCGACCTCGGAGCGGGTCACGGCGTACCCGGCATTCTCGAGAAATCGCGTCACGTTGGAGGCGGAGATCTCGTTGTCCACAAAGACGGACAGCTCGTCCGCACCGCTCAGCGTCGCTTCGCGAACCATCATAACCGGCTTCGGGCAGAGTTGCCCTCTGGCGTCCACAGTCTTCATCGTCGATATTCCTCCCGCGCTCTGGATTCGCGCTCCGTCGCTTCTTGGTGTATGATACACGAAGAAAAAGGGAGTGTATACATGGCTTCGGACCCGAAAAAGTTGTTTATGGAGAGAGAAAACATTCCGCGCCTGCTGGCGCGGTTTGCTGCGCCGGCACTCGTCGGAATGCTCGCCAACGCGCTTTACAACATCGTGGACAGGATCTTCGTGGGGCAGGTCGTGGGCGCGAGCGGCATCGCAGCTCTCGCGCTCTCCTTTCCCTGTATGTTGCTATTTTTCTCGATGGCGTTCCTGATCGGCGTGGGGGCCGCCTCCAGGATCTCCATCCTGCTCGGCGAAAAACGGAAGCGCCGCGCCGAACAGACGCTCGGCAACGCATTCATGATGGCGTTGGTCTCCTCCATCCTGTTGTGGATCGTGGGGCGGCTCTACTTCCGCTCCATCCTCATACTCTCCGGGGCGAGCGAGACGCTCTATCCGACGGCGGCGGCCTACCTCTCCATCATCCTGTACGGCGTCATCTTCTCGGTCATCAGCTTCTCCCTTTCCTGCCAGATCAGAGCCTGCGGCAGCCCGACCTACGCAATGGGCAGCCAGCTCGTCGGGGCGTTTGCGAACATCGTGCTGGACGCCTGGTTCGTGCTGGGACTCGGCATGGGGGTTCAGGGCGCGGCGATCGCAACCGTCATCAGCCAGTTTTTCTCGATGCTCTGGGCGCTGTCGTACTTCTGGCTGCCGCGGGCTACGCTCCGCCTGCGGCTGCACTTCGTGTTGCGGCCCGATCTCGAGTCGATCGCGCGCATCTTCGCGGTCGGCACGCCGGCGTGCCTCATCAACCTCAACTTCGTACTCGTCCACGGCATGATCACGAACGCCTCCAGCCACTACGGCGGCGACCTCGCGGTCTCCGCCACCGGCATCTTCATGAGCCTCGACTCGTTGCTCTTCATGCCGGCCATCGCCATATCGGAGGCATGTCAGCCGATCATCGGGTACAACTACGGCGCGGGTAAGATCGAGAGGGTGATATCCACGGTCAAGATGGGCATCGTCGCCTGTACGGCGTTCTACCTCTTGAGTTTCGCGCTCGTCATGACGAAGGCGGAGCTCCTGGTGATGATGTTCAATTCGAGCGACAAAGCGCTGATCGAACTCGCCGCCTCCGGAATCAGGGTGGCGAATATCGGGATCCCGTTCATGGGCATCTCGCTCGTCTGCACATCTTTCATGCAGGGGCTCGGCCGCGGCAGAGAGGGGTTGTATCTCGCGCTCGCGCGTCTGGGGATATTTCTCTGGATTCCACTGCTCACGCTGCCGAAGATCTTCGGCGTCTATGGGGCGTGGGGCAGCTTTCCCGTGAGCGACATCGGCGGCTCGATCGTCGCGGGGTTGTTTATGATGCATACGGTCAAGAAACTGCGACAAACGCACGCGGTTTGAGGGCGCACCCTCATAGAAGAACGTCCAGCCACGTCTCCAGCAACCTTTCTCGATGCTGTCAGCGTTTTAATCATCATGAGTGAGTATCACAAAGTGAATATATAGCAAGGGCGGGAAAAGAGAAAACCATGTTATCAGGGATCTTATTCGTTGCAACTGAGTGGGAGTTGATTCCCAAAACGGGATATACGTTATGAATGCTATGACAGGAGGGGTGAGAACGAAACATAATGAGCCTATAACTGCCACCAATATAAAAGTGGCGAAAACAAAAAACACCCCAATAAAAAAAGCAAAGTAGTTATGTGTGTGTAAATATCGGAAAATTTCTATCGGTGACCCCAAAATAACAATACGAATAATCATTGAAAGTGCCGCAGATACCAGTATCCAAATAACCGCAAAAGGGGTACCTATAAACGTCATTGTGTACCAAGCTGTTTTGGAAGGCACGGAGTTGGGATTTGGATCAAAATAGTCGAATAAAACGACCCACACCAATATGTAAATCAACAGGATCAAGGAACCCGCAATCAAGCATTTTTTTATCCATGATGGCTGCTGATTAATCCATTCGCAGAATTGAGTAAAAAAGTCGATTAATACCCCCTCCTTTCAAAACAGATGCGATCAATCACAGCAATCCGTCGAGCCATGCCTCGAGCGACATCGCACGGGAAATCGCCGGTGTGCCCCCTGCAAGCTCCGCTTTCATATCGCCCAACAACCCGCCGCTCTCCGCATAGGCGTTGTGCGCGTGGATGCTCTCGAAATTCTCCTGGCGCGCAAGGATGAAGGCGTCGTCGGGCAGACCGGGAAGGGACTCCGCTACGCCCCGGATCATCTCCCTCACGACATCCTCCACGAAGCGCGTCTTCTGATGCGCCTTTTTCACGACGTGAAGCTCGTCCGGGCGTTTCAAGAGCTCGTAGATCTCCGAGCTCATGGACGACTCGACGATGTGCACGAGTTCGTCGGCGTGGACGGGCGCCTCCGTTCCCACGATCAAGGTACCTCGTCCCCTCTGGTTGTGAGACGCAAGCGGCAGGATCGTCGTAATCTCGTCGGCCTGTTCCTGCGAGTAGCCCGACTTTATCAACAGCTCGCGGGAGTATTCGGCGGTCATCTCGCGCGCGCAGGGACAGACAGTGAGGCCGTTCACCTCCACGCCGACGGCCCGCCGCGTCGACGCCCCGTCGCTGATGGCGTACCCGACGAAGGTGTAGATGTCCTCCACCTCCATGCCGGAGACGGGGGCGCGCTTCGTCATGGGGTACTGGGCGCGGATGCGAACCTCGGAGCGCGACGCACCCTGCGTGCGCGCCATGGCGAGCGCCATTCGCTCGGCCAGCGTCTCGAAGTTTGGCGCAACCTCGGTGGACATCTCCGAGGCGATGTCCTCGATGTTCTCGATGAAGCGGGACATGTGGACACCAGCCTGCCTCGCGTCCAGGTGCACGAACAGGTCCATCTCGGCGAAGAAGAGAGTTTCGTGCCCTCCCTCCGTCCCGCCGCCCAGGCGCAGGATGCGCCTGACCTTCGTGATGCCCACGCGCGAAAGCGCCACCTGCGTCGAGGGGACGCTCTTCTGCATGTCGTTGCCCAGGTTACGCTCCTCCACGGTCGTCATCCTCCCATCGTGCCAGTATGTCGGGCAATCCGTTTCTGCCCAGCTCATCGCTCAAAAAGACGAAGATGCCCGCCGCCGTCAGATCCGCCGTCGTGCCGGGATTCAGCAGGTTGTCCGGGTGAAAGAGGGACGCGTCGAACGCCGCAATCCTCTCCCGGCCCTCCGCCGTAAAACAGCCGCCCTGCTCCACGATCGCCCACGCCTCGGTCGCGACCTCCTCCGAGGCCTCGCGCCCCAGCTTCCTCGCGATCAGCGTGTCCGGCACCTCGGCCAGAAGCGCGAGGTACGTCTGCAAAATACAATCCTTCAGGCTGTATCCATCGCGCCAGAAAGCCGCGAGCCGCGGCGCAGTCCGACCGAACGTGATCGCATATCCCGACGCATACTCCCCTGCCACGGAATCCCACTGTGAGGCAAGTTTCATGGCCTCCAGCAGTGGCGGCGCCTCGTCCTGTACGTCGAACTTCTCGCTCCGGCCGAGGCCCTCGGGTGCCGCCACGCGGATCGCGCTGTAGACGCGCCGCGCGTCGTCCCCGTCGAGGCTCTCCAATGTCGCGCGTACCGCAGTTTTGTCGAGAACCCCCGCGCAAGAGGCCTTCACCAGTGGCGCGAGCAGCAGAATCATGCCGAGGTTCGTGTTGCGGTCGACCCAGTTTTTCGTCGCCAGCGCCGCGTCCTCGATCATCAGGCCGACCGGACCGCTCCCGTCGCCGAAGGCCGCGACGAGCCCCATGGCGCTTGCAAGAAACGACATGTCGTTGATGTATCGAAAGGGCCTTCCAGGGCTCACGTTGCCCGGCTTCGGGCACGCCACCTCCATCATGCAGGCGAGCCCCGCGATCTGGGGCGCGCTCAGGCCCCGGAGAGCGTCCACTTCGCGATCTCCTCCGCTACCGGAATGCCCGTGGCGCGCTCGAAACCGCGCCAGCCCGGAATCCCGTTCGTCTCGATCACTTTGAAACCCTCGGGCGAGGGGTACAGGTCCACCCCGCAATAGTCCGCCCCGAAGACGCTCGCCGTCTCCAGCGCAAGTCTCTCGATCTCCTCGTTCATCGGGTAAATTTCGGTACTCGCACCCAGCGAGACATTCGTCTTCCATCCGGCCGCCACGCGTTTGATAGAACCGAGCGTCCGGCCGCCGAGGACGAAGACCCTGACGTCCCACCCCTGCGACGGCAGGTACTCCTGCAGATAATAGACGCTCTTCGCCACCTCCAGCGCGCGAAACGTGCGATAGGCGACGTCGGCGTCGGAAATGCGCACGATCCCTTTGCCCTCCGAACCGAAGAGCGGCTTCAGCACGACATCGCCCCCGAGCGCCGCGAAGCACTCCATCGCGTCGTCGAATCGCTCCGCCACCTGCGTGCGCGGCGTGGGGAGCCCCGCCCGCTCGATGAGAAAGGAAGCATGGAATTTGTCCACGCTTCGCTCGATCGTCTCCGCCGTGTTGATTACGCGACAACCCCAATCCCCCAGCGAATGAAGGACGTCCATCCGATATATGATCTGTTCCAACGATCCTCCCGGGATGGCGCGAACCAGAACCGAATCGCTCTCCTTCAGCGAAATGAACTCCTCGCCCAGAGACACGTCGAACGCCGAAGCGCCCGCTCCCCCCCCAACCGTTGCGACGAGGCGGGAAATGGGCAGACAGAGCGTCTCGGCTCCGAATTTTTCGAAAGCCTCCCTCAGTCTCCGCTCGTGCCATCCTCCCGCTTGACCCAAAACGACAACTCTGTCCGCATTACTCATGGAAAACAAACCACTGCCCTTCCAGCAACTTTTCGTGCAATCTCCCCACGGCGAACGTCCTCCCCGATTTTACATTGTTGATGTATACCGTGGCGGGACTGAAGAGCATGGGGTCTATCTTGTAAAAATCCCACCCGTAGCGCCGCAGGAGTTCGAAGAACGGAGTGCCGTAGTCGGAAGAAGCGCAGGCCGGCAGTTTCGCGAGTATCGTCTCGATCCTCTCATCCTCGCAATCGACCGTGTACCACGCGCGCCCGCCGTAGAGAATGCCGTCGTTGGTCCAGCCGATCGCCTGCCCGTCGTTCGACGCGACCGGCGCGACCGGCGCCCTGCCCCAGCCGGCGACGATGCGGCCGATGTCGAACCCCAGCGTGTGAAACTTGTGAAGTCCCGTCTCGACGATACGGGCCGCCACTTGTATGCTCCCGACGATCGAGGCCGTCGGCGCGAGCAGCACAGTGAGGTTCTCCGGTTTCACGCCGCAGCTCGAGGCGACGTACCCGAGGACGGAGTCCGGCGGATAGCTCCTCGTCTCGAGAGCGAGCACGGCCACGCTCGACTCCTCCGTACAGCCGATCTCTCGGAAGATCTCCTCCGCGCCGTACAGCGCGCGCGCCGGACCGGAGCCCATAGCGAAGTAGTCGCTCTTCTCGTCGCCCTTGATCAGCCAGCCGGCGTACTGGGACGCCATGCACCCTTTCACCGGCTCGTTTACGCGCACCGTCACCGACGGCACCCAGGCTCGCCCCAGCTCCATCGTGTCGAGGCAGACCTCCCCCGCTCCCCCCAGGCAGGCGAGAGAGAAGAGTCTCCCGGCCTCCGGGCTCCCCGGGGCGTTTATGCCGCAGTCGACGATCGTGGCGCCGCAGCCGGCTGCGTTCCACGCGACGCCGATGTGATTGGCCTCCCGCAGCATCGTCTGCGCGATGGCGTGCGCCCTTTCGTTCATATCTCCGAGCCTGTCGAGCTTATCCTTCATGGACGAGGATCTCTCCCTTCCCGAGGTTCGTCATGTCTCCGCACCAGCGAGTAAACTTTTTGCCGGCGCCCGCGACCTGCGGGCGATCGCCCGGAAAACCGAGCGCAGCAAGCTCCCTCCCCAACAGCGGGACAAAGGTCGGGCTGTAGTCGCACGACTTTTCGAAACCGCTGAGAAAGGGATCGTGTTCCCCCACGACGAGGATGGTGCCCCGCTTCATGGAGGCCCCCGCGCGGCCTCCCAGATGCCCCAGGGAGACCACCGTGCCCGCGATCATCTCCGCGGCGGCGAACTCCCCCAGGGAGCCCCCGACTACCAGCAATCCGCGGCGCATTCGCTCCACGGCACGGGCGCCTGTATTGCCTCGGATCCAGAGGATTCCGCCCTTCATACCCCTCGCGTCGCCGGGGAAGGCGGCTGCAAGAAAAGCCCCGGCATCGCCGAAGACCCGCGCGGTCCCCCCCTGCATCAGGCAGAAGGACCAATTCCCCACATTTCCGTGTATCTCGATCTCCCCGCCGATCAAACCCTCGCCCGTGTGCATACCGCAGTTTCCGCGGACAACGAGTTTGCCCGAGGAGGTATTCTGGCCGATTCTCTTCACTCTCTCAAGATTGCCCTCAATGCGCAACTCATCCTCGGTGGCAGAGTCGATCTCGTTCACCGAGAAAAATTCCCCAACTTCGACCTGCGTGCGCCCCTGCCAGAGTTTCAGGCGGGCGATATCCGCCGGTTTCCGCTTCGTCACGGACGGGTTGAGGCAGTCCGCCTCCAGAGGGATGTCCGGTTCCTTGATCAGCTTCATCGATATGCCCATGACTAGCGCGCCTCCTCCGCAAAGAGCGCTCTCAGATGGAAGTGAAAGGGTCCCAGGGAGCCGCCGTAGTTTCCGGCGGAGATTCGCTCGACTGCCGGACCGCAGGCGCTCTCGATCCCCACCTTCATCGCCCGCCGGATGGAGTCCTCGTCGAAACCGTCGACCACAATCTCGAGCACGCACCCGACGCCTTCGGGCAGGGCACTCTCCACCAGCGGCCGCAACGTCGGGCAGTACGCCGTGTTCGACGACGCGCCCAAAAACTTGTAGCGCGAGCCGACCTTGCTGCCGCTGCGCACAACCCCGCCGGGGAAGGGCATCACGACGCCCCTTACCTCCCGCATGGCTTTGATAGCGGCCTCCGCCGCTGCGAGAGCGCCGGGTTCGTCCCTCCCCAAAATCAAAAAGTTGCCGCCACCGACGCAGCGTCGCAGCGGAACCTTGTCCTCCACCAGGAACTCCCCGTCCATCACTGGGATACGCCAGTAGCGGACGCCACCGATCACCTTGCTCGTCTGGTACGTGTCGCCGAAGTAGCGCAGCGCCGCCCCCAGCGGGACGGCCCCCTCTCCGTCCGGTATGCCTCTGTAACACGCGGTGCCGGGGCAGGTCATGATCGTCTGTCCCACGCGGGCGAGCAATTGCTTCTCCAGGTCGTTCCACCCGCCGAAAAAGAGCAGGGAGATGCCTGGCCTGCCGTCCGGGCTCTCGTTTTCGGAGATTTTTGCCTCGACCCCCGCCTCGCACCCGCAACCGATGACCGAGGTCGCGAAACCGGTGGCGGCGAGCCCCGCCTGTTCAGCCCAATGGGGCGTCGGCGCGGTTACGACGAGCCGTGTCCCCCACATTTTGAACGCCTCCGCGAAGGTGTCCTCGATCAGCGTACCCTTGATTCGCATTTCACCGGAGTTCGTGGAATCCATTTCTCTCACATCCCGTCATGCGCGTTTCTAATTTTACCCGTGCGCCGATGTTGCGTCCCGATACAACTTTTGCGGCGACGTCGGGGAAATATTTTCTCAATCCAGCAGCCACCTCGCGCGCCGCCAAGCGGTCGCGCGTAAAACCATAGAGGACCGGCCCCCACGAGCTCTGTCCCATGCCGCGCGCGCCAAGCTGCCTCATCTTCGCGAAGATACCCTCCGCGAGGGGCGAGGCGTAAGGCCCCGATTGCGCACCGGCAAAGCTCTCGCCTGTGATGCGCTGGATTCGCTCGATCGCGCCTCCGAAGTCCTCCAGTTTTCGCTCAAGAAGGCCCGGCAGGAGCTTCATCAGAACAAGGCGACAGATCTCCCCCGACGAAACGGAGTCCGGCTCGATACCGGCGAACGCGCGTTTCTCGTCATTGCCGCTCAGCCCCTGGCCCCCCGGGGGAAAGACGAGAACGACACGCCAGTCCTTCGGAAAATTGTGCCGGAAGAGCGTCAGCGGCGTCTCGTCCTCGCCGTTGCCGCCACCTCCGTCGACGATAAAACCGCCGCTTTTGAACGACTCGATCCCGATCCCGGAGCGCAGACCGCGGCGTACGATCAAGGCCGCGCCGCCCACTGAACGGTCGATGCCGTGGAGCCGGCAGAGGATCGTGACGACACAGAGCGCAAGCTGCGTGCCGGAGCCGAGCCCCGAGTGAGAGGGAATCGTCCGGTCGAGGTAGATGCGCGCCTTGTGTCGGGCAACTTTCAGCATCTCCGCGATCTCAGGGTGCGCATAAAACCGCTCCGCGTACAAGAGCGCCGCCTTGCGCGCCTCGTCGTCCGCGCCGGAGACATCGAGCTCGTCCGACCTTCGCGCCCTCACCTGTATCCTGGGGGCCGAGATGGAGAGGCCGAGGCTCCCGAATTTTCGTCCCAGGCCCCCCGTCACATCCAGGAAGCCGAAGTGCAGACGGGCAGCGGAGCGCACCGTCACTTCGGCGAAGCGTCCGTCACAGTTTCGATCGAATGAGGTCGAATGCGGCAATCTCCCGTTCTCCTCCCGTCTTGGAGACGATCTCGTGCAGCTCGTTGATCTTCGCGGGCAGAATCGACCGGTCGAAATTTTCCAGATGCGCCCTCGTCGCCAGGATCGCTGCTTCCAGCACGGCGTTTCGGCCTCTGTTGAACGGCGCAAAAGATCGTATCGAACGTCGCTCGAGAACCCGGCACCGAATCAGCCACCGCGCCGCGCCCCCCCCGTCCATTGTACTCTTTTGGTCCGCATCCGCGACCTCGATCTCCCACCACGCGCACGCGCCGCCCAGAGCGAGCCCGATAGTGGGAGGGATTTCGTCCGTCAACGCGGTCTGCGCGAACAGAAAGACGTCGTCCGTGAAATTCAGGACACCCCGCCCCTCCCGCAACAACAGCGCGCCCGTCCGGCTGGAGGCGAAGGGGCGCAGCAAAACGCGACTTGGGGGTTCGCCTTCCGAGACGCTCGCCCCCATCGGGGCGAAGCGGACCCCGGCCTCGCTCGCCGGATCACGGACGCCCAGAATCGCCTCCAGGATCACGAGAGCACCCCCCAAGTGAGTGGGTTGTCCTGCACGTAATCCCGCCCCAGTTCAAGCGCGATCGCCGCTTTCTGCAGCTCCCGCCCGAGGTAGAAGGCGTGCGGCGGGTCGCCGACTTCCATCGCGGCAAAGATCTCCCCCGCTCCCTCCCCGCACAAAAAATGCCCCTTGTTGAACGCGCAGATCCGGCCCTCCGCGACGAAGATCCTCCAGTTGTCGTCAGTCACGCCGGCGCACATTCGCCGCAGCGTTTCGATCCCATACTTCGATCCCTGCGCCTTCAGAGGGCGCAGGCCCCTCGATATGCGCCTGGGCAGGGAGTTCCGCGCTCCGGCCGTCGCCATAATCCGACAGGCCAGCGACAGCTCGCGCACGGTCCCGCGCGCCCACTCGGCGACCTCGGTCGTCAGAACGTAGTCGACCCCCGTCTCATAGAGGCAGGCGGCCAGCAGTGCGTTGACGCCCGTGCTGTCCGCCTCCAGAAGCTCCGTCACGTTCCCCGCCCCCATGAGCATCGGAACCTCCGGGTACCGGGATCGATACTCCAGAAAGCGGCAGAGCGATGTAACGAAACCCATGAGGGGAGGCGCCAGAATCGGATCCGCGATCGCGGTCCGCCCAGCGCGCCGCACCGCCTCGACGTTCTTTTCGAGGGAGTCCAGGTGCCCTTCGTCGTCGAAATCGGGGATCACGACGAGAGGGCATTTGATTCGATCGAGCAGCTCCAGGTTTGACGAGTTCACGCTCAGGAGCATGTCGGCCCCCGCGTCGCACGCTGCGATCATCGTCTCCGCGTGAAACGTATCGACGCTCACCTTGAAATCGTTTTTTTTGAGAAGCCCCACCTTCTCCGTTATGTCGGGAATACCGGCGTCAGGGCTGCCTCCGAGATCGACGAAATCGGCCCCGTCGCGTCGAAAGGCCTCTGCCCGCTCCAGAACCGCCGCCGGAGACATCCTCCAGGCGTCCACGATCTCCGCCACAATCTTCGGCCGCCCGATAACGTCGGGCAATTCCGATTCATTTCCTTCAAGGCCAAGCCAGGCAGGGATGTCCCAGAGGTCCTCGGGACCGCGTTCGACGGGAACGCCGAGCGCGCTCCCCATGGCGCGCAGGTCTCCCGAGACACGGCCGGGCATCACGATCTTCTCCGGCTTATCCCGAAGTTTCATACCCTCGATTCTCGCGAGCGCCCAAGAGGGCGTCATCAGGGCCGCGACCGAGATTGGCAACTCCAGCGCCTCGCAGACAGGTCCGCCTCGCTCGGCAACGCCTCTCAACACCTGCTCCAATGAAGGGGCGGCGAGGCGCCCCGTTACGAAAAAAATTCCGCCAGCCATTCGCGCAACGCCTCCGGCGAGCGAACGAGGGCGACGCCCTCCATGCCTTCGAGCTCCTCGGTCTGACGAAGGTCGAGAGATCTGGGAAAGACCCGCACCAGCTGCCCGTTCGGCGCGGGCGACAGGACCTCCTCCGCGACGTCCGTCGGCAACACGCAGATCGGCACGCGGCTCTTGCCCGCCTGCGCGAAGAGGCTGGAGACGAGCGTGTCGGCGATCCCCATCACGAACTTGCTCACCGTGTTGCCCGTGGCGGGCGCGACGACAAGCGCCCCGTATGCGCCGACGGAGAATCTTCCGGCGACGGGAAAGCTGTGTCCCGTCTCGCGGATCGTCGCGCGACAGGCTTCGCGCAGGCGCGCTTCGAGCCCGTACATCGGCACGACCTCCGCAGCCGCGCGGGAGAGGTAAACGTCGATATCCGCCCTTGCGCGCAGCCCCTCGATCAACGCAATGCACTCGGCGAGAAAGTGCCCCGCCCCCGTGATCGCCCAGGCAACCGCAGGCTTGTCAGTGTTCACGGGCTGCACGGGATCACCCTTTTCCCGGGGAGCTCCGCGATCGGGTAGTTCTCGTAGCTCAGCGAGTAGTAATCCCTGAAAAAATCCCGGATTCTCCCCTCGACGGACGAATCGTACGCCGGGGCGATGGTGAAAACCTCGCCCTCGGGCTCCTTCACGACCTGCCCGTCCTTCACGACGACCTCTCCGCCTTTGACGGTCCAGGCGGCGACGTCGAGCATGCGGCTGCACCGCGAACAGTTGGCGCAGTAGCAGGCCCGTTTCCCCTGCTGTGCGGGGTTGTAGACCGCCACGTCCCCGTCCGCCCCCGGGCCGAGGTGCCCTTTTTTCGCAAGGCCGAGGATCTTCGCGGGCGCGGCGCGCGTGACAATGGCGATCTCGTAGAGCGAGTACTCCCTGCCTGTGTCGTTCAGCAGGCTGTTCTTCGTCGCCGAGACATTGAGAGATTTAACCGTCTCGTCGCGATAGTTTTTATCCATCAGCAACTTGATCACCTGTGGGTAACAGAAGAACGGCCCCGCGTTTGGGTGATCCGTCGTGAGGCAGAGCTTCCACGGATCGTCGAGCAGCATGAAGAGTTCCATCCCCGTGATCCACTGCACCGCCCCGTCCCTCGACTTTCGTTTGTATTCGAGGGGGACGACGCCGCTGCCGGACTCGTTCTCCATGTCCGTGCTGCACCACTTCCGGTGCGTCAGCTGGTGTATGTGGTACTCGAGCGGGGCGTCCCCCGTCATCGTCGTCGCGTTGCCGAAGATGATCTGCCCCACGTCGACGGTCAGGTTGGGATACCTCTTCAGCGCCTCCACCAGCGCGACCGCCCCGGAGGCGAGTCCGCCACTCTTCGTAGGTTGATAGCCCAGGAACTGCAGATGGCAGAGGTGCCCCCTGTGCCCCTCGAAGGCGTCCATGATCTCGATCGTCGTCCCCGCGCTCTCCGGCGTCCCGAGGTTCAAGCCGTGCAGGTGCAGCGGGTGCGGCATGCCCAGCAGGTCGGCGGTCTCGGCGAGGAACGAGATGATTTTGCGCGGCGTCGTGTCGAAGGCCTTCAGTTTATCGTCGATTCTGTGGAGGTTTCCACCCCACTTCCAGTCGTCCACGCCGCCCGGGTTGACGGCCTTGATGGCGTATCCGCCGACCGCGTCCATCATCCACGATATATAGTGGCGCGCGACCTCCGGTTCGCCCTTCGCGAGACAGTCGAGCACGAACTCGTTGTTGCCGAAGACGATCAGCATGGCCTTGTCGAGGATCGGCATGTCTTGAAACTCCTCGTGCGCGTGGCGCGCCCCGATCGGCGAGGACGCCGCCTCGACGGCCGTCGTGTAGCCCATCTGCGCGTACAGGTATGCCGTCATGTAGGTCGTCGGGGTGGTGAAACCGCTGCCCGACCGCAGGTTCCCCCTGCGTGAAAGCGTGCGCTCCCGGTGATCGCCGGGACAGAGCTTGCGCCCCGTGTTCGCCTTCCCCGCGATATGCGCGTGGATGTCGACCCCGCCGGGCAACACCCAGCAGCCGCTCGCGTCGATGGTCTCGGCGTCTCTTTTTTCGTCCGCGCTCAAATCTCCCGCGGCCACGACGGCGCCGTCCCGGATCCAGACGTCGCCCGTGACGCCGTCGACCCGGTTCGCCGGGTCGTAGACCGCCCCGTTCAGGATTCCCAGTGTCTTGCCCTTCGCCCGGCTCATCGAGCTCATCTTGAAACCTCCTCGACGATGTGTTTCAGAACCTCTTCGTCCGACAGGCGGCGGGCCTGCATGAACGCCCTCGCGAAGACCGGTATCGTATCCATGCGGTAGGCCGTCCCCGGACAGTCGATGCCGTACTTGGCCACGGGAAACCAGAGCTTCGCCATATCGGTGGAGAGGCTCTCCTCCGGATCCATCACGATCGTGGGGATTTTTTTCATATATTCCGCGGCCCCGCGTGGAAAGTGGGCGCCCGGGTCGGACGACAGGATCAGGGCGGCGTCCGCCTCGCGGTTCGCCATCATGTCCACTGCCGTGAACTCCCCCGGCCCGTAGCGCGGGTAGCCGCGCGACAGGTTGACCGCGAACGGGAAGCCGATCTGCCACGTGAACACCTGGTCGGCCCCGGTCACGTTGCCGTGCCCCCTCATGGGGATGACCGAGAAGCGCGTATGGGCGTTGAGGTCGGTGATCAGCGAGAAGAGCTCGCGAACGTTCATGTCTCGTCCGCGCGTCATGGTCAGCCCCATGCCCATGAAGGCCACACCGTACCGGCAGCTCTTCATCTCCCGGACGAGCTGGCTCAGCAGCTCCGGCGCCACACCGCCGACCGGCTTTCTGACCGTGCCGCCTTTCAGAATATAGCGCAGGGCGTGCAATACATCGAAGTCCGTCCCCTGCTCCACCTGCAGAAAGAGATCGCACGCCTTCGTCGACTGCGTCGGCCGGACATCCACGACGATCGTTCTTCTCTGGGATCGCCCCTCCTGCACGTAGCGGCCCTTCGGCATCAGCGAATAGCGGGCAAAGTGCCGGCTGTGCGAGGCGGCGGGGTTGCAACCCCAGAAGAGCAGCAGATCGCCCCTGTTCCTCACCTCGCCCAGCGTGCAGCTCGACTCCCCGACCGCCTGCATCGCAAGCCCCGTGGGGCCGTGGCAGACGGAGGAGGTCGTGTCCATCGTGGCGCCCAGCACGTCGCCGAGGCGCACGGCGATCCGCTGCGCCTCGCTGCTGGAGGAGCTGAAACCGTATATCAGGGGGCTTCGGGCCTTTTTCAGAATATCCGCGGCGACGCGGATCGCCTCGTCCCAAGGGATCTCCTCGCCGTCCAATTTCGGCAGCAGGGGCTCCGCGTTGTAGTTTTCGAACATCGTGCGCCCGTTCGAACAGGCGCCGCGTATCTTGGCAATTTTATTTTCGGCCGTGTCCACATCCACGGAAATGTCGTCGCACAGACACCCGCAGAACGTGCACACCACGTTGTTCTCCGTCTTCAAATTGTTCTGGTCAAGCGGCCGTTCCATCGTTCTTCACTTTTCTCACTTCCACCGAGAAACCCTTAAAAAGCGGCATTCCCGTACCCTCCGTGTCGACACCCGATACCGCGTTCGCTACGGGTCCCATGGGGACGAAGATCATACCGCGGGGAATATCGGCTCTCTTTACCCAACCACCGGCTTCCCCCCAGCGAGAGGCAAGCAGGACGGCATCTCCCTCGGAGAATTCCTCTTCCTCCATATCCTTCTCGTTCATCTCGACCATCGAAACGGCTCTGTCGTAAAAGTCCGTGTGTTTCCCCATGTGCATTCCCTTGGCCTGATCGATCGTCCTGCCGGAAATAAAAAGATAACCCATCAAACGCACTCTCCCCACACTCTGCGTGCTTCCGCACACAGATACTCGACGACGGCGAAGCCGTCGTTCATCGGAGGCGAGATAAGCGTACAGATCGGCAACCCTTCCGGCAAGGGCGAATTTGCCTGCGGGATGTCGTGCCGATTTGTCCCGAGCCAGCTCCCGGTGTCCGGGGCGGTCATGTCGCTGGGGGCATACACGATGCCCTTGCCGCGAAACGGCCCGTCCAGCAATCCGGGCGGCTCTTCGGGCAATCTGCCATTCAACGCTTTCAGATGCAGATCGAAAATATTGACGTCTCGGAGCATCTCCACCAGTTCGAAAGAGGCGCAGATACGCGGGTTTATCTCCAGCAGCCAGGGCGTCTCGCCACACAGCACGAAGTCGATCCCACATGCGCCTGAAAGTTTCAAATCGCCCGTCAGCGCCGTCGCAACCCGTCCGAGTTCGTCAAGTAACCCTTTTTTATTCTCCTGTCCCGCCTCGAAGGGCATGAGGTTTCCGCACCAGGCATAATCCTTCGCTCCCAGAAACGCCTCCCCGGCAAACTGCCTGCTGACGCCGAGGAGAACCGCCTCTTTTCCGTCGGCCACGAAAACGGCGGATAACGGCACCCCTTCGATCTTTTCCTGCAGGTACTCGTCCGGGCCAACCGCCGCAGGATCTTCCTCCCAGTCGCGAACGCCGATCCCCGCTCCGCTTTTTGCCGGTTTGACCAGATAAGAGCCCTTCGCCTGCGACAGCGACACGATCCTGGGGCGAGCGATTCCGCATCGGTCGCAAACCCGTGCGAGTTCGTCCAGGTCCCTGGCGCGTCGGATCGCCTCGCTCTCAGGGGCAAACACCCGCACTCCTCTCGACCTCAGCTCGTCTGCCAGGTCGGGCCTGTTCTCGATCCCGGAGGCGAATACGATGCCGTCCACCTTGAAGTCCAACGCGATGGAAACAAGCGAACCCGCGTCCACCAGCCTCTGCCAGGGGGCAATTTTCAGCAGATCCCTGTCTCCGAACATGTCCACCGCCACGGCTTCGTGGCCGGCGCGCACCACCGACTCGACCACCGCCCTGGCGCTCGCTCCCGCTACGAGAATTTTCATTCGCGAGGGACTACGAGCTCATCGCCGCAGACGCCAGTTCGTAGATCCCCTCCGCGTCGAAGGCCTGCCCCTGAGATTCGAAGAGCCGGGAAACCGCAAGATGGTGCATCTTCATCTTCAGCCATCCGATGCCGATCGCCCCGAACACGAGTTTGTCCCCTGCCTTCTCTCCGCACCACTGCGTCTGTGTGCCGGCGAGACCGAAAGGAGGCACCGCGTTCACGTCGGCGACGACCTTCAGTGAGGAATGTCCCTTCCAGGTTGCCTCGGGGATCAGTTCCACCCCCGCCGCTCCACAACAGAGAACCGCCACGGCTCCGTCCAGAATCGGAGGAAGATCGCTCGCCTCGCGCATGACGGCGCACTCCGGGCGCGTGCCGAAGCGCTCTTCGATCGCGGAGGCGGCGACCTCCGCCTTCTCGATGCTCCGCGAGGTGATCGTCACGAGAGCGCCCAGCCTCGCGGCCAACCCGGCCGCCCTCTGCCCCACGGGCCCGGTTCCCGAGACGATCGTCAGTTTTTTGCCCTTGATGTCTATGTTGGAGGCGATATTGTAGATCGCCGAGGCTGCCGTCGTATTGCAGCCGTTCGGATCGAACATCACCGATACGTTCAGCGGTTTCCACTGTGTCCCGTTTACCGCGTTCAAGATCTTTTCCGCCGCCTCCATATTGGAACCGCCGATGAAAATGGCCGTGTTCGAGAGCTCCTTCGGCGAGCGCGTGAACATACAGCCGTGGACGAGCGGAACGACGTTGTCCGGCGTAACGCCGCCATGCCGCAGAAGAACGCAGTCGGCCGAATCGAGCGCCGTGATCGCGTCGAAAACGCTAGGCTGTGGATCCGAGTCGAGCTGGAGTAAGATTTTTCGCATCCCAACACCTCTTTATGATTATCCTCGTCAAATTCTAAAGAGCGGACATACGGGAGCGAAAGATCGATTCGCCCCATATGTCCGCAAGCAAGCTCCTAGCGATCTCTTAGATCGTGTCGTGGCACTGGCAATATCCCTCGAAGGTCGCCAGATAACCCTTGTTGTACGGCGCGCAACGCTTGATGAGCGTGCTGGCCGCGCAGTCCTTGCAACCCTTCATCGGGGCGCCGGCGACGCCCGGCTTGAGCGCCATCATGTTCGTCATGGCCGTCGCCGTGACACACTCCGGCGTCAGGTAGCACGGGAAGTCGGACATGGACATGAGGGCCGCGAAGCGCTGGGTGATCGCGCAGGCGGGATAGCTGTAGCGCTGCGGGTTCGAGATGACCGGATGCTCGGTGATCGGGGAGAAATCGAGTTTGATCCCCTTGATCGTGCCGCCGCCGCCCTTCGGGGCGACGTCGATGATCCACTCGCCGCGCTTCAGGATGTCCATGAAGTCGACGTTGTGCAGTTCGTCCGCCTCGCCGCGCTTGGGGTTCATCGCCGCGTAGTTGTAGAAGCGCTTCACCAGCAGGTCGACCAGCATCGGCACGTTGAAGCTGTCCATCCAGAGGATGAAAGCCGCTGCCGCTGCCGGAGCGCCCGTCGCTACCGTGACGACGTCCCAGCCGTTCTTGAACGCGCCTTGTTCGAGACCCTTCTTCAGGGTCTTTTCGAACACGTCGGTGACCGCCTCGTAGATCGCGAAGACCATGTCGTCCTTGAACATGTTGTAGGCCGACTGCGCGATATGGTGGCCGATGTCGCCCACACAGTATGCCGGAATCGTGACGATGTTCGCCGGATGTACGCCTGCCTTCATGGCGGCTTCCACATACGGCTTCATCTTCGCCTTGTAGCCGTCCATATATTTGCCCAAGTCGAAAGACGAGTGCGGACCGTGGCCGCCCAGGTTGTGTGTCGCCATCAATTCGCTCTGCGCCGCCATCGGAGACGCGTAGAGTTTCTGAAGCTGCGCCACTTCGGCCGCTTCCGCCTCGGCCGCGGTCTTCCCGGACTCGAGGGCTGCGCGGAAGGCGCCTCCGAGTCCGTAGGATGTGTTCATACCCCACGACTTGGCCGCCAAAATCGTCTCTTTGTCCTTCTGGGGGATGTCCATCTTCTTGAGGATGCGATTCACCAGATTCGGCACCGAACCCACCGAGAAACCGAAATCGACCACGCAGGTCGGCCCATACATGCCGCCGTAACGACGAGTCGCCTCGAGGCCCACCAGCGCCTTATTGGCCGCGATGGCGTCGACGAATTTCTCGGTTGATTTCTTGAAAGCGGGATCCATATCGAAAAGGAGTTCCATGAGAGGAGGGGTCTGGTGGTGCTCTATAAAGGGATCGTCCTCCGGACGAATCGTGTCCGTAATACTCTTGAGCACTTCATAGTGGGCGTTGACAGACTGAATATGCAGATCGAAGACTTCCTTGCTCTGTCCTTCGATCGGCTTCATGGTGTTGACTGCGTCCACATACGGCTGGGCGTCGGTGATCTTGAACGTGCCGCCTCTTTTTTCCTTGATTACGCCGTAGTCTGCTCTCGCTGCCGCCACACATTCTTTTACCATTTTTTCCTGAAGATCCATGCCCGTTACCATCCTTCCCTGTCCTTCACAATACCCCCGAAAAAGTTCGCGAAAGGGGTCCCATACAGTACACGTTGGATAATTACTCAATGGCAGGAATCACGGCTCGCGCTCTACCTTGGGCAACACCACCTTTTTACTGGCTCCGGAACGGGCATCCTCCGGGGAAGTGCCGGAAGAAGGGGAACCACCATAATCGTCGAGGGAAAACACGTTTGTCGCCGGAGGCTCGGAAAAGATCGCGTACATGGTGCCCCCGAATTCCTGAACGGGGAAAGGCGTCCAGGCGATTCTATCGATACATTATGAACAAAAAAACTTTTCGTGAGCACTCAAAAGACCCACTAGTCTTTACTGACTGGAGATTTGTATTATATAGTCAACCATTAGCCAGGTCAAGCTCATGTTTTTTCGTTTTTCACATATTATGATTGCGAAAATTGCATAATCACGCAATTAAATCCTCACCGGGTACGCGCAATCGGCTTATTGCCCCTTCAGGCAGGGGCGAATCGTGTTGTACCAGATCTTCGTCTCGACCCCCCAGATCAGTGAATTGCAGGTAAACTGCGGATCCTGCTGCCCTCCCAGAGAACACGCATCCAGACACGCTTCCCAGTCGCGATTCTCCACGCGGAGAAATCGATCCTGCTCGCCGGGCAGCCTGTTTTCCGGGATGATGCCAAATGCTGTTGCGTTCGCGTCGTCCTGATAGCGCGTCACCTTGAAACGCTTGTCGCCGAGGTGAGGGGCGATCATCTCGAAACGCTCTCGTTTTTTGAAACCCTGCTCCTCCGCCGTCTTCTGCGAGTCGACGACGTGTTCGATGCCCGTTTTTTCGACCACCGGCCAGAGCCTCAGGTACGCGACCATCTTCGACAGGAAGGGCTTCCCAGCGGAAGCGAGTGCGCTCAGCACCTCCTCCGAGCGGAACTCCTTCGACGGAAGGTACTTCCAGAGAGCGTCTCCGAACCTGTGCTCCCCTCCCGAGGACCAGTCGCTGAACCCGAGCAGCAGAGCCTTCGAGAGAGGAAGCAGGCATTCGCTCCATCGTTCCGGAGCGGCGAGAAAAAGCTCCTTCGCGACGGCGGCGTTTCTCATGGAGAGAGGGAGTCCGCTGGGGGCAAGCGGCAGCCCGGGCCATGGTTCTCCTTCGACCATGTGCGTCGACAGGATCGATGTTTCCGCAGCGGAGGGAATAAAACAGGGCCTCACCCGCCAATCGTCGTCCTTGGGAGTGTAGGCGAACCAGAGCGTATCGCGTTTGTTGTCCGCGATGAGATTGCAGTCGGCTTCGCTCCTGGCCGCCTTCGGCATGTGCAGCAGGTCTCCGAGAACCTGTACGCCGTGCCAAGTCAGCATCTTCACCGTAAAATCCCGCTCGACTCGTTCGAGCAGGCGCAAAATGGCCTCACGGATGTTTTCCATGGGGTACTCCTTGCTTCCGGCCTTTCCGATCTTGATTTTCAGGCTTCGCTCCGCGCCCTCGACCCAGGAGAGATACGTGTATTTCTTCTTATCCGTGTTGGTGTTGTATATGCCCAGCCGCGGGACGCCTTCGCCTCTCGCGAGAAGAAGCGTGAGGTCCTCGTCCAAAACCTCTTCGGCCATGATGGTCAGTTCGCCCTGCTCACTCACGGTATCACCCCGTTACGGTAAATGCGATGCGGAATATGCACGCGATGATTATATCGGAAAAGCGGATTCACCGGCAGAGGGACTACGGTCGGATCTCGAGGATCTCTTCTCCGCGGGTGGAAAATACGACGAGTAAAATTTTACCGAGCACCGGTGCTGCAAGGCAACCCGGTGGTTTGAACAAGCGAAGCCGCCATTTAAAAACGGCTCTCCGGTTACATTATTCCTTTATTGAGGGGAAAACGGGGATTGACAGGAGCTTCCGGTTTTCAAGTGGCAAAAAATACCGTATACTTGTCACAATCAAATTGAAAGTGAGGTTGGCGAACATGATGCCCCTGCGCGTTTATAAAGCCGACATAGCGGATCTGTGGGAGAGCGGCAAAATCGTATGTATCACAGTCAGCCTCGAGGTGCGCCGCAAAGATCTCTCCGGCGTCATAGACCGGGGCAATGCCCTCGCGCTGGCTCGCCACATACCGGGCCTGGCCCGCAAACTCGGCGAATACATCATGATCTCGAAGGGCGAGGTCGGTTTCATCCACGATCGCGTCATCGCTTTCTTCACGAGGCCGGAGTCGTGCCGCTTCGAACACGGTCTGCCGGATGAAATATACCGCTACAACTGGGGTCAGCGAATTCCGGGAGGGCACTGCATGGCCGACCCGGTTACCGTCGCGCGAAGCGCGCGCCAGTTGCTGCGCCTCGCTACACGGGATCACCTGCGGCGAATCTACCTGCCCATACCGGGCGTCGGCGACGGAAAACTCGACGTCGAGGACATCAAGGAGGCGCTCGACGTTCTGGCGGATTCCCCCGTCGTCACGCTCATCACAAACCGCGACATCAGTGATCCGCGGATCCAAATATGCGAGAGTGAAGGATAACGAGGCTATCCGGAGATTCCGAAATTTTTCTTCATCGCGCCGTAGCGCAACCCACGATTGCTGACGGTGAGATATTCTGCCCTCTGCAACAAAAGCAATTCGCGCACGATACAGGCGCCAGCCAGAATGATGTCGGCGCGCTTCGGGTCCAGCCCACGGATCGACGGACGCTCGCCCAGAGGAGTCGACGCGTAGAGCGCGATCTGCCGCTCCACCTCCGCGACGGCAAGATGCGCTCCCGAGATGGCCCCCGGGTCGTAGGGATCCAAACCCAGCATCACGGAGGCAAGCGTCGTAATCGTGCCGCCCACGCCTACACAGAGAGCTCCCGATGCGGTGGGACACATGACTCCCGATTCGGCCAGCAACGAGCGAATCCTCGCCGAGGCATCCTTCAGCGTCCTCTCCTCCACAAGCTCCAGCCCTCCGAAAAATTCTCCGTGCAGGGCAAGCGCGCCGACCGGCACACTGACGCGCGCACGAATGCCGCCTCCGTCGCCGGTCACGACCTCGCTGCTACCCCCTCCGACGTCGAACATGCAGACGAGCGTCTCCGCTGTCACCCCCCCGAGCCCCGAGAGCGCCGCCTCGAACGACAGCTCCGCCTCCTCTTCGCCGGCGATGAGCTTTATCTCCACGCGGCAGGCGTCGCGTACGCGCGCGATAAACTCCGCTCCATTGCGTGCCTCCCGCATCGCCTGCGTCCCGACCGCGGCAACCTCGTCCGCGCCGAGCGACCGCGCTTCGTCCGCCATCTCGCAGATCACCGCAAGCGCGCGGATCATCGCGTCGTCTCGCAGGCAGCCACTGGCCGCCGTCCCCTCGCCGAGCCTTGCGATCTCGACACGATCGCGAAGGACGCTCGAGGCTCCTCTGCCGGACGACATCACGAGCAACTTGATCGAGTTCGTCCCCACGTCGATGGCCGCTTTCACACGCATGCAAATCACCTCCGGGAACATTTTATCCGTTTCTCGACAAATTCAGGGACTGGACATCAAAAAGCGGCGCCCTCCCGAAGAAGAGCGCCGCCCGTCGATTTATCCGCCTGTTATTTTGCCTCCGCTTTGTGATCCATGTTGATGTACTGCAGCATCTCCTTCAAGATCCGATCGGCATCCGCATACGGCACCTGGCATGTCCCGACCGCTTTGTGCCCGCCGCCGCCATACTTGAGCATCAACGAGCCGACGTCGATAGTCGAGGTGCGGTTCAGAATGCTGTAGCCCACGGAGAAGACGCAGAACTCCTTATCCTTGCCGTCGAAAACCCGGATGCTGATATTCTGATAGGGGTAAAGGGCGTAGATCACGTGCCTGTTGCCGACATAGGTCTCCGGCACGTCGCGCAGGTCGGTGATGATGACGTCGCCCTCCGCGCGGGAGTACTCGAACATCATCTGCAGGAAGTGCGGCTTGTGCTCCTCATAGCGTTGCACGCGCTCCTGTACATCCGGCAGCGCCAGAATCTCCTCGACGCCCTTCAAGCGCAGTTCCTCGATCAGCGTCAGCATCAGCTGATAATTCGAGATGCGGTAGTCGCGATAGCGGCCGAGCCCCGTACGGGGGTCCATAATGAAGGAGAGCATCACCCACCCCGTCGGATTCAAAATCTCGTCGCGGGTGAACTGCGCCGCGTCGGCCTTGTCCGCGGCCTCGAGCATTTCCCTGAACTTGCCGAGTTTCTCGTCCCCGCCGTAGTACTCGTAGATGACACGAGCGCAGCTCGGCGCCGGCCAGCTCGCCCCCACATACTCCACCCCGTTCGCCACGCCGCGTTCCGTTTCGCTCGTGTGATGATCGAACCACATGCCGCAGCCGGGCACGTACGGAATATTGACGAGAATATCCTGCGACGTTACGTTGACCACACCGTCCTGAATGTCCTTGGGATGAACGAATTGTATATCGGTGTACTTGTCGAGTTCGCGCAACAGAACCGCACACATCAGACCATCATAATCGGAACGGGTCAGAAGCCTCATCCGTTTACCTCCCACTGCCGGATCGACCGGCTGCTTTTGTGAATTCTCCTCGTTCGTTCGCGAAACGTAAGAATCCTACCGTCAATAAGAGTTCAAACTACGCAAATAATACCATGTTCGGAAACATGAATAAAGAGGCCGTTGCACAAAAACGCACGAAACCTAATGCGGCCAGAAGCGTTTCTGAAACCTGACGCGTCCGCCGTTGCAGAAAACGAGTGAGGCGGCTTTGTTCCACGGACCGTGCGTTCTCGGGTCGATCGTGAGCGTCGCGTGCGTGAGGGCAAGGTTACGGGTGGACAGAAGAGCGTGCCTGAGGGCCTCCCCCTGAAAACCCGGCGCCCGATAGAGTGCGTCGGCCATCCAGCGAATCGAGTCGTACGCGAGCACGGCGCCCACGAGGTCGTCGCGCGAGCTCTGCTCGTTGTACTTGTCGCGATAGCTCGTCTGAAACGAAAGGAGCTGCGGATCCCCCTGCGCCGCGGGCACGATCCACCAACTGTTGTCCAGGGGGCTCCCCACTGCGCCCTGTAGCGCATCGTCAAACGAGCAGCCGACGATCGTCCCCGTAAAACCGCTCTTTCGCAGATCGACGACCAGCTCCACCACGTCCGGCGTCGGGTTCGCGATCGCGACGGCCTGCGCCATCGACGCATCGACCACGCTGACAGTCGCCTTCGAGAGGCCGTTTCGCCCCGAATACAGCGCGTCCGCGACCATCACCCCACCGAAGGCGACCGTAGCGGAGATGAACGACTCACGGATCGCCAGGGACTCCGCGTCCTTGGGATCGTACAGCAGCACCGCCGGACGCCGCCCCAGCCCCTGCGATATGAAATAGGCCATGATCCTGCCCTGATAGGCGCTGTCGTAGTTCATGCGAAAGGAGTAAAGACGGGGCCTGTCCGGCGTCGCCATCGTCACGGAGGTCTCGCCGGACTCCGTCGCAATCAGCGGAAGCTCCTCCTCGTCCGCGAGCTCCGCAACGGCTACGTTTACGTCGTCGTTACACGCCGAGATCAGGGCGATGATTTTCTTGTCCCGCAGGAGGTCTCTCGTCACAGCCACAGCCTCGGTCGGATTGCGGGGCAAATCCCTTCCCTCCAGATGGATGGCGCTCCCCTTGACTCCCCCCAGCGCGTTGATCTGATCGGCCGCGAGCTGCGCCGCCTTCAGTCGCACATGCCCTGCCGCCGCATACGGGCCGGACAGGTGCGCCAGGAAGACGAGTCTGTGTTCATCGCTCATCGGGAAACGGGAGAGGGCGATACGAAAGAACAGGCCCAGAAAAATCAGCAGAATGCCCATGAGGAGCAGGCCGTTGCGCAGCGCCTTCTTCCTCAGAGGGGCCGTTCGGGGGCGTTTCGAGATGGCGTCGCTTGCGCCGGTCAGAAAACCGCGCCGCGCCTCGATATGGCCGTTCGATCTCTCGTCCGCGGATACGTAATCGCCCCCCAGGATCGAGGCGATCGCGCTCGTCGCCCACCTCGCGGACTCCAACGAGAAGCCGAGGTTCTCACAGAGGCGCTCTGAAACCTTGTCCCCCTCCTCCGCAAATGCCTTTGCGTCGGGCAGGCTGCCGGCTCGCGAAATTTCGCGAAGCGCAAAAGTGAGTACGAAAATTTCCTGCCTGCAGTCCGTACATTTATCCTCGAGAAGCTGCCCGAGGCGCTCGGGGTCCTCCAGCAAAGAAAAACCGTAAACACCCACGAGCTCCTTCGCAACCTCAACAGGTCTGTTCTTCACGGGCGCACCCCCTCTGGGAAAGGCTTATTTATCGATAGGGGCCTAAAGGGTAAAGATGCGAGCCCTTGCGACTCCTGCAATTATAAACGAGGATTGCCGTTTGGCCGATTGAATCAGCGTCTCCTCTGCAATCACCATAACGATAATTCAATTGCCGCCATTCCGCAAGGAGGACTTTCATGGTGTAGAATGCGGTCAGGGCAGCCGAAAAGAAATTATAAAGGAAACGCCGAGCGATGACACAAATTATCTTCAACGCGTTGTCCTTCAGGTCTCCAACGACAAATCGTTTTTTCTGAGGAGGAAGTCGCCGTGAAGACAAGTCCGTCCTATAAAATAAAAATTCCCGTCGCGGAGCTGCTGGATCATCCGAACGCCTGGCTGGTGCGGGATGTCCTCTCGCAGACGGGAACCGCCGTGCTGATCCCCGGACGCATCCCGATCCGCAAGCTCATCGAGAGCCTCGGGAACCCGAATCGGATCGTCGACTCGCTGATGCGCCTCGGCTTCAGCAAGATAGACATCGAGGAACCGCAGGACCTCGACGTGGACGACATCATGCAACAACTCTCCGAAGCGGACCCGACCGTAAAGATCGTCAGCGCCGAGGTGACGAAACAGGCCGAGCAATTGATGGGGGACATCTACGCCAACCTTTCGCTGAGCGAGAAATACAACATCCCCAGGGAAGAGGTGGAGGAGCTGGGCAGGACCCTCGCGAACGAGATCGCCGCCACTTCGCAAATCGCGCTCTCGCTCGCCATGTCGGACCGGGACTCGTACTCGCAGAACCACGCGCTGAACGTCTCGCTCCTCTCCGGCTACATCGCGAAAAAACTGGTGGAGGCGGGAAAAGCGCCGGGCATTTTGATCGACAAGGCCATTCTGGCCGGGTTGCTGTTCGACATTGGGAAAACGGCGATTCCCGGTGAAATCCTTTCGAAGAAGGAGACCCTTTCGAAGGGCGAGATCACCGTTTTGCACAAACACACGGAAGAGAGCGTCTTTCTGTGCAAGCAGGCGGGCATCGCCGATAAAGACATTCTGGACGGAATCGCGGCGCACCACGAGCGCTACGACGGTTCCGGATACCCGAAAGGGCTGGTCGGCAATCGCATACCGCTGACCGGGCGCATCCTCGGCCTCGCCGACACCTTCGACGCCATGACCTCGCCCCGCGTCTACAAGGACGCCGTGTCGTCGAAGCTCGCGTTCAACTTCATCATGAGCGCGAACGAGACGGAGTTCGACCCCGACATCTGCGGCGTATTCATGGCCGGAATGGGTATCTATCCGCCGGGCGATGCCGTACTGCTCTCGGATGGAAGGGTGGGAACGGTGGCGGGAACGACGGAGGGCAACCTGCTGCAGCCGAGGGTCGCCGTCAAAGAGAGCGGCGTCGCGAAGATCCTGAATCTCGCGGAGGAAAAACTTTTCATTACGAGATCGCTGAACGTAGAGCCGCGGGAGACGCCGAGCCTGCTGGAGACTCTTTTGTGATCTTATACATTCTCTCTCCGAACAGTTTGCACCAGAGCGCCGACCCTGCCGTCCACGAACTGCAGGGTTATTTTATCCTCTTCGCCCAATGATGCGGCACTCTTCACGACGCTGCCCCGTTCGTCGCGGCAGATCGTGTAGCCGCGCCCCAGCACCGCGAGCGGCGAGAGCGCGTCCAGCGAGGCGGCCAAGGCCGTCAGGAGCGCCTCGCATCGTTCGAGTTTCCTCGAAACGCCGAAGTCCAGCCGCCGGAGCACCTCCTTCAAAACGCCCTCCTGCGCGGACACGCGCGCGCCTGCAAGCATACCGAGGCGGTCCGACGCGCGCTCCAGGAAACGCAGCTCCTGCGTATTGTGCCGCACGGCAGCGGACGACAAAGCGTGCAGCGCGTGCGACAGCTTCTGGCGAACCTCACGGGAGTCGGGAAAGACGCACTCGGCCGCGGCCGATGGCGTCGGCAGCGCGACATCCGCCGCGAGGTCGGCGAGAGAATTGTCGATCTGGTGTCCGACCCCCGTGACGACTGGGACCGGACAGGAGCGCACCGCACGGACGACCCGTTCGTCGTCGAACGGCGAGAGGTCGTCCCGCGCACCGCCGCCCCTCGCCAGGATGGCGCACTCGACGCCCGCGAGGCGACCCGCGCGCGCAAGGGCGGCCGCGATCTGCCCCGGAGCGTCGACGCCCTGGACGAGCGCCGGCAACACCACGATGTCGATAAAGGGGGCGCGTGCGCCCGACACTTTCAAGATATCCTGCACGGCGGCGCCGGTCGGCGAGGTGATCACCGCGACCTTCGCGGGATGCACGGGGATCGGCCGCTTGTGGCGAACGTCGAAGAGCCCCTCGCGCTCGAGCGCGCTCTGCAGCTCCGCCTTCGCGCGGGCCTGCGCGCCGAGTCCGATGGGGAGGATGCGCGTCGCGTAGAGCTGATACGCGCCGCCCTTGGGGTACACGTCGACGCTCCCCGTCACGACGACCTCGTCGCCGTCCGCCGGCCACGCGAGCACACCGCTCGCGTGGGAACGGAAGAGGACCGCCGAGATACGCGACTCGTTGCCCATCAGCGTAAAATATACGTGCCCGCTTGTGTGGCGCTTGAAATTCTGCAGCTCGCCCCGCACCGCGAGGTTGCGCAGCGCGGGTGCGCTCGTGATCGTCTCCCTGATGCGCGACGATAGCTCGTCTACCGTCTGGGTTTTCTGCGTGTTTTGAGAGGAGCCGAGGGAACCGGCGGACAGATTGGAGGGGATGGCGGTCGGCCGCGGGATCATGACTCGGCGGAGGGTCCTTCCTGGATCTCCGCCGGTTTCGATTCGTCGGAGCACATCTCCCCGGAGCGCACGATGCGCCCCAGAACACCGTTGACGAAGCGGCTGGACTCCTCCGTCCCGAACATCTTCGTAAGCTCCACCGCCTCGGAGATGGCGACGGCGACGGGGACGGTCTTCTCCAGAACTCCTTCGCACAGGGCAATCCGGATCGCCGCCCGATCAACGGCGACCATACGCTCCATGCGCCAGCCCACGATGTGTTCCCGAAGCAAGTCGTCGATCTCCTCGCCCTTTTTTGAGGCAGCCGTCACCAGCGCCTTGGCGTACTCGACGACGTCGGGCTCCTCCACCTCGAAGGGAAACATCTCGATCGCCTCTTCGCACGAGAGGTCGGGGCGCAAATCAAGCTCATAAATCAACTGCAGGGCGATTTCCCTCGCCCTGCGTCTTCGTTGCGGCAAAGAAGCTCTGCCCAAAAAAAATCATCTCCTGAAATCCTTTATATCTTTTACCAGTTTGGCAACCATCTTCTGGCCGTCCTCCGACAGGGCGGTCCATGCCACCGCGTATCCTACGACGGTCGCGCCGATGACCCACAGGAAACCTTTGATCCCGAGGTTGAGCAGCGCGGCGACACCCCCGGCCGAAGCCGCCCAGAAGAGAGGCTGCCGCCAGAGCGGAAGGCTCGCCTCCGAATCGGTCGGCGCGCGGCGCGTCCAGTGCACGTGGACGGATATGCCCATGGGGCGGAAGAACTCGTCGAACTTGTCGATCAACGCAAGCCTTTTTTGAGGGTCGTCCTGGTCCGGCAACGTGATGTATATGTTAAGGAGGTTCTGATCGCCGACAAAGGAGACCTCCTGGCAATAAAAATCAGAGGGCAAACGCTTCGCCACGATCTGCCGAAACGCGTCTCCGTCAAGCCAGATTTTGCCTCGCTTGGTTATCGTCCATAGGAAAAGCACCCAAAGTCACCCCCTTGAAGGGTACCGTATTTTTTGACTTTCGTCTCGCCTCGCGTTAAACCTCTTCTCCGTAGGACGAAGTGAAAGAGGTCACGTCGGGCTCGGCAACTTCGGGAGCCGTTTTTTTCTCCACAAAGGTGATCCCCTGCACATAGACGTTGACCGATTTGACTGTGTAGCCCGTGTAGCGTTCGACCTGGTCCTTCACCGCTTCCTGCACATCCCAGCAGACGTCGGGGATTCGCAGGCTGTACTTCACGGCAATGTAGGTGTCGACCTGAATCTCCGGCGTATCTCCCTCGGAGATGGAGATGCGCACACCATTGTTGGCCTTACGCCCCATACGAAGGTTCGCCATCAGACCGGGATTGGCGGGTTGCACACCGTCGACGGAAAGCAGTGCCTTCACGGCAAGTTGCGCGATGACGTCTTCCGATATGCGGATCTTGCCCTCGAGACCCGCCTGGTCGACCGTCGGGTTGTCCGCAACTTCCTGATCGTAGCTCATTTCTCTTTCCATCTGCTCGTTCTGATCCATATCCATAGCCTCCTCCAATGGATTTGCGGGGATTCCCCACTCCTTGATGATGGAACATTACATGCTTCGAAAAGTGCCGCATCAATCGCCCGAACAACCATCCGGCCACGCAAAAACACCAGCGCGATAAGCCCCGGCGATCAATCGTTCTTTCCTCGCAATATATTCGTTAACCCTTCACAAAAGGCTCGCCGCAGTGCGGACAGAGCAGATCCTCGTCGTCGTCGTAAGCCGCCGGCTGGTAGAAGAAATCCTTCCCGCAGGCAGGGCAGCAGACCGCTTCGTACTCCTCCTCTTCACCGCCATCTTCATCGTCCTCATCGTCGTAGGCGGAGCGCTCGTCGAAATCATCCTCGTCCAACTCCTCGAGCTCGGATTGCAATTCGATGAGATCTTCGTCGATCTGCTCCACGTACTCGCGGAGATCGCTCTGTTCCTCGGAGACGCGTTCGACCTCCGCAGCAAGCGCATCGAGCGCCCCCAGCAGGGCCTCGTGGAACTTGCTCAACCCCGCGTTCTCGGACACATTCTGCCCTTCGATCAATCCACGCAAATAGGCTATTTTCTCTCGTGCGCTCATGGCTACTCCTCCTTTTGTGTTGTCGCGAATTCGCGTTTTAGTTTTTCTTCGCTCTCTCCAGGTATTCCCCGGTACGCGTGTCCACCACAATCACCTCTCCGTTTTCGACAAAGAAAGGAACCGTGACGACCAAGCCCGTCTCCGTCGTCGCGGGTTTTCCACCGCCGGATGCCGTGTCGCCCTTGAAACCGGGAGGAGTATCGACGATCTTGAGTTCGACCGACTTGGGGAGCTCAATGCCCATCACACGTCCCTCGTACATGTCGAAGCTGACTTCCAGGTTGTCGATCAGATATTTTATCGCGTCTCCCAGAACGTCCTTCGACAGGTAGACCTGATCGAAGGATTCCATATCCATAAATACGTAGTCATCGCCGTCCTGGTATTGATACTGGGCAGGTTTTTCGTCGAAAATGATGCGCTCGAACCGCTCCCCGGATTTGAACGACTGCTCGAGGGAACTGCCCGTCTCCAGGTTGCGAAGTTTTCCGCGAACGATCGCGCCTCCACGTCCCATCTTATGGTGAGAGCACTCCAGAATGACCCACATGCCCCCCTCCCACTTGAACTTGAGTCCCGGACGAAAATCGCTCGTGTCTACAACTTGCGCCATACACAAACCTCCCCTTGAAAAGTAGCATTATAATACCACGACATGCGGAAAAAGCTATTTTTTTCGATGCAAGTTGAGCGAGTTTGACGATGGAAGGCTACGTGAGGAGGCGTACCGGTTGCGTCGGAGGTGGCATCTTTGAGCATCTGCGCGTACCTCTTTTTTCCTACTTCCCGCCCTTCGTCATCGTGCTCCAGATTCCAAGGTAGACGTCGTGGAGGTAGGTGAAGAAGTCCTGGTCTTTGGCCGGGGCGGGGATGAGGATGTTTTCGTACTGACCGAGGACCTTGGCGCGGATCCGAGGCGAAGTCCAGGCATCGAGGAGGATCAACCAGGAGCGTTTCTTCGCCTCGGCGAGCGCAGAGGTTAGCTCTTCCAGCCGCTGGCCCTTCTCCCATGCGGTCCACAGGTTTTCCGGGGGCCGCACGGCCCCGGTGAGGGCGGCGCGGATCCAGGGGCCGGAGGCACCCGTCAGATCGAGCGCCTTGACGTCCGGCAATAGGCTGCGGCCTACCTCCAGCGTACTCTCGAGACGCGATTGAAATTCCGCGAGGCGCCGCTGATAGAAAGCGTAGTTCTCTGGCTTCAACTCGCAGAGGACGACCAGCAGCTTCTGGCTCAAAAAGGGCAACACTGAGGGGTCGAAGAAAAGAGAACCGCGGCGGTTTTCCTCCACCGGAAGGTTTTCATAGAGAAGATGCAGGCCGCTCCGGCCCGCCCCTATGCCGTATCGCGCGGCGTCCTTCGGGTCTAGCGCGATGACCGTCGTACCGGCCTGCGGCTTTCGGACGGACAGCAGGCGCCCCTCGGCGCTCCAGGCGGAGAGAGGTTGCACGTTGAGCGTCGTGCCCACGATGAACTGCGTCATGCCCGCGAGCCACGGCGACGTGACGGATACGGAAGGAGCGGGAGGCGCGGCGGCAAAGCAAGGAGAGGCGAAGAGGAAGAAGAACAGCAATATCACACGCAACAGCGCGTGATGCGGGGTGCGGCATCGTGCGTTCAACTTTTTACGTCCTCTGCCGGCTCCTCCTCACACGCGAGGATCAAGAGGGCGGTTTCGGCTGCCTCGAACTCCGCGGCCTTGATCGAGGAACCGGTCCCCGACGCAAGCACGTTGCCGCTGGACGAAATAAGCTCGACCTTGAAGAACGTCGCGTGATCGGGACCGGAGCGAGAAATAAGCCTGTATTGCGGGGGCTTTTCGCCGCGAGCCTGCAGCAGTTCCTGCAGTCTCGATTTCGGGTCCCTGACCTCCCCGCCCGAGCCGGGCCGGAGCGAGTCCACAAAACGAGCGACGACGGCGCGCGCCGCCTCGTAACCGCCGTCGAGAAAGACGGCCCCAAAGACCGCCTCGACTGCGTCCGCCAGGATCGAGGGATTCTTACGCCCCCCCTGGCGTTCGAGCCCCTTTCCCAGCAGCAGAAGTTCATAGAGACGCGCGCGCGAGGCCCAGGAGGCCAGCGTTCGCTCGCAGACAAACAGAGAGCGTGCCTTGGTCAGTTCGCCCTCCGTATAATCGGGATGAGCGACGAAGAGCATCTCGGAAACGCAGAGCTCGAGCACTGCGTCTCCGAGATATTCCAGCCGCTCATTGAACAAGGGAAGCCCCAGCTCGTTCGCGTACGAGGCATGAGTCAGGGCTTCCCTGAATATCCCGGGGTTGTGAAAGGCGTATCCCAGCTTCTCCTCGAAGAAGCTGGTATCCTCCCCGCGCCTGTCGGCACTCATCCGGTTACCCTTTGAAGCGCTCTACGGCCAATACCCCATTGTGTCCGCCGAAACCTGCGTTGTTGATGAGAACTCTGTCGACCTTCGCTTCGATCGCCTTGTTCGCCACGATGTTGAGGTTGCACTCCGGATCCGGGTGTTCGTAGTTGATCGTCGGGTGGACGATGCCGCGCTCGGTCGCCATCAGG
The DNA here is from genome assembly GCA_031549185.1 of Synergistaceae bacterium. Lineage (GTDB taxonomy): Bacteria > Synergistota > Synergistia > Synergistales > Synergistaceae > JAVBQG01. The sequence goes on along the minus strand of JAVBQG010000003.1, from coordinate 48,225 downwards.
GCCGCGATCGTCTCGACGGCGCCCGCCGCGCCCAAACAGTGCCCGATCATCGACTTGGTCGAGTGAACGAGAAGTTTGTCGGCATGCGCGCCGAAAACCTTGCGAACCGCGCCGGTCTCCGTCTTATCGTTCAGGGGGGTGGACGTTCCGTGCGCGTTGTAGAGGTCGACCTGCTCCGGGGTCCAACCCGCCTTGCGCAGTGCGATCTGCATGGCGCGGACGGAGCCGTCGCCCTCCGGGTCGGGAGCGGTGATGTGATACGCGTCGCACGTGTTGCCGTAGCCCATGACCTCGGCGTAGATGTGCGCGCCGCGCTTCTTGGCGTGCTCGAGCTCCTCGAAGATGAGAATGCCTGCGCCCTCGCCCATGACGAAACCGTCGCGCTCCGCGTCGAATGGACGGGAGGCCTTCTTCGGCTCGTCGTTACGCGTCGAAAGCGCCTTCATGTTGGCGAAGCCCGCGATCGCGATCGGCGTGATGGCCGCTTCCGCGCCGCCGACAATCATGACGTCCGCGTCGCCGCGCACGATCGTACAGGCCGCCTCGCCCATGCAGTGCGTAGCCGTCGAGCACGCGGTGACGACCGCCATGTTCGGTCCCTTGGCGCCGAAGCGGATCGCCACATACGCCGCCGGCATGTTGCTGAGCATCATGGGGACGAAGAAGGGGCTGACCCGCGAGGGGCCCTTCTCCTTCAGGATGTCGTAGTTCTCGTGCGTCGTGGTGATACCGCCCTCGCCGCTGCCGATGTAGACGCCGAACATGTTGGAATCGAGTGCGTTCAGATCGAGCCCCGCGTCCTTCACCGCCATGTCGGCGGCGGGCACGACGAAGTGTATTACGCGGTCCGCGCGGCGCGCTTCCTTTTTATCCATCCAGGGTTCCACATCGAAGTCGCGAACCTCTGCCGCAATTGTTGCGCTATGACCCTCGATGTCGAAGAGGGATATTTTTCCAACTCCATTGCGCCCCGCTGCCAGGGCGTTCCAGTAGTCATCCTTACCGCAACCGATCGGGCTGACGACGCCCAAGCCAGTGATGACGACCCTTCTCACACAATCACTCCCTTAAACGGGGCGCCCGTTTCGAACAGGGCGCCCCGCAACTGCCGCTTAATCTTCCACGCCAAGCTTCTGCTTGACGTACGTCAATGCCTCGCCGACGTTGGTCAGCTTCTCGGCGTCCTCGTCCGGTATCTCGACGTCGAACTCTTCTTCGATACCCATGATCAACTCGACGATATCGAGGGAGTCGGCCCCGAGGTCCTCCACAAAGGAGGCATCCGGTTTGATCTGATCCTCTTCAACATTCAAACGATCCATCACGAGTTCTTTCAGTTTTGCCAGAACTTCTTCAGACTGCATCTGGTAGCACCTCCTTCCATGCGTTTTATGTATACGTCACATCGTCATGCCGCCATCGACGGCAAGCACCTGACCCGTAATATAGGACGCCTCGTCGGAGACGAGAAACGCCACCGCCCTGGCGATATCCACCGGCGAACCGTACCGCCCCACCGGAATTTTCGAGAGAATGTCCTTGCGAACATCCTCGGGCAGCGCCGCGGTCATATCGGTCTCGATATACCCGGGGGCGATGACGTTCGCCGTCACGCCACGCGAGCCGGCCTCTCTGGCCACGCTCTTGATCAGGCCGAGGACGCCCGCCTTCGCCGCCGCGTAGTTGACCTGCCCGGCGTTGCCGACGAGTCCGGAGACCGAACTCATGGCGACGATACGACCGAATCTCGCCTTCATCATAGACCGAATTACTTCCTGTGTACAGTAGTAAACGGAATTGAGATTCGTCCGCATGACGGCCATCCACTCCTCGTCCTTCATGCGCATCAGCAGGTTGTCGCGCGTGATACCCGCGTTGTTGACGAGCACCTCGACGGGGCCGAATTCCTTCGCCACCGTCTCGAAGAGCGCCTGCACCGGCTCCTGACACGAGACGTCGGCTTGGACGGCGATCGCCGTGCCGCCCGCTTCCCTGATAATCCCGACGGCCTCTTCCGCCGACGTCTGCGAACTCTGGTAGTTGATCGCGACGCGATACCCGCGAGCGGCCAGCTCGATCGCGACGGCCCGTCCGATCCCCCGGCTCGCGCCGGTGACCAGGGCCACTCTGCCGGGCATTACGCCGCACCCCCCGGCCCACTCAGAAGCTCGAGAACCTTGCCGATCTCCTCTACCTTGCTCGTCGAGTTCGTCTTCTTGCCCTTGCAGATCCTCTTGATCAAGCCGGAGAGGACGCTGCCCGGGCCGAACTCGAGGAACGTATCGACGCCGGACGCTTCCATCGCGAGCGCCCCATCTGCCCACAGGACGGGCGAATAGGTCTGTGCGTAGATCGCGTCCTGTATCTCTCCCACCGCCGTGCGCGGCTTCGAGTCGACATTGGCGACGACGGGCGCCTTCGCGTCGTGCCACGAAAGCGAGGAGAATTCAGCCTTCAACTTATCCGCGACCGGGCGCATCAGCGCGCAGTGGAAGGGCGCGCTCACCTTGAGCGGAATCACCTTCGACGCGCCGCGTTCCTTCGCCAGATTTCCGGCGCGTTCGACGGCCGGAGCCTCGCCCGATATGACGATCTGCGTCGGGGCGTTGACGTTGGCCGGACTGCAGACCTGCCCCTGGGCGGCTTCATCGCAGACCGCCTTGACTGCATCGAAATCGAGCCCGAGGAGAGCGGACATCGCGCCCACGCCGAGCGGAACGGCCTCCTGCATCAGAGCGCCGCGTTTGTGCACGAGCTTCACCGCGTCGCCGAGCGACAGCACGCCGGACGCGACGAGCGCCGTATACTCGCCGAGGCTGTGCCCCGCGAGAAAAGCGGGCGCGAGCGGTTTGCCGAACTCCTTCTCGACCGCCCGCAGCACGGCGATGCTGGCGACGAGGATCGCGGGCTGCGTGATCGCCGTCTTGACCAGTTCGTCCTCCGGGCCGTCGAAGACTACGCCGGAGAGCGAACATCCGAGCGCCTCGTCGGCCTCGTCGAAGGCCGCACGCGACTCCGCGTACGCGTCGTAGAAATCCTTTCCCATCCCGACCTCCTGCGCTCCCTGGCCGGGAAAGACCAATGCGTATGTCAAAGGGTAGACCCCCTCTCGTAATGCAGGCTTCAGTCGAACCGCCTGCTGATCGTCTTGCTCAATTCGAACGCCTCGTTCATGAGCTCTTCTATGATTTCGCGCGAAGGCTGGATCCTGTTCACCATGCCGGCAATCTGGCCGGACATGACGGAACCCCATTCGACGTCGCCATCGACGACGGCAGCCCGCAGGCGCCCGGAGCCGAACTTGTCGAGCTCCTCGACGGTCGCGTGCCTCTCCTCCATCTCGGCGAAGGCCTGCGTGAACTTGTTCTTGAGCGAGCGGACGGGATGCCCCAGAGAGCGACCTGTGATGACCGTCGCGCGATCGCTCGCGTCGATGATCTTCTGTTTGTAAGTGGGATGCACGTTCGACTCCGCCGCGCAGACGAAGCGCGTCCCAACCTGCACGCCCTCCGCACCGAGCGCGAACGCGGCCAGCACACCGCGCCCGTCGGCGATGCCTCCCGCCGCGACGACGGGGATATCGACCGCACGCGCGACCTGTGCGGTAAGCGCCATCGTCGTGATCTCGCCGACGTGTCCGCCGGCCTCCATGCCCTCCGCGACCACGGCGTCGCCGCCCTGCTTCTTGACACGCTCCGCGTGCGCCACGGAGGCGATCACAGGAATCACGACAGTCCCGAGCGGCTTCAGCCTGTCGATTACCTTGCCGGGCAAGCCGGCCCCGGTCGTCACCACCGGCACCTTGTGCTTCGCCGCGAGCTCCAGGGCATCCTCCCATGTGGGGGAGAGCAGCATGATGTTGAGCCCGAACGGCTTATCGGTCAGCATGCGAACCTTGAGAATCTCCTTCTCCAGAATCTCGGGCGGCATATTGCCCGCCGCAACGATCCCCAATCCTCCGGCGTTGCTGACGGAGGCCGCGAGGTCCGCGTCCGCCACCCATGCCATGGCTCCCTGAACGACGGGGTATTTTATCTTGAGCAGTTTGGTCACTCTATTGGAGTCAAACATCACAACACCTCGATCTCGCTTCGAAGAAAATAATTTAGCCATTTATCAAAATCGCGCCGTAGGTCATACCCGCGCCAAAAATCGTCAGGAGAATCTTCTGACCTTCGCGAATTCTACCGTCCTCTTTGCCCTCCTGCAAGGCCAACAATATGGAAGCGGCGCATGTGTTTCCATATCGGTCGACGTTGAGGATCGCCCTTTCCTTGGGCAGATCCAGTCTGCGCATGAGAGAATCGATGATGCGCATATTCGCTTGATGGAAGATCCACCAATCCACATCCTTCGTCCCGATACCGCAATCCGCGCAAAAATTCTGCAAATAGCCGGGCATCTCACGATTGACGAACTTGAAGATGTCGTTGCCCTTCATTTTAACAAAATGTCTTTTGTCTCGTACCGTCGCCAGAGATGCGGGTTCGGCTGCCAGTCCGGCGGGGAGTTCGATCATGTCGCCTTTCCTGCCGTCCGCTTTGAAATCGGCGTGTGTCAGCTTCATCATGCCGGGTTGCCAGGGCCCCATGAGGCAGGCGCCAGCCCCGTCGCCGAAAAGAACGCAGGTGTTGCGGTCGGTCCAGTCCACGAGGCGACTGATGACCTCCGAACCGACTACGAGCACCTTCTCCCATATGCCGGAGGCAATGCCCCCCGCCGCGACGCCCATGGCATAGAGCGCGCCGGGACATCCTGCCTGGACATCCATGGCCCCCGCTCTCCCTGCGCCGATCATCCCCTGTATCGTCGGCCCCACCCCCGGAAAAAGCTTGTCCGGCGAGTTCGTTCCGACGACGATCATATCGACATCCCCCGGAGAAACACCCGCGTCGGCGAGAGCCGCACGAGACGCCACGGCGCCCAGATCCGCATTGGACTCCGCCCCGGACGCGACACGGCGCGTATATATCCCCGTACGCTCGACGATCCATCGATTGCTCGTGTCAACCATCTTTTCAAGATCCGCATTGGTCAGGATATTTTCGGGAACGCACATACCCGTCCCCCATATTCCGACCGGTCTTCCTCCTATAGCAGCCAAGACGCGGCTCCCTGACAGATCGCGGGCCTATGCATTCGGGTCGAAGCTCTCCTTGATCAGCTCGGTGCCCTTCATCTGGGCGAAATTGAGGGCAACCCCCAGCGCGCCGGCGATAGCCCGGTCGCGCGAGTTGCCATGCGCCTTGATGACGACGCCGTCCACCCCAAGAAGAGGGGAGCCTCCGTTTTTTTCGTGTTCGAACTTGGCCCAGATCCGCTTGAGGGCCGGCCACATCAACGCGACGCCGATCTTCGGCAGGAAGCGGTTCTGGATCTCCTCCTTGACGACGGTCTTTACGATCTCGCCGATTCCCTCTCCGAACTTGATCAGCGCGTTCCCGGTGTAACCATCGCAGACGACGACGTCCGTGCGCCCGATGGGGATGTCCTTGCCTTCGACGTACCCCTTGAAGTTCAGACCGCTGCGGAAGAGCATCTCGCGCGCCTCCGAACAAGCCTCGTCTCCCTTGATATCCTCCGATCCGTTCGACAGCAGCGCCACGCTCGGCTCCGCGACGCCGGTGAGGGACTTGTGGTAAATTACCCCCATGTGCGCGAACTGATAGAGATTGACCGCCTTGCAGCGAACGGTCGCACCGACGTCGAGCAGAAGGGAGAGGCGCTCCAGCGCGGGGATCGGAACGGCCAGCCCGGGCCTGTCGATGCCGGGTATGCGCCCCACGACGAGCACGCCGCCCGCCACGATGGCCCCGGTGTTGCCGGCCGAGATGCAGCCCTCCGCTTCTTTCGCGCGCACCATTTCCATCGCGATGCGCATACTGGAGTTCTTCTTGCCGCGTATCGAGGCGGCGGGGTTATCCCCCATGCCGATGACCTCTTCCGCCTCCACGATCTGCAGGCGCGAGCGAATGGCCGGCTCGGCGCTCTGAATGTGCGGTTCGATCTGTTCCTTTATACCGACCAGGGCGACGGACAGCTCCGGGTGCTCCCGACAGGCCAGAATCGCCCCCTTGCACGGTTCGGCGGGGGCGTGGTCGCCTCCCATGGCGTCAAGTGCGAAAAGCATTTTCCCGCCTCCTCTACTCTCTAGTCCTCACCGGCATCCGCTTTTGCCTGGCCGAGGGCGAGCACGACAAAACGCGCGACGAAAATCTCCTTGTTGCCGATGCGCGTATGCACGCTGACGACATACTTGCTGCCCTTGTGCGTACCGACCTTGGCACACGCGAGCAATCGGTCTCCCACATACGCGGAGTGCTTGAAGCGTGCGCGCGCGGAGCCGACGATGACCAGCTCCTCCCCCACCACCGCGATGGCGAGTGTGGCCGCCTGTGCGTAGATATAATGGTCCGCAATGAGGTCCGTGTGCCGGAACGCATACTCCCGGTTCGTGGGGAAAACGGAGAGAGCCAGCCGATTCGGCTCGAGCTCGATGATCTCGCCCAAGACCTCCTCCTGCTTCATGGAGGTGAGCCGGCTCGAGGCCTTCTCCGCCATCAGGCGCGTGCGCTCTCGAAGCTCGGGCACGTTGAGAAACCCCCGGTCGAGACGAATCGTCGCGACACTCACGCCCAGCTCCTTCGCCAGCTCGCTGTCGGAAAGAAGCGGATCCGAGTCCAGCAGACCCATAAGTTGTCTGTGTCGTCGCTGCTTGAGTTCCGATCGCACGATCATCTCTCCTGTTAGCAGTTGGTAATAATAACAGGGACCAATATATAAACACTTTGGCAATCTGTCAACGGGGAAAGGAGAGAAAAACACGACTGGAGGGGATAATATATACGCTACAGCTGAAGTGTTTTCTCTCTTGCAGACACGGCGTGTAGATATTACACTGAGATCGTTGGAAGTTCAAGATCCGGAAACGGAGGCACCAGGGAGGTGGAGGCGATGGCAATAGAAAAAAATATTTTTTCGGCCGAGGACCTCGCATTTCTCTCGGAATACGCATCCCGCTACATCTGGTGGAAAACCGGGGAGGAGTCTCTCGCCCAGCCTGCCAGGGTGATCGCCCAGGTCATGGACATCGGCACGCTGGAGGACATGAACGCGATCGCCAATCGCTTCGGCGACGACGTATTGCGTGAGGTTATCAGGCATGCCGAGGCTGGGCAATTTCGGGGAAAATCCTGGACGTACTGGCATTACAGGCTGGGACTCGCCGACACCGATCGCGACATGCCCCCGATGCCGAAACGCCGCGTTCCGCAGGCGGTGAACGCCTGATGGCGAGCACATTTACGCCCCATCTCCACATATTGCCGCAAGCGCAATTAAAGCTGTGGCCACAGTTGCGCGGGGTGTCGGGTCTGGGCTTCGTCCTCTACGGCGGAACGGCGATCGCGCTGCGGCTTGGACACAGGCAATCGGTCGATTTCGATTTTTTCAGCGCGAACGCCTTCGAAGCTGATGAGATCTTTCGCTCGCTGGCTTTTCTCGAGGACGCAAAGGTCGTACAGCAAGAACAGAACGCCCTTTCTCTTCTCGTTGAACCGCGGGACACGAAAGCGACCGTGAAAATTTCTTTTTTCGGGGACATCGAGTTCGGTCGAGTCGGCACGCCGGAAGAGACGAATGATGGCGTGTTGCTCGTCGCCTCTATGGAGGACCTTATGGCAACGAAGCTGAAAGTCCTGTTGCAAAGGGTGGAGTCCAAGGACTACAGGGACATCGTTGCCTTGCTCGCGGGCGGAATGGATTTGCCGAGGGGCCTCGCCTTTGCGTCGGCGCTGTTCGCCCCCAATTTCCCGGCGGGCGAATGCCTGCGGGCGCTGACTTATTTCGAGGGCGGCGATTTACAAGTTCTCACCGAACAGGAAAAAGACGCCCTCAACAAAGCTGCCAGCGAAATTCGAGCCCTTCCCGAGGTCGAGCGACTCAGCAAATTCTTGATAAACTAAACGGGGCTGTGCATATCGTCGCAGGAGCGAGCGCGTCCTTATTGCACAATCATTACTACTACTTCTCCGCCACGATTGCGATCAGGTTTTTCACGACCTCGCAGGATTTTTCGAGGCTCCTCACAGGTAAAAATTCCTGACGGCTGTGGAAGTTCAGCCCCCCCGCGAAGATATCCGGCGTCGGCAAACCGCACCAAGAGAGCCGGGAGCCGTCGGTGCCGCCGCGGACCGGAATCTCCTTCGTCTCGACGCCCGCGCGCCGCATCGCTTCGCGCGCATAGTCGACGATGTACATCTTGTCGGCGAGCTTGTCGGCCATGTTGTAGTATTGATCCTTCAGGTCAACCGCAAAACTCCCCGCGCCGTACTTCGCGTTCAGCGCGCCCGCGAGCTCCTGTAGCTTCGCCTTGCGTGCCTCGAAGCGCTCCCTGCTGTGGTCGCGAATCAGAATGCCCGCCGTGGCAAGCTCGACCTCCCCTTTTATCTCGGCAACGTGAAAAAAGCCCTCGCGCCCCTCCGTCATCTCCGGCCGCTCGTCCTCCGGCAGCATCGCCAGAAATTCGTGCAGCATCAGGACGGCGTTCTTCATCTTGTTCTTCGCCGTGCCAGGGTGGACGGAGCGCCCTGTCACGGTTACGGTCCCCTTCGCGGCGTTGAAGGTCTCCCAGCAAAGCTCGCCCTCCTCGCCTCCGTCGATCGTGTAGGCAAACTCCGCGCCCAGCTTATCGAGATCCAGAAACTCAGCGCCGTGGCCGATCTCCTCGTCGGGCGTGAAGACGACCTTCACCGTGCCGTGCCTTGCGTCCGGATTGTCGACGTACCACTTGACGGCCTCCACGATCGCAGCGACGCCCGCCTTGTCGTCGGCGCCGAGCAGTGTATTGCCGTCGGTCACGATGATCTTTTGCTGGCGAAATTGTGCCAGCTCGGGAAAGTCGGCCTCGGCGATCTTGATTCCCCTCACCGGGTCGAGAATGACATCCCCGCCCTCATACCGAAAGACGCGCGGCTTCACACCCTCGCCGCTCACCTCCGTCGCAGTGTCGAGGTGTGCGATCATCGCCACGGTCGGCACATTGCGGTCGACATTGGACGGCAGCGTCGCGATCACGTACGCGTGCTCATCGCAGGCGGCGTCGGAAAGCCCAATCCGTTGCAGCTCCTCGGCCAGGACACGGCCCAGCACGCGCTGCCCCTCGCTGCTCGGCACGGCGCCCACGCCCTCCACGGCCTGCGTCCCGAACGTGACATACTTTAAAAACCGGCTGACGACCGGCGAATTCGGCATGATGACTCCTCCTTATATGACCCTTATCGTCCGCCCCTGGCCGGGCTTTTTTTCGAACCTTCCGACGATCACGGCCCCTGGAAATTTTCTGCGTAACGCGAACAGCAGCGCGTCCACCTCGCCCGGGTCGACCGCCAACAGGAGACCGCCCGAGGTCTGCGGGTCGAAGACGACGTCCTCGATCAGCCGGTCAAAGCCTTCGCCTCGGTCGCCCTTCGTCTCGATTCTCACGTGCGCGCCGCTGTGCTCCCTGTTTGCGTAGCTCCCCGCCGGCACCATGCCCATCGCCGCCATCTCCGCGACGCCAGGAAGGATCGGCAGGCTCGCCGCCTCGATGGAGAGCGTCATACCGACTGCCGCGTCGCCGAGCATGTCAAGCGCGTGGCCCGCGAGTCCAAAGCCGGTGACGTCGGTGCAGGCGTGTATGGCGCGCCTCACGCTCTCCGGCAGTTTCGAGATACCGGGATCGTTGAGCGTCGCCATGCATTCGACCGCGAACGCGACGTCGGCGGCGTCCATCAACCCCGCCTTGATCGCCGTAGCCGCGATGCCCGTGCCGATGGGTTTCGTCAGGATCAGGACATCGCCGCCGCGCGCGGTGTCCACGCGCCACTCCTCCCCACGGCGGACCTCGCCGAAGACGACCAGCCCGTACTTCGGTTCGTCGTCCTGCACGCTGTGCCCACCCGCGAGGACGGCCCCCGCCTCGATCACCTTCTCCGCGCCGCCCTGCATGATCTCCTGCAGCACGCCGATCGGCTCGCATGATGTGGGAAAGCCCACCACGTTCAGCGCGACGAGAGGCCTGCCTCCCATCGCGAAGACGTCGGAGAGGGCGTTCGCGGCCGCAATTTCGCCGTACTTCCGCGGATCGTCGACGACGGGCGTGATGAAGTCCACGGTCAGAATCCCGATGCGCTCGTCGTCGATCGACCAGAGCGCCGCGTCCTCACCGTGCGCCCACGACGCCAACATGCGGTCGTTCTCCGCAACCGGTAAATTTTTCAGAATGACGTCCAGCTCCGCCGGACTGATCTTGGCCGCTCAGCCGCTGGTGCGCGCGCGTTCCGTCAGGCGCATGGCGTCACCCCCCTTCTCGAACAGCATTATAATTATAATGGATTGCGCCGGTAAAAAAATAAAAAAATTATGCAGAGCACTTTGCCCACTTGCACGTATAATAGTACCGTTTCAACAAGGAGGGGTAGAAGTGGTCAATTTACCAATCAGCACGGTCATGTCTAACCTGCGCTCGTCGGCTGGCGAGCTGCGTGACAGTCTTTGACCTGCCTGCGCTGGAATCCAGAATCGCAACACTAACGAAGAAGACGCTCGATCCGGGCTTCTGGGAGAGCGACGACGCGCGCGACGTCTCGCGCGGGCTCGCCGCGACACAGAACAGATTCGACCGTTGGAAGGAGGTCGAGCGAGAGCTCGACGACCTCGCCACGTTGGCCGAGATGCTCTCCGAGTGCGACGATGCGGAGCTGCAGGACGAGTTTTACGACCGATCGGGCAAGCTCTCGAAATCGATCGACGCCGAACAGATTTACGTGCTGCTCGACGAGGAGTACGACGGCGCGTCCGCCATCGTCACCGTTCACGCGGGGGCGGGAGGCCTCGACTCGCAGGACTGGTGCGAGATGCTGTACCGTATGTACTTGCGCTGGGCCGAGTCGCGCAATTTCTCGATCCGCGTGCTTGACGAGCTACGCGACCAGGAGGCGGGCGTCAAGAGCGTCACTTTCGAAGTGAAGGGAGACTTCGCTTACGGCTACCTCAAGGGGGAGCAGGGCGTCCACCGCCTCGTGCGCATATCTCCCTTTGATTCGGCCAAGCGACGGCACACGAGCTTCTCGTCTGTGGAGGTTATTCCCATTCTTCCCGAGAGCGTGGAGATCGAGATACGCCCGGAGGACCTCAGGACGGATACGTTCCGTTCGAGCGGAGCCGGGGGGCAGCACGTCAACATGACGGACTCCGCAGTACGCATCACGCACATCCCCACCGGCATCGTGGTGAGCTGTCAGGTCGAGCGCTCGCAGCATATGAACCGGGCCACGGCCATGCAGGTGCTGCGCTCGAAATTGTTCGAACGCATGATGCGCGAGCGGCGCGAGCACCTCGAGTCGCTTCAGGGCGAAAAACGCGTCATCGCTTGGGGCAGCCAGATTCGATCCTACACGCTGCAGCCCTTTCAGTTGATCAAGGATCATCGCTCGGGCTACGAGGTCGGCAACGTGCATGCGGTCCTCGACGGCGACCTGGATGAGCTGATCATGGCGTATCTGAGATTCGCGAAGACCGGCCAGACGTACGGCTCGACCGGCGACGCCGAGGAGGACGAGTAGATGAAGGCAAGGATAGACCGCGGGCTCCGCCCACACCCGCGAGGGGCCAGTGGCCCTTTGACCCCTTATCTTCTGTTGCTGTCGTTGTTGTTCTCGTTCCTGCTCGTCGGGGTTTCGTACGCAGCCGAGGCGAAGAGCCCGCAAAAATATCCGCCGTTCGTGCCGATCGACCCTCTCATGCCGCTCTCGCAGGTGAAACCCGGCATGAGAGGAGAAGCTCGAACCGTTCTGCGGGGAACGCAGATCGTCAGCTTCCCCGTCGAAGTCCTCGAGGTCGTCCCCCAGATCGGAGTCCCCCGAAATCTGATCATGATCCGGGCGGTCAACAGCAAGACCATGACCGAATCAGGCGGCGTAGCGGCAGGTATGAGCGGATCGCCGGTCTACGTGAACGGAAAGCTGATCGGGGCCATCGGCTACGGCTGGAACTTCAGCCGCCACGACATGGCACTCGTGACGCCGATCGAAGAGATGATCGCGATCTGGGACAACCCGGAGCGCATCCCGTCCTTCGCCCTCGCGCCGACCATCCCGGACAAGCCGATCGAGGAGAAAAGCGCGGATAAAAAAACAGGGGTTAAATCGCAGGATGCAAGGCCCTGTACCCCGCCCCGCTCCGCAGACGCCTACGCACCGACTGTGACGAGCGGCGACCGCGCGGGATATCTCTTCGTCCAGGGGCTCTCCCCTCGCATGGCCGAGTCGATGGGAACGCTGTTCGGTCGCAAGGTCGTGCCCTTTGCCGGCGGATCGACCGGCAGCGCGAAGAAGGTGCTGTACAACGCGCAGCTCAAGCCAGGCTCCGCCGTCGCGGTCGCCCTCGCCTGGGGTGACGTCGAGGTCAGCGCCCTAGGCACGCTGACTGCCGTCGACAGGGACGGACGCTTCGTGGCCTTCGCCCACCCATTTGCAGACCTGGGGATGACCTCCGCGGCGTTGCTGGAAGGCAATGTCGCGCGCGTGGTGCCGGGACTGGAGTCTCCCATCAAGATCGGCAGCACCGGCAACATCCTCGGCATCGTCACGCAGGACCGGCCGCAGGGCATCGGCGGGCGCCTCGGAACCTTCGCCCCTGCGGCGAGTTGTACGATCCGCTTCACCGACGTCGACGCGGGGCGTTCCTTCAAGCGCAGCTTCCAGATGGTTCAGGATCCGTTCCAACTCTCCAAGATCGCCTCGACGGCGATCACGGGATGCATCGAGGATCTGTGGGGACGCAAGGGAGGCGGGTCGGCGAAAATCACGGCACGCTTCTCCGGCAATCCCATCGTCGACAAGTGGGACCGCACCAACGTTTTCGTCTCCGAGAAGGACGTGACGCAGGAGATGATGAAGGAGTTCACGCTGCTGACGCAGCTCTTCGCGGTGAATCAATTCCAGGAGCTGCGCCCCTTCGGCATCGATGTGACGGTCGAGATGACGCAGGAACCGCGCGTGCTCTACGTGGAGGACGTACAGGTCCCCAAAGGCCCCTTCCACCCCGGCGACACCGTGTCGTTCGACATAACGCTACGTCCTTGGCGCAAGGCCCCCTTCAAGCGCACCTACTCGCTCGTGATTCCGCAGAAGGTCTCCGGCATCTGCGAGCTGCTGGTGCGGGGCGGAGGCATTGCGGAGGAGAACGCCGAGTACATGGAGGCGGGCTGGCGGAGCATCAGCAGCCTTCCGATCCTGCTGGCCGAGCTGGAGGCGAAGGAGACCAACGACCAGATGGTGCTCGAATTGCGAGGACAGGAGTCGCTGGAGGCACAGATCAAAAAAGCGAAGGCCGCCGCGCCCGAGGACCTCATGAACGACAAGCTCAAGAGCGAGCAGATGGTGGAGAAGATCAAGGAGGGTTCGATGCGCGTCGTGCGCACGAACTACTACGTCGACGGCCTTATCCACAAGCTGATCAAAGTCGAGCCGAAGGGAAGTATCGGAAACGAAAAGCCCCCGGTCGCGTCCGACGATCTCGAAGAGGAGAGCCCGGAGGATACGGAGAGATGATAGGGATTCGCCGATCGTTTAAGAATACGACGTAAAAGCCTGCGGGAGTCATGCCGAATTGAAATCAAACGTGCTCAAGACGCATTGAAGAATTTCAAATTCAAGCGCGCTCCCCGCCGTTTTTCTCGCGGGGGACGCGCCGAGGCTCGTCGAATTCGTCGCCGCCCACAAAAAGGACAGCTATATCCCGTCATACATGGAGGCGGCGATCGAGATCATTCGAAAAAACCTGTAGGCTTTACTGGGCGAAGAAGATGATCCATAGGGAGCCGCAGTAGCCGATCAGCAGCGCCAGGCAGACGGCGGCGGAGAGCATATCCTTGGCGCGGCGAATCTCCTCGCGGTAGGTTGTGCCGAGTACGTGGTCGATGAAAATCTCCATCGACGAGTTGACGAGTTCCAGTGTAATGGGCAGAAGGCACGCGAGAAAGACGAGAAAGATCCTCGCCCCGTCGCAGCCGTGGAAGACGGCGAAAGAGACGATGGCCACAAGTGCGAGCGTCTCCTGCATGACCGCCCTCTCTTTGAGGAGGGCGACGCGAAAACCGTTGAGCGAGTTGAGCATCTTTTGCAACAGCGTTCTATTCTTCCAATCCTTTGTCGCCAGGGCGAGCTCCCCCTTTTATTCGTTGGGCGCGACGGCATGAACCGCGCCGGAGTGAAATTCGTCCGGCATCCTGCAGCCGTCGATGCCGTAGCGCGTTCTCTCCTCCGCCAGGATCCTGCGGATGCGCGCCTCGTCCCTGTGAATGATCGAGCTCTCCCCGATGGATCGCTCCACCCATTCGATGGCTTCCTTCGCCATCGGGTAGCTCTCCGAGGAGTCGGCAAGCCGATAGTAAACCCACTTCCCGTCCTTCTTTCCCTCGATGAGCCTCGCCTGCTTGAGCACGGAGAGGTGCTTGGAGGTCGTAGACGGCGACAGATCGAGGAACGCGGTGATCTGACAGACGCAGAACTCGCTGTGGCGCAGGGCCATTAATATGCGGACTCTGTTCTCGTCCGACAGAGCTCTCGTGATGCTCATGAAATTCATGAAGGGCATCGGCACGACACCTCCTCTGGGTGTCCTATGATAGCTCGATTTTACAAAAAATGGGAGGGCGGAATCAACCGTCCTCCCGAGGATATTCGCATGCCATCCCGTTTATTTCTCTTCGTCCGCCACCTTCAACACCTGACGGCCGCGGTAGGTCCCGCAGGCTGCACAGGCCCGGTACGTCTGCACCGGCTCGCCGCAACGCGAGCAGATCGTCGTCGCGGGCGCGACGAGCGCGCCGAGGAACTTCGCCTTGCGGTTGTGCGTGCGCGCGTGCGAAATCCTTCTCTTTGGAGTTGCCATTGTATTCTCCCTCCCTTGCCCTTACCTTGCTTGAAAAAGCCGATGATCGTCGTGCGCCGGATCAATCCGGCTTGAAATCGCGAAGGACGGCAAGGCGAGGGTCGGTATCGTCCTCTTTGCAGCCGCAGTCGCCTTCGTTTTTGTTCTTCCCGCAGATGGGACAGAGACCTTTGCAGCCGTCCGAACAGAGTGCTCTCTCGGGCAGATTCAGCAGAAGGACCTCCCACACGTAAGGGGCCAGATCCAACTCGGCCTCGAACGCATCGAGCGGTATGACATCCACGTCGCCGTCCTTATCCGCCTCTTCCGACTCGTCCTCTTCGTCCTGCGACGGTCGCAGTGTAAAAAGATACCTCAAATCGCCGACAATTGCAAGCCCCGTTTCGCATAAGCAACGGGAGCAGGGCAACGAAATATCGGTTTGGATGCCGATTTTGGCCAATATTTTCTCGCCCGAGGGAGACGGAGAGGAAGCTTCGATTTTCGCAAGAACAGGACCGCAAAGGGCGTACTCCTGCCCCCAATGCTCGACCACCCCGTCCGCGGGAAGTTCGAAGGACTCGAAATACGGCTCCCCGCCCTTGGGGATCAGCGAGATTCGTATGCCGCACACCCACTCGGGCGGGGGGGCCGTAATTTTTTTCATCTACTATTTCGCCAGCTTCTGCGTGTCGCGGGCGATCATCAACTCCTCGTTGGTCGGGACCACGAGGATCTTGACCTTCGAGTCGTCGACGCTGATCACGGCCTCTTTGCCGCGCAGGCCGTCGTTCTTCGCGTCGTCGATCTTGACGCCCATGAACTCGAGCCCGCAGGTGGATGCCTTGCGAATCACGTCGCTGTTCTCGCCGATGCCGGCCGTGAAGACGATCGCGTCCACGCCGCCCATGACCGCGGCGTACGATGCGATATGCTTCTTCACCGTCGTACAGAGGATATCGACCGCGAGCCGCGCGCGGGCGTTGCCCTTCGCCGCCGCGTCCTCGACGTCGCGCAGGTCGCTCGACACGCCGGAGACGCCCAGCACGCCGCTCTGCTTGTGCAGGATGTCGCTCACCTTGCCCAGATCCTTCTCCTTCTCCATCAGGAAAAGGACGACCGACGCGTCCACGTCGCCGCAGCGCGTGCCCATCAGAACGCCGGGCGTCGTGCCCATGCCGAGGCTGCTGTCGACGCTTTTGCCGCCGTCGACTGCCGTGATCGAGCTGCCGTTGCCAAGATGGCAGGTGACGATCTTAAGGGCCGAGGCAGGTTTGCCCAGCATCTCCGCGGCACGGGCGGCGACGAACGCATGGCTCGTGCCGTGGAACGAATAGCGGCGAACCTTGTTCTCCTCGTAGTATTTGTAGGGGATGCCGTAGATATATGCCGTGGGGGGCATCGTCTGGTGAAACGCGGTGTCGAAGACGGCGACGTTCGGCACGCCGGGCAGCGCCTTCTGCATCGCGCGGATGCCCATCAGGTTGGCCGGGTTGTGCAGAGGGGCGAGGTAGGTGCACCCCTCGATCTCCTTGATGACCGCGTCCGTGACGAGCGCGGATTTGTCGTTCTTCTCGCCACCGTGCACGACGCGGTGGCCGACCGCCCCCAGCTCGCCCAGGCTCTTCATGACGCCCGTGTTCGCGTCGAGCAGCAGATCGAGCACGAGTTTGATCGCATCGGTGTGGTCCGCGATGTCCTGTTCGCGGATCGTCGTATCGTCCACGCCCTTGTTGTGCTTGATGCGCGAACCGGCGATGCCGATACGCTCCACGAGGCCCTTGGCAAGTACGGACTCGCCCGTCATGTCGAACAGCTGATACTTGAGGGACGAGCTGCCACAGTTCAAAACCAGAATTTTCATCTACACTGACAACCTCCTTGACTTCTTGACTGATTCACCCATCGCACGTAATGTAATATACGCGGGAAGGGAGTCGTCGTCTTGTCGAAAACGTGGGAAAGAACGGCCGGTATTGTGGCCGAATACAACCCCTTTCACAAGGGGCACCTATATCATATCAGGAAAACGCGCAATTGTGCACAAATTGACGCAATTATTGTCGTAATTTCTTCCAATTTCGTACAACGGGGGCTGCCCGCCCTCGTCGACAAAGGCGCGCGCGCGCGCATGGCCCTCGCCGGCGGCGCGGACCTCGTGCTCGAGCTGCCGGTCGTCTTTTCTGCGCACAACGGCGGCCTCTTCGCGAACGCCGCCGTCGACATCCTCGCCGCCACCGGCGTCGTGAAAAAACTCTCCTTCGGCATGGAAGCTCCCGATCGCGACATGAGCGCAATGGCCGATGTGTTGAACGAAGAGCCGGGCGACTTCAAAGATGCCCTGAAAAAATTTCTGGCGGAGGGATACAGCTTCGTGCAAGCGCGCAGCATGGCGCTCGACGTGTTCGTTCCCGGCGCGCTTGAATTTTTGAAACGGCCGAACAACAACCTGGCCCTCGCGTACGTGGGGCGCATCCGCGAGAAAAAATATTCCATCGAACCCGCCCCGATCGAACGAATCGGCGCCGGGTATCACGACAGGGGGATTGCCGATGGCGAGATCGCAAGCGCCACGGCGATCCGCGATCTTTTCACGTCGGGTGACGCGGAGCGGAAAAAACTGGCGCTCTCCCTGATGCCGGAGGACACGGCGGTTTTGTTGCAGGAAGCCGATCGAAACGGCAGAGTCGCGTGCGACGAAGACCGCCTCTGGCGCGCGTTGAAGTTGATGCTGCTGAGAACGCCCCCGGAGGAGTTGGCGCGGGTAGCGGAGATGCGGGAGGGGCTGGAGAACAGGATGCGCCGCCTCGCGTACGAGGCGGCGTCGTTCGGCGAGTTCGTCGACGCGTGCACGAGCAGGCGATATCCGCGGGGCCGCATCCAACGCCACTGCATGCACCTGCTGATCGGGCTCACCCACGAGATGAGCCGCCGCTTCCAGGAGAACGGCCCGGCCTACATCCGCGTCCTCGGCGCGAACGAAACGGGCAGGGCGCTGCTTGCTGTGATGCGCGAGACGGCAACCCTGCCCGTCATATCGAAGGCGTCCGTTCCCCAGGACCTCGGCGGGTACGCCCGTTCGATGATGCAGCTCGAGCACCGCGCGACGGAGATCTGGGAGACGCTGACGGAAAACCCGAGAACGAAGGCCGAAGCGCGCTACGTGCCCGCGCTGTAATACTGCTACTTCGGCCGCCGCGGCGCGATCCGCTCGCGCATTCTGCGAAAGACCCCCGGCGGGACGAACTCCTGGATCGCCCCCCCGTACTGAAAGACCTCCTTGACGCCGCGGCTCGAAAGATACGAGTATTTCGCGTCCGTCACCATAAAGAAAGTCTCCACCTCCGGCGCGAGTTGTTTGTTCATCTGAGCGAGTTGAAACTCGTACTCGAAGTCCGACAGCGCGCGCAGTCCTCGCAGGATCACGCGGCTCTGCAGCTGCCGCATGAAATCGACCAGCAGACCGTCGAACGCCATCACGCGCACGTTCGGCAGGTGCACGAGCGCCTCGCGCGCCATCATCTGGCGCTCCTCCGTGCTGAAGGCCGGGTGTTTCTCCGAGTTCACCAGGACGGCGACGATCAACTCGTCGAAGATCTGCGCCCCTCTCTGCGAGATGTCCAGGTGTCCGTTGGTGAAGGGGTCGAAGGACCCCGGGTATACCGCTCTGTTCAAACGTTTCGCCCTCCGTTCCAGTAAAACGACAGTGCCGTGTCGCCGTAGATTCTGTCGTCGCGCCCGATCGTTTCTCCTTCATGCTCCAGGGGCGGCAACTCTTCGCGCGTCGCATGCTCGAAGACGAAGACACCGCCCTCCGCCAGGATACCCCAATTTTCGCCCATCAGCGCAACCAATTTCTCGCCCCAGCCCAATAAATAAGGGGGGTCGGCGAAGACGACGTCGAAACGCTCGCCCGCGCCCGCAAATTTCGGCAGGGCGCGCCGCGCGTCGCCACAGACGGCACGAGCCGCATCACCGCACCCGCCTTTCGCAAACGACGCCGAGATGGCGGACGCCCTCTCCCGCTCCGATTCGACCGCCAGAGCCGATGCGGCTCCCCTCTTCAACATCGCGAGAGCCACCTGCCCCGTACCCGAAAAAAGATCCAGCACGCGCGCGCCGTCAAGGCGCCCCGAGGCGTCCAGTATATTGAGCAACGCCAGAAGAACCTTGCCGGACGTCGGGCGCGCCTCTTTGCTCGCCCTTCCGGCTTTCGCGATTCTCTGCGACATGGACATCCCCCTCCGGCATTTATGGTATATAATCTACGATAACATGATTTTACAGACGAGAACAGAGAAATAGGCCATTTAAGCGGAGGAACCATTCGTGCTGAAATTAATAAAACATCCGAACCAGAACGACCCCACCGCGGAGAAAAGTCGGTTCAAATCGTTGCTCGCCGTATCGGCGATGCATTTTATCAACGACCTGCATCCGACGCTGTTGCCGACTTTCCTGCCCGAGATCGTAAAACGCCTCTCGCTCTCGCTGGGAGAGGCGGGGTTCTTAAGCACGCTCTTCGGAATACTGAACCTCGTGGTACAGCCCTTCGCCGGACATTTTGCCGACAAGAGCAACAAACCGGTCTTCGCGCTCTACGCCCCCCTGCTGACGGCGAGCGGCGCCTATCTGCTGCCCGTCGCGCCGACGTACGGCATGGCGCTACTCTTCGTCTCACTCATGGGGACCGGCACCGCCAGTTTCCACCCGCAGGGACACGGCCTGACGGGGATCGCGGGCGGTTCGGAACGGCTCGGGTCCTACCTCGCGATCTTCGCGGCCGCGGGTACGCTGGGCTCGGCCCTGAGTCCACTTTACGCCGTCTTTTTGCTGCGAACGCTCGGCCCCAGCCTGATGCCGCTCGCTCTGCTCGGCGTCGCCGCCTTCATCTTCACGGCCAAGCGATGGATCCCCGCCGACACACACGAACAGGAGCGAATCGAGGACGAGAACGCGTTCGACGCGGAACTCGAAGTCCCCCCTCCGGCGTCTGCAAAACCGAGCATGCCAGCTGTGATGAAAATCTGCCTCGCGCTGATCCTGATCTCGATCGTGCGCGACTCGACCTTTCAGGGCATCCGCGTCTTTCTGCCGCTGCTCGTGACAAGCCGCGGCGGCAGTATCGAAGCGGGCGGCACCGTGCTCTTCGCCTACACGATCGCCGGCTCGTTCGCCAACCTGTGCGGCGGCAAGATGGCGGACAAATTCGGCAAGATGCCGGTCGTCGTCACGATGCTGTTGTTCGCTCCGCTGTTTATGTTCCCCGCCATTCAGGCGAGCGGCATGTTCTCCATCGCCCTCTTCATTTGCGGAGGAGCGTGCATCTCGGCGACGAACCCCGTCACCCTCGCGATGGCACAGGAGTTGGTGCCGGGGTCCCGCAGCACTGCCAGTTCGCTCGTCATGGGCGTGTCGTGGGGCATGGCGAACATCGTGGCATCCCCCATCGGCATACTGGCCGACCACATCGGCCTGGGGCTGACGCTGAGCTTCGTCGCGCTCGCCCCCCTGACGGTGGTCGTGTATTACGCGATGGCACACTTCAGAAAAAAGAGGCCGGCAGTCTAATTACAGATTATCAGCGGGGTTGTAAAATATCGCCGTAGGGACGCGCAATGCGCGTCCGTTCTGCCACCGGAACATCACAAGAGCCGGACGCGCTACAACGATAATGCACAGCTTCTTAAAATTTCGCGCCCACTTTCTTCATCACGTGCCGCAGGCTGGCCCGCACGCCGGGCGTGCGGTACGGGTGGCCGACCGAGTCGACCTTACCGCGCAGGCCATGGGCCGTCGGGACGACGCGCAGATAGTAGTGCTGCTCGAACCCCTCGTCGACCGAGATCGCCATCACGAGAGCGGCTCCGTCCTCCGCGAAAAAGACCTCGCGAAAGACGACGCGATACTCCGGCCCTTCGACCGTATCGCCCTTCAACGACAAAATTGCGTCGCGCGCGTCGCCGATATCTATATTTCCATCCATTTCAAGGGGAGCCGAGGGCTCCCCGTCCACTTTCCCGTTCTCCACTTCGGCAACCCCCTCTTTTTTCCCGGCTTTTTGGGCTGTGACCGTGTATGTGCCGCGCCCCATCTCGATCCACTTGCGCTCGTACTTCGTGTGATAGTCCCGCTCCGGATTCTCCAGCACGGGGCTTGTCTCGAAGTCGCCGCTCGCGGCGAAGACCGCCCTCGTCTCCTCCGCGTACCAGTCCACATCGGTAGCGAGAATAAAGGTCCCCCCCGGTGCCAGGCAGGCGCTCATCAACCCGGCGAACTGCGGGCGCGTCACGCGGCGCTCCGCGTGCTTGCGCTTCGGCCAGGGGCAGGGGAAATTCATATAGACCTCGTCGATCGAAGCGGGCTCGAACGCACGCGAAAGCAACGCCCGCGCGTCGCCGTGCAGCAGGCGCACGTTCGAAAGCCCGATGGCGAGCGCCCTGCGCGCTGCTTTGCAGAGGCACCACTGCGAGACCTCGATGCCGACAACCTGCGCGTCTTGCCGTTTGCGCGCGAGATATTCGAGATACTCGCCGTTGCCGAAACCGATCTCAACCACCAACGGCCCGTCGCCGCGCGACAGCGGCGAGTCGAGCGAGGTTCTCAATAGCTTCGTAAAATTCCAATACATGCGCTCAACTCCAAAATTTTGTGCAGACAATCTTACCACACCACATAAAAAACTGGAGGGGCGATTGCCCTCCAGTCTGGTCCGCATCTGCATAAGTATGTCCGGAATGAAGAAGGTATGTTCGGATAAGAGTTATATAAAAAAGTCAGGCTCGGTATCTCCTCACCATTGCTCCGCTATTCGCTCAAGCCGTAACGATCGGCGATCTCCTCCAAAGTAAGGTTCGTCCCAAACGCAGGCGACTTCCCCCCGAACAGTGTGCCGTAGAAATAAAAATCATTTGCATCCGAAGTATTCCCCACCGATGGTTCCGGAGAGAAATGCGCCCTGACCATTCCCGTCTTCTGAGATAAAAGTCCTGCTCCGTACATAGTTTGTACACCTCCTATCGGCATTGCTTGCCTCCGCTTCGAAATTATTTATTCTCCGGTATCCGCACCAGCCATTTGACCAGAATATGCCCCTGAATTTTCAGCGCCCTCAGGTCTATGACGGAATCCGGCGTTTTTGCCTCATCCGCCTCCAGGCGGCCAAGGCCCTTTGCAGTTCCCTTGCCGGTGCGCCACGTCGCCTGGAACTCGTTCTTTTTTCCCGTCGGGGTAAGGAGGAGTTTTACCTCCCCCTTCGTGCACCCTTCTTTGTCGCAGAGGACGACACCCAGGTACTTCGCCTCTTTGAAGATTCCGTGGTTGTTTCTGACGATCGCGATGCGATAGCGCTGCGCCTGCTTCGGCATCGGGTCCCAGTTCTGATAGACGCTCCAGAGACCCTCCACCGCGTCGCGGTCCGGGCGGCTGGCCGTTATCTTCGCCTTCTCGGCGTCGACAACCACAGGGGCGGCAACGGCAGCTCCAGCCAGGGACAGAAGAAGTACGACGGAAAATGCTGCGATTAAGAGTATGAAACGTCTCTGCACTTAGAAGACCTCCCGCCAGTAGTTGATATACGTGGAGAGTGGCGGGAAGGGTGGATCGGTTCCCTCACCCTCGCCGAAGGTGATCATCGGCACACCATTCGCGCGGCTGATCAAGCCCAGCGCAACCAGCTTATTCAGATCCTCCTCCGATGTAGCTTTGTTCGTCACTGCATAGCTTCCGATGATGGTTTCCTTCGATCCTTTCGTCGAGTGCGTCAACCCGGCGAACTTGATGCCCCTGATTTCAATGTATTTACCCGAGACCTTGGATCCCCATTTCTCCTCACCTGTCTCCAACGAGACCGCATAGATGCGGCTGGTTCCGTCCACTGCACTGTTACAAGTTGCGGACGATTTCGTGGGGATAAATGTCGTACAATAGATCTTGCCGGCCATGAGGACAGGACGGGTCGTGACGTATTCATCGTTGCTTGTCGCCGATTCCGCCTGTAGCTTGATATACCAACCGTTGGCACCGTCAGGAGCCTTATCCCCGCTCACCACGGTGATCCCGACAAGGTCATCGCGGTACAGAGCCTTGTCCTCCGACACCTTGAACGAGAAGATATACTGCCCTTTGTTTCGAATCATCGCCGAATTGTTTGTGGGGCTGTCATTATTCCTCGTTCCGATGTTCGACGTGCCGCCGCTCACCCATGTCGCGCCTGTGCTGGACACAGTACTGACGAGAATTCCCAGAGGAATGCAGTGGTTGTCGTCCGCGTTGGATTCCAACGACTTGGCGCGCAGGGTTCCGACCGTCTGTATCGACCAATCGTTTTGAGGAAGCGAGTCGGCGGATGTTCCAAATCCCCTCTCCAGGTTGACCATGAAGATGTTGCCGCGGTTGTCGGCGGTGAAGACCTTGCCCGCAATCGACTTCGTCGTGCCCGAGCGCAAGATGGCCGGCGGCGTGACCAACATACCCATATATGGATCAGGACCGGCTTTCATCGTGCCTGCTCTGCAATCGGCAGATACTCCGGAGAGGGAACCACTGTTGAACACCTTCACCGCGCTGCCATCCTTCGGATCGACGATATAGAGGGCGGCTCCCACATATCCGTTGTTGTTCAGATCGAGATTCTCCTGCATTCCGCCCGCCAACACGATCATATTGCGAAGCGAGTTATCCGGAAGTTTCGCCACCCCGGCGACGGGGCGCGGCATGTTGTAGCCCATCTGGAAGAACGGGTAAGCGTCCGGGTTGTTGAACACAGGGCCAGTCGCGCTCATATCCGTGCCCGTATCCTGCGCATACGTCGGCTCCGCATCACTTGCACCCCTCCTGATCAACACGGGTCTACCGTCGCTCCGATATCTCGTCTCGCGAAACCAGAGGAATTTCGGATTTTGAGGCTGGGTAACATTCATAAGATACAGCCCGTTACCCGCACGACCCAACATCCCGATCAGGTACGTCCCCCAGCTGGTGCCGTTCAAGTCAAGGTCGAAGTCTCTCAAGAACAGTGGTCCATCCAGCAGGTACGCGGGCCGGGAGGCATATCCCGCGTCGCCACTTGTTGTATTGTCGTCCCACTCGACCTTTTTATCTAGCCCTACTGTTGACACCGCAAACTTCGTGGCCGCAAGGCGGAAGGGCTGCATCACAGGCGGCGGAACGATCGCCATCGTCTCCAAACCGGCTCCGGTTGCCGTGGGGTTAATGACATGCAGAATTCCCTCGTTGGATTGCGCGAAAAGTCTGATATCCCGCGATTTTATGAGAGCAGAATCCGCCCATGTGTCATATCCAGGCAGGGACAGGGCATCTTTGGCCGGGGGTTGTACCATAGCGACCCCTGACTGTCCGAAGTCAGAAAGCAAGAATTTTCTCTCCACTTCTTTGTTATCGGCATAGTTGAAATCGTACCCGTGCAGCCAGTTGATCATGGCGCGGGAAGGATGTAATTTCCCGGTGTATCTCGACGGCGTTTTCAAATCCGCAGTCTGCAAACCGAGAAGTATACCAACATCAGCATCAGGATATTCGTTGTCTCCGGTTGTATATTTGAGATCACTCCACCCACTGCTGCTCCAATAGACCAGATTGCGGCCGCCGCTGCCCTTTGTGCGCAAATTCAGAAGAGTAGTACCCAGCTCCCATTTTGCCGGAAGCGTTACGCTAATATCACCGGAGGTCGCGATATGGCTCTGATAGCGAACCAACTCCCCCTGCCACTGATCTTCGTTGTTGACTTTATAGGAAGCGGAGAAAAGGTCGAAGTCGCCGGCGAGCGTACCTGTCTCCAGCGACGAGGACTCCGTCATCGGGCCTTTCGCAGGGCGTATCTCCGCGTTGATATGCACGAGAATCTCGCGCAAAACCTCCATCAGCCCAGGAACATCGTTCGCGAAATACGCGTGTTTACTGGGATCCGCGACCCAATCACTACCATTCCACATGGGGTCGCCAGCCCTTGCAATGTTATTCAGTTTCGTGCGTAAATCGTCAACATTCTTAGCGGGATCATTCGGATCCACAAAACCGACCACGATCGTGCGTACACCATCATCAAGTTGAACTTCTTCAAACGTGTTGTTATTGCCACTCTGTCCCGTACGTCGCGTCACTTTCTTATTTTTTGTTTCTTTGAAAAGAGACAGAACGGCATCGGCAGTGCTATACCCCGAACTATCGTCACCAGCGGTGAAGATAATAAGCCAATTGGACTCGCAGTTATCCTTGATCGGAAAAGAGACTTCGGGCGCGTTGAAAACATTATACGCACTGCCAGGCGCCCCGCCGATACCATTCACGGGCGGTGAGAAGAAGTCGAGTACGGTGCCGAGCGCCTCACCCGTTCCCCCCGCCTTGAGAACATTCATACAGGTACCAGTCGTGCCGGGGTTCACGCCCGTCGTCACATTATTAGCATAATTTGTACCAGGCGTGCGATGGCTGAAAGCAATTCCGATCTTGGCTCTGCCTGCGCCATCAGACTGATTCAGCAGTGTGCTCCGACTCAAATCCGGGTGCCCTGGGTAGATCGCCGTACTGAGAAACGTCTTGCCGTCCGCGATAAGTTCCGGGTTTTTGAAGAAATAGGGGTCTGAAGCGCCACCATTGCTCACGTCCTCATACCCGTCAATCCACACGCGGAAGAGATTGGCGTGGTCCGTCGTATAGTCCGAAATTGGAACCCGTAGATAGGCGCGATTGATGAGTCTCCAAGTCGACGTGGTATGCCCGTAACCGTCATAATAATTGCGGTCGATACCCCAGTAACAGGCTTGGCTGTTTCCGTAGCCGCCTGAACCAGGGATGCTCGTTGCCCAGTCGGGGCCCGTGCCGTTCTGAAATGTATATCCACCGTATGTATAGAGCGCACCGAATGGAGATGCCTTGTAAAAATCCGCAATATAGTTGGACGTACGTACGTTGAACTCCTGGAACGTCGTTGCCATACCGACGCGCAGGCGCTCGAAGAGCGTCGAATCGTCCAAGAGGCGCCACATGACAAGCTTCATTTTGTACATACGGCTGTCGTTCGGCATGAGGGCACCGTAACTGGACGGTATCGTGGAGACATTCCAGTAATTGGTGTTTCGAAATACAAGCGCAAGCGGCTGTGGAATGCCAGCTGATCCCGGTTTGAGCGCGGTAGTGCCAGTAGCATTAGTACCGAGCGGATGAGTCGTATTGTTGAAGGGGAAATAATAGTCGTTGATGTGGTCCGCCATAAACTGAGTGACCGTCTTTCCGACGTCTGCCGTCGTTACATTGTTCGTCGCGTCAAGATCGCGTCCGTAGCGCTCTCTGCCAGAGGCCGTGGTTCCGACGACATTCAGACCTCCATGTCCGTACGTAGATTGTGCAAGATAAGCATCGGCGGACACTCTTGTTGTGACATTGACGTTCCACTCTGGCATCGTTCCGATCGGAGTGAAGGTCATCTGCGAGCCCGTGTCAAGCAGGAAAAGGACATTCGCCTTCCGGCCGGCACCGACCAATATATCGTCGTCGTCCTGCACTACTTCCGCCTTGGGTACACCCTCGACGACTTTCCATAGGTCGGAAAAACCCAACAAAGCCCCCGCGTTCCACCCTTGGTAAAACAACGCAATCGCTAAAAAGAACAACAGGCTCGCAAAAGATCTAAAATATTTTTTTGTCGTTCGTTTATTCATTTCAGTCCCTCCAGTATCTACGGGTTTGTGCTTTTTATGTTCTTTATAAATATATGTGCACTCGTTTTATTCTCTAGGGGTTGGTGTTACCATCTCCGTCGTCGCCGCCACCGGAACTGGAACCCGGCATACTCGTTACCCGGTTGCGTTGATAAACGAGAGTCTCCAGTCTTTTCGTCTCGCCATCGATGGTGAGTGTGGCGCGAATCAAGTAAGCGCCGATGGCAAGGTGGTCTTGGGTGCCTTCCGTAATACGCAAACCCGGGGGCATTAACTCTTCCTGGGTTACCGTCCCATTCAGATCACTTTCCGAATAGGCCGCATCGAGTATTTCGATTTTCACTTGAACGTTTTCGCCTTTTATTTTTACGTCCTTGAAGAGCGTTCCGTTTTTGATCACCAAATCTCCAGGGCTACCTATCTTTGATCCCGCCGCCTTGCCATCGTACCACTTGGGGACAGGATCCAAATTATCACAGCGTGCAACCAGTACGGATTTTGCCTCTTCCATCCCCGCCTGCATCGCGTTATACTCCTGAGAGCGCTGCATTGTGATCGCGCCTTGGCCGACGGAGGATTCATAAATATAGAACGTAACTCCAATCAATGCCATGCCGATCACGGCGATGATCAACACGGCGATGAGGGAAAAACCGGCATGGGAGGCTTGTATTATTTTCCCGTTTCTCTTACGCATCATCCCATTCCTCCTCATTTCGGCACGTAGTTACGAATGCGCCATGTCATTACGAAGTCCTCGTAATACATTCTGTCGTCCAAGGGTACCCCCGTCCAGCGGCTTTGTAGCTGACTTCGTGTCACCGTATCTACCTGTCGCGTCTGATCGACAATGTCTCCTTCGGCCAATACCGCCACTGTAAGCAATTTATAATCGTGGTCGACCTCGAACTGAACCGCCTTGATTCCCTCTACCCTCAAACCCGCGGGATTTGTGGTAGCAGTCGGGTCGGTCGCCGACACATCCTTACTGTTGATCTCAGCGGCATGGAATACATCGTCACTGTCTACGTAAGCTGCTATGGCTCTGACCAAGTGAATATCGTGATAGGGGACGACTTCACCCCTCACCAACATGCTAAGATCCGAGCTGGCACCACCACTGGCTGCGGGCTGCGGCCTGCCGGTCACGCTTATCGTGTTGCTGCCAGCTCCGCTTGTGACCTTGAGCGGACTCATGAATGCGTTTGGAAAAGTGATAAACTTGCGCGTATCGTCCGCGTGCCCAGTCGAAGCCACCAAGTCACCGGACAGTGGCTTCGTCAACGTCAGCGTTGCCGGAAGTATGCCGGTGGCGGGGGGGCTGTAGGTTTTTACTCTTGTTTTGCCGTTCTTCACACCCGACGGGATGGAGTACACGAGGCGAAGCACATTGCCCGGCGTCTCAGCGGGCAGTACGGAAGAGTAACTGCTTCCCGTCTTTTTTATCTCCAGCGGAGCCGACCATATCGCAATAGGCGCCGTGTCGAAGTAACCACCCATGCTGTCCGTCGGTATGCCGAGCGCGGCATTCACGATCGGCGCCTCGAGAGCGTTGAAGACGTCCTGCGCCCTCTGTCGCGCGACCGCCTGATCGTCCGTCTCGTTGAACATGCGCGTGTAGCCGGCCAACAGGGAGCCCACGACGCCGATTACGATCGCCATGATGGTGATGACGATGAGTATTTCGATGAGGGAGAACGCCTTATTCTTTCGGTTCCTGTCCTGCATTTTGCCATGCACTGGGGCTCACCTGCCTCTCGATCGTAACGTTTCCTTTCAGTTTCACGCCATCCCAGGCCGCTTTAATTTTTATATCGGCGGAGCGAAGCGGACTGGATTTGACATCGCGATCCAGCGTATACTTTCCGAGCTTGGAAGGCTCCGAGGTGGTCTCGTCCCCGGAAACCTGCTTAGCCTCCATTTTTTCCATATCGCTCAAATTCGTGAGGTACACGACCGAGCCCTCCTTCGCCGCCACCGCGTTCTGCGTCGTGAGAATCATCACCGCCATGATGGAAAGCAACATCACCGCCAGTATGATCAGCGCAATCAACATCTCGACCAGCGTGGCGCCAGGGTGCTTTCGGCTCAGTATACGCGGACGACATCGGAACATCGAGACAACCCCTCTCTAAAAATAAAAACGCGTTCATTTCGCACAAAAGAGCACTGCAACGAGAAATCTCCATTAACGATTTGAGTTTACTACAATTACAAGCGGCTTAACAATAATCCTAAAGTCCCGTTTTTGAGGAAAGAGGGTTTGGGAAAAGCACCGCAATCATGAAGAAAAGCGGAAGGCCTTCCGGCGCTTCCGCTTTTGTAAAAACAAAAATGTATGCAGCACGAGACGAGGCAGGAATCAGAAGGCCTTGAGAACCGCCACGATGAAGCTATAGATGCCGTCGCCCGCGATCAGCCCGGATTCGCGCATTTCCATCCTCCCGCTTCCGAAGAAGGCGCGGTAGACGACGGCCGCGACGACGCCGACGCCGTACATCGGGCTGTAGATCAGAAGACCGGTTGCCAGCAGGACGCCCACTGTCTTCTTGGGGCCGAACGCGAACTGGACGATCGCGCCCAGGATACCCCACTTCGCGAGTTGAACCAGGATCTCCGGATTTTGCCCCGCCTCGATGGTCGCGGCAAAGACCTTGGACACGGGGGGCAGCGTGCCGGCCTTGAAGTACATGTGCATGAAGATCGCCACGATCGCAAAGCCGAGCAGGGCGCCGAAGATCTCGGCGAGGAGCTGCTGCCTGCGGCCCTCGAGCTCGTAGGGGATGTCGCCGCTCTTGCCCCGCAGGATCCAGCCCGTCTTAAGGTCGTAGCCCATATCGGCGAAGCAGGGACCCGTGCAGGCCACGTAGCCGGTCAGGATCGCCAGTGCGATCGGCGGGAAACCCATGAAGAGCCCGATCGACAGGAAGATCGTCGTGATCGCAAAAGCGGGGAACCACCCCGAGCGCATCGCGCAGATGCCGACCAGGACGGGTGCGATGACGGAGGAAAAGGTCGTCCACGCGACCCACATGACGATCTGTGCGCCCGTCATCTGCGTCATCATCCCGGTGACGAACGCCAGCAGCGCGCCCGCGGCCGCGTTCATGACGACGGAGAACGACATCGCCCTCTTGACGCCGGCGTGGTTCACGGTGTACGCGTATGTTTTACCGTCCTCCGCCACTTCCTCCATCGAGCCCTTCGAGCCTTTATAAAGAATGAAGCAGACCTGTATGAGGGATGTCAAACCGGCGCCGACCATGATGCCGTGCGGGATATACGTCTTGCCGAGGTCGAAATTGAAGAATACGGGAGAATACGCGCGGATCAGTAGGCCGACTGCGAGCGCCGCCATCGACCAGAGGTTGGCGAGAAAGACGATGCCGATGCCCGCCATCGGCAGGCCGAACGAGGCGCCGCCGGGGATGCCGATCCAGGCGGCCGGAACTTTGATCGCGCTGCCGACGATGCCGGCCGTCACGCCCTGGATGAGGCGCTTGATCTTCTCTCCGCCCTCGTCGCCCGCGATGATCGTCTGCGCGGTCGCCACGCCGGGCGGCCAGGGAGCGGAGGCGGGATAGACGCTCGAATCGTACAGGCGATAGACGAAGTAGACGCTGATGCACGTGGAGACCGCCGCGCCGACCAGCATATACGGCACATACCGCATCGCGCCCTCGATAAAATAGAAAATGCCGACGGCCAGGATGCCGCAATTCGAAGCGGCAAAGGCCGCGCCGGAGCACATCGTCTGCACGAGGTTCTGGCGATCGAGCGACCGGAACTTGTCCATCGTCGCGAATGGGATGCGCGCGAGGGACATGGCGATGATGGCGCCCAGTATCGACGTGTTGGCGCTGATGCCGGTTTTGACGAGGATCTGCATGGCGATCACCGCGGAGAGCGCGGAGACGACACAGCTCAGAAAGAGCGTCTCGAGTTCGAAGGTCTTGACGTGCGTTCCGTGACGAGATTCTTCCATAGAAACCACCCTCTCGGTCTTCGTATGGCGGGGGCATGCGCAAGCATACCCCCCGCCCGATCAATACCCCTGAATGCCCAGCTTCTTGCAGATCGCGCGAACCTCGGGGTGCATGTAGACGCCGTCCTCCTCGTAGACTTTCCCGTCGAGGGCGATCGTTGGGTTCAGCACGATGCCGTCCGTGTGCCCTGCAGCCGCCCACTCCTTGCCGAGGATCGACTTGCCCTGGCTGCCGATGCCGAACTCGATGCAGCCGAAGACGCGCTCGTCCTCCACGATGCGGCCCGTGATGGCGGTCACACCGGGGTTGAAGCCGAGCGAATAGTGCGCGAGGCGATACATGTTCTCGGGGTCGTTCAAACCCTCCATCCAGCGACGGAAGACCTCCGCGTCGTGCCCGCCGCGAATGTCGCTCACGCGGCCCTCTTTGAGGGTCATGGCGACAGGGCTCGACAGGCGGCCGAGCTCGAGCGGCGGCCACAATGCGCCGTCGAAAACCAGCGTACCCTCGATCGTCTCCTCGATCGGACACCACGAAACCTGACCGGCGAGCATGATCGGATAGCCCTTCTCCGTCGCGCGCTTGCCGGAGAGGCGCACGCGCCGCCCGCGGTTGTAGCCCTTGAGATCCGTCCCCGCGGCGCTGCGGACGATCACCTCGTCCGCCTCCTGCACGTGGCGTTGCAGCGTCTCCCCCAGCTCGATGACGAGGCCGTAGTCGATGTTGCTGATCGTGCGGACCAGCATCATGACGTCCATACCGGTGAGGCAGATGTAGCGAGCCCCCGCCGCCAGCGCCGCGCGGAAACAGGGGGAGTGCATGACGTACGAGTAGGTGAGCTCGATCCAGACATCGGCCTTCTCCACCGCCGCCGCAATCGGGGCATACGGCTCCATGCAGGAGTTGGGAGCCGTCGGGTAGTAGATCACGGTTGGCTGCCCTCCGACGGAGAAGGCCGCACCGGCAATCGCCTCGACGACTCTGCGGTCCGTGCAGGAGTCCCCCGTGATGACGACATTCTCCCCGGGCTTGACGAGCATGACGTCACGCGCCAGCGTCATCGCGCCCTTCGCGAGCTCGAAACTCATGTACTCGTCGCGCATTTCCATTCCGATGGTAAACATGACAAGAACCTCCTTAATATGTATGCAGGTGTAAGGATAGATTATCTTCGCACCGGAAAAGAATCATCGTTTCACACGAAGAAATAATTTTTAGACTTTTGTGAGGAGAAACAACAAGCCACTCTCTCACATACCATTCTTGTCTAATATTCTAAAAAATAAGCTCATAATTGTACTAGTACAACAATAAAGAATATTTGCCAGAAACTTCGACATCATCGCAAACAATTGTTATTTCAGTGAAACGAGCAAGTCATGGATAAAACGGCTCATAATTCGGCACGAATATGTTGTATATAGAGTATAATGCATAAAACTTCATCCTTGTCAGGATAGACAGAGGGGGTGCGGACAATTCTTCTTACTTTGCGGCAGTTGATCGATCAGGGCGGTTTTTCGGATTTTCAGATTCTGGCCGGCAGCAGCGGACTGCAGAGCCGGGAGGTCAAGACGATCTGCGTGATCGACACGCTCGACCTCGAAGGCTGGATCTTCGGCGGCGAATTTCTCCTCACCTCCGGCTATATCTTCAGGGACGACCCCGAGCGTCTCACGCGCGTCATCGAGATGGCGAGCAAAGCGGGTGCCGCCGCGCTGGGCGTCAAGGTCGGAGAACATATAGACAGAATTCCGCCGGGGGCCATTCGCGCGGCGGACAGGCTCTCCTTCCCCCTGATCGGCATACCCGTCCACTACGCGCACACGGAGATCATCAACCCCGCGCTCGTGACCATCGCCGACAACCGCGCCAAACTGACGGACAGCGAGGGGGAAATCAGACGCCAGTTCTTCGACGTCCTCCTCTCGGGCGGATCGCACAAAAATATTCTCGACCTGTTGCACAGCCACACGCACAGAGACCTGCTCTTCATCGATTCGGCGACCGGGGAGCGATACGCCGTCGCGGACTCCCTCTCCTTCGGGCAGGTGGTCGAAAACGTGCCGCTCGCCTCTCTGCTCGATCATTTCACGCACGAGACCATCGAACTGGAGGAAAAGGTCCAGGGCTATCTCTTCCTCGACCGTCCCGTACGGGATATCAAATCCGAGATTGCGCTCGCGCAGGCAAAGGATGCCCTGCGTCTGCAGACGAGATGGGAGCGGGAGCGGGAGAAAATCGAGCGCGGGCGCGAAGCCCAGTTCTTGCAGGACATCCTGTACAAACGCTTCCGGCACGAATCGGAGATACGGAGCCGCGGGCGCGCGCTCGGCTGGAGTTTCTCGGGCCCTCAGGCCGTGGTTGTGCTCGACGTCGACAGAAACCGCTCCCTTCAGCAGGAACCGCCGGAGCCGTACATTCGCGCTTTCGAAATTTTCCGCTCGATGCTGAGGAGCGCCTGCGACGACGTCCCTTCCACCCTGCTGGACGAGGGCATGTCCTTCATCCTGAACACGCCGCTGGAAAAATGGCCGAAGATACGAAAGGAACTCGCGTCGATCTTCGCGAACGCGCGACGCGAGGCAAGGCTGAAAACCGGGCTTCAACTGGCAATGGGAGTCGGCTCGCCCGCACAGAGCGTGCTGAGTTGCGACGTCAGTTTTCGCGAGGCCAGAAGAGCGCTCGCCATCGCCAAGCTGGGCGAGCCCTCGTCGACGCCCTCCTTCTGGGAGGAGCTCGGGATATACAAAATCCTCGCCCCGATGTACGAGAGCGCCGACTCCCGTAGCTTCATACGGGAACAGCTGGGAGCGCTGCTCGAAACCGGGGGCGCGACGGGCGCCTCCTCCCTCGGAGGACAGGATTCCCTCCTGGGGACGCTCTTCTGCATCATTCGGCACAACTGGCAGCTAAAACCCGTGGCAAACGCTCTGAACCTGCACTACAATACAGTCAAGTACCGCTATCGACGAATCGGCGAAATACTGGGAACGGATCTGGAGTCCTCGTCGACGCGAACGAGCCTCGCGCTGGCGATGGAGTTATATGTGATGGGTGGACCCGAAAGGAGAGATTTCGATGGACAATAGGAAGATGCACGAGCTGATCGACGCGTCGTTCGACGAACAAGTTCGGGAAACGCAGGGCGTGCTGCGCATTCGCAGCGTGCTCGACGAGAGCAAAATCTCGGACGAGCACCCCCTGGGACCGGACCTGAGCCGTTCGCTGGAGGACTTTCTCGCCCGCGCGAAGCGCCTCGGATTCGAGACGAAAAACGTCGACAACTACGCCGGTTACGCCGAGATGGGCAGCGGCGAGATGATCGGCGTCCTGGCGCACCTCGACGTCGTCCCAGAGGGCAAGGAGGGCGACTGGAAGCACCCGCCCTACGCCGGCGCGATCGAAGACGGCAAACTGTACGGCCGCGGCTCGACGGACGACAAGGGGCCGGCGATCGCCGCCCTCTTCGCCATGAAGGCGTTGCACGACTCCGGCATTCCATTGAAAAAACGCTTTCGGCTGATCGTCGGGCTGGACGAGGAGTCCGGCTCGCGATGCATGTTGCACTACAACGAAGTGGAGGAGCAGCCCGCCTTCAGCTTCTCGCCGGACGCATCCTTCCCCGTGGTCAACGCGGAGAAGGGGATCCTGCGGGCGACGATCGCGAAGAAGGTCAAAATCGGCGGAGCCTACGGCAAGCCGGAGCTGACCTCTCTCTTCGGCGGAGATCGTTTCAACGTGGTGCCTGACGAGGCGGTGGCCATTTTGAAAAACCCGCCGGAGAGCCTGATGGGAGCCTGTGGCGATCTCGAGGTGAAAGAAGGCAGAGATACCTCGACCATCATGGCCAGAGGCGTGTCCGCCCACGCGATGGAGCCCGAGAAGGGAAAGAACGCCGTGCAGAAACTTCTCGCGTGCCTGAAAGAGCTGGCGCTCACTCCGCACGACCGGGAGCTCGTCTCCGCGATCTACAACCTCGCGGGCACCGGGTATGCGGGCGAAGGACTGGGGATCGCCTCGTCCGACGAGGTCTCCGGCCCCCTCACCTGCAACCTCGCCGCCGTCAACCTCGCAGCCTCGGAGGATGGCGCGTTTAAGGAGATCTTCGCCAAACTCGACATTCGCTACCCCGTCACGGCGGACGCCGACAAGTTGATCGGCTCCCTGTACGAGGCTATCAAGAGCGCCGGTGCCGAAGTTTCCATCAACACCAACAAGAAGCCGCTCTACATTCCGGAGGTACACCCCGCCGTACAGATCCTGCTCGACGCCTACGAGACGATCACCGGCGACCGCCCGAAACCGGTCAGCATGGGTGGCGGCACCTACTGCCGCTTCATGCCTAACGCGGTCTCCGCCGGCCCCGTTTTCCCCGGCGAGGTCGAACTGGCGCACCAGGTCGACGAATACGCCTCGCTGGATAGCCTGCGCAAGAGCACGCACATCTACGCGGAAGCGCTGGCGCGGTTCAACGAGATGTAAAAGGCAAGACCGCAGGCGCTGCCCGCACCCAACCTCTCCCTCCCCCGGCCCCTCCCTCCCCCAAAGCGGGGAGGGAGGGGAGCAAAACAAAGACCCAAAATCCCTTTTGC
This sequence comes from Synergistaceae bacterium, assembly GCA_031549185.1. Classification (GTDB taxonomy): domain Bacteria; phylum Synergistota; class Synergistia; order Synergistales; family Synergistaceae; genus JAVBQG01. The sequence continues at coordinate 13,053 of JAVBQG010000003.1, read as the reverse complement.
CTTTAATTCAGCCCTTCTCCCCCTCCCCGCTTCGGGGGAGGGGGTCGGGGGAGAGGTCGGTTCGGTCCCTGAATTCGCTACCCGATCTTCTCTTCCTTCAGGAACCATCGCAAAATTTCGTCCAGCTGGTCGAAGTCGATCAGGAAGGAGTCGTGCCCGTTGTCGCTCTCGATCTCCTCGTAGTCGGCGCGGGCGCCTGCCTTGCCCGCGTAGCGGGCAATCTCCATGACCTGCCAGTTGGGGAAGAGGATGTCGCTCGAGATACCGACGGCGAGGACGCCCTTGCCTTTGAGGGCCGCAAACGCGTTCTCCAGGCTGCCGCGGCCTGCCGCCACGTCGTGCAGATCCATGGCGCGCGTCGTGTAGAGGTAGCAGTTCGCGTCGAAACGCGCGACCAGCTCGTTGCCGTGGTGTGCAAGGTATGTCTCGACCTTGAACTTGGCGTCCCACTCGCTCGCGCTCTTCTCGGGTTCGGCCATGCCGCGCATCCAGCGGCCGGCAAAGTTCTGCTCGCTGCGGTAGGTGATCATGGCCAGCATCCGCGCCGTCGCGAGCCCCTTGGCCGGGCCGGGGCCGTCGTAATAGTCGCCGCCTTTCCACTCCGGGTCGGAAAGGATCGCCTGGCGCTGTACCTCGTTGTAGGCGATCGCCTGCGGATAGAGGCGCGCGGGCGCCGCAATGACGCCGCAGTTGCCGATGTCCTCGGGGAAGCTCAGCGCCATTTCGAGCGAGATCATACCGCCGAACGACCCGCCGATTACAGCCGCGATCTTCGGTATGCCGAGCGCCTCCAGCGCCCGTTTCTGGGCGCGCGCCACGTCGCGCGGCGTGACGACGGGAAAGCCCATCGCCCACGGTTTGCCCGTCTCCGGGTTGATCGTCCTCGGCGACGTGCTGCCGTAGGGGCTGCAGATGTTGTTGAAGGCCATCACGCAGAGGCGGTTCGTATCGAGCGCCCGCCCCGGGCCCAGGACAGGATCGAGCCACGCTCCAGGCAAGCCGGGCACATCGGGACCGGCCAAGTGATGACTGCCCGTCAGCGCGTGGCAGATAAGCACGACGTTCGAGCCGTCGGATGCAGGCGTGCCGTACATGGCGTACTTCTGCTCGACGGCGGGGATGCTCTTGCCCGAATCGAGGGACAGATCGTGGATTGCGATGCTTCCAAGCGTTTCGAACAAGTTATCAGCCTCCCGCAAGCGCCTGTTTCAAGTCGGCGATCAGGTCGCCGTCGAAATGGCCTCCGGCTATGATCGCGCCGCCCGCGGCGTCGCCGGATCCCAAGATGTGCCCTGTCGTCGCGTAGACTACGAAGTCGGCGCCCCACTCGAAGGGCCTGCACAGGGTCGGCGCAAACGTGTTGTCGACTATGAGCGGAACACCCGCTCGCCTTGCGACGCCCGCGACGCTCTCGAGCGGCGCGACGTCCATCGCGGAGCTGCCGAGGACTTCGCAGACGACGGCGCGCGTCTCCTCGCGGATCGCCGTCTGCACGTTGCAGGGGTGGTTCATGTCGACGAATTCGACGTCGACACCCCCGGAGAACGCGACACCGCGGAGGGTGTCCGCGACCACGATGTGATCGCCCGCCAACGAGAGCGCCGAGACGAGCAGCGCCAGGGGCGCCAGTCCGGGCGGGATCGCGATCGCAACGGCGCCGCCCTCGAGAGCGGCGAGCGCCTCCTCGAAAGCCGTCGCCGACGGATTTTCCAAATTTTCTCCTTTTATCATGAACGAGCAATCTCCTTCGGGCACAGACGCATATAACGAAGCCCCCTCCGGCAAAGAAGGGGGCCGAACACTCCACTTGATTTTAATGACCATTTGTGCCGCGTGTCAAGCGTCACGAATAAAAGTCGTTGATCTCCTCCGGTGTCGGGCGGTAGGTTCCCCCTTCGCTTTTGATGAACGTCCCCTCGCGCAGATCGTCGAACGCCCGCTGCAGCTCCTCCTCCGTATTCATCACGATCGGACCGCCCCAGGCGATCGGCTCGCCCAGCGGGCGCCCCATGCAGAGGACGAAATGGGTGCCCTCGTCGCCCGCCTCGATCTCGACCTCGTCTCCGGACGCAAAGAGCACCGCGTTCCGGCGCGGTATGTACTCCGAACCGGGCGCGAATACCCCGCCGCCGCTCAGGATATAGAGGAAGACCGTGGCCTCCGGGTCGGTCGCCATCCCCCATTCCGCCCCGGCCTCCAACTCGACGTCCAGAAACGTCGCCTTGACATAGTCGGGCTGCATCGCACCCTCTTTGTCGCCGTAGAAACCAGATATGATGCGGACAACGGCGCCCGGTTCTTTCACGACCGTGATGTCGTTCGCCGTGATGTCGTGGTATTTCGGGGAAGTCATTTTATCCTTCTCAGGAAGATTCAGCCAGAACTGCAGGCCGAACATGTGTGGCGACGGCTGCGGCATCTCCTGGTGGATGATCCCCGATCCAGCCGTCATCCATTGGCAGTCGCCGCCGCGTATGCAGCCGCTGCTGCCGAGGCTGTCTCCATGTTCGATCTCGCCCGCGGCGAGATAGGTCACGGTTTCGATACCCCTGTGCGGGTGCCACGGAAAGCCCTTGACGTAGTCCTCCGGATTCGCCGAATCGAACGCGTCGAGCATCAGGAAGGGATCGAAGTCATAGACGTCGCCGCGCGCGATCACGCGAACGAGTTTCACGCCCGCACCGTCCTCCGTCGCCCTTCCCCTGACCGTCTTTTCGATCGTGCGTACAGTCATCTTTCTCCGCCTCCTCGATGTGGAATAAATCACACTATGGGGCAGTTCGAAAAAAGAAACAAGCGCACGTTAGACCAACTTGAAATCAAAGGCCTGTCGTTCATCGCGCCAGAGAACACCCTCTTGGTTGCAACTTGGTATTACGCAACGGGATGCGACGCTTCGATCAAGCGCATGAACGCCTCCTCGAAGCATGCGTCATCGGCCTCCGTGCGCTTCGCGGGGCCCTTCGTGCGTCCGCCGGCGCGGCGGATCTTCTGCCCGATGTGGCGGCTCATGAGCAACCCGTCGATATTGTCGTCCGAGTAGACGAGCCCGTTCTGGTTGATCGCCCGGCCGCGCTTGCCGAGAACCATCGCCGCGAGCCCATAGTCCTGCGTCACGACGACATCGCCCGGCTCCACGCGGGAGACGAGCGCGAAGTCGACGCCGTCGCGCATCGTATCGACCGTGATCACCGTGCTGTAGCCGTCGTGAAGTTCGTGAGAGGTGTCGATCAACATGACCACGGGAATAGAATGTCGGCGCGCCATCCTGACGACGATCTCCTTGACCGGGCAGGCGTCCGCATCGACGAGGATTTTGAATGTCTCCCTCGGGGCGATTTCGCGACCTTTCGCAGTTTCGATTCGCGGTTTGTCTTCGTTTTTTGCATCCATAACGCTACAAAGTATAGCATGCGCTGTGATAATGTTTATACTGCGCGGACTCATATTCTTCGCTTTGTGCTACGATACCTGATCGTGCAAGATTTTACAAATTTTTCTCGTCGACGAGGTGGTCGATATGTGTGGAATCATGGGTTATGTTGGAACACGGGGAATGAAAAACGCATCGAGCGTGATTCTGGAAGGTTTGCGGCGACAGGAGTACCGGGGGTACGACTCCGCCGGCGTAGCGCTCTGCTGCGACGACGGAATCGACGTGACGAAGATCGTCGGGCGCGTCACCGAACTGGCGAAGAAGATGGAGGTGCGCTCCGACAAATGCGCATCCGCCCTGACCGGGATTGGACACACGCGCTGGGCGACACACGGCGGCGTCACGGAGACGAACGCTCACCCGCATGTCAGCGCCAGCGGCATGGTGACGCTCGTTCACAACGGCATCATCGAAAACGCGAAGGAGATTCGCGCGCGGCTAGAGACGGTCGGCATCAAATTCGTCTCGGAGACCGACACCGAGGCCGCCAGCCAGCTCCTCGGGCACCTTTACACCGGAGACCCTCTCCAGGCAGTGACGCAGCTCTGTACCTCCCTGGAGGGCGCGTTCGCGCTCGTGGTGCTCTTCAAAGACAGGCCCGAAGAGATCTGGTGCGCGCGGAAAGGCTCGCCGCTCGTCGTCGCCAGCGCAGACGGGGCAGGCTATTGCGCGTCCGACCCGACCGCGTTGCTCGAATACACGCACGACCTGTACTTCATCGACGAGGGAGAGATCGTGCGAATCGGCGCGGGCGAGTGCAGCTTCTTCGACTTCCACGGCAAACCCAGGAAAAAGGCGACCATCCACCTCGACTGGGACAGCGTCATGACGAACAAAGGACCGTACGACCACTTCATGCGCAAGGAGATCGGCGAACAGCCGGACGTTCTGCGTCTCACGATCGACGCGCACACGACGGTGACCGAGGTGAACATGGAGAAGGACATCACGCTGTCGCGCGACGTGATCCGGAGAATCCGGCGCGTACACTTCATCGCCTGCGGCACCTCCCACTACGCGACGCTCGTGGCCGCGGACGTTATGGAGGCGCTCGACTGCGACCTCGACATCCGCACAGAGATCGCGTCGGAGTACCGCTACCGCAACGTACCGGGTGGGGACGACACGCTCGCCATCCTCGTGTCGCAATCGGGCGAGACGGCCGACACGCTCGCCGCCGCGCGCCTGGCGAAGTCGAAGGGCACGCACTGCGTCGCGGTCACCAACGTGCGCGGTTCGACCATCGACCGCGAGGTCCAGCACACCCTGCTGTCGCTCGCCGGGCCGGAGGTCGGCGTCGCGGCGACCAAGACCTTCATGGGGCAGATCGGCGTATTGACGCTGCTGGTGCTGCACCTTCTGAAGGAGCGGGGGACTCTCGCCAAGAGGGAAGAGGCGCGTCTGATCGCCGGCATGAGGACGCTGCCGTCGAAGATGCAGGGGATTCTCGACCGGGAGGTCGATTACGTCGCCATCGCGAAAAAATATATGAATGCGAGCGGGTTTTTCTTCATCGGGCGGAGGGAGTGCGTGCCGCTCACGATGGAGGGCGCGCTGAAGCTGAAGGAGATCGCCTACCTCTCCTCGGAGGCGTACGCGGCGGGAGAGATGAAACACGGCCCCATCGCGATGCTGGACGAGAACCTGCCCGTCGTCGCCATCGTGCCGAGCACAGACCTGCGCGAAAAGACTCTTTCGAACGTCGAGGAGTGCCGCGCGCGCAACGCGCCGATCATCATGCTGGCCACGGAGGGCGACGAGGGCGCGCGCGAATACGCGAACGACATCATCTTCCTGCCGAAGGCGGAGAGGGAGCTCTTCCCATTCGTCGGCGTCGTCCCCCTGCAACTCTTCGCCTACCACACCGCGAAGGAGCTCGGACGCGACATCGACATGCCGAGGAACCTGGCGAAGAGCGTGACGGTGGAATAAGAGCAAACATACGTTAATCGCATAAACAAACAAGACGCGATCAGTAGCAGTGCCTCTTGTTTGTTTATGCGTTATGTCTTTCTCGACGTGCAGCGGCGATTTCCGCGTCGATCTCTTCTATGCTCAGAATCCGTGAGTCCATCTGTATTTGGTTCACAGCTACCACAGCCTTTGCCTGTCGGACAAAACGAATGATTGACTCCTCAGCGACATCGCTCACAAAACTAGGCTCCCCCCTCCCCGCTCACCCACAGCACACCGCTCTCCACGCCGACGATCTTCACCCATTTGCCCGGCGACAACTTTTCCGGGTCCTTCGTACGGGCTGGCAGTTCGACGCGTCCGGCATGCGTGTCGACCATCACCTTGCCCTGCGTCGAACCGGACTCGCCGATCGTGATGTAGACGGACGCGCCCTGTCCGATCAGGGTCTCCAGCTTCAGACTGCCGTCCTCCTGGAATCTCAGGAACGTCCTGAGCATATAGAGCGACGCGCCGACGAAAACAAGCCCCGCCACAGTGCCCAGGACGGACGAGGTGATGTGCGACAGCCCCGAAAGCAGCGCCGCGAGGGCGACCCAGGCGTAGCCGATGAAAAAGGCGACGAAGTTGCGGACGGAGAGATAGTCGGAGAGGCTCGAAATATGATGCCCTCCGCCCATATCCTCCCCGAGGCCGTCGACCGAGGCGTCCGGCACATCCCCCATGTCGGCAACGACATCCGCGTCGATGTCGTTGCCCGCCGTACCGAGCGTCTGAAACAGGAAAATACCGGAGGCGACGATTCCGATTACAATGTGAACCCACTCCCATTGCGTCATGATAAGGAAACCTCCTTCCTGTCTCTCGTCACTCGCCCGTGTTGACGAACATGAAGAACGTCAGGAAGGCGAAATAGTCGTTCGTGTCGAACGCGAGCGTGTGGTCGTCGACCAGGCGGGCGCCGGGGTAGTGGCTGCCCTTCGTGGCGACGTGATGATAACGGAAGCGGACCTCCGTCTTGAACTCCTTCGGCAGCTCGAGCCTCATCTTCCCCCGGCTCTCCACTGCCTGCCGGGCTGCCTCCTCGAACCGGCGGAGGGTCACGGCCGGATGAGGGCTGGTGACCGACCTGCCGGCGCCGAAGTTCGACGGCACCGCGAAGATCTCGGGATCGATCTCCTTCACGCTACGGCAGAGCCCCTCGTCCCCCGTCACCATCACGACCGGAACGCCGTTGTAGAGAGACGAATAGTAGTTGTACAGGAACTCGCTCGCCAGCACGCCGTTGATCTTGAGGTACGTCACGTCCGTGCTCATCGTGTGCGCGAGCGGGTTGCCGCTCCTGCCCGCGGCGCTGTGATAGCCGGTGAAGATGCTCGCGTCGTACGACTTGTCGATGCCGAACATCATCGAATACGGGGACGATCCCCAGCCGCGGTTCAGCGTCGCATTCTCCGGCAGCTTTACGTGGTCGAGATTGCGCGCGAAGTCGTGGGCGTCCTTTACCATGATCTCGCAATCGGGGTATGCCTCGTTCACGCCGCGGCAGACGGCCGCCACCTCCTGCGTCATCTTCTCGGCAAAGTAAGAATACGCGGCGTTTGCGATCTGGGTCTCCTCCCACGCGCAGATCCCGTTCGTTCCCTCGATATCACAGCTCAGAAAAAATTTCACGTCGATTCCTCCTCGCGTATGTTTCGATACCCACGGAATACCATTACATCCGCCGCTTGTCAACAAAAAAACAGAGGTCTCGCATCATGACCCCTGTTTTTTGCTCCATTCTACGATTTGTGCGAGCCACCAAGCCGGCATCACCTCAGCCAGAAGCGCGCCGAGCGGATTGCCCGTTCGCCCTTCTTCGCGATCTTCGCCAACATGCTTCTACCCGCCGCCGTGTCGGGCAGAAGAGGCAAAAGGCTCACGCCTCCCTGCGTCGCGACGACGTATGTCTCGTCGGGAGAGAGGCGCGACCACATCGCAAGCTGTTCGAGGTCCTCGTCGTTCCGAACCTCTTTGTGCTCTGCGAGCGCCAACGGCAGACCCAGCTCCGTAACCAGCGTCTGCGTACTTGCGACTGCCGATTGCAGCTCCGGAGTCGCCTCGCCCTTCTCCGCGCTCTCCCGCGCGTTCGCGAGAAGGAAACGTTCGTACTCCGGCGATATCAGTCCGGAGCGGCGAAGAGTTCGCATCGCTCCGGGGAACCACTTCCCGGCGATTCCCAGGTGGGCGCCATCGAGCGCCTTCGCCAGTTTGTCGGAATCGCCCTTCGTGCGCTTCGACGAATCTCCCTCCGGCATAACCCCGGTTCCGGCGAGGATATTTTCGATCAAACCGCCGGTGCCGTCCTCCGTACCATGGCCCCTCGACAGGATACCTCCCATAAAAGCCATCCCACGCGCAAGGGGAGAGCGCTTCTGACGGATGGCGACGTAGGTCTTCTCCCGCAGATCCGCTATTTTCTCCTGCCCCGGCATGTCGGGGTGAGCTGCTACAAAGGCGGCGAGCCTTACGGCCTCGTCGTAACGTTCGTCGGCGTACAGCCCGGCCACGAGCAAAGTATAGTCCGCATTTGGCATGGACTCGAGCTTTCTCTCGAAGAAGCGGGCGCGCAACCCCGCGCTCTGGTACACAATGGAGGCCACGCCCCCCAGTACGAGCAGCAGCAGCACGAGCAGGAAAAAAATTTTTGCGGCAATGCCGCCTCTTCTGCGAGAGAAAGCCCCCATCCAAATTCCTCCGAACCGCGTACTGGCGAACTCTTCGATCAAAAATACAAAAGAGCCTGCGAGTTCCCTCCGAGATATGCGTTCTTCTGTCTTTCCGTCATATTGCTTGCGTCGAGCATCTTTCGATATCTCGGCAATCTCAGAAGTGGAAAATCGGAGCCATACAATATCTTATCGGCTATTCCGACGGCAACTGCAGAGTCGTATATCTCGTGCGAATAAAGAAACGGCGTCGCCGCCGTATCGTACCAGACATTTCGCAAATTCGCCTTGACATCGCGCATCGACTCGTACAGGAAGAGTCCACCGCCCCAATGGGCGAGGAGGATCCGCAGCTCGGGATGCGCGACGGCCAGCGCGTATGCTTCCCTGGGGCCCATCAAGCCCTTGCCGGCATACTGGCGTCCGACCGGCTCTGCGCAGTGCAGCGTCAAAAAAAGATTGTTTTCATGACAACTTGCGGCGAGACGCCACGTCTCCCGCGCGTCGTCGATGAAAAAACTCTGCCCGTCGGGGAAGAGCTCCCCGACACCGACCGCGCCGCGCGCGGCACAGCGCGCAATCTCGTCCTTCATCCCGCGCACAAGGGGCGGAACGACCACTAGGGCCTTCAACCGACCCTTCGACGAGGAGGCCGCTTCGAGCACGTAATCGTTGCAGACACGGCAGAGTTCGATATCCGAAAAGGCAAAGCCGCAGATCCAGCTCTGATCCACACCGTCTTCGTCCATGGCAGCAAGCAATTCCTCCACGGTCCCCCACTTATGCGCGACACCGCGCACCAACATCTCGAAATAGCGCTCCGTTCTGGCTATTTCTCTCCAATTTTCTTTGATAATCGGGGGGTAAACGTGTACATGAGCATCGACGATCAACGCGCTCGCTCCTTTTCGATGTGGACGTTCTGCTGACGATATGTATAGCACAAAAAAGGACGGTCCGCGAGAGTAAGTCGCGACCGTCCTTTTTAAAATACGAGAAAAAATTTAGAACCCAGGCGGTAGAACTACTTAAGCTCGACCTTCGCGCCGGCCTCTTCGACCTTCTTCTTGATTTCCTCGGCTTCTTCTTTCGAAGCGGCTTCTTTGATGGCCTTCGGCGGCGTGTCGACGAGTTCCTTCGCCTCTTTCAGACCCAGGCCGGTGATCTCGCGGACGACTTTGATGACGCCGATCTTGTTCGCACCATGGTCGATGAGAACGACGTCAAACTCGGTCTTCTCCTCTTCGGCCGCGGCGGCCGGGGCGCCGGGCATCGCCATCATGGGCATCGCCATCGCGGGCGCGGAAGCCGAAACGCCGAACTTCTCCTCGAGCTCCTTGACGAGCTCGGAGAGCTCGAGAACAGACATCTCTTCAATTGCCTTGATCAAATCTTCACGCTTCATTAGATTGTATTCCTCCTCAGAATATTTTGCATTTTTTCGACCGACGCATTACGCGGCGGCTTTTTCTTTCTGCTCCTTGATCTGCGACAGTGCGGTGACAAAACCGCGCGAGGGGCCGGAGAGCACGGTGACAAATCCACGAATCGGTCCCATGAGTGTCCCGAGCAGCTGCGCGAGCATAATCTCGCGTGGCGGCAGGTCCGCGAGCGCGAGAACCTGTTCCCTCGAAAGGATCTTGTTTCCAAGAATACCGCCCTTGATGACGAGAGCCTCGTTCCCCTTCTCCTTCGAAAAATCGCGCAGAGCTTTGGCAGTGGCCGCCGCATCCTCGTAGGCAAAGACGTAGGCGTTCGGGCCTGTGTCGATGGCGTCGGCAGTCGGTGTCTCCGTCTCCCGCAACGCGATGCGCATGAGCGTGTTCTTCGCGACCTTCATTTCGCCCTCCGTGGCGCGAATCGATTTGCGCACGGCAGTCGACTTCGCAACGGTGAGCCCGCGGTACTCAACGATGTAGATCGCCTGACTCGACTTGACCTTCTCGACGAGCTCGTCGATCGCTTGACGTTTGGCTTCTGTTGGCATGAATTCACCTCCTTAGAAAAGACTGTTTTATTGCCTCTGTACTTCGCGACGTCGGCAAAACAAAAAACCGGCGCTCGCTTGCGAGGCCGGTCGATCAACAGCAAAAGAAACGGCTGTTTCACCCGAACCTCGGCGGGTCTTGAGGTTTAAGCCGCAATGCGGCACCCGCTGTCTCTGGCTCTCTATGATGAAGTTGTAGTTCATCCAAACGCCGCTTGGCTTATTCGACGACTTCCTTCTGGGCGACCAGCGGATCGATCGCAATCCCTCCGCCCATCGTGGAAGAGAGGGCCATGCCTTTTACGTACGTTCCCTTCACCGCCGCCGGGCGCGCTTTGAGGATGGCGCGCAGCAGTGTTTTGATGTTGTCGGAGAGCTGCTCGACCGTGAAAGAGGCCCTGCCGACTGCGTTGTGAATGATGCCCGCCTTGTCGACGCGAAACTCCACGCGGCCCGCCTTGATTTCGTTGACAGCTGCCGCCACATCGAAGGTGACGGTGTTCGTCTTCGCACTCGGCATCAATCCACGGGGCCCAAGTACCTTGCCGAGCTTACCGACCGACTTCATCACATCCGGGGTCGCGATCACCGCGTCGAAATCGAGCCAGCCGCCCTCGATCTCGGCAACCTTCTCCTCGCCGCCCACAAAGTCGGCGCCGGCATCCTGGGCTTCTTTGATCTTCTCGCCCGCCGCGATAACCAGCACTCGCTTCGTGTGGCCAGTGCCGTGCGGCAAGCCGACCGTGCTGCGAACGTTCTGATCCGCGTGGCGCGGGTCGACGCCAAGCTTGATATGCACCTCGACGCTCTCATCGAACTTCGCGGTTGCGCACTCCTTGACAAGAGGCACCGCCTCCGCCAGCGAGTACAATCTATCCCGCTCGATCTTCTCCATAATCGCCTTGTAACGTTTGCTCTTCTTTGCCATTTTATTACCTCCTGTGGTATTGGCGGAAATGCGACGAGCTTGCGCTCTCCGTTTCCTCCCACGAAATGAAAGAAACCCGAGCGGATTTCTTTGTTAACCCGTAATCTCGACTCCCATGGAGCGCGCCGTGCCCTCGACCATCCGCATGGCGGCCTCTATCGAACCGGCGTTGAGGTCGACCAACTTAAGCTGCGCGATCTCCTGCACCTGCTTCCGGGTCACCTTCCCGACAAAATTCTTGTTGGGAACGCCCGACCCTTTCTCCTTGCCGGCGGCCTTCTTAAGCAGAACGCTCGCCGGGGGGGTCTTCATAATGAACGAGAAGCTGCGGTCCGCGTAAACGGTGATGACCACCGGAATAATCATACCGACCTGATCGGCCGTCTTCGCGTTGAACTGCTTGACGAACTCCATGATGTTGACGCCGCGCTGGCCGAGTGCCGGTCCGACAGGCGGAGCGGGCGTAGCCTTACCAGCGGGAAGCTGTAATTTCAGCTCCCCAACAACTTTTTTTGCCATAGTACGGAACTACCTCCTTAAGTATGTGGAAAAAATCGAGGACTTTGTCGGCCCCCAGCCGGTGCGGATCGAAAATACATATCGTTTCGCCGCTAAACCCCTGGTCGTGCCGGCATAAAGCCTGTTCTTCCACTTCAAGCCGCGGACGACTGTCGCCGCAGCAGCATGTTCAAAATTAAATCTATAGTTTTTCCAGTTCGGCGTGGTCGGCCTCGACCAGCGTCTCACGCCCAAAGACCGTGACGCTGAATTTGACCTTTCCTTTGTCGGGGATAACCTCGACGACAGGGCCGACCTGTCCCGCAAACGGACCGCTCTTGACGCGCACGGTATCCCCCGCCTTGAAAGAGATCTCCATCTTGGGCTTGGCCTGATCCTTCGTGATCTTCGCCATGATCTCGGCCACTTCTTTGGGCGAAAGGGCGATCGGGTGATTACCCGTGCCTACGAAACCGGTCACGCCCGGCGTATGGCGCACGACATACCACGATTGATCCTCGAGCACCATCTCCACAAGCACATAACTCGGGAAAACCTTGCGGCGAACGCGCTTCGTCTTACCCTCTTTGGTATAGACTCTCTCCTCCACCGGAACAAGTACCCGGAAGATTCTGTCCTCCATACCCATGGTGGCTATGCGCTGCTCAAGATTTGCCCGAACTTTATTCTCGTAGCCCGAGTAGGTTTGCACTACGTACCATTGGCGGCCTGCGTTTTCGATCAATTCAGTCATCGCTTATACCGAGGCGGAGCCCCGCACCCCCAAATAATGCCACAACTTACAGAATACTCGCAAATACTGCCGTCAGAATTGCGTCTACCAATCCGAGATAGGCGCCCACGATAACCGTCAGAACCACGACGACCAGCGTAGAATACCAAACCTGCTTTTTTGTCGGCCAAGTGACCTTCTTAAGCTCGGCTCTGGACTCCCGGATAAAGTCGAGGACTTTGTCCATGATTGCCCCGACCTCCTCATTTATTTCAGATTGAACGACACCCGGAGGTGAAGTACTTGTCGATCATGCGTAATGATAAATCAAATCATAAAGCAACCGGTGTAAACCGCAAAAATGGCAGGCCCGGAAGGATTCGAACCCTCAACCCCCGCATTTGGAGTGCGGTGCTCTAACCAGTTCGAGCTACGGACCTGCGCGCAAGGGGTATTCTACACTACTTCGTTTCTTTGTGCAAGGTATGCTTGTTGCACCACTTGCAGTGTTTGGACTTCTCCAGTTTTTTCTGCGCCTTCTTCTTGTTCACAAGCGTCACATAGTTACGGCGCTTGCATTCCGTGCACTGCAGTCCGATGATATCTGCCATGTTCCTCACTCCAGACAAAACGAATGTGGGGACGCAAGGAGCCGCGCCCCCCGGGGTTTATAGTAACGCAAACGTAATTGTACGATTCTCGCGCCTAGCTGATGATTTCGGTGACGACGCCGGCACCGACCGTACGGCCACCCTCGCGAACCGCGAAACGAAGTCCCGGCTCCATCGCGATCGGCGCAATCAGGTTCACCTCGAACGTGCTGCTGTCCCCAGGCATGACCATCTC
>JAVBQG010000038.1:0-16535 GCA_031549185.1 Synergistaceae bacterium | reverse complement strand
CGGCAGCTTTTGCGTGGCACATGCTGTTCTAATGGGGCAAAGAGGGGATATTTCCCCTCCACTTGACCTTTCCCGGAGGTTTGGCGGGCATGCGCGATGAGAAAATTACGGCACGGGGGTGGGGGTAATGGAGATTTGGGAGGAACCGGCGGAGAAATCACCGCTTGCGCGACCGACTATCGAGGCGGGGGATTTTCTCCGGCAGTCGCTTTCGCGCCCAGGATTTCGACCAACTTTTGCGCGTGTGCGTATACTTCGGGAATCGTTTCTTTTGCTATTTTCCAGATGTCTCTTCGGCTCATCTTCCAGTAGGCATGCGCGTATGAATCGCGCACATCGGCGATGTCCTGCCAGTCGAACGCGGGATAATCGTTGCGGAGCGCCCACGAAAGGCCCTTTGCCAGCTCGCCGACTTGCAGGATCCCCATTCCGATACATCGTTGAAACGACTCGTCCTTCAAAAAAATTTCCTCATCGTCGCCGAATCGCTCGATATCGTCGAAAACGCCCCGGCAATGTGTCAGTATGTGCCTCAGGAGCCCCAAATCGCGCTTGCTTTCACTTCTCATAGATTAGGACCTCGTTTTTTTCTACCTCATCGGAGAAAAAATCCTCGCTTTCGCGAAGCGCATCTACGGTAATCATATCGACCCGGTTTTTTTCGAACGTCTGCCGAAGATCCCTTAAGATTCGCACAAGTTCGATTCCGCGTGCGTATCCCGGGTCGATCACAAAATCCACGTCGCTATCCGCATCCGCCTCTCCGCGCGCATACGAGCCGAACAGAAAGACGCGCAGAAGGTCGTGTTTTCTCGCAATGGGCGCTACTTTTTTTTGGATTTCCGGAATCGTATAGAGCATAATCGAACCTCCTCGGGTGATGACGAGGTATATTCTGTTTCTCTTCTCATTTTAACCGACCTTTTTACGGGTGTACATCGAAATCCTCCGATTTGAAGTTGCTGTAGTAGCGCCCCGACTGCGCGGTGAACTTCAGCACGCAGTAGTCCGGATCGGCCACGCCCAGCGGATAATAGGTCGTATCGCCGTCGCGCCAGATCATCTCTTTACTCGCGGCGTCCTCCAGAACTTCCATCGTCCCTTTCAACAGCACGCCGCGGAAGAAACGCCGGTCGCAGAAGTAGACGCAGGCCTTCGGGTCCCTTCGATACTGCGCGACGCGCATCGACGAGGTGTTCGTCGTAAAGTAGATCGCGCGGATCCCCTCGCGCTTTCGCGGCGGCAGCATCGCCTTCATGTTGGGAAAACCCTCCTCGTCGACGGAGCCGACGAACGCCACTCCCTGCTTGTCGATCAGATTGCCGATGGTCTTCTCTGCGTCTCTCATCATGAACGAACACCCCTCGTTGTAATATCTATGCCACTCCCAGCGACGCGATCTCGCTCAGCCTCGTGATCTCGTACGTGGGCTCTATCCCGCCGGGATTCTCCTTGCCCCTCCCGTTGAACCAGCAGGTGTCGATCCCCGCGCCCGCCCCGCCTTGGATGTCCGAGGTCAGGGAGTCGCCGACGATCAGGATTTTGCTCTTCTCGACCGGGGGGATGTTCGCGAACACGTGGTCGAAGTACTCGCGCTGCGGCTTCTGGAAGCCGACCTCCTCCGACACGAACAGGCCGGATATGAAGGGCTCGATCGGCGAGCGCGCCACCCTCGTCTTCTGCGTCAGCGAGACGCCGTTGGTCACGATGTATATTTTCTTGCCGGCTTCGCAGAGCACCTTGCAGACCTCGTACGCGCCGTCGATCAGGAAGCTTCCGTTGCCGAGTTCGACGAGATAGCGCGCGTTGAACGCCGACGGGTCGCCCGCGACGCCGATCTCCCCGAACAGCCGCGCGAAACGCAGCACCACCAGCTCGCTCTTCGCAACCTCGCCCCTCTCGAACTGTCGCCACAGCCCCGCGTTGATGACCCGGTACTTTGCCCGCACCTCATCCGAATAAGCGAGCCCGTTGCACGCGAAAGTCCGGGCCAGCGCGTACTCCTCCGCCCTGTCGTAGTCGTACAGCGTGTCGTCCGCGTCGAACAGGTAGATATCGTATTTCATCCACAATCCCTCACAAATCGGAAATGATTGTCTTTTCATGACCGGCCTATTATACCGATTCGCCGGCAGCAGCGCATACTTCCGCACCAGCCGCACGCTCTCGATCGGATACGCCAGCAGCGGCGCGAGGGCTCGCACGACGGCAGCGAGGTCGTCCGCCGTCGCGTTAGGGTTTATGCCCTTCAGGCTGAACGTCCGGTGCCGCGCCCGCCCGTCCGGAAAATATCCGACGCATAGCTGGATCGCGAGGCGGCAGGATTCGAATACGAATCTGTGCATACACATCACCCCTACTCTGTAAAGTGGGTTCCGTCTCTTTTTTTCGCTCACAATTCCCTGCACAAACTGCGGATTCATCGGGTATAATCGGAAAAATTTTTTACGGACGATGCCGTCAAGGGGGACACTGTATGGATGCTCATAATTTCAACAAAACGGCGAGGTGGACGTTCTACACGTCAGGGGCAATTCTGATTCTGCTGGGACTGGTCGCGTTTCTCAACCCGATGCTCTCGGCCGTGACGCTGGGCGTCTGTATGGGAATCGGTTTTTTGCTCGCGGGATTCAACAACCTGGTGCCTTACTTCTCGATGCGCGACAATCCGTTGCGCCCCAAGTGGCTGCTGCCGCTGGCGATCCTCGACATCGCGCTGGGCGCGCTCTTCCTGACCCGCATCGGCTTGGCACTCTTCACGCTCTCCACACTGCTCGGCTGTTGGGTGTTCTTCGTCGGCGCCATGCGCCTGTGGATGTCTTTCCAGATCAAGGCGATGGGCAACGCAAAATGGTGGCTGATGACCGCCAGCGGCGCGCTGCTTTTGCTCTGCGCACTCGTCCTTCTTTTCAACCCCTTCGCGGCTATGTTCGCCGTGACGCTCATCGTCGGCTTCGTGCTGATCGTAGCAGGACTCCTCATCATCGCCGAGGGCAAGCTGATCTATCCGCCGATACCCAAAGACACGAAAACGGATTTAAAATAGCCGTATTTCTTTATTTTTAACGGAATTTCAACTATATTCAGCCTCCACAGGCGCTATAAAGGACAAATCTGCTCCCCGTCGAAGATTTGCCCTCTATGGTGCCCGATACCCTTCAATTTCCATGCTGGATTACTTGTTTTTGCAATTTTCAAGGCCAAACCCATCTTACAAAAGCATGATATAATAGCGAAGTTTTTACGCAAGCATACACGGTGCACAATGCGGTGCATGACCTCAGGAGGTGCTACGGCACAGTGAAAATAGCGGTGTTTATCAAACAGGTACCGGCCGTCGACACGGTGAAGATCAACGAGACGACCGGCACGATGGAGCGCGACGGAGTCGAGGCGGAGCTTAACCCGATGGATCTCCACGCGTTGGAGGCAGCGATTCGCCTCAAAGAGAGCGATCCGGGCGTCCGCGTGACGGCGATCACGATGGGTCCCCCGCAGGCGAAAAAAATTCTGTCGGGCGCGATCGCGATGGGTTGCGACGACGCGGTGTTGCTCTCGGACAGAAAATTTGCGGGCGCCGACACGCTCGCGACGGCGCGGGCGCTGGCAGCGTGCGTGAAGAAGCTTGGCGGTTTCGACCTGATGTTCGCGGGCGAACGCGCGACGGACGGCGAAACCGGGCAGGTGGCCCCAGCAGTGGCGGAGTTCCTCAACTGCCCCGCTCTCACCTACGTCAGCGGAATCAGGGAGCTGGCTTCGGGCAAAGCGATCGTGATCCGCGCAATCGAGGGTGCGCACGAAACGCTCTCCTCCCCTCTGCCGGCGATGCTCTCCGTCATCAAGGAGATCAACCGCCCGCGTCTCACCACACTCGGCGGCAAACTGCGCGCCAAGAGTGTCGAGATTCCGACGCTGGACGCGGCAGATCTGGGCCTCGCCGAGGATGCGATCGGTCTGGCGGGGTCGCCTACGCGCGTCTCGAAGGTCCTTTATCCGAAGGTAACGCGCTCGGGGAAAAAATATTTCATGACGAGCGACGCGGACGGCGCGATGGGCGCGCTCTCGGCCTTCCTCTCGGACGGCGGGTTTCTGAGTACACAGGAGGTGGCCTAGATGAGCGGCGAAGTATGGACGCTGGCGGAGCTGCGCGAGGGCAAGCTGCACGGGTCGTCGCTCGAGCTGCTCGCCTGGGGCCGGAGCCTGGCGGACAAAAAGGGCACCAAGTTGGCGAGCGTGGTACTCGGCAGCGAAGTCCGCGACGAGGACATCGCCAAACTGGCGCACTACGGCGCGGACAAGCTCTACGTCGCGGACGCGCCCGAGCTGGGACACTTTCTCGTCGACTCGTATACCAAGACACTGCGCGATCTCGTGGCCCAGTATAAACCGGACATATTCATCGCCAGCGCCACGACGCAGGGGCGCACGGTCATGCCGACGCTCTACGCGGCGGCAGAGACGGGGCTGACGGCGGATTGCACCGGCCTGGACATCGAGCCGGGTACCGGGTTGCTGATTCAGACACGGCCCGCCATCGGCGGCAACGTCATGGCGGAGATCAAGACGCCGAACCACAGGCCGCAGATGTGCACCGTGAGGCCGAAATCCAAACGCCCCCTTGCGCCCGACGCGAAGAGAACGGTCGAGGTCGTGCGCCACGCGCCCGCGAAGGAGTCGCTGGCGTCGGTCCTGAGCCGCGTCGCGTTCGAGCGGGAGTCGTCAGTCGGCCTGCCGATCCAGGAGGCCGAGATCATCGTGTCTGGCGGAAAGGGCATGAAGCGCGCGCAGAACTTCGCCCTGCTGGCGGAACTCGCCGGATTGCTGGGCGGCTCGGTCGGCGCGTCGCGCATGGCGGTCGACCTCGGCTGGGCGCCTTTCTCCGGCCAGGTGGGCCTGTCCGGCAAATCCGTGACGCCGCGGCTGTACATCGCCTGCGGCATCTCGGGCGCGGTACAGCACCTTGCGGGCATGTCCGGCGCGGAGCGCGTGATCGCGATCAACACCGACCCCGAGGCACCGATCTTCCATTCGGCCGACCTCGGGATCGTGGGCGACGCGATGGACGTACTGCCCCGGCTGATCGCGGAGATCAAGGCAATCAAAAGCGGAGGGAACAAGGCATGAACCAGGCGAAAGTATCGGATAAATTCGG
Organism: Synergistaceae bacterium; assembly: GCA_031549185.1. Taxonomy (GTDB): domain Bacteria; phylum Synergistota; class Synergistia; order Synergistales; family Synergistaceae; genus JAVBQG01. The sequence goes on along the minus strand of JAVBQG010000038.1, from coordinate 11,383 downwards.
CAAAATCACGCCGCAGGTGCTGGAGGAGATCAAATCCGCCGTCGGCGCCAAGAACGTCTACACGGACCACGACGACATCGAGAGCTACTCGTACGACACGACGGGCCAGATCTTCGCTCACGAGTTCGAAGTGCTCGTCAAACCGGAGAACGCCGAGCAGATAGCGGCACTGATGAAGGTCGCGAGCAAGCACCGCATCCCCGTCACGCCGCGCGCGGCGGGCAGCGGCATCGCGGGCGCGGCGATCCCCCTCTACGGCGGGGTCGTCCTCTCGATCGAAAAGATGAACCGCATCCTCGAGGTCGATCCGATCAACCGCGTGGCCGTCGTCGAGCCGGGCGTCGTCACCAACGACCTCTGCCGCACGGTGGCCGCCAAGGGCCTTCTTTACGCCGGCTACCCGATGAGCACCGAGATGAGCTACATCGCGGGCAACATCGGCACCAACGCGGGCGGCGGCAAGGTAATCCGCTACGGCAACACGCGGCGGCACATCCTCGGCATGGAGGTCGTCACGGCCTCCGGCGACGTGCTGAACCTCGGTGGCAAGTACCGCAAGGACACATGGGGCTACCCGATCATGCAGATGATGATCGGCACCGAGGGTACGCTCGGCATCATCACGAAGGTCATCGTCCACCTCGAACCGGCGCCCGGCAAGCTGGTCAACCTGCTCGCCGCCTTCCCGGACCTCGACTCTATGGTCGTCTCCGTCGCGGGCGTCGTCAGCAGCGGCGCCAAGATCATCTCCTGCGAGTTCCTCGACAAGCTCTCCGTCGAGCTGACCACGCAGTACCTGTCGACCGAGCTGCCCTTCCAAGACCGCGCGGAGGCCTATCTGCTGATCCAGGTCGAGGGCGACTCCGAAGAGCAACTCGAGGCGGCCTACGAGAAGGTCGGCGGCGTCTGTATGAACAACGGCGCCATTGAGGTCTTCATCGCCGAGAGCCGCACCGACTCCACCGCCATGTGGCAGGTGCGCCAGAACCTCGCCGAGGGGATGCGCGCGGCCGACCCCTACACGTCGCTCTCCGGCGACGTCGTCGTGCCGCTCTCCGAGATCCCGAAGATGATGAAGATCATCGAAGAGACCTGCAAAAAATGGAACGTGCGCGTCGCCAACCTCGGGCACATCGCCGACGGCAACCTGCACCCGCTCGCCATGAAGCCGGAGGGCATGACACCCGAGCGCTGGGCGACCTACTCCGAGGAGTTCTACGCCGACCTGATCGAGCAGGCGGTCGAGCTCGGCGGCGTCGGCAGCGGCGAGCACGGCGTCGGCTACATCAAACTGGACGCGCTGCTGAATTCGAAGGACCCCGCCGAGCGCGTCATCCACGCAGGCATCAAGGCGGCGTTCGACCCACTCGGCATACTGAACCCGGGCAAGCTCGTGCCCGTGGCGCAAGAGTAAATAAAGACAACATAAAGGGAGTTGAGGGAGTTGGCTACAAAGGGAAGAATGGCGGCTCTTGCGGTGGCTTCGGTGTGGTTTACGACGCACTTCGGAGGCGGCTTCGCCAGCGGCCGCCAGCTGGTCGATTTCTACGTGCAGTACGGCGTCTACGCGCTCTTCATGCCGTTCGTCTCGGTCGGCATCATCACGGCGGTGCTCTACGTCTCGTGGGATTTCAGCCGCGAGTGCGGCATCTTCGACTATCGCAACTGGAGCAACGAGTATTTCAAGCCGTATGAAAAGGTCTTCTCCAACATCATCGAGTTCGCCTATCTCACGATCCTCCTGATGGCGACCGCCGTCGCCTTCGCCACCGGAGGCACGGTGGTCGAGCAGACGCTCGGCACGCCGTACATCGCCAACACGATCTTCATCGCCGTCCTGATCTTCTTCCTCACCATCTTCGGCGCGGATCTCGTCCGCAAGGCCGCGACCGTCATGGCCTTCCTCATCATCGGCGGCATGCTGACGATCTACATCAGCAACATCGTGGTCAACTTCGGCGCGTTCGCCGCGGTGGTCAAGGAGGCGCCCGCCCCGCAGGGCTTCCTGCCTGCGCTCTGGCAGGCGATCAAGTACGGCGGGCTCCAGTGTTCGCTAATCGGCGCCTACATCGCGGTAGCGGACGGCCTGCACAGCAAGGCCGACGTGCGCAAAGCGGCCTTTTACGGCTTCCTGATGAACGGCGGCGTGCTGGCGCTGGCCAGCTTCGGCGTGTTGGCGCACTACCCCGCCATCCTCGCCGAGAAGGCCCCCATCCTCTACGTCACCCGCCACGGCGGCGGCGGGGAGATGGGCGTCATGATCGTCTCCATGATCATCTTCCTCGCCGTCATCTCGACGGGCGTCGGTCTCATCTACGGCGGCACGCGACGCGTCACCACCTGGTGGTGCAAGCGGACGAACACGACCCCGACCCCCAAAGTCGACGCCGTCTCCTCTCTCGTGTACGTCTCGGCCTCCTGGATGATCGCGAAATTCGGCCTCATCCCGCTGATCGGCAAGGGCTACGCGTGGATCGGCATGTTCTCGACCCCGCTGGTGGTCATCCCGATCCTCTACTTCGCGATCAGACATCGATCCAAAAGGCGGGCAGTCGTCGAAAAACCAGCTCCCGAGGCGGAGTAAAACAAGCAATGTGAAAAACGGGCTGCGCAACAACCGAAAGGTTGAGGCGCAGCCCATTTTTATTCTATCTCAACGACACGAGCCAATCACGATACGTAATCGTAAGAGCGCGATCTCCTCCACGGACACTCGTAACGCTCGCAGTCCTCGCACAGGCATTCCGCACGCGCCTTGCCGTAGCCTGGTCCAAGGCCGACGAGCGACGAATTCGACTTGGGGGGCTCCATCATGAAGAATCGGTTCAACGTGACGCCAATCTCCTCGATCGGCAGCAATCGCAACAGATCCGACTGTCCCGTTATCGGCCACCCCTCCAGAGAGCCCGGCTGCATGATCGGCCCGATCCCCCAGTTTCGCGAACCGGCGTACGCCTCAATCTCATTCCGAAATTGTTGGTGCGCCACGTCCAATGCGAGCACGCCCGCGATGTCCATCAGGTAGGCGGACATGACATCGCCCGTCTCGTCGAGAGCCCTGATTCGTTCGGTGATCGCGCCTCCGACCGTTCCGACGGCGATAAAGCATTCCAAAGCGCCGATCAGAAGATCGGCGCGCGGACCGACTTCAAGCCGCCCGGCAACCATTCCGTCCCGACCGGCGACAGCGACCGTCCCGGCAGCTGCTCCGGAAGTATCCAGCGAATAGCGCGCCCAGCATATGCGAGGCGCCCACAGGGACGACGCCTCCTCCAACACCTTTTCGACGTGCGGCGAAAAGTGCTCCGGCCGTTTGACTTTCCCCAGCCGTCGCTTCAATTGCTCGGAGTTGATCGAAATTTGGGGGTGGATGATCGCGACCTCGCCAATTCCATGGATCATGGCAACTCCCCCTCGTCGCTTACCATAAAGAAGATCCACGGAGGTTTTCTGAAAATACTAAGCATCTGTTCATTTACAATCGGTGCACCAAGCATGATTTTTGAGCATCCTTGCGAAAACCTCTGAAACACTTGCTGTTTTTTTCAGCAACGACTAAATATATCCGTAATACGCCCTCTGTACGACAGCGCTATAGGCCCAATCAATCAGTGTCACAAAATCATATACGGGCATCTTCACACTACGCTGCACAGCGTATGAAATCGCTGGGTAGAGGGTGCATTCGAGCAAAAAAGCCCCAATATCTGGGTCCTCTTTCACCATATCTTCTGCGAGCGCGACCACTTCCCTCTCCAGTTTTTTAGGATTATACCCACCAGTATTCTTCAGAATTTCATTGGTCATCTCCGGCAACGTTCCGGGAAGACCGCCGCCGCGAATTACCAACCTGGAACGGTCGGAGATGCCGCAATTTGCCAGGGCTTTCGCTTTAGGCAGTACCTCACTGTTTGCACATATGATCCCAATCTTCCGCCTCGGCGAGAGCGAATTTAAAATAAGAGGCAACTGCATCAGGCTCGACAGGAAACAGGGGACACCCAGCGCCTCTTTAATTTCCGGCAGATAATTGGCAAAATACCCACATCCTCCAACGATTGCCCGGCATCCCTGCTGAATCATCTCCCTACCGGCTCCGATAAATTGTTCCATGACTTCCGGATTCGGTTCAGGGGCCACGACGTTCTCTGTGACGGCCGCCGGTATCGTTTTGAAATATACTGGATATTTGAAAGTTGTTGCATTTTCAACGGTGCCTGGCGGTAAGGCATATCCTGCCACTCCGAACAGGATGATGCCGATTGCGACTCCCCCAAAACAGCGGCCTTCCTGATTTTCGACTCTTCGATCAGGATACTCGAAACTTGGCACATACATGAAAAACACACCTCCTGAGATTTTAAACCTTCCCCAGTATCAAGCGCGGCAACCAGAGCGCAAGGTCTGGGAAATACGTTACAAGAATCAGACAAGGGAACCATGCAAAGAGAATAAACGTCAGTGTGGGGCGAAACATTTCAGTAATAGGCGCTTTTGCAACCCGTGAACCGAGGTAGAGCATAGGCGCGCAAGGTGGTGTGATAATTCCCAACCCGAGATTGACACCGACGATCGCGGCCAGATGAACTGGATGCACGCCGAAACTCGATGTAATTGGCACCAGGATTGGTACACTCAAAAGCATGGCGCTCGTGTCGTCCATAATCATTCCCAGGAATAGAAGCAACAAATTGACGAACAAAAGAATCACGAGAGGATTCTGAGAAACGCCCGCGAGGAATTTGGTGATCATTCCTGGGAGATCCTGCATGATGAGCAACCGGCTCAATATCATCATGCCGAAGATCATAACCATGACAACCCCCGTTGTAGACGCCGTCGTGACAAACGTCTCATAGAGGGCCTTTCGGTCCAGGCGCTTGTATATGAACTTACCCACCGGAATGGCATAAAACACTGCAACAGCAGCAGATTCGGTCGGAGTGAACATTCCAGAATACGTACCACCTAATACGATGATGGGCATCAAAAAAGCAGGGATGCTTGCTTTGCTTTTTCTGCTAAATTGTGCCAGAAATTCCTCTCCAGAGACCTTTTCAGGAAGGGTTATTTGCTCTTCCTTCCTAAGCATGACCAGGTTTGTGATCGATAGTGCGATAGCAAGTATCACACCTGGCAAAACGGTTGCCAAGAAGCAAGCAAGGATTGATTGCTTCGCAACCCAAGCATAAATGATCATGCTGGCGCTTGGTGGAATCAGAAGTCCCAAAGGACAGGCGTTTGCTAACAGAGCTGCCGCATGCCCCCGTGGGTAACCGTTTTCATACATCTTTGGAAGAACGACAGCGCCTATGCAGGTCAACGTAGCGGTGGCACTTCCCGAAATGGAACCAAAGATTGCCGAAGCCACCACCGCAACCACGCCGAGCCCACCGCGGACCCTTCCGACGAACAGGTCGACGAAGTCGACCAAAGATGCGCCGATATTGCTCTTTTCCATAATGGAACCAACGCAGACATAGAGTGGTATACATAGCAACACCACTGCATTTGTCGCGTCAAAACCGTAGGAGAGCAAAAAAGATGGATCGTACCCCAACTTAAATGTCAACAGAAACACAGCCGCAATAAAAGAGTACATAATCGGGACGCCCAAGACGATCAGAAATATTACGAAGCACATCGCGATGCCGATCAATAACACAACCTCACCCCTTTCCCAAGCCTCCCGGTTATTCGGACTCTTTTAGTCTGTGAATGTCTCTCATGACATATACGAAAGAATAAAATGTCATTATGACATACCCTACGAAAATTGCACTTTGTGGTATGAAATACGGTATATTCCAGTCGATCGTACTCGGTTTTGCCTGCAAATCAAACACAAGCATCTCATATGCAAGATAGATCAAGGGGAGACCCATTACGACTTGGATGATTTTGACAACGATGGCAAGGATGAGATTATGCCGAGGAGAGAGAAGCGCACTCAACATATCGGCACCTATGTGCGACTCCTCCCACATGGCGTACGAAGCACCTACAAAATACATCCAGTAGGCTCCGACAAGGATGATCTCATCGTATCCAAGCACGTTTACGTGCAACACATACCTGGCGACGACAACCACACCCAGCATGAGAACCACGGAGACCGTAGAAACGACCATAAGAAATCGCTGGATTTTTAAAAGCCAAGCCCAAAAGAGAGATTGCTGGATTCGCTCCTCTAAATACATGATTTTCTCCTTAATGTTCCCGCAAAATTCTCAGGCTTTATCCGAATACCCCCAAGAATGATGTTATTTGTTGACGTAGGAGACGATATCATCGAGCACCTTTTTATCGATCAAGTTGTAGAATTTCGGCCACACCTTCTCCCGGGCCAACTTGGCCATATAATCCCTTTGTGCCGGTGTTGGGTCGATCACCTTGATGCCGTAGTCCTTCATTTCTTTGATGTATTTGTTATGGCTTCCCTCGGCATCTCTGAAAACGCTACTCACTTCTGCCTCGAACGCTCTTTCGATGATCTCGCGTGTTTTATTATCAAAGGATGCCCACAGCTTCTTGTTGACAACAAAGTCGTTGGTGGCTGCAATGTTGTTATATTGGATGAACGAGCCGACGACATCCCTGTTCGTTTGATACACGGCTTCAGGTCCTGCGCCAGTATCACAATCTATAATTCCGGTCTGAAGAGAGGAGAAGACTTCCGCATAGGGCACCGTAGCGATTTGATAACCCATTTCCAGATACCAAGCACGGTATGATGCGACGGGCACAACTCTGGCGACACGCGCCTTGTTTTTCGCGACAAACGGTTCGACAATATCCTTTCCCTTCGCAACCTGGCATCCCATCAACGCATCTGGGAAGGAACCCACATAGGTAACCCCGACTTCTTCGTATATGCTTTTCACCATTTTGGAGAATGGCGAGTTTTTCGAAACCAGCCTCTGGAACTCCGCAAAGTTTTTTACCATACCAGGAAAGGACGCTATCTCAAATTTTTTATTGAACTTTGTCGTCGGGTAATTTCCAGCCATGTCGATTGTCCCTCTCATGACCTCCTGGAATGCCTGTTCATAGCTACCCAACTGGTTCGCTGGGAATATTTTTATTTCGATTTCACCATTGGTATCCGCCTTTATTCTATCGGCCATCCTGTAATAACCTTGCGTAACATAGTAATCCGGGGGGAAAATTGTTGCCAAACGCAGCGTTTTTGCCGCCTCAGCTCTGTCATTCATCGCAAAACCAACGAGTACAACCCCTAACACTATGGATAACAAGAACTTTTTCATTGTTTTCTCCTCCTCGTCTTTGGCCACACATCTTTTTCTGTCCATGCGCACGATCACGAATACGATTTGTCTCCCTGCTCGCGCACCCTCTCTCTGCGTTCCGTTATTGTTGAGCCCTTTTAGTGACCGTTACGGCCCGCTTGCACTCACCCAATAATATGTCCGATCTTTTCGGCGAATGCCGGGGTGAACGGCACCCACCAATCTTACGAGCAGATGACCTTTTCAAGCAAACCCTCCGCGTTTTGTGGCAATGAAGGCGGCCTGTAACCCTCCATGCGTTTGCCCATCAGTAGCTTGGCATTTTCCAGGACATTTTTTTCCAGGTGCCTTTTCCCCCCTTTTCTCACTGCAGAACAATCGAAAATACTTCTGGCCCACAGCTCTTTCTTAAAATTCTTGAAGGTATGATCGGATTTCAGAAAATCTCCGCCGGGCCCGATGTTCGAGATCAATTCGAAATTCGCCGGGCTCTCGTCGGTCTTAATCCCGCGACAGACCCATTTGACGTAGCTCGCGGTCTCGGAGGCCACCGCGAGCGCTTCGGGACTTGCCGCGTTCATCCCTGCCAGGAGTCCCATTCCCTGGATCATGTTCGTCCCAGCCAGAGCGGGCAGGAGGCTCGTCGAACACTGTTCGACGCCGAGCTGCGCGTCCACTGAGAGAGAATCGGTGAGATTGCCCCCTCCTCCGACCGGCAGGCCGTAGTATTTGCCCATCTGGGAAGTGGCGATCCGCAGCATGCCGAATTCAGGAGAGCCAACGCTTACGTTGCCGTTCTTCATGTTGATCACCCTGGCCCAGCTGGCGTATATGACAGGAGTGTCGGGGTTGACCAACTTGGCCAGTATGATGCCGCTCAGGAGCTCCGCGTTCGCCATTGCGACGGTCTGTGCGAGCGTCACGGGCGACGTGGCACCGGCCATCGGGCCGGACTCGATGAACAGCGGAATTCCTTGAGAAGCCGCCTCTATAATCAACTGCATGGAATCCGTACGGTGATGCAGCGGGCTGCTCAGCGTCACCAGGAATGAAAAAAATGGTTTTTCCCGGAAATCGACCCGCTCTTCGTTTACAATTTCCGCCATTTGGATGATCTTCCGCGCGTTCTCCCTGTTCGTGGCCTCGGTCTGGATGTGCTTTGTGCTGTGGAGGAGAGCCGCTTTGAACTCGTACAGATCGACGGAACGCGAGTCCACATCCGTCGGGCCGATGCTGGCAAGGATGTAGTCAGGCGGATCCAAAACGTCGCACAGACGGATCATCCGAACAAGGTCGTCGTACAGGGACGCGCGATACTCGCCGCTCTTTTCGTCCAGATAGTTGGTGGCAAATCCGGTGGTTCCGAAGTAAACGTTATCCCCACCGACCTCGAGGGGCGCCCTCTCCCCTCTTCCGTGTAGAAAAACCATTGGAGAGAAGGTCTCTTTTACCCTGTCGACCATTCCCCCCGGTATGCGAAGGGTCCCGATGTGACGATCCAGCTTCGCTCCGTTGTCGGTGAAAATGGCGACGGCTTCCTCGTCCTCGCACACAAACCCGACATTTTCAAGAATGTCTCTGGAAAGACGATCTATGTATGCCAACTCCATGGTGTCTAAAATCGATATAACCGGCCTCAAAATAATTCCTCCAATTTGACCTTGATCCAATCGGTCGTTCCGACGATCGTTACTTTTTGCTCTTTAACAGTCTGTCTGCCTCCGCAACACCGCTCGACGCGTCCTCCGCATAACCGTCCGCGCCGATTTTCTCGGCCCACTCCCGTGAAACCGGCGCCCCCCCCACCATGATCTTGATGGAGTCGCGAATGCCCGCCTCTATCGCCATCTCCACGAACTCCTTCTGCGCGGGCATCGTCGTCGAGAGCAGAGAGGAGAGGCCCACGATGTCGGGTTTGTGCTCTTTCACCAGCTCGATCAGTCTCTCGTTGGGGACGTCCTTGCCCACGTCGATCACTTCGTATCCGTTCGCGCTCATGATCATGCCCACCAGGCTCTTGCCGATGTCGTGCACATCTCCTTCGACTGTCGCGATCAGGCACTTTCCCAGCTTCTCGATCTGGTCGCCGACGCCGAAACGCTCGGACAGATCGTTCATGATCTCCATAGAGATGTCCGCCGCCAGCAGAAGCTCGGGGAGAAAAAGTTCGCCCTCGTTGAAAAGCTCCCCCAACTGCCGGAGCCCCGGCGTCAACCCCTCGTTCAAAACCTCCATGGGCGGCACACCAGACTCCAGCGCCTCTTTAACGAAGTTTTTAACCCCATCCCTATCGAGATCGACCAGAGACTCGATCAGTTTGTCGAACACTCCCTGCTTATCCATGTCCTACGCCCTCCATTTATACTGCAATAACCGAATCCTTGTGTTTTCTTCGAAAACAGTACGCCTCAAGATTTACAAGATTTACGACAGGTGTTAGAGTCTTTTCCGAATCTCTCCGATCAATTCGTTTTCCGTCGGAATAATATTGTCGAACACAATTTCATTATTGAGCAGAATCGAGGGCAGGGTTTTGACGCCCAGCTGCTGCACGCGCTTGATGCCGGCGAGGCTCTTGATCAGGGTCTCTCTGTAGCTCAATTTGTCGCCAAACTGCGGCATCACGTTTTTCAGAGCCTCAAGCATGTACTGGCAGGGCGCGCAACCCTCCGAGTCGAGCGTGACGACCTCCGCAAAGACCTTGCCCGGCACGATCGGGATATCCTCGAATCCCTCCGCCGTTGCGTCGCACTTGGAGAGCGCCGCCTCGAGCGAAAGGAAACCGTCCGTGTCCGAAGGTTCGACCCCTTTTGTCGCGTACTTGCCGACCGCCTCCAGGTTGTACGCGGGGATATCGAAGGTGAGGTCACATCCGGGCGACAGGATGAACCCTTTGCGCCCTCCCAGCGTCATCGATTTTTTCGCGTCGGCGACCGATTCGACGGGATTTCCGAAGAGAAGCGTGGCCGTGTGGTGCAGATTGCCCTCGATCGCGACGCGGTACTTGTCCGCCAGCTCGCGCGCCATCGCCATGTCGATCTGCTCGTCGAACGCGATTCCGTGCGGGTTGCACTGCATCATCAGCTCGATGTTCTTGGTCGCGTCCCCGCAACAGAAGAGCGTAATCAACCCGTCGCGCTCTCTGACGTGCTCGATCGCCGGAGCTACGTAGGGGGCCACGAATCGCTTGAAGTGTCTCGGTGAAATCTGACTCGTCAAAGGATCGACCAACGCGACGGCGTCCGCCCCTGCGTCCAGATACCAGCCGGCGTATTGCTTTGCGATCTCGGCGGTAAATGCCAGAACCTGGGTCGCCATATCCGGAAACTCGATCATTCCGGTCAAGAAGCCTGCCCCCGCCAGGTGCATCGCCAGCGTGAAGGGACCGCACACAAGCCCGATCAGGGCGACGCGGTCGCCGATGTCCTCTTTCAGCCGCCGCGTGACCTCAAGAGAGAGGGGAACACGCCCCGAATCCTTTGTAAAGGGCGGAAGGTCCTCGATCGTCTTGCCCCCTTCCAGTACGTGCCCATAGACGGCGGGCGGATTTTTCTTCGACCATTTCAGCTCGCAACCGAGCACCTCGGCCTCGATCTGGAGGTCGAACAACGGACAGACGCCATCCGCCAGATATAGTTCCGCGGCCTTTTTGACGCCATTGACGACATTGTCGGCGCTCTTCAGATAGACGTCCGCGTCCATACCCAGAAGCTGCGCACAGTGCACGCCAGTAAAAGGCACCCACGGCGTCCGCTCCGGCTCCTCGAATCGCAAAGCCTGCAATACCAGTTCCCTGCCAGTGGACATAAAACAACCTCCCCTGGGAAACAATCGCGTTAATTCGCGCCATTTCGCAGTTTTTTCATATTAAATAGGCAAGTCGATGCGTTGGTGGCTTCACTATACCAAGGTTAAGGTAGAATAAAAAGCGAAGGGTTATAAAATTAAAAGTGAATAATTTTCACTTTTAAGTCAATTAGAAAAAAACGTGATGCCATTCGTCTGTGATAATGTCCGCTCGTAATTCGTCTGTGAAAATGTCCTCATGGAAGAAGGACGTATATCTTTGTCGAAAAGAGAATTGAAGCGTGCATTGGTATTGGAGCGAGTGACAAGCGGCAGTATGAGTTGCT
>JAVBQG010000027.1:0-55747 GCA_031549185.1 Synergistaceae bacterium | reverse complement strand
GAGGGAGGTGGCAGCGCGTAGCGCTGACGGAGGGAGCTTTCCACAAAAAGGAGCTGACCGATCATGAACCTGGGCATGGGAGAAATTGCGCTGCTGATCGTATTGGCGCTGGTGCTCTTCGGGGCCAAGCGCCTGCCGGAGGTCGGGCGGGCGGCGGGCAACGCGATCCGCGAGTTCAAATCCGCCCTGAACACGTCGCCGGGTAAAACCGACGAGCCGGAGGACAAGGACCACGGAGCCTGATCTTTTCTCGCGGGAGAACTGGGAGGACTGGGAGGGACATCTCGAGGAGCTGCGGCGGCGCATCATCGCCGTGCTCGTCGTCTTTTTCGCCGCGACGCTGGCCGCGTTCGCCTTCGCCGGCGAGATCGCGTCCTTCCTGACGGCGCCGCTCGCGCACTTCCAGGTCCGGCTCTACACGTTCGCGCCGGCCGAGAAGTTCATGGCCTACCTGCACCTGGCGGCGTGGACGGGGCTCGTGGCGACCACGCCCTTCTTCTGCCTGCAGGCGGCGCTCTTCGCCTGGCCCGGCCTTCGCGGCCGCGAGCGCCGGTACGCCGCCGCGACGCTCGCCGTCGTGCCGGCGCTCTTCTTCGCGGGGGCGGCCGCCTCCTACCGGCTTCTGGCGCCGGTCGTCTTCGGATTCTTCCTCTCGTTCGCCTCGGGCGACGGCGTGACGGCGCTCTGGGGTTTCAGGCAGTACCTCGCGCTCCTGGCGGGCATGATGCTCGCGACGGGCCTGCTGTTGCAGATGCCGCTCGCCATGCTCGCGCTCTTCGCGACGAACCTCGTCTCGCCGGAGGCGGTCGCCCGCACCCGGCCGCAGGCCATACTGCTGATCTTCTTCCTCGCCGCCGTCGCGACGCCGCCGGACGTAGTCTCGCAGGTCATGCTCGGCATCCCCCTCTATCTGCTCTTCGAAGCCACTCTCTTCATCGGGAAAAAGATTCGCAACGGTAAATAGGTACCTCTTTTTCAGCCAATATCACCTTTTAAAACAAAACCGGGCGCCGCAAAATAGTAAAAATAACCAAAGGCGGTGAGGGCGATGTCCGTCGCGTACATACTGGACTTTGCGCAAATCGGAGAGGATGACCTCGCGTTCGTCGGAGGCAAAGGAATGGGGCTCGGTAGGCTCGCTCGGATCGAAGGTCTGAAGGTGCCGCCGGGCTTCTGCGTTACCACGCGCGCCTATCGGGAGGCCGTGGCCGGCATTCCGGAGTTGGACGAATTCCTGAAAAAGCTCTCGGCCACAGGCGCGTCCGACCAGGCGGCGCTCGCGGAGGCCGCTTCCGCCGTCCGCGCCCTTGTCGCGGGAGCTCCGATGCCTCCCGGGGCAGAGGCGGATATCCGCGCCGCCGTAAGCGAACTGGGCTGTTACGATCCCTACGCGGTGCGCTCGAGCGCCACGGCGGAGGACCTGCCCGGCGCCTCGTTCGCCGGACAGCAGGAGACGTATCTCAACGTTCTGGGCGTGGAAGAGATCCTCAGCCACATCAGGCTCTGCTGGGCCTCGCTCTTCACCGATCGCGCCGTCTCCTACCGCGCGCGAAACGCGTTTCCCCACAATCCGGAGAACGTCGCGGTCTGCGCGGTCGTGCAGCGGATGATCTTCCCCGAGGCCTCGGGGATTCTCTTCACGGCCGATCCCGTCTCCGGCAACCGCAGGGTCTCGTCGATCGACGCGGGCTTCGGCCTCGGCGAGGCGCTCGTCTCCGGGATCGTCACCGCCGACAACTACCGCGTGCGCGCGGGGAGGATCCTGAGCCGGCAGATCGCGGTGAAAAAAATCTCCGTCGAGCCGATCCGCGCGGGGGGAACCGTGGAGCGCCCGGTCGCGCCCGGCACGCAGAACGCGCAGACGCTCGCGGACAGAAACATCCTCCGCCTCGAAGAGCTGGGGCGAAAGATCGAGGCGCACTTCGGCGCGCCGCAGGACATCGAATGGGCGTTTCAGAAGGGCGAATTCTACATCCTGCAGAGCCGCCCGATCACGACGCTCTATCCCGTCCCCGCCGCGAAGGACGAGGAGCTGCACGTCTTCGTCTCCGGCTCGCACGCGCAGATGATGACGGACCCCATTCGCCCCCTCGGGCTCTCCTTCTACGAGGTGTTCGCCAAGGACTACTCGGACATCGCCATCGCCGGCGGGCGCATGTACGTCGACGCCAGCCACGACCTCAAGACGATCTTCGGAAAGTACTTCCTGCTGACCGCCTTTCGCGAGGCCGACCGCCTCAGCTACGAGATCCTGGCCTCGCTCTCGCGCGACAGGGCCTTTCTGAAGAAGCTCTCCGGAAACGGGAGGATGATGCAGGGCTACAAGTGGGGCATGCACAGCTGGTTCCTGCAGGCCTTCAGGATCTACATGAAGGACGACCGGGAGGCGCCCGCCCGCAGCGTCGCGTTCTACGAGGAGCTGCTGGCCGAGCGCGGGAGGCGGTTCGAGAACCTCTCCGGGCCGGCGGTATTCGCGGAGATCCGGCGCGACATGCTGTCGCTGATCAACGGCATGATGCGACGCGAGGACATGGGGCTGATCATGCTCTGGTTCTACGCCTTCAAGTGGATCCCCTCGCACATGAAGAAGTGGCTGGACGAGGACGAGAGCGTCGTCGACACGCTCTCGAAGTCCGCGCCCCACAACCCGACCGCCGAGATGGGCCTTGCTCTGCTCGACGTCTCTCACGTCGCGGGACGATATCCCGCCGTGATGCAATATTTCGAATCTGTAGGGACGCGCGCTGCGCGCCCGCTCGCGCGAGATGTCTTTTTCGACGAACTGGACAAGCTCGACGGCGGCCCGGAGACGTCCGCAGCGCTGCATAAATTCTTGGACCGCTACGGCGCGCGCTGCGCGGGCGAGATCGACATCACGCGGACGCGCTGGAGCGAGGACCCGGCGGCCCTGATCCCCGCGATCGTCGGCAACGCCAAGAACCCCAACCTCACCTCCGGCGCGGAGCTCTTCGAACGCGGCCGCGCCGAGGCCGACGCGAAGGAGCGCGAGCTGCTCGCGCGCGTCGCGGCCCTGCCGGGCGGGGGGCGCAAGGCGGCGAAGGCGAAGAAGATCTTCGGCCTCTGGCGCGCGCTCTGCGGCTTCCGCGAATACCCGAAGTTCTTCATGATCCGCGCCTTCGCCATCTACAAGAAGGCCCTGCTGCGCGAGGCCGTCGCGCTCGTCGTGAGCGGGGCAATCCACCGCACAGAGGACGCCTACTACCTGACGCTCGACGAGTTCGAGGAGGGCGTCCGCACCGGCGTCGTCGACAGAGGGGAGATCGCGCGCCGCCGGGCCGACTACGCGCGCTGGGAGAAGCTCGTGCCGCCGCGCGTGATCACCTCGGAGGGCGAGATCCTGCACGGCTCGTACGAATCGGGGGGCGCAAACGGGACAAAGATCCCGGCGGGAGCCCTGCCCGGCATCCCGGTCTCGGCGGGGACGGTCGAGGGTCGCGCGCGCGTCATGCTGCGGATGGACGACGGCACGGTGGAGGAGGGGGACATCCTGGTGACCGCCTTCACCGACCCGAGCTGGACGCCGGTCTTCGTCGGCATCAGGGGCCTCGTGACCGAGGTCGGCGGCCGCATGACCCACGGCGCGGTAATCGCCCGCGAATACGGCCTGCCCGCCGTAGTCGGCGTGGAGAACGCCACGGGGAAGATCAAAGACGGCCAGCGCATCCGCATCGACGGCACGGACGGGTTCGTGGAGCTGCTGTAAGACGTGATATAATGGCTAAGGACAAATCTGCCTTCGGGGAGGTGCGCGGCATGAAGGCGACGGCGGAGAAACCGGCCACACAGGAAACGCTCGATGCTACGTTGCGCCAGGCGCGCGAAGAGATCGGCAAGATGTACGAGGAGATGGGCGACGACGCGTTCTTCGCGTATGTACTGAACGACATGGACGAAGACCTCTAAACCCGTATGTGTCCAGATACGCCGCCATACTACGTCGTCGACTCGAATATCTGGATTTACACCCGGCACGCACTCAACCCCAGAATTGGGGAACTCTCGAAGAGGGCCATCGATAAAGCGTGTGGAAAAGGCATCATTCTCTACAACGAACAGACCAAGTTCGATCTCAAGCAGGCGCTTCGCACGATGCGCAAACGCGGAGAAGTCAATCTCGAAACGGCTCGCGCGATTCTGCAAGACATGGAGACCCGCTCCAAATTCTTCCTCTTCGACTACAGACGATACATTGAAGAACACTCGAAGGAGCTCGCCGTCTGCCCCGATTACGGCGACCGGCCCTTCCTCGCTCTCGCCGACGCATCCGGCGCCCATGCGATCGTCTCCTACGACCGCCACCTACGCGACCTCGGCACTTACCGAGACGTCGTCATCCTGACGGCACAGGAGTTCTGCGAGGAACCGTAAAAAAGCCGGAGCGGCCCTTCCCAGCCACTCCGGCTTTTTTCTTCTATGTTTGCAACCCCACTCTACTCCCCCAGCAGCTCCCCGAAGATCTCCGCGACCTTCTCGAGCTTCGTGCACTTGGTCACGTTGCTGCCGGCGAAGAAGAGGCCGTGCTCCCAGTCGCCCTGGTAGGCGTCGACCAGGGCCTGCGCGATACAGAACGTCTCGTGTTCGCGCAGGTACGTGCAGTACGAGAGGCAGGCCGCGAGGCATGGTTTGCTCTCGACGTGCCCGTTCAGGTACTGGGCCACGAAGGGGTTCTTCAGCGCGCGTCCGGGGATGCCGACCGGGCTCATGATCAGCACCACGTCGTCCTCCGTCGCGTCGATGAACGCCTGTTTGTAGCGGGGAGCGGCGTCGCCCTCCTCGGTGCAGGCGAAGCGCGTGCCCATCTGCACGCCGCGCGCGCCGAGGTCGAACGCGCCCAACATGTCCGCGCGGTCCCAGATGCCACCCGCTGCGATGATGGGGATATCGGCCTTCACCGTCTCCTTCAGATACTTGGCCAGTTCCGGCACGACGGCCTCCAGCGAGAAGGCGGGGTCGGTGACGTGCTCCATCTTGGTCGCGCCGAGGTGTCCACCCGCGTAGAGCGGCGTCTCGACCACGATTGCGTCGGGGAGCCGGCCCGCCGCTTTGCCCCACTTGCGTATGATCAGGTCCGCGGCCTTCACCGAGCTGACGATCGGCACCAGCGCCACGTCCGGATAGTCCTTCGTGTACTCCGGCAGCTTCATCGGCAGGCCCGCGCCGGAGACGATGATGTCCACGCCGGCCTCGCACGCGCTACGCACCTGCCGGTCGTAGTCCGTGAGGGCGACCATGCAGTTGACGGCGATCACCCCGTCGGGGGCCGCCTCGCGCGCCTGCTTGACCGCTTCGGCCATGGCGATTTCGTTTATGTCGAAATAGTTGTTGCCCTTGAAGAGAGGGTGGTCGCACGCGAGGCCGACGCTGGCGATCGTTCCGATGCCCCCGGCCGCCGCGACCGCGCCCGCAAGGCGAGGTCCGGAAATCTTGACGCCCATGCCCCCCTGTACGATGGGATATTTCGGCGTGTGTTTGCCGATCTTCAGCACGGGCAAGTCCTTACTCTGCGAGTTTGTCAAAACATCACTGCTCCTTCGAGATAAAAATCACTGGCATAGTATATTGCATATCGTGGAAAAAGGGAACACAATTCATCATCAGGGGTCTGTGGATGGGGTTTATAATCTTTCCCTTTCAGGCCCCTGATGATCGATCGGCCTTTTTATCCCGCCTCGCACATCATGCGGACGCGCGCGATGCGCCTCGCGAGTTCGGGGTCCATGTCGGCGTGCTGCGAGAGGATTTCGTCGCAGAAGAGCTGCACGCGCGACTCGTCGACGGTGATTTTTTTCGGGGGTTTGTACCGGGGCATCAGTTGCGTCGCGTTCGTGCGACGGACGCGGCCGATCTCGATCCTCACGCCCTCGACGTTCAGGCGCGCCTTCGTGCGGATCTCGCGGACGATCGTGTTCTTCTTGAAGTTCATGTCGTGCAGCACGGCCTGGCTGTCGACCGCGATGTGCAGCACGCCGTCGCAGTAGCCGCAGGGCGCGCTACGCTCGGCCAGCGCGTCGCCGACGATGCGCCGCCACTCGCGCTCGATCGTGGCCAGCACCATGCAAAGTTTCGCAATGGGCGCGCCCGCGCCGACGATGGCGTAGATCGGGCGCTCGCGGTTCGATGTTCGCGACATTTATACCGCCTCCCTGCGCATCCGCTCGATCGTGATCTGGATCAGCTGGACGTCGACGTTGTTGACGCCCGGCACGCGCGAGGCCTGCCCCAGCGTGCGCGGGCAGACGCGCGAGAGCTTGTCGCGCGACTCGGCCGAAAGGCCGTCGATGGCGCGGTAGTCGAGCTCGTCGGGTATCCTCAGCAGGTCCATCGTCGAGAGGCGCCGCACGCGCCGTCGCTCGCGCTCGACGTAGCCCTGGTACTTGGCCTCGATCTCGATCTTGCTCCCCAGCTCCGGGTCGAGCTCCGTCTCGATCAGCGTCGCCAGGTTCCGCCACGAGATCTCCGGTCGCAGCAGCAGGTCCAGCGCCGCGGTCGGCTCGGCCAGCGGCGACGATCCGAAGCCGCGCAGCTTCTCGTTGATCCCCTCGCTGGCGGGGAGGCGCAGGTTCGCCAGACGGGCGCGCTCGGCCTCGAGGGCCCGGCGCCTTCTTTCAATCTCGCTCCACCGCTCGTCCGGCAGCAGGCCGAGATCGTGCCCGATCTCCGCCAGGCGGTCGTCGGCGTTGTCGTGCCGCATGATCAGGCGGTGTTCGCAGCGGCTGGGCAGCATCCGGTACGGCTCGTCGGTGCCGCGCGAGGCGAGGTCGTCGATCAGCACGCCGATGTACGCGCGGTCGCGCCCCAGCACCAGCGGCTCGCGGCTGCGAAGGGAGAGCGCCGCGCCAATGCCCGCCATCAGGCCCTGCGCCGCCGCCTCCTCGTAGCCGGAGGTGCCGCAGATCTGCCCGGCGAAGAAGAGTCCGCGCACGGCGCGCGACTCCAGCCACGGCTCCAGCTGCGTCGGCACCACGTAGTCGTACTCGATGCCGTAGCCGGGGCGCAGCATCAGCGCGCGCTCGCAGCCGGGCAGCGTGTGGATCATCTCGATCTGCGCATCCGGCGGCATCGAGGTGGAGAAGTTCTGCATGTAGACCTCGCGGCTCGCGCGCCCGACCGGCTCCAGGAAGATCGGGTGCGACTCGCGCTCGGGGAATTTCAAAATTTTGTCGTCGATCGACGGGCAGTAGCGCGGCCCCGCCGACTCGAGGGTCCCCGTGGCGAGCGGCGAGCGGTCGAAGTTGGCGCGCACGATGTCGTGCGTGGCGTTCGATGTGCGCGTGAGGCCGCAGAAGTAACCGTCGTAGGCGCGCTTCCCGCTCCAGTGCGAGAAGGCCTCCGGCTCGGGGTCGCTCTGCTGCTTGGGGATCGACTCCCAGTCGACGCTGTGGCGGCAGATGCGCGGCGTCGTGTCGGTGCGGAAGCGCCCCAGCTCGATCCCCTCCCGCGTCAGGGCGTCGGAGAGTGTCGTCGACGGCACCTGTCCCAGCGGGCCGGAGGGGAAGTTCTCGAGCCCCATGTAGACGCGCCCGCGCATATAGGTGCCGGAGGCGAGAATCACGCGGCCGGCGGAGAATTTCTCGCCCCCGCGCGCGATCACACCGGCGATCTTGCCGCCGTCCACGACGAGGTCCGTCGCCATCGCCTGGTAGACGAAAAGGTTCGGCGTAGACGCCAGGACGCGCATGTAGTGCGACGCGTAGTCGTGCAGGTCGCACTGCGCGCGCAGCGTGCGCACGGCGAAGCCCTTCGACGTGTTGAGCCATCTCAAATGCAGCGTCGCGTAGTCCGCCGCCAGCGCCTGTTCGCCGCCGAGGGCATCGAGCTCGCGCACGAGGTTGCCCTTGGCCGGCCCCCCGATCGACGGGTTGCACGGCATCAACGCCGTGTTGTCGAGATAATGGTTGAGCATCAGCGTCCGGCACCCCATGCGAGCCGCGGCCAGAGCAGCCTCGCATCCGGAGTGCCCCCCGCCGACGACGACGATGTCGTAGTGGTTCATCTGTTCTTTCGGTCGATTTCGATTCATTTCTCGATGTAAGTCTCCTGTGAAGGGATCAGTCGAAAAGATCCGAGTGGGAACCCGTTCGTTCGAGCCTGAGGACCTTTTTTTCTCTGTCGGTCGTATAGATCAAAAGCCAGTTCGGTTCGATATGGCATTCGCGCGCGCCCTTCCAGTTTCCGACCAGCGCGTGGTCTCTGTTGTTCGAAGGAAGAGGGGAGTCGGCGAGCAACAGCAGGATCAACACCTTCAATTTTTCCAGATCTTTGCCGCGTCTGCCCGCGAGCTCGACGTCCTTTTTAAACCTGCCGGTATAATCTGGCGAGAACATCTAGAGGCCCAGCTGGTCGAAAAGGTCCCCGGCATTCCCGCAGTGATACACGTCCTCGCCTCTGGCCGATTTGTCCAGAACCTCCGCCGTCTCGGCGTTCGGGACGTGCGGACGAAACGGCAGCGCGCGTTCCTCGACGACCTGGAACATCAAAAGGCGCACCGCATCGGAGATGGAAAGCCCCATCGAACCCAGCGTGCACGCAGCCTGGTCTTTGATCTCCTTGTCAATTCGCACGTGAATTGTCGTCGTCTCGGGCATAGCGAGCACATCCTTTCGTGTCGACATTGTATCACAGCAACCCGGAGGCGGTCAGAGCAAAGTGGGCGATGAAATACCTGTTTTCAAACAGGATAGCGCGCCCCGGACAAAACCGAAACGGGAATTTATCGCCAGGTCCCTTATCTCGTCCCGTGGTGATAAAATTTTCCCATTCGGCTTTTCGAAGGGATGGGACGCATGGGGAAGATCAACATCGGCGTGCTCGCGTACGTCGACGCGGGGAAGACCACGACGGTGGAGCGGATGCTCCATCTGAGCGGCGCCATCAAGCAGCCCGGCTCGGTCGACGCGGGGAACACGCAGACCGACTGGCTCGCCATCGAGCGGGCGCGCGGGATCTCGGTGCGCTCGTCCTCTATCGGGCTGCGCTACGGCGGCGCCGAGATCAACATCGTCGACACGCCGGGGCACATGGACTTCACCGGCGAGGTCGAGCGCGCGCTGCTGGCGCTGGACGCCGTCGTGCTGGTCGTCTCCGCCGCCGAGGGCGTGCAGTCGCAGACCGAGCTCTTCTGGCGCGCAATCCGCGAGATGCGCCTGCCCTGCTTTCTCTTCGTCAACAAGGTCGACCGCTCGGGGTGCGACGCCGCGGGCGTCGACGGCGAGATACGCCGCATCCTTTCGCCCGACGTCGTCGCGTTGAACGAGGTCGATCGCGCCGGCGAGGCGGGTTGCACAGCGCGCCACCGGCCCCTCTCCGAACTGAGCGAGGACGAGACGCTTGCCGTCTGCGAACGGAACGAGGGCCTCGCGACGCGCTTCCTCGACGGCGAGGCAGTCCCGGAGGCGGAGATCGAGGCCGAGCTGTGGCGGCGCGTTCGGGAGGGGACGCTCTTCCCCCTGCTCTTCGGCGCCGCCGCCCGGGGCGTGGGGGTCGACGGACTGCTGGACGCGATCGCGCGCTGTTTTTGCTCGCGCGGGGACGCGGAGAAGGAGACTGACGAGCCGAGCGGCGTGATCTACAAGATCGAGCACGACGACAAGATGGGCAAGGTCGCTCATGTGCGGCTCTTCGCGGGGAGCATAAAAAACCGAGGCGTCGTGTCCGTCCGCCCCCTTGGAAAAAAGGACGAATCCGAAGAAGAAGATACGCAGGCAATACGGGAGAAGATCACGCAGATCCGTGCCGTCTCCGGCGGGCGCAAGTCCGACGCCGGCGTCGCGCACGCCGGCGACATCGTCGCGGTCTACGGGCTCGAACGGGCGAGGGCGGGCTACGTCGTCGGCGACCCCGCCAAGCTGCCCGGGCGGCTCCTCGCGCTCGCGGAGCGTAGGCTTGCGCCGCCGCTGCTGTCGGTGAAGGTCTCCGCCCCCGAGGGGAAGCAGAGCGAGCTGCTGGAGGCCACCACGAAGCTGGCCGACGAGGACCCCCTGCTCGACTGCCAGTGGAACCCCGACGAACGCGAGCTGTCGATACGCATCATGGGCCCTATCCAGATCGAGGTTCTGTCGTACCTGATCAGGGAGCGCTACGGCCTCGACGTCGCATTCTCGAAACCCGTCGTCATCTACAAAGAGACGCCGCTCGCGAGCGGCGTCGGGTACGAGGAGTACACGATGCCCAAGCCCTGCTGGGCGATCGTGAAGCTGCAGATCGACCCGCTGCCGCGGGGCGCGGGCTACGCCTTCGAGTCGCGCGTGCGCGACGACCGGATCCTCTACCGCTACCAGCACCACATCGCGACCGCCGTCCCCGAGACGCTGAAGCAAGGTCTGATGGGCTGGGAGGTGACGGACCTCAAGGTGACGCTGATCGACGGCGAGCATCACGCGCAGCACACCCACAACATGGACTTCTTCCTGGCGACGCCGATCGCCGTCATGGACGGCCTGCGAAACTGCGGCACCGGCCTGCTGGAGCCGATTTTGAAGATGCGCCTCTCCGCGTCGGAGGAGTTGGGCGGACGCCTGATCGGCGACGTCCTCGCCATGCGCGGCGAGGCGGGCAACCCCGTCATCTCCGGCGGCGAGGTGCACATCGAGGCTCTGGTCCCCGTCGCTACGTCGATGGACTACCCCGTGACCTTCGCCAGCCTCACCTCCGGCCGCGGCAAGATCAAAACGGAGTTTTACGGCTACAAAGAATGTCCCGTCGAGTTGGGCGCGACTACCGAGCGCCGCGGGGTCAATCCTCTCGACCGCGCGAAGTGGATTCTGGCAAAGCGGGGGGCGGTGTAGGGTTAGGGTAAGCGGCGCATTGGTCGAGAAACAGAGAACCGGCGAGGGAGCTTGCGCTGATGTTGAACGGTTTTCTTATGCCCTGCTACGATCACGGAATTATGTTGGAGTATCGAGAGGTTCTGAGGCGCCCTAAATTTCATTTTGTCGTCGTAAGCCCATCGAGTTTTGCCCCGAAGAGATCACGCTTCTTAGCAGACGTGCAATGCGCGTTGCTACGGGAACAACCCGTCTTTCATTCGGTACACGTCGATTCCCTCCCGCGAGAATCCCTCCGTCGTCGTGGCGAAGATCTGGCAACCGGTCTTGAGCAGGGCGGCGAAGATCGCCTCGCGGCCGTCCTCATCGAGCTCGGCGGTCACCTCGTCGAAGATCAGGATCGGCTTTCTGCCGAGGCTGCGCTCGACCACGAGGGCCGAGGCCAACAGCAGCGACGCGGCGGAACGGCGACTTTGGCCCTGCGAGAGGGCTACGGCCGCCTCTCTTCCATCGCAGAACAGCTCCACGTCGTCGCGCTGCGGGCCGACGAGGGGAACCCGCGCGGCCCGCTCGCGCTCCCTTTTGCTCGCCATCGAAATTTTGAAGTCCTCGGAAGGATTCTCCGCGCTTCCGCCGCCGCCGCGGACGAAGCGGAGGTCTAGCGGGCTCGTCTGGAGGCCCGAGAATTCGTTCAGGTTCTCGCGGATCAGGCGCGCGATCTGCTCTCTCGCCGCCCAGAGCCAACTCCCCAGCGGAAGCATGACTCTGTCGGCGATCCGCGGATCGCAGCATCTTCGCAGCAGGATCGCCTTCTGCCGCAGGGCCTTTCGATAGTCGTGCAATCTCAGGGCATACGAAGGGCTGATAAGGGCGCCGACGCGGTCGAGCAGCTGCCGCCGGTACGAGGCGCCGCCCTTCAAGAGCGAGAGGTGCCCCGACAAAAAGGAGAGCACCGGCAGCCGGCTTCGCATCTGTGTGGCGCCGATCGAGCGGCCGTCCCATTTGAGCGTGCAACGGGCGGTGATCGACGCGAATATCTCCGTCTCTCCCTCCCCGGATTCGCCGGGTTCACCGAACTCACCAAAAACTTTCGCCCAGAGCGAGGCGCGCTCCTCTCTTCCGTCCGGCAGCCACTTGACGAGCGTCGAGATCTTCTCGCCCCGTTCGAGCGGCCCCCAGCCGGAGATCAGGTTCAGACCCTCGATATAGTTCGTCTTGCCTGCGCCGTTCGGGCCCACGATAAGGTTGAACCCCGGCGACCAGGTGCATCGCTGGGGTCCGATGTTTCTAAAATGATGAAAGTAGGTGCTCCTAAAGAGCATCCCCAGCCGAATCCGACGCCGCAGATCCGCCCATATCCTCTTCCCCCCTCAACTCGACCGGCGCCACGAGACAGAGGAACGCGTCGGAGTTCTTCGCGCGGACCGACATATGTCCCTCCGGCCCGTTGAAGGAGAGCCGCACGACCGGATCGTCGAGCACCTTCAGCGCGTCGTGGAAGAAGCGCGTGTTCACGCCGATGCGCAGCGACTCGCCCTCGATCTCGCAGGTGAGGTTCTCGACCGCCTCGCCGAACTCCGGTGCCTTGCCGGAGAGCGTGCAGTCCCCACCGGGCGAGAGCTTTATCACCACGGTCCTGTTGTAGTCGCGGACGACGACATCGACGCGCTCGAGCGCCGCGACCAGGCTCGCCCGGTCGATGTTGGCGAACGTGTTCTCGTTAGTCGGCAGGATCTTCGCGTAGGCGGGGAACTTTGACTCCACCCGCCGCACGGCGAACTCCATGTCCGCGGCGGAGAAGTAGGCCTGCGAGTCGTCGAAGGAAATCTTCAGCATCGTGGCGGGGTCGAGCATCGACAGCACGCGCTGGAACTCCTTGATGCCCTTCATCGGCAGCAGCAGAGAGGCGCCGTCCTTCGTATTCTGCGCGGCGACGCTGCTCACCGACAGGCGCCGGTTGTCCGTCGAGACGACCTTCAGCTCGCCGCCGTCGATATGGAAGTAGGCCGACGAGAGATACTGCGGGTATTCGTCGTTCGCCGAGGCGCAGAGCGTACCACGCTCGATCGCGGTCGAGAGGTTCATCACGGAGAGCTCGCAGAAGACTTCGCCCCCCTCGGAGCTCGGCAGCTTCGGAAAATCGGCGACGGAGTATGTTGTGAAGCGATAGTGGCTCTTGCCGCTGGTCATGGTGGCGCGTCCGTCCTCGACCTGCAGGGTGAACTCTGCCGATCCGGCCTTCTTGAAGAGGTCGCCGACGCCTTTGAGGGGAATCACCGCCTCGCCCGGCTCTATCACGGTGACGCCCTTGGCCTCGCAGACAATGGATGTCTTGATGTCGGTGGCCTGCAACTCGACCCCGCTCTCATCCGCTTTCAGGCGAATCGTGGAAAAAATGTTCATCGAGCTGCTGGCGCCGGCGCTGCGTTCAGCGAGGTTCCAGCTCTTGATGAAAGAATTTTTTTCGACACTGATCTTCATGAGAGATATTCTCCTTCCTCTTGTTCACACTCGCGCTACTCTTAATAAGATTCTTATAGAGAAAATAAGTCGTCGTAGCAGTAGGCGTTGTGGATTAGTGGAAAAGCGACTCGATTGCCTACAGCGACTAATTTTCACATGTGGATAGATCGACATTTCTTGTTCGACAGTTATTCACAATATCCACATGAATCTTGTGGAAAGGGAATAATTTTCCCTCGAACGTGCGAGTAATCCACAAAAAAAGGCCGTTTTTTACAGCCTGTTCAGAATGTTATCCACAATCGTCTTCACGCGGATATTGCTCTTGATCATGGTTTCGATCTTATTGCAGGCGTGTAGGACGGTCGTGTGGTCCTTCTTGTTGAACGCGATGCCGATCTGCTGCAGACTGTCGTTCAGCTTTCTGCGCGCAACGTACATGGCGATCTGCCGGGCGAGCGCGAGATCGGAGGTCCTCTTGGTCGAGATCAGGTCGTCGACCGTAATGCCGAAGCTCTCGGCCGTAAGCTGTTGGATATAATCGATGCTGAGCTGCCCCATCGAGCGATGTCGCAGAATATCCTTCAGCCACACGCCGATATTCTCCGGGCTCATCGGCTCGGCGTTGATCTCAGAATAGGCCACGACGCGGTTCAACGCACCCTCCAGCTCGCGGATATTGCTGGGGATATTCTGCGCCAGGAAGAGGATGACCTCCTCGGGGATCCGGTGGCCCTTGAGCTCGGCCTTCTTTTGCAGGATGGCCACGCGCGTCTCGAGGTCCGGCGGCTGAATGTCCGTGACCAACCCCCATTCGAAGCGGGAGACGAGACGCTCCTCGACGCCCTTGATCTCCTTCGGCGGGCGGTCCGAACTGATCACGACCTGTTTTTTGGCCTCGTGCAGGCTGTTGAAGGTGTGGAAGAACTCCTCCTGCGTGCCCTCCTTGTCGCCGATGAACTGGATGTCGTCGATCAGCAGCACGTCGAGGTTGCGGTACTGCGCGCGGAAATCGGCCGGCTTGTTGTTCTTGATCGAGCTGATCATATCGTTGGTGAACTTCTCCGAGCTGACGTAGAGCGTGCGCGCGTTCTGCAGATTCTTCTCGATGTGGTTGGCGATCGCGTGCATGAGGTGCGTCTTGCCGAGCCCCACGCCGCCCCAGATGAAGAGCGGGTTGTAGGCGATGCCGGGGGACTCGCTGACGGCAAGGCTGGCGGCATGGGCGAGGCGGTTCGATTTGCCGATGACGAAGGTCTCGAAGACGTAGTTCGGGTTGAGCCCGTTGCGGCTTGGAGCGGCCTGCATCTGCACGATGTTGCGCGCTCGCTCCTGCTCCTGCTGGTTCTCCTCCATCATCAGCTCGACCGCGTCGGCATACCCGCGCTCGCGAAGGAAGGCTTCGAGCGGTTTCAGAATCCTCTTCTCGATGTTCTCCTTGGCGAATGGGTTGGGCACGTCGATTTTGAGCACACCGTTCTCGAGAGAGAGCGGCATACAGGTCTGAAGCCAGATGTCGTTTGTGTCGGGAGGAAGAAAATCCTTCGACGAGCGAAGGATTTCTTTCCATACGGATTCTGCATTTTTTTCCAACGGATACACCTCGTCCTGATTGGGCATTGCAACTGCGAAAGGTATGATAGCTCTGCGAAAAAAATCGCGCGACGACGTTTTCCACAAAAGACTGTCGTCCATTGTAACACGAGAGCTTTTCGTCAACCCCTCCCATGCTACATTGATGAAAGATGAGCCTTTTGGCGCATTTATCCACCAGGATTATCCACTTATCCACAAAGCGCAGGCCGTCACTCGGTGGATAAGATAAAACTCTGCTATCAGCCGTTTTTTTGACCAAGCCGCCATGTGAAAAAAGTGAAAATGAGCGATAGCTTCTCCTCACAGTCCGTGGAAAAATGGGAGACTTATCCACCTTAGTGGATAAGTCTAGTGGATAACTCGCAAAAATGGAATACCCCGGACGAAGATGGTGGAAAAGAGAGACTATTTTGCTCAAAAATACGCTATCATGCAGGCAGCCGGAGAGCGCAAGAGGGCGGAAGAAAACGGGAAGAGGTGTTTAAAACTGCTGCACATCATCAGTCATACCGACCTCGACGGAGTAACAGCGGCGGCGCTCGCGCACCGCTCGCGCTACGAAGTCTCGGAGGCGGCTGCACCGATCAGAGTATCCCTCACGGGGTATGGAGACGTGGACAACATGATCCTGGAGACCCTGAGAGGCCGGGATGAGCCGCTGGTGCTCGACCTTTCCCCTCAGTATCAGGCGACAGTTGACGAAGTGGATAAAACTGTCTTCGAACAACCCTTCCTCTTTGATCACCACGAGAGTACATTCCAGCACTACGCGAATCGCCCATGGATCCGTGTGGACACCGGTTTTTGCGGCGCGATGGTCTACTGGAACTGGTTGCACGGCGGGGGCGCGGACGAACGGACGCTCGCGCGCGTCGAACCGTTGCGCGAAATGGTGCGCATCGCCAACGACCGCGACCTTTGGCTGAACGAGGACCCCGACGGACGGCTGTGGGGCGCGATGGTCACGCTCTGCGGCGAATGGGGGACCTTCGCCCGCCTAATTGCCAACCCCGACGCCGCTTTTTCGCGCCCCGAGCGCGAGGCCGTGGAGGCCTTCGTGGCGCGGCAGGAGGAGCGCTTCAAGAGAGCGGCGGACTCCCTGATCCGGGATCGAATTCCCGGAAGCGATGGGTCCGGGGATCTGGTATTTCTGGGCGACGGGAAGCTGGAGTTCGGGGACACCTCGGACTTCTGCGGCATGATCCTCGACAGGCCGGCCGAGCCCTCGAAGGCACCGGCGATGGTGGCGCTCGCCTACAAGAAACCCGCCGGCGGCTGGGCCGTGTCGCTGCGGAGCCGCAACGGCCTGGCGGGCCGCGTGGTTTCGCTGCTCAAGGACGGCCGCAAGATCCGCGGCGGCGGGCACGGCGACGCGGCGGCGCTCTACTTCCCCCACCACTACACCGAGGATGGCATCCGAGAGAGTATTTTGGCGGCCCTTTCTATGGAGGGCGAGCGCAAGGCCGATGCCGGCGTCACGCTCGGCGACCTCTTCGGCTCGCTGAAGGGAACCCTGTAGATGCCGGACGAGACGGAACGGCAGGAGTTGGAAATTTCGGAGACGCCAGACGCAGGAGAGGACCCACGCCTCCGCCCGCCCAAATCGGACGAAACGGACGCGCCGGATGCAGGGACGAACTGCGTTCGCCCGCCCGACGAGGCGCCTGACGCGCCCGATGCCTCGGACGAACCCGAAGAGCCCGACGAGGCAAAGAATCCCGACGCGCCCCGCATCGCCGTCTTCTACGCCACCGTCGGCACCGGCCACAAGGCGGCGGCCGAGGCGCTGGCCGACTGGTGCCGCGCGGAGTATCCCGACGCGGAGGTCCTCTGTCGAGACCTGCTCGACTACGTGCCGCGGTGGATCCGCTGGTGCGTGACGCGCGCCTACCTTTTCATGGCGCGCCGCGCGCCCTGGATGTGGGGGCGCCTCTACGCCGTCACCGACCACCCCCCGAAGCCGGGCTGGAGGACCTCGTTCTGGGACGACCTGCACAAGACGGTGAGCCGCGTCTATTTGAGATACCTTTTCGAGGAGGTCGACGCCTTCGACCCGACGGCGATCCTCGTGACGCACTTCTTCGGCATGTCGGCCCTGCTCGACAGATGGGAGCACCGCACGCCGATCTACTACGTCGACACCGACTACATCAGCCACGCGCAGCAGCGCGACCCGCGCTTCGACGGCTGGTTCGTGGCGAGCGACGAGTCGATCCGCCAGCACCAGGCCGACGGTATTCCTTCGCCGGAGACCAAGGTCCGCAACTGCGGCATCCCGATTGCGCGCGTCTACAGCGACCTCCCAACGCGGGAGGCGGCGCGGAAGAAGCTGGACATCGACGAGGCGGCGACGAGCGTGCTGATCGCCGGTGGCGGCATCGGCGCCGGGGCGTTGGATGCCGTGGCCGACTCGCTGCTCTCGTACGCCCAGGGCGACGGCTGGCACGTGGAGATCCTCTGCGGCAGCAACCGCGGGCTCTACGAGGTCCTGCGCGACAAATACTTTCCCTTCAAGAACGTCGTCGTGCGAAAGTTCATCCATAATATATACGACTACTATATGGCGAGCGACGTCGTGGTCCTCAAGCCGGGAGGCCTCTCCTCCGCCGAGGTAGCTGCCTGCGGGTGCGCGATCATGCTGCTCGACCCTCTGCCGGGGCAGGAGCAGTACAACTGCGACTACCTGCTGGAGCGCGGCGCCGCTCGGCGGATCTACGAGGTCCGAAGGGTCGGCGAGCAGATCGCCGAGCTGATGCGGCGCCCCGAGGAGCTGGCGAGAATCCGCGCGGGTGCCAAGGCTTTGGGAAGGCCGAACGCGGCACGGGAGATTTTGCGGGCGGTGGTGGGGGAGTAACGCACTCGGGTTACAGACGGAGGGAGTTCTCACCTTGACGCCAAGTAAGATGATATGTATCATTGATATATTGCATAAAGGGGATGTTCGTCATGACCATGGCTACCGCGAAAGTCTTCGAAACGGGACGGAGCCAGGCTGTACGCCTGCCGAAGGAGTTTCGCTTCGACACCGACGAGGTCTATATCGCCAGAGAGGACGGCAAGGTCGTCCTGATCCCCAAGCCGAAGATCACCTGGGCGGAGTTCTTCGCGGACGCCGAACCCTGCCCCGACTTCGTGCTCGATCGCGAGGGCAACGGAGCGGCCCAGGAGAGGGAGCCGTTCTGATGGCCGGGATCTTCATGCTCGACACGGATGTCTCCAGTTACATTATTCGAGAGCATCCGCGCGAACTGACGGATGTCTTCGTCTCCCACCAGGACGACCTGATCTGCGTCTCCGCCATCACCTATGCCGAATTGATGTACGACCTGATCAACAAACGAACCGAGCGTCTGGAGAGGAAGGTCGAGCAGTTCGTCTCCCTCGTGCGGGTGATGGATTGGACGGACGCGGCCGCGCGGAGATACGCCGAGATCAGGGATCATCTCAAGAGAGCGGGGACGCCCATCGGCAACATGGACATGTTGATCGCCGCCGCCGCGCTCGCGATCGACGCGCAACTGGTGACAAACAACAGAAAGCACTTCGGGCTTGTCCCCGGTCTGAAAATCGCGGATTGGATGTAAGTCGGTCGCGCACAAAAAACGGGAGGCCGTAAAGGCCTCCCGCGTGCGTTTCGGGGAAAATTTTCCGGCTTAGCCGACCTTGATCGGGGTCGAGTTCTCCCAGAGGCCGTGGATGTTGCAGTACGACTGCGCGACGAGCGTGCCGCTCTCGGAGAGCTTCACCTTGATGCAGCCCGCGGGCTCCGCGAAGACGGGGCCCGGTTTCGCCGCGTCGGTACTGTCGCCGTGGACGTCGAAGGAGAGGTTGCCGACCTCGATGGCGAACTTGCCGCCGTCGGGGATGAAGTAGAGCTTCATCCACTTGATGTAGTGGGCCGCCGTGTTGGGGTGGGGGATCTCCTTGCCGACGCTCAGCTTGACGGGAAACGCCTCGCCCGCCGCCACCTTCTCCGGTGCCTCGATGACAGGTACGTGCTTCTCGCCCTTCCAATCTCCGGTCTGAACAAAATCGCCCAATTTCATTTCAATGCCCTCCTCAGATATGTTTTGGCCCCTGAAAAAAATTGACATTCCGCGAACGGGGCGTCTTGCAGGCCACTATAGAACAAAGATGCCGGGAAGCGCATACGGAATTCACGTAAAAAAGTCAAACTAAAGAAGCAAATGAATGGGAAAACGATGTTCATGCCTGACAGGAGCCGGATCCTCGCCTATAATGCGTGCAAGGATGCAGTTTCATAAATCTAGCCTCGCACAATAAAGCGAATTTTCAAAAAGGAGATGTCCTCGTCATGAACGAAAAGGTTCGCCGCACGTTCGAGCGGCACCGCACTCTCAAACTGTTCGGCCTGCTCTTCGTCGTCCTCTTCCTCGGGCGGCTTGCGTACGGGTACTACACGACGCCGAACGTCGTGCGCAAGCACAGCGCGCGCGAGCGGATCCCGGAGGTCTCGGAGCACTTCCTTTCGGCGAGCTCGGTCAAGAAGAATTACGCCAGCGAGCGATATACCGTCAAGGGCGGCGGCTCCGCTTCCGGCAGTGTCGCGATGGCGCCCGCGCTCGACCAGAAGTACGAGAAGACGGCGACGCTGACCGCCGCCACCAAGAGCTTCGAGAAGGACGAGAAGGCAATCCGCGACGAGGTCGAAAGCAGCGGCGCAATCATCCAGTTCGAGCAGAGCCGCGGCGACGGGGGCGTCAAGAACCGTATCCTGCAGCTGATGATCGGCGTGCAGCCGGAGAAGTTCGACGACTTCTGCGCGGCGATGAGGAAGATCGGGCGCGTGGAGTCGATCGAGGTCACCAAGACCGACAAGACGAACGAGTTTTTGAACCTCCGCGCGCAGCGCGAGTCGCTGGAGAAGACCCGCGCCGCCCTCGTCGAGCTCAAGAAGATGACGGGCAAGGTCGACGAGTTCGTCAACCTGCAGTACAAGATCCTCGACATCGACCGCGAGCTTCGCACGCTGGGCGTGCAGCTCGGCGATTTCGACGAGGTCAACGAGTTCTGCACCGTGCGCATGACGCTGTACGAGGACTACGACGTCTTCTCGTACCCGCCGCGCCCCCTCCGGCGCCTGATGATCGCCTTCACGTGGACGGTGAAGTACGGCCTGGCGCTCTGCGCCTCGTTCGCCTTCTTCTCCATGTCCCTCTTCTTCGCCCTCCGCATAGGCGAGGCGATCAAGCGCTGGAGCTCTCCGCACAAGGCGGACGACCGCTAGGGCGATGCTCTTCGCGATCGCCGCGCTGCTCGTGATCGGGGTCTTCTGCCTGATCGGCGCGCTCTCCTCCGGCAAGGTGAAGAGCGCCAGCGACTATGCCGTGGCGGGCCGCGGCGCGGGGGCTTTCTCCGTGGCTGGGATCCTGATGGGCGTCCTCGTCGCGGGCGGTTCGACCATCGGCACGGTGCAGATGGCGTACGAGTGGGGGCTGTCCGGGTGGTGGTTCACGCTCGGCAGCGGCATCGGCTGTGCGTTGCTTGGCCTGCGCTTCGCCGGGCCGGTGCGGCGCTCCGGACTCTCTACGCTGCCGGAGTTTATGGAACGCAACTACGGCTATCCGACGGCCCTGCTGACCCTCGCCGGTTCGATCGCCGGCACGCTGATTTCCGTGGCGGCGCAATTTCTGGCCGGCATGGCGCTGTTGCGCAGCGTGGTCCCCATCTCGCCGGGGACGGCGGCCTTTCTTCTCTCGGCGATGATCCTGGCTTTCATCTTCTCCGGCGGACTCAAGAGCTTCAGCGCCGTCGGCAACGCCAAGACGGTCATGCTCTACCTGATGCTCGCCCTCTGCTGCTTCAAGGCGTCTTCGCTGGGACAGACGGCGGGCACGCTGGCGCGCGACCTGCACTTTTCGCCCTGGTTCAATCTCTTCGGACGGGGCCTGGGGGCCGACGTGAGCGCCTGCGCCTCGGTGCTGGTGGGGATCTTTTGCACGCAGATCTACATGCAGGCGATCTTCGCGGCCAGGGACGAGCGCGAGGCGCGCCGCGGCTGTCTGATTGCGGCCGCCCTGATCCCCCCGCTCGGGCTGATGGGAGTCTGGATCGGTCTCGCCCTGCGCAACGCCGGCGTCGAGATCGAGGGCGCACAGGCGCTGCCGTACTTTCTGACGGCGTACTTTCATCCGGCGATCTCCGGCGCCCTCTGGGCGGGGTTGGCGATCACGGTCGTCGGCGGCGCCGCCGGGCTGTCGCTGGGTGTGGCGACCAACCTCTCGTTCGACGTCTACCTCCGCATCCCCGGCGTGAACAGGAGCGAGAAGCGGATCCTGCCGCTCTCCCGCGTAATGGTCGTCCTCGCCGTCGCCGTCGCCGCGTCCATGGGGCTGTCGCTTCAAGGGGCGCAGATCCTCGGGTTGAGCTACGTGGCGATGGGCCTGCGCGGCGCCGGCATGATCGCCCCCCTGATCGCGGCGATCCTGCGCCCCGGCCTGCTCTCGCGCCGCGCCGCCCTCGCCTCTGCCTCCCTCGGTATCGGCGCGATGTTCGCCGCCTGGCTGCTCGGCTCCGCCATCGAACCCCTCTTCGTCGGCCTGGCGGCGTCACTGCTGCCGGTGGTGTGGCGGAGGGTCCGCTTTCCGTAGGACGCGCATTGCGCGTCCGGCCCCTGTGGCGAGCCCGGCGCCAGAAGCTCCCTCCGTCGGCGCTTCGCGCCGCCACCTCCCTCGTGTAGGGAGGCAGGGGACACATATGCAAGCGCGTGGTTTTCTTTGAGGAATTGAGGTTCATTGTAGAAACTAGAAAAACCACTGCCCCGATAGAAAACCCGGCGCTGTCCGAGCGTCTTTTGCCTCCCTCTTCGAGGGAGGTGGCGGCGCGAAGCCTGACGGAGGGAGCTC
Source organism: Synergistaceae bacterium (assembly GCA_031549185.1). Lineage (GTDB taxonomy): Bacteria > Synergistota > Synergistia > Synergistales > Synergistaceae > JAVBQG01. Next base: position 34,038 of record JAVBQG010000027.1, on the reverse strand, counting down.
CTTTCGCGTCTGCCCCAAACGACAACCCCCCGCCCTTGATTCCCGGCGAGGGGTCCTCTTTTTTTATATTTTTCGGTCTCTACTTCCCCTGCCTGTGCCTCAGATACGCGGGGGTGTCGTACTCGCTTCCGTCCTCGGCGATGAAGCCGATCTGCGAGGCGGCGGGGTCGAAGGTCTCCGTGAAGTGCTCGCGCGGTTTCCGTTTCTCCCCGACGACCGGTTTCGGCGGGGGGAGGTTGCCCGGCTTGCGGGTCTCTCCCGCCTGTTCGAATCCCGTGGCGATGACGACCACCTGTACGGTGTCGCCGATGCTCTCGTCCTGCACCCATCCCCAGACGTAGTGGGCGTCCGGGTCGATGTGCTCGCGCAAGACCTCCGCGGCCGCCTGAACCTCCATGATGCCCATCTCGTGGCTGCTGGTGATGTTGAAGAGCACGCCCTTCGCGCCCTGCATCGAACACTCCATCAGAGGGCTCTCCATGGCGCGCTTGAGGGCCGATTGCAGGCGGTTCTCGCCGCTGGCGCTGCCCACGCCCATCACCGCCGGGCCTGCGTGCCGCATGATGTTGCGCAGGTCGGCGAAGTCGACGTTGATGACGCCGGCGCGCGTGATGAGGTCGGTGACGCCCTTCACCGCCTGGCGCAGGATGCTGTCGGCCATCGAGAAGGCCTCCGAGAGGGAGGTGGTGCGCTCGGAGAGCTCCAGCAGCCTGTCGTTGGGGACCACGAGCAGCGCGTCGACGATCTCGGCGAGCTTCTCGATGCCCTCGTCGGCGAAGCGCTTTCTCTTCTTTCCCTCGAAGGAGAAGGGGCGCGTGACCACGGCGACCGTCAGGATGCCGAGCTCCTTGGCGATCTGCGCGATGACCGGCATGGCGCCGGTGCCGGTGCCGCCGCCCATGCCCGCCGCCAGATAGACCATGTCGCAGCCCTTGAGCTGCGCGCGAATCTCCTCGCGCGACTCGATGGCGGCCTGCATGCCGACCTCGGGGAGCGCGCCCGCGCCGAGGCCCTTGGTGAGTTTCTCGCCGAGCACGATCTTATCGGTCGCGAGGCAGTTTTCGAGGCAGCGCATGTCGGTGTTGACGCCGAGGAACTCGACATCTGCTATGCCATGGCGAATGATGTGGTCGAGCGCGTTGTTGCCGCCGCCGCCCACGCCGACGATTTTAATCCGTTCCCTGGGCGCTTTTTTGGCCGAGAGTTCTTCCTGCAAAATAAATTCCTTGTCAGCCTGGCTCTCGCTGGGGAACAGTTCGAGGGCGTGGTTTGCTGTCACGGAGATTCCTCCTCTTCAGGGGTGTTGCCTGTGAAGACCGATATATCGCGATAATCGGAACTTCCCTGTTTCTCCCGATCATTTACATAAATCTTATGAGCTATCATAAAAAGAGCAGTTGATACTGTCAAGCGAATCGGCTTAGAATGTTCGCGGTTTCTACAATAAAATATCGGTTCTTTTGAGGTGATGCTGAGTGGAAGACGATACAAATCGAAACGAAACGACGAAATTGTACCCAAACCCGCCCGAGAACGAGAGGGAGGCGGCGTCCCCCGAGCGCGGCCGGCTGGGTCGGAATTTCCCGCTCTTCCTGCTTCTCTTCCTTGCGCTTGCCTTCGTCGTCGTGCGCCCGCTGCTCCACGGCATCGCCTGGGGTATGCTGCTCGCGTTCTTCGGGGATCCGTTGAGAAAATTCGTCGCCCGCAACGCCTACCTTGCCCGCTCACCCAACTTCTCCGCGGCGGCGGTGATGCTGTTGCTGCTCTTTCTCGTCACGATCCCGCTCATCCTGGTGTTGCAGGCGGCCGGGCACGAGCTGTTCAACTTCTACACCTCCTTCTCCGGCATGGACGTGGCGGCCGTCGGCGCGGCGCTCATCGCGGAGATCTCGGCCGCGCTGCCGGACTGGCTGCAGACGCGCCTGTCGCCGCTGCTCTCGGGAGGGGCGTCGTCGCTGGTGCGCAGTGCGGCGTCGTTTCTGCAGGGGCTCTCGAAGGGCGTGCTGCAGTGGACGGGCTCCTTTCTCCTGCAGGGAACCGTGGCCATTATGACGATGTTCTTCTTCATCCGCGACGGAGAGAGCATCGCGCGGTATATCGAGGAGTTCATCCCGCTGCCGGAGCCGGAACGCAAGGCCTTCGGCGACGACGCGCGGAACATGCTTCGCTCGGTGATCTACGGGGTCATGCTCACGGTGGCGGTGCAAGCGGCGCTTGCCGGGTTGGGCTGGTGGGTGGTCGGGCTGCCGAACGCCTTTCTCGCGACGGCGGCGATGTTCGTGGCGGGGATGCTGCCGATGGGCACTTCGCTGATCTGGGCACCGGGTGCGATCTACCTCCTCGCGACCGGTTCGACCGGATGGGGGATCGCCTATCTGACTTGGGGCGCCCTGATCGTGGCGCCGTCGGACAACATCCTGCGCCCTCTCTTCATCGGCGGCGGCGCCACGATCCCGACCTTCGCCGTGATCGTCGGCGTCCTCGGCGGGCTCGCCGTCTGGGGCCTGCTGGGCGTCTTCCTCGGCCCCTTGGTCCTCGCGCTCTTCCTGAGCGTGCTGGAGCTGTACAGGAGGACGATGAAAGTGGCTTCGTAGGGGGCGGCTGTCCACAGCCCGCCCGTGATACGCTGCGATATAACAAGCGGGAGGCCGTGGGCGGCCTCCCCTGCATAATCCTGCGCAAAACGTTTTACGCCACGCTGTAGACCCTCACCTCCGGGTCGGCGCTCCAGAGGGGCTTCAGGGCCGCGAAGACGTCGTTTTTGAACAGCTCGCTGCCGAGGTAGGCCTTCGCGTTTTCGACGCTGTCGAAGCCGTGGAGCACCTGGACGTCCTCGTCTCGGATCAGGAGGTCCTTGGATACGGCGCCTTTGATCTTCTCCAGAAAGGGCTTGCGGTACTCGGTGTAAACCCCGGCCGCCTTGGGGCGGTTCGCGTGATCGATGACCATGGTGATCTCCAGATATGCCTTTGCGCTCATGTTGCATCCTCCATTTTTCATGTTATGAGTGGGCCGACCATGGGCAGAGGATAGCAGGGGCGCTCTGCGGGGTAAATATATTAGGGAATTTATGAGTCGCTCAGAAATTTGATAGCGAGGGGGGTTACGCCCCGAACAGTTCGCTGTGAGAACCGAGGCGGGCGAGGCTCAACGTCTCGTCGTCCGGTTTTTCGTATATCAAGAGCAGATTCGGTTTGAGGTGGCACTCCCGGCAACCTTCCCAATCGCCGGTCAATTTGTGGTCCTGGTACCTCGCCGGCAGCGGGGCGTCCGTCACAAGCAATTCGAGAACGTCCGTGAGCATCGTGTCCAACGCGGGGCCAAGGGATTTGTATTCTCTCTTGATATCCCGCTTGAATCTGGCCGATCGCTCAATCGTCGTTCTCATCGTGAAGGTCCTGCATCAGGGCCCCGATACTCGAAAATTTTTTACCTTTCCCCGCCCGAAGTTCTTCGATGGCGGCGATGGTATCGGCATTGGGCACGTGCTCGCGATAACGCAAAAAGGTCACAAATTCGCCCAGGCTTCCCATGGCGGAGTCCGGCAACCCTTCGATCAGGTGAAGCACTTCCTGCCGCTCTATCGTTTGTGCCTGCATGGTATCCACCCCCTGTCATGCCGATATTATGCGCCAATCGACTCGAACTGTACACCGAAATTTTACAGCTGGCTGCAAGTTCTGCAGGGGGGGCAGTTTTCTGTTCAGTTCGTCCGCCGTCTGCAGGCGCGACCAGCTGCAGATGCTCTGCAGGATCGGCAGAACCGAGGCGCCCTTTTCGGTCAGTGCGTATTCCACGCGCGGCGGGATCTCGTCGTACTGCCTGCGGCTTACGAGTCCGTCCGCTGCCAGCTCCTTCCGGATCGCGCTGTAGCGCGTCGCGCGCGGAGAGCACGCAGAGGATCCGCGACTTCCACTTGCCGCCGAACATCACGAGGCCGTATTCGATGGGGCACATGATCTCCTTCTCGATCTTCGGCTCGTACTTCATCCTACTCCTTGTCCCCGGACTTGATCTTCGTCCAGAAGGTCGGGTCGCTGTCCGTCGGAGGGTATTCGCCGCGGTAGACGATGGCCGCGCGATTGCCCTGGCTCTCGTAGAAGGCGAGCCCGCCGCCCTTGAGGACGTAGCGGTAACCGGGGTACTCCGTGTCGGTGTCGACCCAACGCTCGAAGCGGTCCGCATATTTGGGATCGAGGAAGTTCGCGATGCCGAGGCCGGTCGGCGTGCGGTATTGTTTCGACGACGTCTGGATCTGCAATACTCTGCCGTTCGAGAAGAAAACGGTCAGTTCGCCGCCGGCATAGACCCAGTTCTCCCGCGCGACGGTCTCCGTCTCGCCAGTCTCCTTCGTCTCCCTGCCCTCCGGTTCGCCCAGCAGCGCCACCACGTCCGCCTCGGACATGTCCAGCTCGATTTTGCCGAGCGACTTGCCGGGTATGGCGATTACGGCGGGGTCGGTCGGCCAGCCGAGCATGTTCCGCGCGGCCGTCGCGCCGTGCATGCCGCGCCTGTCGTCGGAGGCGGCGAGCCCCATGGCCTTTTCGTAGCCGGCGAGCGCCGACTCGTAGCGCCCCTGGTTCATCAGGGATTTCGAAGCGGCGAGCAATAGATCGACGTCCTTCTTCTCGAACTTCACGGCCTGCTCGTAGTTCTCGATCGCGCGGGACGAGCTGCCGAGCCGGTCGTAGATCTTGCCCAGCGAGTAACGCGCCTCGGCGTTCGACGGCGCGAGCCTGGCCGCCCGCTCGAAAGGCGACAACGCGCTTTCGAATTGCCCCATGCGGAGGTATATGTTGCCGAGGTGCAGGTAGGCATTCAGATCACGCGGCTGGTTTTCGAGGTGGTGTGTGTAGCTCGCGGCGGCCTCGGAGTCCTGCCCGAGCATCTCCTGGCAGTAGCCGATCTGGAAGAGCGTGTCGCGCCGTTCGGGGCGGCTTCGCAGGACCTTCTGATACAGGGCCAGCGCGCCCGCGTAGTCCTTCTCGTCGAACAGGCGTGTCGCCTCCTGATACTGCCTCTCGGGCCGTACGGCCGTGTGGTAATACAGGATGCCGCCTCCCGCGAAGGCAAGGAATAACACGACAAACAGCAGCGTGAAGACGCTGCGAGGCACCGGCCGCGACTCCGCGCGCGGTACGTACGCCTCCTCCTCGGGCGTCAGGCCGGTCTTCTCCGGCGGCACCTGGAACGGCTCGTTTCTCCGTTTCCGCTCGCGTGGTGCCTGATCGTCTCTGTTTTTTCTTCTCTTGTCGCTCAAACCTCGCTCCTCCCACCTGTCCACGTTACTTGCGTCATTTTAGCAGCCCTGTGCGGAAGGTCAAATGCCTGTGATCGCATAGCGATGATAAAAATTGCCGTTTTATTCGACGTGAACATCGTGCGAAACGATTCCCCCGTCGACGGCTCCGAAATGGGGAATCTCCCCTCCGTTTCGACGCCGGGTCGTGTTCGTCACGGAGCCCGCCTGAAAATATCCCACGAGTCCTCCGACATTCCACTCGCCTTTTACGGTTCCGCGCGCGTACGCATGGTCAATGTGCCCCGTGTTGAGGCCGATCAGCCCTCCGACGTTCTGCTGGCCCTCTACATCGAGCGCCGTACCCGAATTTGCGATACGGCCGTCGTTTCGTCCGACGAGCCCGCCGATATCGCGCTCTCCGCCTTTCACGCGGCCGGAGGCGAAGGCGCCCGATATTCGCCCGCCTTCGGCCAGCCACCCTACGAGCGCGCCGATGCAACTCCCGCCGTCGATATCGACGTCCACGAGACGAATGTTGGAGATACGGCCCCCCGCGACATATCCGAAGAGCCCCTGAACCGGTTCGTCCCGGTAATCGATGCGGAGCCCCGAGATCGTTTTACCGTTGCCGTCGAAGGTGCCTCTGAAGGGCCAGCCTTCGTAGTTCTCGACCCACAGCCCGATCGGTTTCCACTTCGCGCCGCCGAGGTCGATGTCTCGCATGAGACGATAGGTCGCCTTCGCGTTCTTTCGCGCGTTGATCCACTGCGCCATGCAGGCCAGCTCCTCCGGGCAGTATAGTTCATAGACGCCATGATTTTTCGAGATGTCGGGCGAGATCGTGACGCCGTCCCACCCGGCCGCGAAGGATGGGGGCTCCTGCGCGACTTCCGCGAGAAGCAGGATCGATGCCAGTAAAACGAGCCGACGATAAAAATGGCGGGCCGCTATCATTCACGTTTCCCCCTTTCCGAAAGTTTTTGATCTATATTACGGTTTTCCGGCACCGCCGGTCAATAGAAAAGTTTTTCTCCGCTTTATCGCGCGTGAAATTGTGGTACTATACGTCAGACGGAGGCGAGGTGCCTCCGCTGTTATTCGTGTGCTTAGAGGGCTAATTTATCGTTAGAGGCATGAAGGGAAAGATCGTGAGTCCTTGCGGTTCAGGCGTTCCAGCACGGAGAAATTGCTGTGCAATCGGTTGAATCAGCGCCTCCCTTACAGGTCGTTTTACTATAGAAAGCGAGGCTATACAATGTTCAAATTCCTGGCCGGTCTCTTCAGCCGCGACATCGGGATCGATCTCGGCAGCGCCAACACGGTGGTCTACGTCAAGGGACGCGGGATCGTCATCGACGAGCCGTCGGTACTCGCCGTTCGCAGGGTTGGGCGCAAGGGGCAGAAGGAGGTCATTGCCTTCGGGCACGCCGCCAAGCGCATGATCGGCAAGACGCCGCAGGGGATCGAGACCGTCCGTCCGCTGCAGCACGGCGTCATCGCCGATTTCGACATGACCGAACAGATGATGGCGCACTATATCACCGCCGCCGGCCAGGGGAGGCGCTTCATGGCGCACCCCCGCGTCGCGATCTGCGTGCCCGCCTGCGTGACCGAGGTCGAAAAGCGCGCGGTCGTAGACGCCACGCTCGGCGCCGGCGCCCGCGAGGCCTTCGTGGTCGAGGAGCCGCTGGCGGCGGCGCTCGGCACGGGCCTGCCGATCAACGAGCCGCGCGGCAACATGGTGGTCGACATCGGCGGCGGCACCAGCGAGGTTGCGGTCCTCTCCCTGGGCGGCGTGGTCATCAGCAACTCGCTGCGCGCCGCGGGCGACGACATCGACAACGCCATCATCGCGATGCTGCGCCAGAACTATACCCTCTCGATCGGCGAGAGCACGGCCGAGGAGGTCAAGTTCGCCATCGGATCGGTCATTCCGCTCGAACAGGAGCTGGAAATGGAGGTCAAGGGACGCGATCTGATGGACGGCCTGCCGAAGGTGGTCAAGGTCACCTCGAACGAGGTCCGCGATGCCATCGAGCCGATCATCTGCCGCGTCGAGGACATGCTGCGCTACGCGGTCGAGCAGACGCCGCCCGAGCTGGTCAAGGACATCGTCGACCAGGGGCTGGTGCTGACCGGCGGCAGCTCGCAGCTCCGCGGGCTCAACATCCGTTTCTCCGACGCCATGAACGTCCCCGTGCACATGGCCGAGCAGCCGCTCTACTCGGTGGCGCTCGGACTGGGCAAGCTGCTCGAGACGGTGGATCGCGGCGAGCGCATCGCGGTGACGGTCGACCGTACGACGGTATAGCACGGGAGTGTCCGTCCTCGCAAGATAAACCGGTATGACGCACAAACTGAACCCAATCCTGGTGAATACGCTGCTCGCGCTCTTCTGCGGGCTGATCCTGCTGTGGTCCTCCTTCGCATTTCCCGCCTTTCCCAAGAGAATGGTCGACGCCGTCGGCGCGGTGCTCTATGTCCCGGAGAAACCGGCGCTCGAGTTGCGCACGATCGTGCAGGCTGCCAGCAACTGGGTGCTGGAGCGCAAGAACCTGCAGGACCGAAACAGAGAGCTCGAGATCGAAAACCTGGCACTACGCACGGCGCTGCAGCGCGTCGCGGTGCCGGCTCCGCAGTCGACGGCCGAGCTCCTGGGCGCGCGGGTCACGCTGCGCTATCCGGACGCATGGTGGAAGGAGGTCCGCGTCGACAAGGGAGCGAAGCAGAGGGTGCGCGTGGGGGCGCCGGCGCTCTCCGACGGCTTCCTGATCGGAAAGGTCGCCTCCGTCGGCGACGATTACGCGTGGATCGAACTGGTGACCTCGGCCTCGTTCCTGCTGGCCGCCGTGGTGGACGCGACCTGGGACCTCGGCGTCGTCAACGGTGACGACATGGGCAACATCTGGCTGCTCTACACGCCGCAGGAGAAGGATTTCAAGAAGGGCATGGTCGTCTCGACGGCGCTGGTCGGCGATTACCTGCCGCCTGGCATCCCGATCGGCAAGATTTGGGGCCCGGGCGAGCCGCGCGACGGTTTCCTGCCGCAGAAGATCGCCTCCGGCGCGCACCTGACGCAGCTCTATAATGTCCAGATTCTTCTGTCGCCGGGAGGGGCGGACCGATGATCGCGGCCCTCCTCGTGTGGCTGTTGCAGGATCTGTTTCAGGTGCTGGCGATGGGCTTTATGCTGGTGCCGGAGTTCTTCCTGCTGGTCGTGCTCTACAAGATCGTCTCCGGGCCGCTCTACGCGACGCGCATCGCGCAGTGGATCTGGTTCGCCTTCGTGGGCGGCGTCGTGTGGGATCTGCGGTGGGTCGGCCTGCCCGGCATGAGCGCGCTGATCTATGTGATCGCGGTGGTTCTGGTCTACTGGATATGGGACCGGACGCCGACGGGCGGGCGGAGCGCGCCGCTCTTCGCGATGCTCGCGGGCGGAGCGCACTTCCTGTCGGGCGTCCTGCACTATGTCGCCTGGGCCGTGCCGGGCCAGGCCGCGCCGAGCCAGGCGGCACTGCGACTCTTCCTGATCCAGCAGCTGATCGCGGTGCCCGTGTTGATCGGGCTCTGCCTGATCTACGCATTCAGGCTGCGGGAGACTCATGTCTAAGGGACTCGAACGGGCCGACGTCGACCACCGCCTGCTCTACCTCCGCAACGTCTTCATCTTCACGCTCTCGCTGCTGGTGATCGGGCTCGTCTACTTCCAGATCGTGAAGGGCGACCAGTATATCAACCTCGCGTCCGACAACAGGCTGCGCATGATCCGCCTGTTGCCGCCCCGCGGCAACATCTACGACGCCAGTGGCGTGCCTCTGGCGGTCAACGTGCGCACGTTCGACATCAAAGGCTATCCGATGGACATCGCGGGGGACGAGGACTACGCGCGCGTCTCGGCCCTCTTCGTCCGGCACGGCATTCCGATGACGGCGGAGAGCCTGAAGGAGAGCGTCGAGAAGCAGTACGTCGCGCCCTACCGGGCCGTCTCGGTGGCGACGAACCTGACGCTGGCCCAGGTCTCCGACCTCGTCATGGATCCGGAATTCTCGCGGATCCTCTTCCCCTCGCCCGTCTGGCGGAGGATCTACCCCGCCGGCTCGCTGGTGGCCCACGTGATGGGCTACGTCGGCGAGATCACGCGCGACGAGCTGGAGGACCAGCGCGACCTCTACTACCAGGCGGGCGACATCGTCGGCAAGAGCGGCGTGGAGGCCGTCTACGAGACGGAGCTGCGCGGCGTCGTCGGCGACCAGGTCGTGGAGGTCGACTCGCGAGGCCGGCGCCTGCGCGACGTCAACTACAACGACCCGCAGAAGGGCAACGACCTGCGCCTGACGCTCGACCTCGCCGCCCAGCGCGAGGCCTACCGCCTGATGGAGGGCAAGAAGGGCGCGCTGGTGGCGATGAATGTGAACGACGGCTCGGTGGTCGTCTTCTGCTCGGTGCCGACCTTCGACCCGAACCCCCTCACCTGGGGCATCTCCAGCAAGGAATGGTCGGCGCTGTTGGACGACAAGGACCGCCCGATGATGAACCGCGTCATCAGCGGCGCCTACCCGCCGGGCTCGACCTTCAAGGCCGTCACGGCATCCGCTCTGCTGATGGAGCACACCGTGAACACCTCCTCGACGACCTTCTGCCCCGGCTACTTCACGCTGGGCAACCCGCCGCGCACCTTCCGCTGCTGGAAGCGCAGCGGGCACGGCACGGAGAACGTCGTCGGCGCGCTGCGCGACTCCTGCGACGTCTTCTTCTACCAGATGAGCGTGAAGATGGGCATCGACAAGCTGATCAAGTGGGGTCACGCCTACGGGATCGGCGAGAAGACCGGGGTCGACCTGCCGGGCGAGTCGCGCGGAAACATCGCGGGGCGCGAGTGGAAGAGGGCGCGCCTCAAAGAGGGCTGGTACCAGGGTGACACGGTAAACTACTCGATCGGCCAGGGTTATCTGCTGATGACGCCGCTGCAGCTCGCGCGCGTGTACGCTGCGGTCGCCAACGGCGGCCGGCTGGTGGTGCCGCGCCTCAACGCGGAGCGCCCGGTCGAATACAGCGAGGTGGGCATTTCGAGGGCGAACCTGGATATCGTGCGCAGGGGCATCTACGACGTCGTCCACTCGGGAACGGGCCGCCGGGCCGGGGCCTACGGCATCGAGATCGCCGGCAAGACCGGAACGGCGCAGAACCCGCACGGTGAAGACCACGCCTGGTTCGCGGGCTACGCGCCCGCCGACAAACCGAAGTACGTCGCGGTCGCGCTGGTGGAGGGCGGAGGCGCCGGATCGTCCGTCGCCGGCCCGCTCGTCGGGCAGATGCTGAAATATCTCCTGGATCACGATAATAAGCTATAATAAAAAATGAAAAAGTGAAAAACCCGAGCTCTCCCTCCCTCCCCCGAAGCGGGGAGGGGGGGGGGAGAAGAGCAGGGTCAAGGGCAAAGGGTTTTGATTTCCGTTTTTGCTTTGCTCCCCCTCCCTGCTTTGGGGGAGAGCTCGCCCCGAAGGGACGCGGGTTTTGATTTTATGTCTTGTTTGGACGACAAATCGTTTTTGGGAGGGTTCGCGGTGATCAAGCTGAAGGGCATGACGGGTTCGATGCTGCGATGCATTATTTCCGAGGAGCTGCAGGTCTGCGACTTCGCCCCCTCGTTCGAGGAGATGCGCAAGAAGGGAGAGGGCGTGCTGCCGGGTGCCGGCGTGGTGCTCGACTTCGGCGCGCGCGCACTCTCGGAGGAGACGATCTGCCGGGTGCTCGCGGACTTCGTCTGGCCCTCGAAGGTCGAGGTCAAGGCCTGGATCACGTACGACGCCGAGACGCAGGACCTCCTCAAGCGCATCGGCCTGCCGACGGGAGAGCCTTCTCTTCCGAAGCGATCGAGCAAGGCGCAGAAGGCCCTGCGGCTCGACCGCTCGCTGCGCAGCGGCCAGCGGGTTGAGCACGCTGGCGACGTGATCGTCGTCGGACACGTCAACGACGGCGCGGAGGTCTTCGCCTCCGGCAACGTCACGGTGCTCGGCCGCCTGCACGGACTCGTCCACGCGGGCGTCGAGGGCGACGAGAGCACGGCGGTCGTGGCCCGTTCGATGGAGGCCCTGCAGGTGCGCATCGGCGGCCGCGTCGGTTCGCTCGAGCGCGGCGCGGCGTGGTGGGGCAAACCGGTCATCGTCAAGGTCGACGAGGGATCGGTGCTGATCGACTTCTGGCCGGCCGTCAAGGTCGAGGAAGCGAAGGCGTAGGGGCGAACTTCGTTCGCCCCTACATAACACGGCATAATCATATTTTTTTCATACAAGTTTCCACCGAGGAGGAGTATCAATGGAGTCAAAGGTTATCGTAGTGACCTCCGGAAAGGGGGGCGTCGGCAAGACGACGACCACGGCCAACCTGGCGGCGGCGCTCGCGGCCATGGGCAACAAGGTCGTCGCGGTCGACGGCGACATCGGCCTTCGCAATCTCGACGTCATCATGGGCCTCGAAAACCGCATCGTCTACACGCTGATCGACGCGCTGGAGGGCGTCTGCCGCCTGAACCAGACGTACATCCGCGACAAGCGGGTCGAGAACCTGTACATGATCCCCACCGCGCAGTCGAAGACCAAGGACGCGGTCTCCGCCGAGCAGATGAAGAAGGTCTGCGCCGACCTGCGCAAGGAGTTCGACTACGTGCTGGTCGACAGCCCGGCCGGCATCGAAGCCGGTTTCAAGAACGCCGCCGCCGGCGCGGACGAAGCGCTGGTCGTGACGACGCCGGAGGTCTCCGCCGTGCGCGACGCCGACCGCATCATCGGCCTGCTCGAGTCGATGGAGAAGCGCCCGATCCGCCTGATCGTCAACCGCATCCGCCCCCACATGGTGAAGAAGGGCGAGATGCTCGGCGTCTCCGACGTGCTCGACATCCTCGCGATCGACCTGATCGGCATGGTGCCGGACGACGAGTCGGTGGTCACCAGCGCCAACCGCGGCGAACCGCTGACGATATCCTCCGCCTCGCTGGCCTCGAGGGCTTTCACGAACATCGCCAGGCGCATCGCGGGGCAGGATGTGCCCTTCCTGTCGATGGAGGAGGCGAATACCGGCGGGATTTTCGGCAAACTCAAAAAGGCCTTCGGGCTGTAAGGGGGCGTGAAAATGGGTTTTCTCTCGAACCTCTTCAACCGAAACCGATCCAGCACCGTCGCGAAGGATCGCCTCCAGGTCGTCCTCATGCACGACCGGACGGACCTCTCGCCGGAGCTGATGGAGAGCCTTCGCAAGGATATCATCGAGGTCATTCGGAACTACGTCGAGATCGACGAGACTCGCATCGAGCTGGAGCTCGAACGGGAGGACCGCTCCGTCGCACTGGTCGCCAACATCCCCGTGAAGACGGTTCGCCGCAGGAGGAGAAGCGGCTAGCCCCATTATGCTCGAATTCGGCTATACCTGGGGGGAGATCCGCAAGGGCCTCGACCGCACCATGCTCGTTGTCACCCTTGTGCTCTTCGGCCTCGGTCTTCTATCGATATACAGCGCAGGCGCAGGCGTGCGCAGGTCCACGGCGCTCTTCGCGGTCAGGCAGCTGGTCTGGGGCGGGGTGGGAGCCGTCGCGTATGTGGCGATCCTGCGCATTGGCTACCAGAGTTTCATTCGCTGGGGTTATTGGATCTACGGCCTGACGCTGGTCGTCCTTGCCGCCGTCCTCGTGTTCGGCACGGCAGCCAAAGGCGCGCAGAGCTGGTTTCGCATCCGCTCGATCGGCTTCCAGCCCGCCGAGCTCGGCAAGGTGGCTCTCATCCTCCTTCTCTCGCGCTTCTGCTCCCGCTACCCCCCCGACAACCTCAAAAAGCTGTTTCTGGCGCTCGCCCTGGCGTGCGTCAGCGTCCTGATGATTCTTCTGCAGCCCGACCTGGGCAGCACGCTGGTCTACGGCGCCATCATCTTCTCGATGCTCGTCGTGGCCGGGACGCCGGGAAAGTATCTCGCGACGCTCGTGGGGGGCGCGCTCGTGGTCATGCCGTTCTTCTGGGGGTCGCTCAAGGCCTATCAGAAGCTGCGGCTCGTCGTCTTCCTCGACCCCTACATCGACCCGCAGGGCGCGGGCTACAACGTGATCCAGTCGCGCATCGCGGTTGGCTCCGGCGGGCTGTGGGGCAAGGGCTTCCTGCACGGCACGCAGGGCAGGCTGCACTTTCTGCCCGAACCGCACACCGACTTCATCTTCAGCGTCTTCGCGGAGGAGTTCGGTTTCGTCGGCGGCGTGATCGTCATACTTCTCTTCGCCCTGCTCTTCTGGCGGCTGCTGCGCGCGGCCTTCCGCACGAAGGACATCCGCGCCAAGATGCTCTCCGTCGGCGTCGTCGCCTGGCTCTGGTTCCAGGTCATGGAGAGCATCGCCATGAGCATGGGCCTGGCGCCGATCACCGGCCTGCCGCTGCCGCTCTTCAGCTACGGGGGAAGCTCCCTCCTGATGGAGGCCATCGCGCTCGCCCTCGTGCAGAGCGTCGCCGTGTCGTCGGTGCGGGACCGGCTGGGGAGCGTGGGGTAGGGCCTCCCCCTCGACGCGCACAATGGCAAACCCGACCTCTCCCCCCCGGCCCCCCTCCCCCGAAGCGGGGAGGGGGGAGAAGGGCAGGGTCAAAGGCAAAGGGATTCTATTTTTCGGTTTTGTTTTGCTCCCCTCCCTCCCCGCTTTGGGGGAGTGAGGGGTCGGGGGAGGGAGAGGTCCGGCAAGGGCTCTGCCCTTGCCGGTGTACGAGAGATTCGAAATAGACATAAACGAGGGATATCAACCATGACGACAGACGAAACGACCCGCCGGCTGTGGCCGCTTTTGACGCGGGTGAAACGCCCCGGGCGGTATGTGGGGGGCGAATGGGGCAGCCTTCCGATCAAGGAGCGCGCAGGCGTGCGCGTCTGCCTCGCCTTTCCGGACACCTACGAGGTCGGCATGAGCTACCTCGGATATCAGATTCTGTACGCGCTGATCCGGTCGCTCGACTTCGCGGACGCCGAGCGCGCCTACTGTCCGTGGCCGGACATGGAGGCGGCGATGCGCGCGGCGAACGAGCCGCTGGGGTCGCTGGAGACCGGGCGCGCCCTGCGCGACTTCGATATGATCGGCGTCACGCTGCAATACGAGCTCTGCAGTACGAACATCCTGACGATGCTCGACCTGGGCGGCGTGCCGCTCCGCGCGGACGAGCGCGGCGACGGCGACCCGCTGGTGATCGGCGGCGGGTCTGGGGCGCTGGCGCCCGCGCCGCTGGAGCGCTTCTTCGACGCCTTCTGCCTCGGCGACGGCGAGGCGGTGCTGCCCGACCTGCTGCGGACGCTGGCGGAGGTGCGAGGCAGAAGCCGCGCCGACAGGCTCGCGGCACTCGCGAAGGTTCCCGGCGTCTACGTGCCCGGCCTTTTTTCGCCCGGCTCGAATCCCGTGCGGCGGCGCATCGTAACGAACCCGGACGAGGCCTTCACTCACCGCACGATGATCGTGCCGAACAGCAACATCGTGCACGACCGCGTCGCCGTGCAGGTCTTCAAGGGCTGCACGCGCGGCTGCCGCTTCTGCCAGGCGGGCATGATCGACCGCCCTGTGCGTGAGCGCAGCGCCGCCTCGGTGGCCGATCAGATCGAAGAGTTGCTGCGATACACCGGCTGGGAGGAGGTCGGCCTTCTGTCGCTGGCGACCTGCGACTGGGCGCCGCTCGGCGACCTGCTGGCGCTGCTGCGCCCGACGCTGGCGGCGGGCAGCATCAAGCTCAGCCTGCCCAGCCTGCGCATGGACGCCTTCTCGGTGGAGCTGGCAGCGACGCTGGAGAGCATGCGGCGCGGCGGCCTCACCTTCGCCCCCGAGGCGGGCAGCGCTCGGCTACGGCGTGTGATCAACAAGGGCATCTCCGACGAAGAGATCGAGGCCACGCTCGACGCGACCTTCCGGCACGGCTGGGACCGCGTCAAGCTCTACTTCATGATGGGCCTGCCGACGGAGACGGAGGCGGACCTCGACGGCATCCTCGACATCGCGAACCGCGCCGTCTACCACGCGCGGCAGCACAAGCGCCGGGGCGAGGTGGCCGTGTCGCTGGCGGGTTTCGTGCCCAAGGCGCACACGCCCTTCCAGTGGGAGGCGCAGGCGAGCCGCGAGGTTCTGCGCGAGCGCGGGCGCTCGGTGAAGGGGCGCGTGAAGAGCAAGAAGATCTCGCTCGCCTACCATGAGCCGGAGCAGACCTACCTGGAGGGCGTCTTCGCGCGCGGCGACCGCACGCTGGGGGCGGCGATCGAGGAGGCCTGGCGGCGCGGCGCGCGCTTCGACGGCTGGACGGAGTGCTTCGACTTCGCGCGCTGGATGCAGGTCTTCCGCGACCTTGAACTGGACCCGGACGCCTACGCCTGCCGGGCCCGGTCGCTGGACGAGCCGCTGCCCTGGGATATGATCGACGTCGGCGTGAGCAAGGAGTTCCTCGCGCGCGAACGCTCGCGCGCCCTCGCGGAAGAGTCGACGCCCGACTGCCGCGACGGGGGCTGCCACGCCTGTGGCTGGGAGAGGGACGGGAGGTGCCCGCAATGCCTCGCATAAGGATTCGTTTTTCCAAGACGGGCCTCGCCTGTTTCATCTCGCACACCGACCTGCCGATGCTCTTCGGCCGTGCGGCGCGCCGGGCCGGACTTAAGCCGGAGCTGACGCAGGGTTTTTCGCCGCACCCGCGGCTGGTGCTGGCGCCGCCGCTGCCCGTGGGCGTGGTGGGGCTCCGCGAGCCGGCGGACTTCTGGTTCGAGGCGTGGGACGGCGAATCGTTTTCCCTCTGGCGCGACAAGATGCCGAGGGGTGTTGCGCTTCTCTCGGCAGAGGCGGTCGCGAACCCGGACGGCCCCTCGCTGACGAAGCTCTGCGCTGCCGCGTCGTACCGCATCGCGTCGAACGCCGGCGTCCCGGCCGAAAAGATCGCGGGCGCCCTCGAAACCCCGTTGCGCGCGTCGGACGCCCTGCTCGATATTTCGACCGGGGGAGATGAAACGACGCTCGCCGTGCGCGACCTCGAACGCAACGGTCCCTCCGGCATGGTGCGGACTTTGAAAGAAGCCGGCCTCGTCTCCGAGTGGAGCGAACTCGCCGTCGTACGCACGGCGGTCGGCGGCTGGGACGGGGCGGGGCGGAGGGTCGTGCCGGTGTAGCAAGTAAGGGGCCACTCATCGAAGCAAAGGCCTTAAACCCGACCTCTCCCCCCGGCCCCCTCCCCCGAAGCGGGGAGGGGGAGAAGGGCAGGGTCAGAGGCAAAGAAAAATTTATTTTTCGGTTTCGTCTTGCTCCCCTCCCTCCCCGCTTTGGGGGAGGGAGGGGCCGGGGGAGGGAGAGGTCGGGTTTCGGCTGCTACGCCGAAGCCATTATCTGAAAATTTTTTTACGACGTAAAATGAATACAAAGAGCAGCCTCCTCGTCCCCCTCTTCAGAGGGGGATCGGCGTGCGAAGCGAGCCGAGGGGGAGCCGACGGAGGGAGTCATCGTCATCATGACCGACCGCAACAACAGACCCAGACGTGGAATGAAACTGATCGTCAACGTCATCGACCCGGAGGAGATCCGCATCGCGATCCTCGACGAGCGGGGGCGGCTCGACAATCTCTACATAGAACGGATGCTCGACCGGCAGCGGGCGGGCGAGATCTACAAGGCGCGCGTCGATAGCGTGCTGCCCGGCATGAACGCGGCTTTCCTCAGCCTCGGCGACGGGCGCAACGGCTTTTTGTACTTGAACGACGTGCGCGACGGGGCGGTGAAGCCGGGAGCCGACATGGTGGTGCAGGTCCTCAAGACCGCGCGCCGCGGCAAGGGGGCGCGCGTCTCGCCGCGCGTGTCGCTCGCCGGGCGCTATCTCGTGCTGGTGCCGTCCAACACCGACATTGGCGTCTCCAAGCGCATTGAGGACGACGAGGAGCGCGCGCGCCTGCGTGCTCTGGCCCGCCAGCTGCGCCCCGACGGCTACGGCCTTATCGTGCGCACGGTGGCCGAGTCGTGCGACGAGGAGAGCCTCGCGCGCGACGTGGCCGAGCTGATGGAGAGCTGGGCCGAGGTCCAGCGCAAGGCCAAGAAGAACGCCGCGCCCTGTCTGCTGCACCGCGACATCGGGCTCGTCGAGCGGATGCTGCGCGACGAGCTGACCGGCGACATCGACGAGATCGTGGTCGACTCGGAGGACGAGCGCGACAGCATCGAGGCCTTTCTGCAAAAGTTACCGGAGGACGAGCGCCCCGAGCTCAACTATTATCGCGGCAACCTGCCGCTCTTCGACGTCTACGGGGTCGAGAAGGCCATCGAGGAGATGCTCGACCGCAAGGTCTGGCTGCCCTCCGGCGCCTACCTCGTGATCGACCAGACCGAGGCGCTCACCGTGATCGACGTCAACACCGGCAAGTACATCGGCTCCAAGGACCTGCAGGACACCGTGCTGCACACGAACTTCGAGGCCGCCGAGGAGATCGTGCGCCAGCTCCGCCTGCGCGCCATCGGCGGCATCGTGGTGGTCGACTTCATCGACATGGACAGCCAGTCGGACAAGAACAAGCTCGTGGAGCGGATGCAGGAGCTCTTCAAGGACGACCGCTGCAAGGCGCGCGTCTTCGGCGTCACCGGGCTGGGGCTGGTCGAGATCACGCGCAAGCGCGCGCGGCTGGACATGCGGCAGGTGATGAGCCGGGGCTGCCCCTTCTGCGGCGGCCTCGGCTGGGTCGACAAGGAGGAGACGGTCGCCATGAAGGCCAAGCGCTTCCTCCGCAAGGCCGTGCTCGGCTCGCACTCGGAGGCCTTCCTGGTCGAACTGCACCCGGCCATCGCCCGCTACATCGCCGAGACCTACCTCCCGATGTGGGAGGAGGAGTTCGACCGCCGCTTCTATCTGGCCGAGTGCCCCGAGTTCGCGTGGGACAAGTACCGCGTCGACTTCCAGGGCACGCTCGCGCGCGTGACGCACCGGATCGACGTGATGGAGAAGCGCGAGGACAACGTCGTTGTACATCGCACGTCTTCTGCTTAAGGGCTTCAAGAGCTTCGGCGGGTCGCACGACCTGCCGCTCGCGCCCGGCATGACGGCCATCGTCGGCCCCAACGGCAGCGGCAAGAGCAACCTGCTCGACGCCCTGCGCTGGGTGCTGGGCGATAGCCACGCCTCCAAGTTGCGCATCACGCGCCAGGGCGACCTGCTCTTTCAGGGCTCGGCCTCGCGGGGCGCCGCCTCCGACGCCGAGGTCCTGGTCCAGCTGCGCGACGGCACGCGCGTGACCACGATCAAGCGCCGCGTCTCCGACGCCGGCGCGCAGGTCTACGTCGACGGCACCCGCGTCACGCTGGGCGAGCTGGACGAGACCAAGCGCCTATGGCAGCTGGGGGGCGACCGCTTTGCCTTCATCGGCCAGGGGGACGTGACCGAGGTGATCCAGCAGCGCCCCTCCGCGCGGCGTGTGCTGCTGGAGTCGCTCTTCGGCATCGACGCCTACCGCAAGCGGCGTACCGAGGCCTCCGAGCGCCTTGGCGAGGCCCGCGAGGAGTACGAGCGCCTGCGGACCTTCTCGGCCGAGCTCTCCGCCCGCAAGGAGGAGATCGCGCCGGAGGTGGCGCGCGCGGCTGTGGCGCGGGAGATCCTCGACGCCCTGGAGGAGGAGCGCAAGCTGCTCTACTGGGTGCGCCGCGCAAGGAACGATCATGCGATCGCGAAGACTCGCGAGGGCTCTGAGGAGTTGACCCACGAGCTTGCCGTTCGCGAGCGCTGGGGCCGGCGCTGGGAGCGCAGCCTCGCCTTTCTGGAGGGCAGCCTCGCCGAGCTGTCGCAGACGCGGCAGAACCAGGTGCGCGAGCTGGACGAGGCGAAGGCCTCGCTCTCGAACTTCACGCGCACGGCTTACGGCTACGGCGCGGCGCTCAAGAACGCGACGCGGCGCGCCTCCCAGATCGCGGAGGAGCGGGCCGACCTGACCGACAAGCTGGAGAAACTGCGCGAGGAGCGTGACGCCGCCGAGGCGCAGAGCAGGGTCGCGACCGACGAGCTGAACGAGAACAAAAAGCGGTTGGAAGAGGCCGAGACGAAGTACAAAGCCCAGCAGGAGGCGGTCGAACGCGACCGCGACGCCCGCGAGAAGCGCAACCGCGAGCGCGGAGCGCTCGACGGCGAGATCGCCACGCTCAAGGGCCGCACGCGCGCTCTCGGCCTCGCCCTGCGCGACCTGAAGGGCGGCGAATCCCCGGAAGAAAAAAAAGCCGACGACCCCCTGCGCGAGATCAAGAAAAACCTCGACGCGCTCGAAAAGCGCCACGAGAGCCTGCTCGAGGAGCAGAGCGCGACGGCCGAGCGGCACCGCGACGCCTACGCGCGTCTGCAGGAGGTCTCGGCCGACCTGCAGAAGAACCGGCGAGAGTCGTCGAAGCTGGCGAACCGTCTCGCCGAGCTGCAGGAGCAGGCGCAGCTCGAGGTCTATCCCCGCCCCGTGCAGCACGTGCTCTCCGCCGCCAAGCTGGGGCGCCTCGCGGCAAAGCCGTGCGCCGTGCTCGACGCCTTCACCTGCCCGACGGAGCTGGCCGGCGCCATGGAGGCCTTCCTCGGCGGCCGGCAGTTCTGGCTGCTGGTGGATACCATGGACGAGGCCGGGCGCTGCATCGATCAGCTCAAGAGCAGCCAGATGGGCCGCGCCACCTTCCTGCCGCTGGAGCGCTGCCGGGGGCGCGGCCAGGACACCTCGCACCGCCTGCCGGACGACGGCGTCGTCGGCTGGGCGATGAAGCTGATCAAAGTGGAGAAGAAATGGGCGCCGGCCCTCGATCACCTGATGGGCGACCTGCTGATCGTCGAGGATTACGCCACGGGGCAGGCGCTGGTGCGCGGCGGTTTCCGCGGCCCGGTGGCGACGCTGGAGGGCGACGTCTTCCAGCCGGCGGGCAGCATTTCCGGCGGAAAATCCCAGAAGTCGGGCAAGGCCATCGAGATCAAGGCCGCCCTCGCGAAAATGGAAGCGGACGCGGCGGCGGCGGCGAAGCTTGCCGAAAAGCTGGCCGCCGACTTCTCGCAGCTGGAAGAGGACGAGGCCGCGGCGGCCGCGAAGAAGGACGAGCTGTCGCAGGCGATCCGCGACCTCTCGGCCGAGCGCAGTGCGCTCGACGCCCGCAGGGAGGAGATATTGCGCGAGCGCGCCCGCGCCAAAAGCGAGCGCGAGCGGATCGTGGCCGAGCTGACGGAGGGGGGGCGCGCCTACGCCGACCTCTGCCGCCGCCGGCGCGAACTCGCCGCCGAGGCCCCGGAGGCGACGACGGAGGTCGACGTGGCGCTGATCCGCGAGGTCGAGAGCGTCCGCAGCCGCGTGGCGGTGGCGGAGGAGAAGCTGCGCTCCGGTTTCGTGCTCTCCGAGCGCATGATCGCGGAGCTGCGCGGCGCCGAGCGCGAGCTGACGGCCCTCGACGAGGAGGTCTCCGAGTGCGAGCAGGAGGTCATCACGAACAGGGCCAGCCTGACGCGCCTCGCCCGCCGCTACGCCGAGGTCGCATCGCGCCGCCGCGTCGTGACGGCGGAGATGGAGGAGTTCGGCGGCCGTTACGACGTTATCGCGCACAAACGCGACCGGCGCACCGCGCGCATGGAGACGGCCCGCCTCTCGCTGGTCGAGACGCGCGGACGGATGAGCGCCGCCGAGGTACGCTCGGTTGAGCTTGTCCGCGAGCAGGAGGAGCTGATCGCCACCTGGGAGGAGCAGTACCCGTATCCCGGCGGCGGCGCCTTTGACGATGCGGACCCGGACGAGCTGCGCCGCAGCATCCGCGAGCGCGACCGGAATTTGAAATCGCTCGGCGAGGTCGACATGGGCGTGCTGTCGGAGGACCGCAGCCTACGCGACCGTCTCGCCTATCTCGGCGACCAGCTCGACGACGTCAGCGGAAGCATGATCGAGCTCGAGCGCCTGATCGCCGACGCCGACGAGCAGGCGCGTGTGGTTTTCACGAACGCGCTGGGGGAGATCGACCGCAAGTTCGGCGCGCTCTTTCAGCAACTCTTCGGCGGCGGCGACGCCAGGCTGGAGATGATCGAAGGCGACTCGCTCTGGGAGAGCGGCGTCGACGTGGTCGCGCGCCCGCCGGGCAAACATCCGCAGAGCATCGCGCAGCTCTCCGGCGGCGAGCAGTCGCTGTCGGCCATCGCGCTGCTCTTCGCGTCGCTGGAGGTGGCGCAGTGTCCCATCGCGGTGCTCGACGAGGTCGACGCCGCACTCGACGAAGTCAACCTGCGCAGATTCGCCGACCTCACCCGCGACGCTGCCCGCGAGCGCCAGATCTTCGTCATGACCCACCGCCGCGTCACCATGGAGCGCGCCGACGTCCTCTACGGCGTCACGCTGTCGGAGCCGGGCCTGTCGCAGGTGATCGGGGTACGGGTGGAGGATTGGGCGTAGGAGAAACACTTTAAAAAGGAGCTGACCGCTTTGAAGCAGGCATTGCTGATCATCGACGTGCAGAACGACTACTTTCCGGGGGGACGGTGCGAGTTGCGCGAGCCGCTGAGGGCGCTTGCGAACGTCGAGCGCGTCCTGGGGACGTTTCGCGAGAAAGACTTGCCGGTGATTCACGTGCAACATATCAACACGCGCGAGGGGGCGACGTTTTTCCTGCCGGGCACGGAGGGGGCCGAGGTCCATAAAAATCTGGCGCCCGCGCCCGGCGAGTATCTGGTCGTCAAGCACGCTCCGAACGCCTTCTTCCGGACGAACCTCGCGGAGATTCTGAAAGAGAACGGCATCACCGACCTTGTCGTCTGCGGCATGATGAGCCACATGTGCGTCGACACGACGGTGCGGGCTTGTTTCGACTTCGGCCTCGGTGTCACGCTGCTCGCCGACGCCTGCACGACGCGCGACCTCGCCTGGGAGGGGACGACGATCCCCGCCGAGACCGTCCACGCGACCTACATGGCATCCTTGAACGGCGTCTTTGCGAAGGTCGTGGGGACCGACGAGCTGAAGATCTGACCCGCTCTCTCGTCGCGCCCGGCCGATTGCCGTTGTCGCCTTCGCCGGTCGCGTTGTATGATGTGACCGAGGTGAGGCACATGCTCGAAACGGTTGCGAAACTGGAGAAAGAAGAACGCCTGGCGGCGCGCCATGAGGAGTTATGCCGGCTGCTGAAGGAGGGCCTGGACGATATGAGAAACGGACGGGTGGCCCCTGCCGAGGATGTCATGAAACGTTCGAGAGAGCTTTTGAAGACGATGCGATAGGTTCGTATGAATCGTTATTTCGTCTCGTTGACAAGCGTCGCCGAATCGGATATCAGAGACATCGTTCTTTATATTGGAAATATCCTTACAACGGCCTGGCTGCGGAGAAATGGCTCGATATGGTGGACGAGGCGCTGTAAGGCCTCGCCATATTCCCTTTACGGAATCCGATCATATCGGTCTTGCGTTTGAAAGTTGGAGACGTGAGGAGGGCAGCGGCGGGAAACTATTTGGTTTTCTACACGACAGACGAACAGGAGAGAAGCGTAACGGTCGTCAGAATTTTGCACGCCACGCAAAACTGGCTGGAGCTTTTGCAGGTGGGGTGACGAGCGGCAAACGAAATGCTTTTTCATACAGACCGGCGCCGGAGCAAACCCCGGTGCCGTTTTTTATACGCCACTGGCGAAAACAAGTATTACAATAAGAGCAGACGTAACCATTCGCACGCATACCGAAGGGGGAATCAGCATGAATTTTCTGGAGTTGGCGAAAGAGAGATATTCCGTGAGAAAGTTCGATGGCAGGAAGGTCGAGGCCGATGCGGTGAAGTCGATCCTGGAGGCGGGGCGTCTCGCCCCGACGGCGGTGAACTATCAGCCGCAGCGCGTCCTGGTTCTGGACGACGAGGAGCGCCTCGCCAGGCTGAAGGACTGCACGCCGTATCACTTCCACGCCCCGTTGGCGCTGATCGTCTGTTACGACACGACAACGAGCTGGAAACGCCTCTACGACGACAAGGACATGGGCGAGGTGGACGCCGCCATCGTCACGACGCACATGATGCTCCGGATCGCCGAAATGGGCCTGGGCACGACCTGGGTGGGCCACTTCGACCCCGTCGCATTGCGGAAGGCGTACGCGATCCCCGAGGAGCTGATCCCGGTCGCAATCCTGCCCACGGGTTACCCGGCCGCCAGCGCGCACCCTTCACCGATGCACGAGAAGCGCCTGGACGAAAAAGAGACCGTCTTTTATAACGCCTTTTGAGGCCATGAAGACGTTCATGACGGACGGGCACGACGGGGAGGGGGCGTTCCCGACCTTTCCCGCCGGCGCGGCGGTGGAAGACCTCGCGCCGAACGAGGAGTATGCCCATTGGATGTCCTGCGCGATCAATGGGATGAAGACGTATGTGCCCGACATTTTCGTGAAGGACGGCAGGCTGACGCGGGACTACAACCCGACGGAGCTTGTGGTGGCGGGAGGCGAGCCCGTCGAGATCGAAGAGATCGTCTACGCGTGGCTGTACGCCAAAACGGCAGACGGAACGCGCGGGTGGATACCGGCGGAGAAGGTCGTATCGTTCGGGGGAGCGGGATAAAAGGAGGGGCGTGCGATGGAGCCGCATTTCGATCTGGGGTTGGGAGGCACCCTCGCCGTTGCCGTCGTCTGCGTTCTCCTGTGGCCTCTTCTCTTCGCGGAGGTGACGTTCTTCGTGATGGTCCGCAGCCAAGCCCCGGTCATCGCCGCCTACGCCGTGTTGACGCTGCCTATCTTTTTCTTCCTGGCTCGCAGCCTGTACCGCAAGTACGGAAAAGAGAGGGCGCGGGATGAGGACAGACGGGCCATCGCCTGCCTGCTGCGGGCGTACCTTGCCACGCTGCCCCGGGCGGCCGGCGGCGTCCTCCTCTGGTCGGTGGCCCTGATGGCGCTGGGGCGACTGTGAGGCGGGTGAGGGGAATGTTTTCACGCCGCGCCGTTCATCGCGTTCATGCTGTCGATAATCCTCGAGGCGCTGGGGGAATGCGCAAGCCCTCATGTCGGCCCTCATGTCAGCCCTCAAGTCGAGCGCCTGCTGGAGGTCATGTCGGGCGAAATGCCGGCGCAGGAGCTGCAGCGCGCGCTCGGACTCGATGACCGCAAATCCTTTCGCGCGCGTTACCTCATCCCCGCTCTGCGGGCGGGTTTCATTGATATGACCGTTCCCGATAGGCCGAAAAGCAGGTTGCAGAAGTACCGGCTGACCGACGAGGGGCGGCGCGTCCTTCATTCGCTACGCGAAGGCAGGTGAGAAGGTGAAAGAGATGAAAAGCTCGAAAAAATACCTGACGGCGCTGTTGCTGGTCCTGCTCCTGGCCTCGGCCGCGTTCGCGGACCAGGCGATGTGGGTCACGAAGAAACAGGCCGAGGCGGCGGTGAAGCTGCTGAAAACGAAGAGGGAGATCAAGCACTTCTGCGCGCCCGCCGGCGACACGAAGGCCCGGCGCGAGAAGATCCTCAAGGTCTCGATGGTGAGGCAGGACGGCGACTGGTGGAGCGCCTGCGTCAACGACGACGAGCTCGACCTCGCCTACGTCTATGTGCTGGACAAGAACGGCAAGTGGGTCAACCTGGCGATGGCTCTGGGCATCGAGGTCCACGACGTGCCCGCGGAGATCGGGTTCTGAGCCGGAGGTAGGATAGCGGTAGAATTCGGATAAAAGCCTCTTGCCGCAATACATCTGACGAGAGGCTTTTATTCCCCGCACTGTCGCTTTTCAAGATGAGGCTCCACAAAATACACCATCCATCCCAACGGAAGAGATCCTTCTTCGCAGGGTGTCGACGTCGGTCGAATAAAGCCCGAGCCGGCACATTCTCTTGAAGTAAGGGCCCCACATTAGCGAATAGCGCTGGGACATATTCCCCTGCTCCGCATTGGTAAAGGCAATAAAATCGCCGATGGCGGTCGCCTGCGGGATTTCGAGAAGCCCCGTGCCCATTGCTTGCGACCCGGCGTTGAACCCGGCCAGCGTACCTGTGATAAACGCTTCCGTAACGCCGTTTGGTTGTCCGCCGACCTTATCTCCCGCAACGAACAAATTGTCGACGCCCCTTACCCTCAGGCAGTTGTCCCTCGGGGCGAGGGCCATATACCTGACGGCGTTGCCCAACCGCCCGACGTGCGGCTGCACGTACTGTGCGTTCTCGAACCCCGGCAGCGCTCGCAGCTCCTCCCGCCTCATGAACGGTATCCCGATGACGTTCACGTACCCATTGTCCTCCAGAGTGAGATACTCCGCATAGTCGGGCGTGACGGAAGTAGGCACGGAGCCGATTCTTTTCAGCAAAACAGGTATCATCGATTCGGGGACTTTGTATAAAAAGGAACCGCCTTTTGCCAACTTCTCGCGGAGCTCCGGCGAGATCGTCTCCTTGACGAGCGTGAAGGCCGCCGTGATGGCTCCCGGCTCTCCGTCGCCTCGCACGCCGACCTCTTCCACAATCCCCGCTTTTGCCGCGAGGCTGATCCGCCCTCCGAAGGCAGGGCAGCCGCAAGGACAAACGACGCAGCCGTGGCCG
Organism: Synergistaceae bacterium; assembly: GCA_031549185.1. GTDB lineage: Bacteria > Synergistota > Synergistia > Synergistales > Synergistaceae > JAVBQG01. The sequence goes on along the minus strand of JAVBQG010000027.1, from coordinate 8,289 downwards.
TACTTCTCGCAGTTTTCCAATGGACCGGAAGTGCCGGTGGCATCGACGAAAGAGTCGCCGTTACAGTATTCGCCGCTATCGAGAGCGACTCCGGCAATGGTATCGTCGTTTTTTTTCACTTCTGTCATGCGAGCACGCAATTTTACGGCAACGCCCATTCGATCCAGGGCATGATGCAAGGCGTCCGCCGATTTGCGACAGTCGTAAAGGGAAACATGTTCTTTGCCGGGCATTTTGACATTCTCATACAGAAGGAGCGTTCTCAATATTTCGGGTATCTCCGTCGCCCCCATGGCGATGGCCTCTTCCAGAGCGGTAAGTTGACCGTTCGCCCCAAAGCAGCCGGCAACAAGGCTGAGACCGCCCAATTCGTCGTTTTTTTCGAACAGGGTCACGTTCGCTCCCCTTTTCCTCGCCGCAATCGCAGCCGCACAACCGGCCATGCCGCCGCCTACCACTACAACTCTCGCTGTCATACGAGGGCACCTCCATCGTGTGTATCGGGCGTATAAACGGAGGGCCTTGGCAATGGCCCCCGCTCGACTCAAACTCGGCTTTCTGCCTTAGTCCTCGGCTCTTTTTATTCCTCGTAACAGGCAAAAATGCTCTCTACCAGCTGGGTATCCGGCGCTTTGCTCAGAATGGACACCAGGGGCACGACCGCGAAGCTGACCAGCATCGCCGTAGCGCCTGCGTTGGTGATCGACATGTAGCCGAAGACCAGATTGGAGACGGTGATGCCGACTCCCGTGGCGAAGCTGGCCCAGACGGACGCTGCCGTGGTGCGTTTCCAGAAAAGGCTGTAGAAGAAGGGTCCCATGAAGGAGCCCGCAAGCGCTCCCCAGCTGATGCTCAACAGCTGGGAGATGAATGTGGGGCGCCAGACGGTGAGCAACACGGAAAAGAGGACGAAGGCAATGATCAAACCTCGTATGCAGAAGAGTTTCCCTTTCTCCGTCATGTCCTTTGCAATCGTTTCGCCGATGAGATCCAGCGTCAGCGTCGAACTTGAGGAAATCACAAGCGAGGCCAGGGTTGACATCGACGCGGCCAGCACCAATACGATGACCAGTCCGATCATGGGGTCACCCAGCGTACTGATCATGGTGGGTACGATGCTGTCGTAGGCCACCGACCCGTCGGCCCGATAGATGAGAGGTGAATCATAGAGGCGCGCGAAACCGCCGAGCAGATAGCAACCTCCGGCGACGACGAAACCGAATAATGTGGAGACGACGGTTCCCGTGAAGATCGCCTTGCTGCTTTTGATTACGTAGAATTTGTGCACCGTCTGAGGGAGCCCCCATGTGCCGAAGCCGATGAGGATCACGATCATCATCAGGTTGAAGGGGTCCGGTCCGAAAAAGCTGGCGTAAGCGCCCTGCATGCTGCTCGTCAAGGGCACTTGGGACGGGGTCTGAGAAAGGTTGTTGAGCGCGGTCAGGAACCCGCCGTTCTGACTGATCACCGCGCCAACCACCGTCACGATGCCGAACAACATGATGATGCCCTGTATGAAGTCTGTGATGGCGGTTGCCATATATCCCCCCAGTACGACATAAATACCGGTCAAGGCTGCCATCAGAATCACGCAGACCCAGAAGGGCACGTGAAAAGCCATTTCAAAGAGCGTGGAGAGGCCGCTGTAAATGGAAGCCGTGTAGGGCACGAGGAAAATGAAGATGATCGCAGAAGCGGTGATCTTCAGCGCCCTGCTTTCAAATCTGCTGTTGAAGAAATCGGGCATCGTGATGCTCTGCAGGTGGTTGCTCATCAGGCGTGTACGCCTTCCCAGGACTACCCAGGGCAGCATGGTGCCGATGACGGCGCAGCCGATGCCGATCCAGAGGCCGGCCATTCCGAACCTGAAACCGAACTGGCCGGCGTTTCCCACGAAGATAACGCCCGAGAAGTAAGTCGTGCCGTAGGAAAAAGCGCTCATCCACGGGCTGATGCTGCGTCCGCCCAGAACAAAATTGCTGACGGAGTTCGCGTTTGCTTTTTGTTTCAGCCCCACTGCGATCATGATGACGATGTATGCAAGTAAAAGAAAGATTTTAATGAACACGAGAATCCTTCCTTCCTACTTTGAAGTTTGTTCGGTTTCAGCCCAAATTGAAATCAAAGGCCTAAAGGTAAAGCGTCAAGGTTCAAGGCCAGTGCGTACGGTCGTCGGTTTCAGGCGCAACAATCGCGCAAGATGCGAGCGACCAGCGTCTGCAGGAGATCCTTGCGATAAGCCTTCGAGCCGCGCAATAGGGAGTCGCGAGGGTCGGCTTCCTCTGCCGCCGCTTCCGCCGCTGTGGCGAACAATGCTTCGTCGGGGCGTTGCCCTTTCAGCGCGTTCTCCGCTGCCGTCATCCGCAAGGGGGTGCGCGCTACCGGACCTGCCGTCAGGCAGGCGTCTTCGACGAGGTCGCCCTGCAGGCGAATTGCCAGCGCCAGGTTCAGTATGGGCAGAGAGAGCGCGTTTCGCTTTGCGAAGCGGCTGAAAGCGGAAGCTGTGAAATAACCGCGCGGCAGATAAAAACCTCTCAGTATGCACTTGCTGCTGTCGAGGCTGGAGATACCCGGCCCGGAATACAATTCCCGGATGGGTCTTACGTGTTCGTTGCCCTTTTCGTCGAAAAAAACGGCTTCCGCCTTGAAGCTGAACAGAGGCACCGCCGTATCGGCCGCCGGTTGGGCATTGATGATATTGCCCCCCACCGTGCCTACCTGGCGTATCTGGGGGCTTCCGACTGCCGAAGCGCCTGCGGCCAGGGCCGCAAAATGCTTTCGTACCGCAGGATGCGCGGCGAGTTCGGCATGAGTCGTCGCGGCGCCGATGAACAGCTTGTCTCTCTCTTCGTAGATGCCTCTCAGCTCCGGGATGCCTCGAACGTCGACCAGATAGGCCGCCGTTTTGCGTCCATGCTTCAAGTCCAGATAGACGTCGGTGGCGCCTGCCACGATCGTGGCTTCTCCCGGATGACGCGCCAGCGCTTGCCTGGCCTCGTCCAGCGTTGCGGGTTTGAAGTAACCCTTCAGCATGCTCCTCCCCTCCTTGCCTCAGTAACCTTTTGCCTTGAGCAGAGCGCGCATTCTCTCCGCCGTAACGGGCAGCTCCGCGGGGCGTACGCCCACCGCGTCGTAGATTGCGTTGCAGATGGCGGGCGCCACGGGAACGGTCGGCGCTTCGGAGGCGCCTCGCGCGCCGAAGGGGCCGTATTCGGACGGATTCTCGATGATCACGGTTTCGATAATCGGTATATCTTCAGTCGTGGGAATCAGGTATTCCGCAAAGGAAGGCGTCAGGACGCGGCCGTCCTTTACGATTACTTCCTCGACGAGGGCATAGCCTATGCCCATGCAGACGCCGCCTTCGAGCTGGCCCTCAAGGCTGGCGGCGTGAATGGCCTTTCCCACGTCGTGAACCGCGATAATGCGCAACACCCGCACCTTGCCGGTGTCGGTGTCGACCTCTACCTCCGCCACGTGCGTTCCATAGACGAAATCGTAAAAAACATCGCCCTGTCCGGTTTTCATGTCGATCGCATTCATGGTGAAATTGGCGGTTCCGATGCCGGTAAACTTTCTCGCGTGATCGTAGCAGAATTTGCCGACGTCGGAAAAGGAGAGCGCTGTCGATTCGCCCTTCAAGTAAACTTTGCTCTCTTTGAATGTGATTTCTTCGGGCGCGCTCGCCAACATCTCCGCCGCGGCCGTCAGCAGCGAGGCTTTGACGTCTTTTGCCGCCTCCAAGGATGCCCGCCCGGTCACGATAGTTTGGCGAGAACCGGCGGTTAATCCCGAAAAGGGAGTGATCCCGCTGTCGGCAGAGATTACGACGATGTCCTCCGGCCTGGCGCCCAGTTCTTCGGCGGCCACCAGAGCCACGATTTCGTCGGAGCCCTGCCCCAGGTCGGCTGCGCCGGTGAAAAGCGATATTGAACCGTCGTCGTTGACCGTGATGATGACTGTCGATGTATCGTTACTGCCCAGGCCGATCCCCAACGAGTAGATAAAACTGCCGTAGCCCGTTCCTCTCTTTCGCATTGTCTTTCACCTCCATGCGCCTCATTTACCCAAGGGGTGTTTTTCCAGATAGTCCCTCGCTTTTGTCAAGACTTCTTTCAAGTTGGCTGTTCTCAGCACCTGGCCGTTTGCGATCACGGAGCCGGGGGTGACGGCGTTTTGATAGCGCATCTGCCAGGGATCGATGCCGAGTTTTTCCGCCAGCATTTCGACGACGCTTTCGTAGGCGAAGGCCGCCTGTGGCTGGCCGTAGCCGCGCATAGCGCCGCCAAGAGGATTGTTGGTGTAGACGACGTAGGAACAGAGGTCTACGTTTGGGATTTCATACGGACCTGTCGAGAGCAGGGCGCTCTTGATCGCGATGCGCGGTCCCATCGAAGCGTAGGCGCCGTTATCCACGTACACGATGGATTGCATCGCCAGTATCTTTCCGTCCGCGTCCGCTCCCATCTTCATCGTGATGGAGAAGGGGTGCCGCTTTGTGCTGGAGATCATGGATTCTTCCCTGCCGTAACGAAACTTTACGGTTCTGCGAGTCTTATAGGCGGCGAGCGCCGCGATGATCTCTGTAGAAATGTCGATTTTGCCGCCGAAGGCGCCGCCCGTCGCCGTCTGGATGATGCGCACCCTGTTTTGGGGCAGGTTGAGCGAAGCTGCGACCTGTCTTCTGTCGCTGTAGACCTCCTGTGTGGGAGAGCACACCGTCAAGATGTCGGTCTTGGGATCGTAGTAGGCGACGCTGCACTCCGTCTCCATGTAGGCGTGTTCGATCATCTGCGTCTTGAAAGTTCCCTCCGCGGTTACGGCACACCGTGCGAAAGCTTCTTCCACATCGCCCTTCTTGATGAAAAATTCTTGCAGCAGGTTGCCGTTTTCGTGGATCTTCGGTGCACCCTCGGCCAGCGCCTCTTCGACCGTGCCGATCGCCGGCAGCACATCGTACTCCACTTTGATCAACCGAAGGGCTTCTTCCGCCGTCCGCTCATTCTCCGCCACCACGACAGCGACCACGTCGCCGCAAGACCTCACCTTATCGATGGCAATGACCGGCTCGTCTTTCAATCCTGTGCCGTAATATCCCAGGCCCGGTATGTCCGCCGCCGTCAGGACAGTTACAACGCCGGGTGCCGTCATGGCGGCCGATATGTCCAGCTTTTTGATCAAGGCGTGAGGATGTTTGCTGCGCAGCGCTTTTGCCGTCAGCATATCGGGGAAATCGATGTCGTCCGCATACTGCGTCTTACCCATGGCTTTGTCGCGCACGTCGCGCCTGGGGGCCCGTCGCCCGATCACTGCGTAACCGCCGGTCAAATCGGGGTGTTCCTCTGTCGCCTGTCCCGCCGCCGCCTTCACCGCCTCTAAAATTTTCTGATAACCGGTGCAGCGGCAGAGGTTTCCGCTCAGGGCGGCTCGAATTTCCGCATCGCTGGGCGAGGGGTTTTCCATCAGCAATCCCTTTGCGGAGATGATTGCGCCGGGGGTACAGAAGCCGCATTGAATCGCTCCATGATCGACGAAAGCCTGTTGTACGACATCCAGCTTCTCCCCGTCCGCGAGCCCCTCGATCGTAACCACGTCCGCCCCCTCCAGGCCGGGCAGGTATACCATGCAGGAATTGACGCTTTTCCCGTCCAGCAGTACGGAGCAAACGCCGCACTCTCCCTGCCCGCAGCCGTTTTTTGTTCCGGTCAGACGCAAATCTTTGCGCAGAAATTCCAGCAGTGTTTTGTTTGGGTCCGCTGGTGCCTGCACTTTTTTGCCGTTTACGGTCAGCGCGATTGCATTTTCCATTTCAACCCCCCCTATTGTTCTGCTGCCATGACGCGCAGTTTCGCCTCATCTACCTCCACTCCCAGGCCTGGCCCGTCTGGAACTCGGATCTTTCCATCTGCAATCTGCAGTGGTTCCTTCAAAACGTCCTGTTGATACTTCAAGGGGCCGAACATATAGCAGGGGTATCGAAGGTTGGGGACGCTCGCGGCCAGGTGCGTGCCGGCAGCGGTTGCCACGCCCAGCTCCAGATAACTGCCGATGAAACAGTCGAACCCCATGGCCCCCGAGAGCGTGATGGCGTCGTGCCCTCGCAGGATGCCGCCCGGTTTCAGGGCATAAATTGCGATGATGTCGACGGCTCGATTCAAACTCAGGATGGAGATGTCCTGCAGGGAAAACACGGCCTCGTCCGCGGCGATGGGGGTCGCGACGCTCTCTTTCACCAGGCGCATGCCCGCCTGATCCCACTTGGGGGTGGGTTGCTCCACGTAGAGCAGGTTCTCTTCCTCCATCGCCCGAATGGCCCGGATCGCGTCCTTGGGCGTCCACTGCTGATTGACGTCCAGGAAGACGCGAGCCTTTCCATTCAGATCGCGAATGATCTTTTTGAGTTTTCGGACGTCCTTGTCGACCTCCTCCTTGCCGCAATACAGCTTCAAATAGCGGAGCCCGGTCTCTTCAATCTGCTTTTCGCAGGTACACAGCATCTCGTCGGCGCTTCCGATCCCTACGGATCCGTTGATCTCGACCTCATCCCGGTATTTGCCGCCCAGCAGGGTGTAGACCGGCACGTTCAGCAGTTTGCCGGCCAGGTCGTACAGGGCGATGTTGACGCCGGCCTTTGCTACCACGTTGCCGCCGATGCATTTTTCGATCGCGGTCGTGATGACTGCCAGCGACAGGGGATCTTTTCCGAGCAGCAGCGGGGTGAAGAAATCTCTGATGACCGAACAGATGGAGACGGCTGTCTCTCCCGACATGCCCGGCACCGGGCATGCCTCGCCCCAACCATACACGCCTTCGTCAGTGGCGACCTTGATGATGATGTTGTCCGAGCTGACGCGTGCGATGCCGGAGAAGTTGAACTGTTCCTTGAACTTTGCCAGCAACGGATATACTTCAATGCCGGTGATTTTCGCCATATGTAAGTAACCCCCCCTGTTTTCTTCGCTTCGCCGCCAATGTATTGCATCGAAGAAGCTTTGTCGAATACATAAAAAGAACATGGGTATATCCGAAGGGTATATCAGGCTGGGTTGTGATAACGACAAACCTCCGGCGCCGCCGGGGGTTCGTTTTAAAATCCGAGTTTGTGGTGTTGGAAGGAGGGCCAGAATTTTCGTACCGCTTCCGAAGAGTGTTCTCCTTTTTTCTTGATTGCCGCATAGCAGGTTTCCAGTTTGAGGTCTCTGATCCTGCGAGCGATATACTCTCCCTCGGGCACGATTCTCAATATGCTCTCGGGGACAATGGCGATGCCGAGTCTGTGTTGCGCCAACAACACGGCATTGTCCATCTCGAAATAATAGCAGAGCACCTGCGGGTTTTCTTCCAGCGGTTTCATCTCGTCCAGCAGAGGCATATACAGAGATTGCCTTGCGGGTAGAATCAGCGGTTTGTCTATGAGCTGCGAAATAGATACGTCGTCCTGCCAGTCGTCGGCGGAAGGGTAGTGAGGGGCAGTCAGCGCAAGCCACCTCTCGTTGTCGTTCAACTTGACGATGTCGAATAAATCCATGCGTTCGAAGGGTAAGCGGACGAAGCCGATATCGACCTCTTCTCTCATGACTTTTGCCGTGATTTCCTCGACGGTGCCGCTGACGCTCGTTATCTCGGCGCGCTCGAACTTCTGACGGAAGAGCCGTTCATAGATCGGTACAACCAGAACATTGGCCCCGCACGCGGCACCGAATACGATGCGATTTCGGCCCGCAGCCGCAAATTCTTGCATCTCGCGCAAAGTTCCCTCGTAGACGGCCAGTAATTCCTCCCCCCGCCCTTTGAGCAAAACGCCCGCTTCGGTGAGAGTCAAACCTGAAATTTCGCGATTGAACAACGAGACACCCAACTCTTCCTCCAGGTCTTTGATCTGGCGACTGAGAGGCGGTTGAGAAATATGGAGTTTTTTTGCTGCCGCGGAAACGCTCTTTTCTTCTGCCACGGCGAGAAAATAGCGGATGTTCCTTATGTCCATTGTCTGGCACGATCCTTCTTCCGTTGCGTCGGTTGTCTTCGAGTTTATTCCAAGCACCTGAGTAGTGCAATAATCATATCTCTTTCTGATCAATTTTCAAGATAGGGTTGTAAAGGGCAGGCGCTAGATGACGGGATTGAGCGAAACGAGCCAAAAGGTATGCGTCCTGAGTTAACATCAAATCTGGTGTATGAAAAGAGCCAGGGATAGAAAAATGGCGTATCCTTGTTGGAAGGACCTAGCGGGTTCGCAACCAACATTTGGAGGGATACGCCATGAAGAACGATACACCGAGACTCTCGATT
>JAVBQG010000046.1:0-85039 GCA_031549185.1 Synergistaceae bacterium | reverse complement strand
GATCGAGTACACGCTGAAGGGCGACAACGGCCTGTACGCGCAGACGTTCGCAAACGGTGGCTTGAAACTCGCCGACATGCCCGGCTACCCGAGCCCGGAGCCGACGCCTAGCGGCGGCGGGAGTTCGAGCGGCTGCGACGCAGGCCTTTTGTCCGGGGCGGGGCTGGCTGCGGTCGCGCTGGCGGGTGCCGTTGCGATAGACAGACGGAGGAAGTAAAGTAGACCGCACAAACCGAGGCGGACGCAAGGCATATAGACACGGCGACGAGGGGTCTTGTATTGCGGGCCCCTCGTTCCTGTTCGCCCTTGTTTCCTCCCGTGAGAAGCAAATACGCACACATTCTCTCTTGTGCGAAATACACGCGATACCCCGGATCGAATCGCGCCGAACGAAGCGTGAGCTGCTTCTACGACCTGCAGGGCCGGCAAGAGCGATAAACGGCGGGGTGACGCGTTCCTCCGTATTTTCAACGAAAACCGTACAGTCGCCGTTTCCGGCCTGTACGGTTTTCGCTATTGGGGTTAATATACCTCGTGATACGTAAGCAACGAAAAAACAAAAGGCGGGCTGATCGGCATATGGCTTTATTCTCCGTAAAGAACCCCCAAGTACTGCAAGTGCTTCAATACCTGAAACCTTATCTGCACGGCAAGGACGACGCGCTGATCAAAATCCTGGCCGGCATCTTCTCGGGCGGACACCTCCTTTTGGAGGACCTGCCCGGCCTTGGCAAGACGACCATGGCGATCGCGGTCGCCCGCGCCCTCGGACTCAGCTTCGGCCGCATCCAGTGTACGAACGACCTGTTGCCCACGGATGTGACAGGGCTCAACATCTTCCGCGCCGACTCGGGAGAGTTCGACTTTCGCCCCGGTCCCATCTTCAACAACCTCCTGCTGGTGGACGAGATCAACAGGGCCACGCCCAAGACGCAGAGCGCCCTACTGGAGGCGATGGGCGAGGAGCAGGTCACGATCGACGGCAAAACGTACGAGCTCGCGAGGCCGTTTCTGGTGATCGCCACGCAGAACCCGATCGAGCACTTCGGTACCTTCCCCCTTCCGGAGTCGCAAATGGACCGCTTCATGATGAAGGTCTCGATCGGCTATCCGGACAGGGCGTCCGAGGGGGAGATACTGCGATTCGGCAAGCAACGGCAGGAGATCGGCGAACTGAAACCCTTTTTCTCGGCGGAAAAAGTCGTCATGGCGCAGCGCGAGATCGAAAGCGGCATCACGGTCTCCGATAAAATCCTGAATTACATCTTGAACATCGTGGAGAAGAGCCGGAAGCACTCTCTCATCGCGGCGGGCATATCGACACGCGGGGCGATGATCCTCCTCCAGTGCGCAAAGACCGTGGCCTGGATGCAGGATCGGGAGTTCGTAATACCGGAAGACGTCAAAGTTTTCGCGCCGGACGTCCTTGCGCATCGCCTGCAGTTGCACAGCGCCTCGCAGACCGGGGCGGCTGAGATACTGAACACGATCCTGCGAGAGACGCCCGCGCTCTAATTCTCGCATGAAACCGGTTATACGCGTACACCGCTCGGGAATCGTATACATCGGCGTATCGATCGTCCTCGGCGTCCTGTCGATCAACAGCGGCAACAACTTCCATTATCTCGCGACCGCCGCGATGCTCGGGTTCATGCTGGCTTCCGGAGTCGCCGGGCGCAGGAATATCCGCGTCGCCGAGGTCTCCTTCGAGTTCCCGGACGAGATATACGCCGATATTCCCTTTCTTCTCTTCGTCGAGGTTCGCAATCCCAACCGGCGTGTGCCCATCTATCTGATCGAAGTCAAAGTCGACGGCAAGCCGTTGATGTTCCCGGTGGTCAACCCAGGGGAGACCAGCCGCCAATCGGTCGCCTTCTCCTTTTCCTCTCGCGGCGGGCATCGAATCGAGGAAGTCCTTCTCTACTCCGTATATCCGTTCAACCTTTTCACGCGCTACTGGCCCATCGAGGGCGATCTGTCAGTGACTGCCTTTCCGACGCCGCTGAAACCGGCGGGGGAGCAACTTTACCTGCGGACGGACGACGAGCGGCTCAACGGCAAGTCCTCGCGCCTGCAGGCCGAGGAGGACACGATCGGCGTCCGCCCTTACGTCGAAGGCGACAACATGAGGCAGATTCACTGGAAGACCAGCGCCCGCACGGGGAAACTCAGCACGAGGATCTACGATGACTCCGGCAGCGGGGGAGGGAAGGTCATCGATCTCGAAAGACTTCTGTTGGGCGGCAAAGAGCGCGCGTTGTCGCTCGCAGCTCACGCGATCAGGGAGTCCATTCTCTCTGGCGAACCTGTGGGAATGCAGGGCGGGGAGGCGTTCTTCCCCATCTCCGCGGCTAAAAAGGACAAGTTGATCATGCTGGAGAGGCTCGCGTTCTATGAGTAAGCTATCCGTGCCGTTGAAAAAATTTCTCGGTTTCAACTCGTTCGCCTGCGCGCTGACCGCCTTCCTCGCGTGCAGAAATCTCGTGAGGCCGGCATACTCGCTCGGTTTTCTCGTGGCGCTCGCCTTCTCCGTTTTTATCGACACATTCAAATGGAAACATCCGTCGCGCGTCTTCATCAACGTCATTTCGCTGGCTGCCTTCGGCACGGCGGTGGCGACCGCGCGCATCGACTCCGTCGTGGAGACCTTCATGGGAGCCGTCCTGCTGATGCTGGCGGTCAAGCTGCTGGAGGACAAAGGCGCGCGCGACCACGTGCAGATCATCATCCTTGCCGTGATCGCGATCGTCAGCGCGGCCGTCCTCTCGCTGCGCGCCGAGTTCGTCTTCTATTACGTCGCCATGAGCTACTTCCTCGGGCTGGGGCTTCTTCTCTGCACTCTCTTCGCCCGCTCCGCCGGCTTAAAATTCACACGCGATGGAATCCGGCAACTCCTCACGAGAGCGCTCGTGATATGGCTGATGATGCTCCCGGTCTGCCTGGTTCTCTTCTTTACCGCGCCGCGCGCGCGCGTCGCGTTGGCCCGGGCGCAGTATCAGGGGCTTGGATCGGCGACCGCCGGCTTCTCCGACCGCATCACGCACGGCACGATCGGGCGTATTCAGGAGAGCAACGAGATTGCCCTGCGGGCGGAAATGCCGCAAATTGCAGGGAGCGACCTGTACTGGCGGGGGCTCGTCCTCAATGCGTTCGAGGGCAACGAATGGCTTGCCAGGCAGTACAGAAGCCCGGCAGAGCGCACGTTCGGCGTCACGGGCGAGCGCGTGCAACAGCATATCTTTCTCGAGCAGGGGCAATTCCGCGTGCTCTTCGCCCTCGACAAACCGGTCGTCGTAAACGGCGAGGGTGCGGCCCATATCGGGGAGGGCATCTACATGAGGCTCGGCTCCCGCCCTGCCAAACAGCTCTCCTACAATGTCGTTTCCGCGCTCACGCCCGTCATGAAACCGTTCAACCCCGACTTCCGGAAGGACTTCTACCTGCGGCTGCCGGAGAACTTCAGCCCGCGCATCCGGGACCTCGCCCGCCAGCTCACGGACGGTTTGGACGAAAAGGGAAAAATCCGCGCGATCCAGTCGTACCTGGCTCCGCCGGCCTTCACCTACACGCTCGAAAACCTGCCGACTTCCCCGAACGCGCTCGAAGATTTTCTTTTCACCTACAAACGGGGCAACTGCGAGTACTTCGCCTCGTCCATGGCTGTTCTATGCCGCATGGCAGGCATTCCGTCGCGCTTGATCGCCGGATACAGAGGCGGGTATTACAACGACGGCGGCGGGTATTATATCGTCATGCAACGGAACGCCCATGCGTGGGTAGAACTATGGGACTCGGAGGAACAGGTGTGGCGGCGCTACGACCCCACTCCAGCGAACGACTCGATCGAAGAGGGCCTCGAGAAAAGGGCGCCAGGCACATTCGGCATGTATCTGGACATCTTGAACTATCGCGTCTCGCAGTTGGTGGTCGAATACAGCGGCGAGATGCAGCTCGAAGCGCTCGAAAGGCTCCAGGCCTTCCTCATGAACCCCGGCGAGTCGTTCGCGCCCGCGGTCGAGCGGCTCAAAAGCGCGCTCCGCTCCGCGCTCTGCCCGATCGTCGCAATCGTACTCGCCGCAAGCGGTTCCGCGCTTTGTTTTCTCCTGTACAGGACTTCGCGTCAAAGTCCGGAAAAAGCCCTGCTGAAAAAATTCCTATCCGCGATGAAGCGGCGGGGATATGTCAAACACCCGAGCGAAGGATTGGAAGAGTTCGTTCGTTCGATCCCCGCTGCCGGCGGGGGAGAGTTGCGCGCGCTCGCCTGGCGATTTGTCCAGGCGTTCGAGGACGACTATTTCAGGGATCGACCGATAAGGGGAGAGACGATTGCCGAATTGCGGGACATCCTGGGACAGATCAAGCGGAGCAATCTACGGTAGACCCATGGCGTCCTCCAGTTTTTCTCTTCGCAACGTGCTTCGGTATACGCGTATCTGGAAGGCGACGATCGCTCCCCAGCCAATGCAAGTTGCAATCGCGACCGCGTTCAGCCCAAAACGAGAGGCGAGCGTATAGGAAAAAATGACTCGCAACGTGATCTGGATCGTCGTTCCGACGAGCGGGATGTTGAATCTGCCGATGCCGCGAAAATAACCCACAAACGCATTCCCGATAAAACTCAGGATATAGAAAACGGACATCGCTCGAAGATAACCGACCCCCTCCTGCAGCGAGACGGACGTAAACCCTTTGCTTCCCATGAACACGCCGACGCATGGCCTGGCGAAAAGAAACATCGCAAGGGACGAAGCGATGCCCAGAATCAGGAGGAGAAAAAGGCCCACGGATAAACCCCTTCGAGCCAGCTCGCGGTCACCCGCGCCGCTCTTGTGCGCCACATAGATCGAGACCGCCTCCGAACCGCTGGTGCCGAAGGCGTTGGCAATTCCTTCGATCCGCTCTGCCGCCGTGTACGCGGCGATGCTCGCCGTCCCCAGGGAGTTGACCGCCCCCTGCACGAAAATCTTTCCGATATACAGGCTCGATTGGTGCAGCGCGGAGATAGAGGCGTATTGCGCCACCCTGCGCAACAGAACACCATCGTACCGCATGTCGGCTCGACGGACGAGGAGAAACGGCATCCTCTTTTTGATGTATTTCCAACAGAGGAACGCTGAGAACAACTGCGAAAAAACCGTGGCGTATCCCGCCCCGGAAATACCTAGACCGCAATATGCCACCAGGATCAACGTGAGCGCTGCGTTGCAGAAAACGGCTACAATCAGAAAAATCAAGGCGGACCTGGTGTTTCCGACAGAACGGAGTATGGCGGCACACAGGTTATAGAGAAACGTGGCGATCAGCCCCGTCAGAATGACGTTCAGGTACTGCTGAATGTAGAATTGCAATTCGGCCGGCGTCCGTATCAGACGCAGGAGGGGCGGGAGGGAGAGGATGGAGGCGACGCTCAACACCAAGGTAAAGACTGTGCCGGCGCTTGCGGCGATGAATATGCCCCTGCGGAAATAGGCCCGGTCGCCGCCACCGTGCAGATGGGCCAGGAGAACGGATATTCCGACACAGACGCCATTCAGGATAAAAATATACAGATTCATCACGCTTCCGGCAATGCCCAGCGCCGCGAAGGCGGACTCTCCGATCACGCGGCCCACAATCAGCGTGGAGACGATGTTGTAGAACTGCTGAAAGATATTTCCGACGAGAAGCGGTAGAACGAGGCGGGTCAATTGCCCCCAGATGTCGCGATTCGTCTCGACATATTCTACCATCGCGGGAATCCCCCTCCTCTCTCCTCAAATGCACGATGATCGTTTACAACAAAAATAAATCTGCGCATTTATGCCGCCACTGCTGTCGCGACGAGGGGTGTGGGGTAGCAGATTCCCTCGGTTTCCGTGTATCATGGAGGGGGTTTGATAGAGATCCCCGCGAGGAACTTCTATCTTTGATTTTCTTTGACATTGGTAACGATGAAACGCATGAGATTTGGCGGAGGGTGTGCTTTGTGATTTCTAAAGTGCCAAGTTTGCCTTAAAATTAGCCGTCCCGAGTTTGCGCAAGGTTGGCGGAGGGCGCAGGATTCGAACCCGCGGTGGGTCGCCCCACAATTGATTTCAAGTCAACCGCCTTCGACCACTCGGCCAGCCCTCCGTTCAAGGTAGTATTATATACAAAGCGATTCAATATGCAAGAAGAGGTTGATAAGGGAGGCGCTCCTGTGGGAAAAATGAAAACCGGCTTTATGTTCACGATCGCTTTGCGGGTGAGGTACAGCGAAACGGACAAGATGGGCATCGTGTACAACGCAAACTACCTCTCCTGGTTCGAAATATCGCGCACGGAGTTTTGCAGAATCTTCGGCATGACCTACCGGGAATGGGAGGAGCGGGGGATCATGCTGCCGGTGGTCGAAGCCCACTGCCGCTACAAACACCCCGCCCGATACGACGATATCGTCCATCTTTACTGCCGGACGCCTCTCGAACAGATCAGGCCGCAGAGCATCCTCTTCGAATACCAGGCGTGGCTCGACGACGCCCAACTGTTGGCCGAGGGCTGGACCAAACATGCGTTTGTGGACGAAACGGGCAAGGTGTTCAGAAGAAAAAACCCATTCCAGTCATGGCTGCTGCAAGAAGCGAAAAAATGTTTACAAGACTAGGGACGCGCGGTTTCACTCTGGTCGAGATTCTTATCGCCGTCGCCGTGCTCTCCATCCTGTACGGGTGTCTCTTTCTTACGGGAGGCAGCCTTGCCAGACGCCTCTCCGACCCGTACTCTGAGGAGAATCTAGCCAAGGAAGTTGCGCGCGCGACCGCATGGCTCGACGACCAGATTTATCGCGCGACGCTGGCGGGAAAGAATTTTGAAATCGCGGTTTCTCCGAGCTCTCCTTCGGGCATCCTGTCCGTCAGATGGCAGGGCGATTACAAGTGGGAGGAGTGGAAGAGCGAGTCAATCGGCATGCGGGTTTACAGCACGGGGCAGCCCGTTCCAGCTATCTTTCGCTACGACTGGCAGACGCAAATGTTGACGCCTGCGCTAACACTGCGTATTTTTAAGCAAAAAGACCTTCGCTTTACCACAACCAAATGGTTTATTATCATTTCAGCATACGGGTTGACGCGTATGTCCGAAATTTCCTCGTGAGGGTTGGCGATCTCCACGATTCCCACCTTTGCGATCATTACAGTTTTCCGAGAAAGAGGGTAGCTGCGATGAAGCTTGCAGTAGAAGGCATGTCGTGCGAACACTGTGTTTCGCGGATTCGAAACGCCCTGTCGGAGTTGGGGGCGACCCTGATTTCCGCCGACCTGGCGAAGAAGGAAATAGAGATCGATTTACAGGGCGCGCAACTGTCCGCAATAATGGAGGCTATTTCCGACCTGGGTTTCGAAGCACGTAAAATTTGACGGAGGTGTAAAAAAATGGGACAGGCAATCGCAGTTGGCACCAAAGCACCGGATTTCATTCTGGACGATCAGTTCGACCAGGAGGTCTCCCTCTCCGCGCTGGAGGGGAAAAAAGTGTTGCTCTCCTTCCACCCGCTCGCGTGGACCGGTGTTTGCACGCAGCAGATGCAAAAGTTGGAAGAAGTACACGGTCAGTTCGAGGCCCTGAACACGGTGCCGTTTGGCATGAGTATCGACGCCTCTCCTTCGAAAAAAGCGTGGAGCGAGTCGATGGGGTTGAAAAAACTTCGCATGCTGGCGGACTTCTGGCCACATGGCGGGGTCGCCGAAAGCCTCGGCATCTTCCGCCAGAACGACGGTTTCTCCGAGCGCGCGAATATCCTGATCGACGAGAACGGCAAGGTTGCCTGGGTCAAGGTATATGAGATAAGAACGCTGCCGGATTTTGGAGAAATCCTGGATTTTCTTAAAAAATAGCGCTGCCGCATCGCGCGAAGAGGAGGTGTCGTCTTTGACGACTCGAAAGAAAATTCTGTTGGCCGTTTTCACGCTTGCGCTCCTGGGCGTAGCCGCAATTGCTTCCGCGCATCCGCCCAAGACGGTAAATCTATCGTGGAACCCGAACGGCACGTTGACGGTCGCGGTGGATCATCCGGTCAACGACCCGCAGAAACACTATATCAACAAGGTGATCGTCTACGTGAACGACAAAATAGCGACGCAAAAAGAGTATCAGTCCCAGACGAACGCGGAGGGCTTCACAGATACGTTCCAATTGGGCACGCAACCCTCGGGGACGAAGATCAAGGCGGAAGCATTCTGCATCATCATGGGTTCCCGCACCGGCGAGATTACAGTTCCATAAACAGCGGCGCAGTTCGGAGACAACGCATATCGACAGGCGGGGAGGTGGGGGGGAGTTCCTCCTCGCCTGTTTTTTTATGAAAGGGCTGGAAATGGATGAATTCTCTCGCTAAAATAATGGAAAGCGATATGGGTTTATGGAGTTATTGGGGTTTCGAGCCGTGGAATTTAGGCGAGTTGTCGGGCGTCAGGAGACGGGTTGCGTTCGTAAAACCCGCGCTGATCGGCGAGGTTGCCAGATATTACGCAGTCGATACGATCGTGTGGACGGCAGGTTCGGACGCCTCCCGCGAAAACCTCTGGTCTTCGACACATCCGGTCGAAGACGTCATGACACAACGCTTTCTATTCTTGATAGACAGAGAGGCTCCTCTCTTCCGGATTCAGTCGTTTATGCTCGGATTCAAAGGCTACAAGGAGTTTCACACATACTGGCCCGGTGGTAAATGGAACCGCAGGATCAAAGACCTGGCGCCGCTGGTGGACAAAGCAATCGAGATACATCGGGGCGCAGGCAAAACCGAAGGAGGTGTTGCGATCGGCAAAGACGTACGGTGACGGCGTAAAAACTGTCAGTCGTTCGAAATTCTGCAAAGTGGAGGTGTATCTGGATGCTTGCTTTTTTGTTTTTAGGCGCGATTATCTTTTTTGGGATTTGTTACAAGTTTTACGGGAAGTACCTGGTCGACACGTTCTCGCTGGACGACACGAAAGAGGCGCCATCCGTCTGCCTGTATGACGGCCTGGATTACTGCCCGACCCATCCGGCGGTGCTGATGGGACATCACTTCTCGTCCATAGCAGGCGCGGGACCGGTCGTAGGGCCAATCACAGCCGCATCGATGTTTGGATGGCTACCGGCGTACCTCTGGTGCCTGCTCGGTTCCGCTTTCATCGGAGGGCCGCATGACGCGGGGGCAATCATCTCCTCGATTCGCCACGAGGGAAAGTCCGTGGGCGAGGTCGTCTATCGCTGGATGGGACAGAGGGCCAAGGTGCTCTTCCTCTGCTTCACCATTCTGGCGCTGGTTCTGGTCGTCGCGGTCTTTCTGCAGCTCGCCGTCGATACGATGGCCGCGAACGCGGCGGTGGCTTTTTCGGCCTGCCTGTACATGGTGATGGCGGTCATCTTCGGCTGCCTCGTCTATCGTTATAAAATCTCCATCTGGCCGGTGACGGTCGTCATGGTGCCGATCATCCTCGGCGCGTGCTGGTTTGCGACGCAGTTCCCCGCCGTTGCGGAGCCGTTCAAGCTCTCCAAGGACGCGTGGATGTGGATTCTGGTCGCCTACATTCTGTTTGCGTCCGTTCTCCCGGTGTGGCTTCTGCTGCAGCCCAGAGACTATCTGGCGTCGTATTTTCTCTATTTCGCCGTAATCGTCGGCGCAGTCGGCATGATCTTCGGAACAAAGTTCGAGATCGTGCTTCCCGCCTTCAAGACCTTGAGCGCCGGGCCGAACAACAACCAGTACCTGTGGCCGATGCTCTTCGTCATCGTCGCGTGCGGCGCGATATCAGGCTTCCATTCGCTCGTCGGCAGCGGAACCACGTCCAAGCAACTTCGCAGGGAGACGGACAGCATCCTCGTCGGTTACGGCTCGATGCTTCTGGAGGGCGTGGTCGCCGTCATGGCCATCGGCACGATCATGATCAGCGGAAAGATCGCCGAGCAGGGCGGCCCCGTCATGACGTACGCGCAGGGCTTCGGCCAGTTCGCGGCCCTCATCGGCATCAGGCCCGAGGTCGGCATCGCCATGGGGGCGCTCGCCATCAACTCTTTCATCCTCACGTCCCTCGACACGGCGACCCGCCTTACGCGCTACCAGATTCAGGAGCTGTCGAACTATAAAATCAACAAATACGTCGCCACCGTTCTCGCGGTGATCGGCGCGGTAGCGCTGCTCAAGATGAAGACCACCACGGCGACGGGCGCTGTAATCCCGGCCTCGGCCGCCATATGGCCGATCTTCGGCAGCGCCAACCAGCTTGTGGCTGCCCTTGCTCTGCTTGCGATCGCGGTGTTCGTGCAGAAGGGCCTCAAAAAGAGCGTCGGCTTCCTGATGGCGCCGATGTGGTTCATGCTCGTCACCACGCTGGCCGCCCTTGTGCTGTTGATTCGCGACCAGTTCCTCGCAGCCGCTCCGAACTACCTGCTCGTCGTCGTCTCCATCGTACTGATGGTGTTGGCGGTGCTGATGGTGCGCGAGGCAATCAACGCCCTCAAGAGCGATTCTCCCGCGGTCAACCTTTCATCGGCAGAATAGAACCTCTTATACCAATGGAGAAGGGCGGAGCGATCCGCCCTTTTTCTTATCCGCAATCTGTCATATAATACGACGGTGTTTCGTTGCATCAAAAGCTCGCGTAGGGGGCAAACATGATGGATGGTTACGGATTCGTCGCGTATATATGCTGGATGGCGTTCGGTTATCTTCTCGGCTCGTGCCCGACGGGCTACGTCATCGTCAAACTGCTGATCGGCGAGGATATTCGCAATTTCGGATCGGGCAACATCGGCGCGACGAACGTGTCGAGAGTCCTCGGCAAAAAATGGGCCATCGTCACGGCAATTGCCGATATGCTCAAGGGCGGCATCGCAATCCTGATCGCAATGATCGCCGGCGTGGAAAGCGCGTCGCTGCTCGCCCTGATCGGCTTTGCGGGCGTTCTCGGACACGATTACCCGGTATGGCTCCGATTCAAGGGTGGCAAAGGCGTGGCGACGACTTTCGGCGTCTTCGGCTGTTTCGATTTTTTCAACCCGCTCCCCGCCATTTTCGGCGGCCTGGCTTGGTTTCTCACCCGCGAGGCGACCGGATACGTCTCGATCTCCTCGATGATCGCGTTGGCGATCGCGGCGCTTTTCATGCCCATCTTTTCGATGCCGACCCCCTACTACGTTGTGGCCATCCTGCTGGTCGCGCTGACGGTGTGGCGGCACAGGGAGAATATCCAGCGCCTGATCGCGGGTACCGAGAACAAAGTTTCGCGAATTCTTTTTAAATAGACGAGAAGAGGTCGGCTATCCTCAGAAACAGGGGGGAAAAGGTCAGGCATGCTTCCGGTTTTCATACTCTTACGTAGAGGCGAGCAGCGAAGCTTGCCTCTGTTTTTTTGTGACTGCCGGCAAAACGTCCTTGACTTATATTGACCATGCTCTATAATTGCCGGAGGATATACTAGGATTGGAGTGGCATTGATGTCGTCGAGCCTCACGAAAGTCATCGGGGATTATATAGTGACTCTTTTGGAGGATACCAGCAAAAGCGAGATCGTTTTGAGACGCAAAGATCTTGCCGAAAAATTCGGCTGTGTTCCCAGTCAGATCAACTACGTCCTGCGCAGTCGCTTTGCGCCGGAGCACGGTTTTTTGATCCAAAGCCAGCGTGGCGGGCATGGTTTCATACGAATCATGCAGCTTCGCTTCGGCGATTGCGACGAGTGCGCGGAACACCTGGAGGCTCTCGTCGGCAACGCCGTATCGGAACAGGATGCGCGCAGGCTGCTGATCAGCCTGCAGGAGCGGAAGATGCTCACGGCGAGAGAGCGCCTGCTGGTCGAGGTCTCTCTACGAAATCAGGACGAACAGGGGCGCATTCTCTTCGATCTTCCGCCGTATAAAAGAGATACGCTGCGCGCCGAGTTGCTGAAAAAAATACTCGTCAGCCTCGCCATGTCCTAGGGAGATGATCTTATGCTCTGCGGGAACTGCGGAAAGCGGGAAGTGGAAGTTCTTGTGAAACAGGTCGTGAACAACGAGGTACAGGATATCAATCTGTGCAGGGTGTGTGCGGAGGAACTCGGTTTTCTTTCGACTCAATTGCCAAGTATTACGATTTCTTTCTCCCTGCACGAGATGGACGCGCCGCAACGAAAGAAAATCGTCCGTCTGCAGTCGAAACGAGACGAGGAAAAATACGACGGAATCGTCTGTCCTGCCTGCGGCATGGTCTATCGAGAGTTTCGCAACAGAGGCATTTTGGGATGTGCGGAGTGCTACCAGGCGTTTCGCTTCCCTTTGGGCGCGAAACTGCAGCAGATACAGGGAGCCGAGAGCCACTGGGAGGGTACGTCGAAACTGTTTTCGGATATAGCCGTTCTGGCCCCGGAGACAATCTCGGAGGAACAAAACCTCGAATATACGAATGAAGAGAGGGAGGCCGACATCCGAAGATTGAAGGGGGAGATCGACGACGCGGTTTCACGCGAAGAATACGAGCGCGCGGCCAAGTTGAGAGATCTCTTGAAACCGCTTCTGGAAGGCGAAGAGCCGACATGTTGACCGATTACTTTTCCAAAATAGATCTGGCCTGGCTGAGTACGCCTGGAGACAAAGACGAGGGGGCCTATCGTTCGAGAGCCCTCGTGCCTCTCGTCAGCCAGGTCAAAATCAGGCGCAACCTTGCGGAGTTTCCTTTTCCCGGTAAGTGCGACAATTCGCAGCTGTACGACGTAGCGGCGGTCGTGCTGTCGAGAATCGGCGGAAGCGACACATGGCAAAAGTGCGATTCGAGGATGCTCGACAACCTGGATGACGTCTCGAAGAACCTGTTGCTCGAAAAGCGCCTGATCTCACCCTCGTTCATGCAAGGCGGAGCGGGCCGTTTTATCGTCAGAGACTGCGACGGTACGATCTCCTGCATGATCAACGAGGTCGATCATCTCTCGATTGCCGTCTCCCTCGGGGGGCTCGAACTGCATGAGAGCTATCGCGTCGCCTCCGCGTTGAATGAGGCGCTTGCCCTCAAGTACGCGAAGGACACCGTCCTCGGTTACCTTACGGCGGATCCCGGCTCGGTGGGCACGGGTATGCAGGCTTCCGTCCTTCTGCACCTGCCCGGTCTGGATTACACGGGTGGGATCAAAAGAGCCTCTCTGGCGCTGGACCGCGACTGGCCGCGCGTGGCCTTGTACAAGCTGGCGCAGCACAGCGGCGAACCGGCGGGCAGTTTTTATCTGGCGTCCAATAAAGTGACACTTGCAATTTCGCCGGTGGAGATCGTCTCCATGCTACAGGGCGCCTCGGAGCTTCTGACATCACGGGAGCTTCTCGCGAGGCGGGAGATGAAGGATGATCGGGATGAGACGATGATCGACCGGTTCTGGAGATCCTGGGGAACACTGCGTCACGCCAGATTGCTTTCGCTGGAGGAGGCGATCAACGCGCTATCCTTCGTCAAACTCGGCTCCGAACTGGGGTATCTGCCTCCTCTGCCGGATGATGAATGGAAACATATGTTCATAACGTCTCAACCGTATCACCTGAACGCAGAAGCGCGATGCATCGTCGATGAATCGGAGGAGCTCTCCTTGAGAGCCACTCTTTTCAGGCGCTTTATAGAGAATAGAAGTTCGACGTAAGGAGTTGTAGGAATCATGTGGCAATTTTTCAACGAAAGAGGAAAAAGAGTGGTTCAGCTTGCGCACAAAGAGGCCCTTGCCATGGGACACGACGTCATCGGAACGGAGCACCTGCTTCTGGGGGTGCTGGACGACCTCGACAACGTCACCTCGCAGGCTCTTTACAGCGCGGGCGTCAACCCGGACGAACTGCGCCATCGGATAGAAACGTTGATCGAAAGAGGGCAGCCGAGGGAAAAAATGGTCGACCTGCCCCTCTCGCCGAGGGCCAAGCGGGTGCTCGACATGGCCATGCGCGAAGCGCGCAGCATGGGAATCAACTATGTCGGCGCGGAGCATATCCTGCTCGGCCTTGTCTCGGAGGGGGAGGGACTGGCTGCTCAGGTTCTGGGCAACGCCGGAATCTCGCTACCGAGAATGCGCAAAGAAATCCAGGGCCTGACCGCCGAGACGGACGAAATGCAATTTGCCTCCGTGGGTAGCACGGCGCAGACCGACGAAAACGACCGTCGGGCGGACACCTCGAAGACGCCGACGATCAACCAGCTTTGTACAGATCTCTCGGAGTTGGCGCGCAAGGGCGAGCTCGACCCCGTCATCGGACGAGACAAGGAGATTACGCGCATCTCGCAGATCCTCACGCGCCGGACGAAAAACAACCCCGTCCTGATCGGTGACCCCGGCGTCGGCAAAACGGCCGTGGTCGAGGGGTTGGCCCTCAAGATCGCCTCCGGGGAGATCCCCGACATGCTCAGGGACAAACGAGTCGTACAGCTCAACGTCGCCAACCTCGTGGCGGGCACGAAGTACCGCGGCGAGTTCGAGGAGAGAATGCGCCGCATTCTCAAGGAGTTGAAGGAAGCGAAGGGTGTCGTCCTCTTCATCGATGAAATCCACACGATCATCGGCGCCGGCGGCGCCGAGGGCGCGGTGGACGCCGCGAACATTCTGAAACCGAGCCTGGCGCGCGGCGAAATACAGGTGATAGGCGCCACGACGATGGACGAATTCCGAAAGTACATCGAAAAAGACAGCGCGCTCGAGCGCCGTTTCCAGCCGGTCATGGTCGACGAGCCCTCCGTGGAGGACACGATTCAAATTTTGATGGGCCTTCGCGAACACTACGAATCGCATCACCGGGTCGAATTCTCCGATGAAGCGCTGGCGGCGGCCGCTCGGCTCTCGGGGCGGTATATCACCGGGCGCTTTCTCCCGGACAAGGCGATCGACCTCATAGACGAGGCGGCGGCCAAAGTGCGTTTGAACGCAATGGAAGCGCCGGAAGCGATCAAGGATCTTGAAAAACAACTAGCCGACCTCCGTAAGGAAAAGGAGGCCGTTGTCGTCGCTCAAGAGTTCGAACTCGCGGCGCGCCTGCGCGACGACGAGCGTCGCCTGCTCGACGAACTGGAAGAAGCGCGTAGAAACTGGCAGAAGCAGCGCGCTCAATTGACGCCGGAGGTTTCGGTGAACGACATCGCCGCCGTCGTGGGCGAGTGGACCGGTATCCCCGTCGTGCAGATGACGGAGGAGGAGGCGCAACGCTTGCGGCGCATGGAGGAAGAGATCCACAAACGCATGATCGGCCAGGACGAGGCGATCGGTTCGGTGGCCAAGGCCATCAGGCGCGCGCGCAGCGGCATGAAAGATTCGAAGCGCCCGGTCGGAAGCTTTCTCTTCCTGGGGCCGACGGGCGTCGGCAAGACGGAGCTCGCCCGCTCCCTTGCGGAGTTTCTTTTCGGCAACGAGGACGCGTTGTTGCGCTTCGACATGAGCGAATACATGGAGCGGCACGAGGTTGCCAAACTGATCGGAGCGCCGCCCGGCTATGTCGGCTATGAGGCAGGCGGCAAGCTGACGGAGATGATGCGGCGCAAACCGTACTCCGTCGTGCTCTTTGACGAAATCGAGAAGGCTCACCCCGACCTCTTCAACTTGCTGCTGCAGGTACTCGAGGACGGGCACGTGACGGACGGGCAGGGGCATAAAGTCGACTTCCGCAACGCAGTCGTCATCATGACGAGCAACGTCGGCGCGGAGAACATCGTCAAGGGGCAGTCGCTCGGCTTTGGGCTGGGGGCTGACGAGAAGGGCAAGGAGGACGCCGATTGGAATCGAATGAAGAGCACGATTCTGGAAGGGGTAAAGAAAACCTTCAAGCCGGAGTTTCTGAACAGGATCGACGACATCGTCGTCTTCAAGCCGCTGAACAAAGACGAACTTCTCAAGATCACCGAGGTCATGTTGAAGGACGTGGTTCGTCGCGCGGCTGACCAGGAGGTGGCGCTGTCGATCGACGAGACGGCGTGCAAGCTGCTTCTCGACGAGGGCTTCGACCCCAAATACGGGGCGAGGCCGCTGCGCCGGACGATACAACGCCTCGTGGAGGACAAATTGGCGGACATGTTGCTGGAGGGGATCATCTCCTCGGGGGATCATGTCAACGTCGCCATCTCGCAAGAGGGGGAGGACGCACACTCCTCCCTTCGCTTCGAAAAAGAAGCGCAACCTGTATAGCTGGTTTAAATATAAATAAAGAGGAGGGGCTTCGAACCTCTCCTCTTTTTTTGCTTTATCACCGCCGACTCGGAACGCTACGACATGCAGTCGCACCCGTAGAGGTTCGACAGGCCGGCCGATTTCGCGTAATTGTACCACCCGGGGGCGGGGGAAGCTCCTCATCCTCGGCCGCGACCGGCAAGGCAATCAGTTTCGGGCCGGGCGCTTTCGCGCAATCGTCCAAGAGGAAAGCCAGCTCTCCGGCGGTAAACCCGAAGCTGCCGTCGCCGACGAGGCCGACCACACGCCTGCTGTTTTCAATGCCGGCTCGGGCTCCGATTGCGGCCGGGATGGCATAACCGAGCGCACCCATTGCGAAGTTATAAGCCGTTCTGCGGCCCGCAGCTTTCAGGCGCATGAACGCGGCAGGGTAGACGGCCGACACGCCCGGGTCGATGGCGAAAAAAGCATCGTCCGGCATTGTGCGCTCGAGAAGCCGCGCGACGGAGAAGGGAGTGATCTTGTCGCCCAGGTTTTTCTCGAATTCGTCGAGCTTCGCTTCGTGCTCCTCCCTGGTCTTTTTTGCCTCCGCCACCCATTCGATTCTCGCTTCCGAATCGACGGATGCGGGCAGCGCGTCCAGAATTGCGCTCAACGTTTCGCGCGCGTCTCCCAGCAGCGGCAAAACGTCGTAGTTGTTGCCGAGTTCGTGTTCGGAGACGTCGATCTGAATCATCGCCACCTTCGACTCCGCGTTCGGCACGGTCCATCCGTTGGTACCAGCCGAATCGGTACGGCTCCCTACGAACAGAATCAAATCCGCGCCCGTGACGCAACGGTTCGCCCACTCTCTGCCACCCCGCGCACCGATTACACCAAGAGAGAGTGGATGGGTCTCCGGGAAAATTCCCTTTGCGTTGATGGTCGAACCCACCAGCACGTTCAACTTCTCCGCGAGCGCGCACACCGGCTCCCACGCGCCGGAATGGACGGCCCCCTGCCAACAGATCATCACAGGCCGCGCGGAGCGAACCAGAAGCTTCGCCGTTGCGGCGACACCCTCCTTCGCCGCAGTAGACATCCTGCGGGATTCTCACATGAACGGGGCCGGGCCGCCCACTCGTGGCGCGGCGAAAGGCCCGCCGGATGACGAACGGAATCTCGCTCGCCCTGGTTATCGTAAACGAGTCCTTCGTCACACCCTGGAAGATCGCGGTTTGATCGAAGCCGGTGAGCATATTCTTTTTCGTGGTGTCGAGAGACACGTCCGATGTGAAGACGATCATCGGAATGCAGGCCGCATGCGCCTCGGTCACGCCGGGGATCATGTGGGTTGCGCCGACGCTTGGCCCCTCGCAGATTCCCACCTTGCCAGTCGCTTTTGCATAACCGTCCGCCATGAAGACCAAACTGCGCTCGTCACGGCACATGTGATACGCGATATCCGGGAAACCCTCCCAGGCCCGGTAAAGATCGAGAGTGGTCTCGTCGGGCAATCCAAAGACGTCCGTGACATCGTAGCATTTCAACATCTCCAACAATGCTTTCGCCGCATGCATCCTCAACATGCCTCCTCCTTCAGAGAATGATGTGGTGTGATATGCATCATCATTAATGATGATTATACTTTCGCCATTCCAAACGTCAAGGCAATTTGGCAAAACATTTATAAATATGTTATTCTAACGTGCATGGGGGGCGATCTCGGCGATGTTGATCAATATGCAGGATCCCAAGTACGTAACACTGCTCGGCGTTATCGAAAACGACGGCAGCATGGGCGCCGGAAAGGCGCAGGCGGCCCTTTACGAAGCGGGGATCGTCGTCAGCGAACCGACTGCGGGGCGTGCCCTGCGGGATCTCGAACGGGAAGGGCTGCTCGCGAAAAACGGCAGCCGCGGAAGAGCGCTGACTCCGCTCGGATTGAAACATTTAAGAGAGTACCAGCAGAGCCGCAAAAGTTACGAATTGACCGCCCAGCTCGCGAAACATCTGAACCCCCGCGAGAAGGAAGAGTTGATCGATATTCTCGTGGCGCGAAGAGCAGTCGAGGTAGCCCTTGTCGAACTTGCGGCGCCGCGCATTACCCCGGAGCAGATCAAGCAGCTCAGACGTGCCGTAAAAGAGAGCGGCAGATTGTTGAAGCGACACAAGAGCGTCTCCGAGATGGACACGGAGTTTCACACGGTAATCGCCGAGGCCTCCGGGAACAACACGCTGGCTGCCGCTTTGAAATTGATCTGGCACGGCGGAGAGTACGCGAGAAAGCTGGAAAAAATCCGCTATCACTCGAAAGAGATCATGAGCGACGATCACGAAAAGATCATCTCCGCGCTCGAGCGGGGGAACTCCGACCTTGCCGGCAGGACGATGGAGACACATCTGAACAATATATTGAGAGACGTCGAACAAGTTCCCGAACACGTCATGGAAGAGGGGTTGACGCAACCCTTATGATTATCTTCAAAAATATCTCCCAAAAGAAGACCTTCGCGTCCCTGAGCGAAGCGGCGGCCCTTTCGCCCTCCCCCCTGGAGGCGAGGGCGAAGACGGCACAAATTTCGCAGCTGATCGCAGACGCCGCCGCCGACATCCTCGAGGAGGCAGAGGCGTATTCGCTCGGCGGCAATTTGTGGCACATCTTTCTCGCGCTTCGCCTCTGCGAGGACGAAAACATCCTCGGAAAAGCGACGGAACTGGACGGTATGCCCTCCGGCACCCTCGCCGAAATCGCTCTCGAAGAGTTGAACTCCCTCTGCGCGGTGGTCGGCAAGATACAGGAAATTGTCGAATCGGACGAAAGCCTCGCGCGGTTCAAACCCCTCGGCTGCTATGTGCCATCGCGCAAGAGCGCGCTTGCGCTCGAGGACGAGGCAAAGGCTCTCGTCCTCGGACTGGCTGAAAAAATCTTCTCGGCGGTCGCCGCATCCGAACCCAAACGCGCGCTCGCGCAACTTCTCTCCTTCTACATGGCACACGGCTCCGGCATTTTCGCGCTTAACCGCGCTTTCAAGTGGCAGACGCACGGAGGAGCGGGTAACCTCGTCCCGATTTTCGACCTCGAAAAATACGCGCTCGACTCCCTCGTCGGCTACGAAGAACAGAAAACGGAGCTGCTCGCCAACACCGAACAGTTTCTCTCGGGGAAGACTGCAAACAACGTTCTGCTCTTCGGCGACAGCGGAACGGGCAAATCCTCCTCGGTCAAAGCTCTTTTGAACGAACCCGGTTTCGTGCGCAGGGGACTTCGCATGATAGAAGTTCACAAGGAACAATATCGCGACATCGCGGAGATCCTGAACTGCGTTCGGGATCGCAACTATCGCTTCATCCTCTTCATGGACGATCTTTCGTTCGAGGAATTCGAGGTCGAGTACAAGTACCTAAAGGCCATCATAGAGGGCGGCCTCGAGCGCAAACCGGACAACGTGCTGATCTACGCGACCTCCAACCGCAGAAACCTGATCCGCGAGGTCTGGAAGGACCGCAAGAGCGCGAGCGACGACGTGCATGGCTGGGACACGATGCAGGAGAAGCACTCGCTCGCCGATCGTTTCGGCGTCACGATCTGGTATGGTTCGGCGGACAGGGATCTGTACCTGGAGATGATCGAAACGATGGCAAGGGAGGAGGAGCTGCGGGTTCCGAAAGAGGAGCTCGAACGGATGGCCCTGCAGTGGGAGGTAGGCCGCGGGGGTTATACCGGACGCACCGCGAGGCAGTTCATCCAGTACGCGCGGCATCTGGCGTTGGGAGGGGATTTGAAATGATCACAAGTTACGCTTCCATGGTCGAAAAAATCTGCGGATGCGGCAAACGAACCCTGAGCGTCGCCGTGGCACACGACAGAGACCTCCTCGAGGCCGTCAAACTGGCGCACACGACGGCGCAGATCGATCCCATAC
This sequence comes from Synergistaceae bacterium, assembly GCA_031549185.1. Taxonomy (GTDB): domain Bacteria; phylum Synergistota; class Synergistia; order Synergistales; family Synergistaceae; genus JAVBQG01. The sequence continues at coordinate 65,037 of JAVBQG010000046.1, read as the reverse complement.
TCTTCGGCGACGGCAAAAAACTGAAAGAGCTGCTCGCGGAGCTCGATTTTACGAATTGTAAGGTCGTCGACGAGCCCGACGACGCAAAGGCCGCACATGCGGCGGTCAAATGCGTCCACGATGGAGAGGCCCAGGTTCTGATGAAGGGCCTGCTCAATACGAGCGACTTCATGCGTGCGGTCCTCGACAAGGAGACAGGCCTGCGCGCAGGGAAGATTCTGAGCCACCTGGCCGCCTTCGAAGTGGAGGAATTGGGGCGCCTGATCTTCGTCACCGACGGCGGCATCAACATTGCGCCGGACCTGAACGAGAAAAAACAGATTCTGGAAAACGCGCTGGTCGCCCTGCGCTCGATGGGCTACGAGCGCCCGAACGCGGCCATCCTCACCGCCAACGAACAGGTCAGTGAAAAAGCGCCCGCCACGGTGGACGCCGCCGCGATCGTGGCGGCATGGGAGGCGGGGGAGTTCTCCGTCCCCTGCGTCGTCGAAGGACCGATCGCCCTGGATGTCGCCCTCTCCGAGGAGGCAGCGAAGCACAAACACCTCGAGAGCAAGGTCGCGGGCAAGGTCGACCTCTTTCTCACCTCGTCCATCGAAGTCGGCAACGTCCTCGGCAAATGCCTCGCGCACCTTGTGCACGCGGAGATGTCCGGCGTCGTCCTCGGCGCCGCGGCGCCGATCGTCCTCACGTCCCGCGCGGAGACCGCGCGCAGCAAACTGTACTCGATCCTTCTCGCGTGCGACTGCGCATCGTAGGACAACCGTTGAAAAATACTTTTTCGTGATCTGCGGCGCTCTCGGGCGCCGCATTTTTTTATTTTTTTGGGATATAATGCGGATGTGAGAAAAGAGTTCATCCGTTACACAGTTTGCGCTCATGGGGAGGAATAGAATTTGAAACAAATCATGACAGGCAACGAAGCGATCGCGCGCGGCGCCTGGGAGGCCGGTTGCCATGTGGCCGCCGCTTATCCCGGTACGCCGTCGTCCGAAATTCTGGAGAACGTCGTCCAATACAAGGAAATTTACTCCGAGTGGTCGACGAACGAGAAAGTTGCCCTCGAAGTCGCGGCGGGCGCGTCCATCGCGGGGGCGCGCGGCCTGGCGGCGATGAAACACGTGGGACTCAACGTGGCGGCCGACCCGCTCTTCACGATGTCGTACATCGGCGCCAACGGCGGCCTCGTCGTCATTACGGCGGACGACCCCGGCCTCTTCAGCTCTCAGAACGAGCAGGACAACCGCTGGTACGCGATGCACGCGAAGCTCCCGATGTTCGAGCCCACCGACAGCCAGGAGTGCAAGGATTTTATCCGGGCCGCCTTCGATCTCTCCGAGAAATTCGACGTCCCCGTGCTCTTTCGCGTCACGACGCGCATCTGCCACAGCAAGACGATCGTCGAACTGGGCGAGCGCACCGAGGTCGCCGTGAAATCGTACGAACGCACTCCTTCCAAGAACGTCATGGCCCCCGCCTCGGCGAAGGGGCGCCGCTACATCATCGAGGAACGCGAGGCGAAGCTGCGCGAATTCTCGGAGAACTGCCCCTACAACAAAATCGAATGGGCGCCGCAGCGAAAAATCGGCGTCATCGCCACCGGCATCTCCTACCAGCACGCGAAAGAGGCCTTCGAGGACATGAGCGACCAGGTGTCGTTCCTGAAGCTCGGCTTCACATATCCGCTACCGGCGAAGTTGATCGGGGCCTTCGCAGAGGGCGTGGAGAAGCTCTACGTCGTCGAGGAGAACGAGCCGTACATCGAGACCTTCGTGAAGGCGCTCGGCATCGCCTGCGTCGGACGCGAGGTCCTGCCGGCGGTCGACGAGCTCAACGCGGGCATCGTGCGGGCCGCTTTCGTCGAGCGCGAGAAGGGCGACGCCTACGGCGTCGAGGCGACCCCCCCCCCGCGCCCGCCGGTCCTCTGCCCCGGCTGCACGCACAGGGGCGTCTTCTACGCGATGACAAAATACAAGGACATCGCCGTCACGGGGGACATCGGCTGCTACACGCTCGGGATGATGCCGCCGCTCGGCGTGATGGACTCGGTCATCTGCATGGGCGCGAGCATCTCGGCCGGCATCGGCTTTCAGAAGGCGCTCGAGTTCAAGGCGAAGTCCGAGCAGGACCCGGATCCGAAGAAGCGGATCAACAAGGTTTTCGGCGTGATCGGCGATTCGACGTTCTTTCACTCCGGTATCACAGGACTGATCGACGCGGTGGTGAATAAGAGCGAGATGGCGATCTGCATCCTGGACAACAGGATCACCGCCATGACGGGGCATCAGGAGAACCCCGGAACGGGCTTCACGATTTCCGGCGAGCCGACGCAGATGATCGACCTGAAGACCCTCTGTATCGCCTGCGGCGTGAAGGAGGAAAACGTTCGCATTCTCGATCCGTACGACCTCAAGGCGACGGAGCAGGCCGTCAGGGACGCGTACGAGGCGAAGGAGATCTTCGTCATCATCACGACGCAGCCCTGCGCGCTCATCAAGGACGTCCTGCGCAGGAGGGCGGACGTTCATTGCGAGGTCGACCAGAACCTCTGCATCAAGTGCAGGGCGTGCATGCGAGTCGGCTGCCCGGCGATCTCCTTCAAGGCCGGTAAAATCGAGATCGAGGCGTCGATGTGTAACGGCTGCACGCTTTGTGCGCAGGTTTGCCCCAAAAAAGCAATCTCACAGGTGGGTGAGTTCAATGACTGATCAGGCTAAGAAGACGAAGAACATATTGCTGGTCGGCGTCGGCGGACAGGGGACGATCCTGGCATCGAAGGTACTGTCCGAGGGGTTGATGCGAGCGGGCTACGACGTCAAGATGTCCGAGATACACGGCATGTCGCAGCGCGGCGGCAGCGTGACGACACATGTACGCTTCGGCGACAAGGTCTATTCCCCGATCATCGACGAGGGGGAGGCGGACATCCTCGTCTCCTTCGAGAAGGTCGAGGCCGTTCGCTGGCTGAAGTTCCTCAAACCGGGCGGTATGCTCGTGGTGAACGACTACGAGATTCACCCGCTGACGGTGCTCACGGGGGCGGCGACGTACCCGGAGGGCATCATCGGACAGCTGGAAAAAGAAGTGCCGAACCTCCTCGTGGTCGACGCGGCCAGGATCGCAGCCGAACTGGGCAACGTGAAGGCCCAGAACATCGTCCTGTTCGGCGCCCTCGTCAAGGGCATGAAGCTCGACGACATCGACTGGGGGGCCGTGTTGAAAGATCTGATTCCGCCCAAGCTTTACGATCTGAACGTCAAAGCCTTCGCGGCTGGCCAGGCGCAATTCTGAGAAAAGGCTGATTGATCGATCGGGGCCTGAAGGGCAAAGACACGAGCCCTTGCGGCCCCGCAACCCCAAACGGAGGATATCGTTTGGCCGGTTTAACCAGCGTCTCCCTGAATTTATATGCAAAACCGCGCAACCGGCTTGACCAAAACCACGCGGAGGCATTAGACTCGTGTCAATTTCACGAAGAAAGGAGATCCGGCATGGAGAGTAGCGGCCCCGAACCTGCCAGTAGAATATGCGAAAGTTCTCGGATCTCCGGGATAATGTGATGTGACGCTTGATCGACCGAGAGTCCCTCACACCTGGAGTACGGTGTGGGGGGCTCTTTTTTTACTCTTTTCGTCCCCTCGAACCAGGATGCCTGAACGGCACTACATAGAGAGGGGATGTTCCTTTGCTCAACGTCAATCTTACTTGCCTCGAGGGCTTGAAGGAGATCGATATTGCACCCGAGGGAAAGGTGGAGCCGGGCGCGTGGTTCAACCTGATCAAACCGACCGCGCAGGAACTCAGAGTCGTCTCCGAAGTCACCGATATTCCTCTCGATTTCCTGAGAGCGGCGCTCGATCAGGAGGAGTCCTCCCGCATCGAGGTGGAGGACGATCATATCCTCGTCATTACGAACATCCCGAAGGGCGACGACAAGAGCATGTTCGGCTACGATACCGTACCTCTTGGCATCGTCCTCTCGCGAAACCACATCACGACGGTCTGCCTTGAGGAAAACGAAGTTCTCCAGGATTTCGACAATTTACACCATCACTTTTTCGACACCAAAAAGCGCACGCGTTTCCTCTTTCAGATCCTTTACCGCACTGCCATGCTTTATTTGAAAGACCTGCGGCAGATGAATCGCCGCACGGACGAGATCGAACAGGATCTGAGGCGTTCGATGAAAAACAAGGAGCTCTTTCTTCTGCTCGACCTGCAGAAGGCGCTCACATACTTCACCGTGGCGCTTCGCTCCAACCGCTCCGTCATCGAGCGCCTCCTGCGGCTCTTCGCCAACCCCAACATTACGCACCTGATCAAACTCCGCGAGGAGGACGAGGAATTGCTCGAGGACGTCCGCATCGAGTACGACCAGGCGATCGAGATGGTCCAGATGCACGGCGACGTTCTGGCCAGCATGATGGACGCCTTCGCCTCGGTCATCTCCAACAACCTGAATATCGTCATGAAGTTTCTCGCCTCGGTCACCATCGTCATGGCGATTCCGACGATGATCGCCAGTTTCTTCGGAATGAACGTCCCCGTTCCCTGGCAGACGACCCAGACCGGCTTCATGTTCGTCATGGCCGTCTCCGCGTGCCTCACCGCCGCCGCCACGTGGCTGCTGTGGAAAAAAAGAATGTTTTGAAAATAGGGAGGCGCTGATTAAATTGCCCAAACGGCAATATTGCCATGCTCAAATGCGGGAACCGAAAGTCTGGCAATCTTTACCCTTTAGGCCCCTAACAATAAATCAGCCCTTTCTTATACAGGAGTGGTCGCTTTGAGGTCAAGAGCTCCGTTTGTCGTCATTCTGTTGATCGTCGTCGGCGCGTTCGCCTATTATTTCCTGCATAAGCGAGAAATCGCGAACGACGCTCACGTGCGCGCCTCCGGCACGGTCGAGGTGACGGAAGTGCAGATCGCTCCCCAGGTGGGAGGAAGGATCCTCGATCTGGCGCTCGACGAGGGAGATTTGGTCGAGAAGAACGCTCTCGTCTGCCATCTGTCGCTCGACGGTCTCGACAGCGACGTCCGGGCGCAGACCGCGGCCCTGCTGCGGGAAAAGGAGCGCCTGCGCGAACTGCTCAACGGCACCAGACCCGAGGAGATCAAAAAAGCCGAGGCGGACCTCAAGTCGAAGCAAGCGCAACTGGCGCAGGCCGAGCGCGATGCAAAACGCTACGCGGCGCTGCTCGCGCAGGAGGCCGTCTCGAAGAAAGAGGCGGAATTGTACGAAGAGAATGCGAGAGTCTTGCGCGAATCCGCGAACGCCGCACAAGAACAGTACGCATTGCTGGTGAAGGGTACGCGCGAAGAGGAAATCTCCCAACAAAAGGAGACGGTACGGCAACTGGAAGCGCAGCTCGATTCGTCGAAGCTGCAGCTCTCGTACAAAAAAGTCTTCTCTCCCGTCTCCGGTATGATTCTGTCGAAAAATTTCGAGTCGGGAGAGGTGATCTCCTCCGGTTCTCCCATCCTGACGGTCGGAACGCCGGACGACAAATGGGTCAAGGTCTATATCCCGGCCACGCAGCTCGACCGGATCCGCGTCGGACAGTCCGCCGAAGTATACGTCGACTCGCGGCCGAAGAACCCCTTCCCCGGCCGCGTCAAAGCCGTCGCGCGCGAGGCGGAGTTCAACCCGCGCCTCTCGCTAAGCCAGCATGAACGCGCCAACCAGGTCTTCTGGGTAAAGGTCGAGGTCAGCGGCGACGAGGGGCGGATCAAACCTGGAATGCCCGCCGACGTCGTCTTCTCCGCCAATTGAACACAGACTCCCCGAAAAATGCCCTCCGCCGTCTTGAGCTTTCAATCCGTGACGAAAAAGTTCGGGCGCATCGTCGCCCTTCGCGGCGTCGACCTCGATGTCCCGCGGGGAGACGTCTTCGGGATCGTCGGACCGGACGGCGCCGGGAAGAGCACGTTGATCCGGCTCGCCATGGGCATTCTCCATCCGGACGAGGGGCGGTTGAGTCTTCTGAATTCGAACTCTCCGCGATCCGTGCGGAAGGTGGTCGGCTATGTGCCGCAACACTTCAGCCTTTACACCGACCTCAGCGTGCTGGAAAATATATATCTCTACGGTTCGCTTTACGGCGCGACCCGCAAAGAGGTCGAGGCCCTCGCGAAGGAGATGCTGACGCGGACGGAGCTGTGGGAGTTCCGCGACCGGCTGGCTGGAAACCTCTCCGGCGGCATGAAGCAGAAGCTCGCGCTCGCCGTCGGCCTAGTCCACAAGCCACAGGTGCTCTTTCTCGACGAACCGACCACGGGCGTCGACCCCGTCGCGCGGCGGGAGTTCTGGTCGATGCTGTACGATTTCAACGCGGACGGCGTGACGATCATAGTCTCCACGCCCTACATGGACGAGGCGGAGCTCTGTACGGAGCTCGCCTTTCTCCACAAGGGCGGCATCCTGCAACAGGGCAGGCCGGACGAGCTGCTCGCAGGGTACGAACACGGCCTTCTGGGCGTCGAGACGGACTCGCGCGAGGCGGGGGAGATGATCGCATCGTGTGACGGCGTCAGGGCCGTCAACCTCTTCGGAACGCGCTACCACGTCGAGACGGACGCCCCCGAGAGGACGATCGCCTCGATCCGGGAGCGTGCCGCACAGAGTGCGCTCGCAATCGGAGAGATTTCGCAGATCGCGCCGTCCGTCGAGGACCTCTTCGTCTCCCTCGCCGCCTCGCAGGAGACCGAAGATGCCTGAGGTTGTCGTCGAAACGAGATCGCTGACGAAAAAATTCGGCGCCTTCGTCGCCGTGAACGACCTCGACATCCGCATCGAGGAAGGGAGCGTCTACGGCTTTCTCGGCCCCAACGGATCGGGGAAGTCGACGACCATTCGAATGCTCTGCGGGCTCCTGGCGCCCACCTCGGGACAGGCGCTCGTGCTGGGCATGGACCTGGCCCGCGAGGCGAGGCGCCTGCGCAAGGATATCGGTTACATGTCGCAGAAGTTCAGCCTCTACCCCGACATGTCGGTGATCGAGAACCTGAACCTCTACGCGGGGCTGTACAGCCTGAGCGGAGCGGAGAAGAAGTCGAGGATCGAAGAGATGCTCGCCTTCGCGGGGCTCGAGGACCGGACGGAGGATCTGACCGCAACTCTATCGGGGGGGAGGCGGCAGAAGCTCGCCCTCGGCTGCGCGATCCTGCACAGGCCGAAAATCCTTTTTCTCGACGAACCGACGGGCGGCGTGGACCCCAAGGCGCGGCGCCAGTTCTGGGAGGTCATCTACAACCTCGCGCGCGGCGGCATGACGATCATGGTGACGACGCACTTCATGGACGAAGCCGAGCACTGCGACAGAGTGGCCTTCATCTACTTCGGAAGCCTGATCGCCGACGACGACCCGGTGGCGCTCAAGAGAAAACTACCGGGGAGCATCTACGAAATCGGCGGGCCGGACACGATGTCGCTCCTCGCGAAGATACGCGGTAACGCGAACCTGCCGCTGCTGGACGCCAATTTTTTTGGAGCCAAGCTGCACCTGCTCGTGCGCGATGAGTACCGATTCGAAGAGGACCCCGCGTTCGAGGGGTACGCGGCGAAAAAAATCGCGCCGACGATGGAGGACCTCTTCGTCCATCTGGTGAGGTCGAACCGGACAAAAGGGGAGTAAACGGATATGGAGAGGCTGAAGGCGTTGATCGTCAAGGAGTTCATACAGGTCATGCGGGACCGGATCACGCTGGGGCTGATCATCGGCATGCCGGTGCTGCAGCTGCTCATCTTCGGCTTCGCGATCAACACCGACGTCAAGCACCTCCGCACGGCCGTGCTCGACCAGAGCCGCACGCAGGAGAGCCGCCAGCTGCTCGACTCCTTCGTCGGCAGCATGTACTTCGACATCGTACAGACCGCCTCGAACTTCGACGAGCTGAACCGCGCGGTTGATCGCGGCGACGTGAAGGTCGGCATCGCCATCCCCCCAAACTATGCCGGCAAGACGAACGCCGGCAAGACGGCCGAGGTGCAGGTGCTTGTCGACGCCACGGACAGCATGTCCGCGTCGTCCGCCATATCGGCCGCCTCGATGCTCGGCGTGCTGAGTTCGCAGAAAATGCTGCTGACGCAGCTCTCGCGCCAGGGGAGGGACATGCCCGCGCAGGCGCTCGACATCAAGGTGCGCCCCTGGTACAACCCGGACTTCATCACGTCGTGGTACATGGTGCCGGGCATCGTGGGGGTGCTGCTGACGATGACGCTGGTGCTCATGATGGGCTCGGCGATCGTGCGCGAGAGCGAGCAGGGCACGCTCGAACAGCTCCTCGTCACGCCGATGCACAGCTGGGAACTGCTCCTGAGCAAGGTCATGCCGTACGTCGTCGTCTCGTATCTGCAGCTGATGGTCGCCATTTTGGTCGGCGTTTTCGTCTTCAAGATGCCCTTCCGCGGCAGCATTCTGCTCTTTCTGGTGCTGACGTTCTTCTTCATCGCCGCGTCGCTCTCGCTCGGTATCCTGATCTCGACCGTCGCCAAGAACCAGATGCAGGCGCTGCAGCTCTCGCTGTTCGTCATGTTGCCGAGCATCCTGCTCTCGGGCTTCGTCTTCCCGATCGAGGCCATGCCGAGGTTTTTCCGCTTCCTCAGCGGTGTCATACCGATGACCTACTATCTGCGAATCGCCCGCCAGATCATCCTGAAGGGCAGCCCCTTCCTCTACGTCTGGCAAGACGTCGCCGCGCTCGCCCTCTTCGTGGTCGTCGTCTTCAGCGCGAGCCTGGTGATGTTCAAGAAAAGATATGTGCCGTAGCTATCTTCATGAGGAGTTGTCCAGATGATGAAGAAATTTTCGATTTGCGTTTTTTCGATCTGCCTGCTCATTTTCGCGCTCGCGGGTATCTCCGTCGCCGCGCCGTCCAGGGGCGAGATGCTCCAGATCATCAGGAGCGACGACATTCGCGCGCTCGACGCGGCTTTTGCGGACGGGCTGGACGTAAATACCAAACTCGACGAGAACGACATCACGCTGTTGCACTTCGCGATCCTGTCGAACAGTAGCCGTATCGCGCAGAAACTGATAGAAAGAGGAGCTGATATCGAGGCGAATAGCGCCGCCGGAACGCCTCTTTACATGGCTCTCACCTTCAGCGTCAACGACTTGGATGCGCCGAGGCGCGAGTCCAAAGGTGAAATTATCGACCTGCTGCTCGAGAAGGGGGCGAACGCAAACGTCCTCAACGAATGGGGGGACAGTCCGCTGAACGTAGCGGCCAGCGGGCGCAACGTCGATTTCTGCCTCGACATGGCGCGAAAATTGGTCGAACGCGGCGCGAAGATCGACACGAGAAACGACTTCGGCCTCACGCCCTTGCACGAGGCATTCGCCGTCTTCGTCGCGAATGATCCGCCCGATCCGAACCCGCACCCCGATACGCTCCAGAGCCGCGCGCCGCTGGTGGCGTTTCTGATCGCGTCCGGCGCCGACGTGAATGCGCGTACCATGGACGGGGAGACACCACTCTTCTACGCGCTGCAAGACGTCGAAAGCATGAAACTTCTGTTTGACGCGGGCGCGAAGACGGACGTAAAAAACAAGAACGACGAGACGCCCTTCGACATTGCGACACGGGAGGGTTACGACGGCGCAGTCAAGCTGTTGATCGCGCGCATCGGAAGTTAACCGCACTACCGAACGATAAAGCAACAGGACGTATCGAACGTATGAGGCCCTTCGGGGCCCCGTTTTTTGTTTCTCCCTCCGCATAAAAAACGATGCAAAAGCGGCGGAGTATTGTGCTATCATGCAAGCGCTCCATGAAGAGGAGGGCGCATATCATGGCCGTGCCGAAGAAGCAAAAACAATTCTCGATGGTCTACTTTCTCATCACGCTGTTCGTGGTGTGGATTTTCAACGACGCGATCTACCGCCCCTATATCGTTCGGGAGACGGAGGTTCCATACAATCAGTTCCTCGACGACCTGAAAAACAACAAGGTCAAGCAGGTGACGCTTGGCGCAGACCGGCTTGTCTTCACCCTCAAGGACGAACCCGGCCAACAATCGATGCGGAACGTCGTGAAGGTCGACGACCCCGAGCTGGTCGACCGCCTGGTCGCGGCCAAGGTCGACTTTTCCGGCGTCAAGCAAACGCAGGGGTTGCTCGAATCCCTCATGGGCTGGGTGATCGCCTTCCTCCCGCTCGTCCTGATCTGGTTCTTCCTGTACAAACGAATGTCCGGTATGGGCAACAGCGTTCTCTCCCTCGGTAAAAACCAGTCGCAGGAGATTCAGGGCGAGATGACCGGGATCAAGTTCCCCGATGTCGGCGGAGTAGGGGAGGCCGAGGTCGAGCTTCGCGAGATCATCGAGTATCTGAAGACACCGGAGCGATTTAATAAACTCGGCGCCAAGCTTCCGAAGGGCGTCCTTCTCGTAGGGCCGCCCGGAACGGGCAAGACGCTGCTCGCCAAGGCGACGGCGGGCGAGGCGGGTGTTGCGTTCTTTTCCCTCACGGGATCGAGCTTCGTCGAGATGTTCGTCGGCGTGGGGGCGGCGCGCGTGCGCGACCTCTTCGAGCAGGCCAAGAAAAAAGCCCCCTGCATCATCTTCATAGACGAGATCGACGCCATCGGACAGGCGCGCTCGACCATCGCGGCGATGAGCGGCAACAGCGAGCGCGAGAACACGCTCAACCAACTCCTGGCCGAAATGGACGGCTTCAAGGCCAACTCCGGCGTCGTCATCATGGCGGCGACCAATAGGCCCGAGATCCTGGACCAGGCGCTCGTCCGCCCCGGACGCTTCGACCGTCAGATACAGGTGACACTGCCGACCGAGGAGGGACGCCTGGAGATTCTCAAGATCCACGCACGGGACGTCCCCATGGGGGAGACCGCCGACCTCGGGCGCATCGCCAAGATAACCTCCGGCTTCTCCGGCGCAGACCTCGCCAACATCGTCAACGAGGCCTCTCTGCTCGCGGTCCGCAGGAACTCGGAGGAAGTCGAGATGCAGGACCTCGACCTCGCCATCGAGCGCGTGATCGCCGGATTACAAAAGAAGACGCCGCTCTCGGCGGAGGTGCGCAAAAAGGTCGCGTACCACGAAGTCGGGCACGCCCTCACGGCGCACTATCTCCAGCACACGGATCCCGTGCACAAGATCAGCATCATCCCGACGGCGAAGGGCGCGCTCGGCTACACGCTGCAGATGCCGGAGGAGGACCAGTACCTCGTCTCGGAGGACGAGCTGCGCTCCCGCATGGCCGTCATGCTCGGAGGACGCGCTGCGGAGCTGCTCGTCTTCGGTGTGGCGACAACCGGCGCGTCGAACGACCTCGAGCGGGTATCGGCCATCGCCCGCAGGATGGTGACGGAGTTCGGCATGTCGAAAAAGCTGGGCCCGGTTCGCTATTCGAGCCCCGAGGGCATGTATCTGCAGAGCCCGTCGTCCAACAGGACGGACCTCTCCCCCCAGACGCTGGCCGAGATCGACGAGGAGATCCGCGAGTTGGTGAACGAGGCACAGAATCGCTCGATTCAGGTACTGTCCGAACACAGGGCGGTTCTCGACAAGATCGCGGAGACGCTGCAGCAGAAGGAAATTATCATGGGCGACGAGATCAAGGCTCTGGCCGCTTCGGTGGAGCCGCAAGGGGCGTAGACAGCAGCAGATATGTCGCAGGTCTCGCATTTTCTGCTCGGCCTTCTGGATATCTTCGATATCCTGGGTACCTTCGCGTTCGCCATCTCCGGCGCGGTCCTCGCGATCCGGAAGAAGTTCGATCTCTTCGGCGTGATTCTGCTCGCGGTCGTGACGGGCACAGCCGGCGGTATGATGCGGGACGTCCTTCTCGGCCTCACGCCGCCGGCCGTTCTGTTGAACCCCAGGGATCTGATCGTCAGTATCTCGATCGGCTGCGGCGTATTTTTCTGGAATCGTCGAACCGGCATACGGTATGACGCGCTCGTATCCCTCTGCGACGCGATCGGCCTCGGCGCGTTTGCGGCGATCGGCACGGCGAAGGCGACGACAATCCCGGTGTGCACCGTCTTTCTCGCCGTCAGTACAGGTCTTCTGACCGGTGTAGGCGGCGGCGTTTTGAGGGATGTCCTGTGCAAAGAAGTGCCCTTTATTTTACGCAAAGAGGTATACGCCACGGCGTGCCTCGCGGGTTCCATCCTTTACTACGTCTCCTATCGGCACATCGGCCATCTTCCGGCGAGCTATCTTTGTTTTGCCGTCACCTCCGGTATCCGGCTTGCATCGCTCTATCTCGACCTCAATCTGCCTCGCGCCGGCCTTGGAAAATAACCCGACTGAGGCTATAATATTTCACGTTTTCGTAAAAACAGGTCTTGGATTTGGAGGTATGGGCAATGGCGTATTTTAACGAGGAGATGGAGGCGTCTCTCGCCTCGGTCGACGGGGAGATCGGGGCGCTGATCGAAAAAGAGATGACGAGGCAACGCACGCACATAGAGTTGATCGCGTCGGAAAATTTCGTACCGCGCGCGGTGATGGAGGGCCTTGGATCCGTTCTCACCAACAAATACGCGGAGGGATACCCGCATAAAAAATATTACGGCGGCTGCGAATTTGTGGAGCGAATCGAGGAGATTGCGATCGAGCGGGCGAAGAAACTCTTCGGCGCCGATCATGCGAACGTGCAGCCGCACTCCGGCAGCACGGCGAACCAGGCCGCCTACTTCACCGTGATGAACCCGGGCGACACGATGCTCGCGATGCGCCTCGACCACGGCGGGCACCTCTCGCACGGGCACCCGCTCAACTTTACCGGCAGGATGTACAACATCGTGGCCTACGGCGTGGGCCGCGAGACCGAGCTGATCGACTACGACGAAGTCGAGTGCCTCGCGAAGGAGAGCCGCCCGAAGGTGATCGTCGCGGGCGCGAGCGCCTACCCGAGGGCGTGGGATTTCGCGCGCTTCCGCAGGATCGCCGACGAAGTCGGCGCGATCCTGGTCACGGACATGGCCCACTTCGCCGGCCTCGTCGCGGGCGGCGCGCACGACAGCCCCGTCCCGCACTCGCACTTCGTGACGTCGACGACGCACAAGACGCTGCGCGGACCGCGCGGCGCCTTCGTCCTCTGTACCGAGCCATACGCCAAGGACCTCGACCGGACGGTCTTTCCCGGCATCCAGGGCGGGCCGCTTCTCCCCGCAATCGCGGCAAAGGCGACCTGCTTCAAGCTGGCTGGGGAACCCGCGTTCAAGGACTACGCGAAGCAGGTCGTGAAAAACGCGGCAACACTCTCGAAGTCGCTCGCCGACCGCGGCTTCCGCATCGTCTCCGGCGGCACGGACAACCACCTGATGCTTGTCGACCTGAGGCCGAAGGGCATCACGGGCAAGGCCGGCGAAAACCTGCTCGGCGAGGCCGGCATCACGACCAACAAGAACGCCATCCCCTTCGACCCCGAAAAACCGATGGTCACGAGCGGCTTGCGCTTCGGCACCGCCGCGGTCACCAGCCGCGGCATGAAGGAGACCGAGATGGAGATCATCGCGGACGCCATCGACAGAGTTCTCTCCGCTCCGGCTGACGGGGTTCTGCGCGAAAAGACCCGGGCGCAGATGGCCGAGCTGGGGGACGCGTTCCCCCTGTACGAGAGCATATAGACAGTGACGAACGAAAAAAGAATCCCCATCCTCGAAATGACGTACGACGACTGGGTCGCCTGGTTCGCGGAGCTGGGGCAACCGTCGTACCGCGCCGGGCAACTCTGCAATTGGGTCTGGAAGCGCGGCGTCTTCGAAGCCGAGGGCATGACGGACTTCGGAAAACAACTTAGGGAACAGCTGGGTCTGCTGCTGGACTTTCGCGTCCCCGAGATAGCGCGTGAAGAGCGCTCGCGGGCGGACGGCACGAGAAAGTTTCTGCTTCGCATGGTCGACGGGCTCGAAGTGGAGACGGCCCTTCTGAAACAGGGCGACCGCTTGACGGCGTGCCTCTCCACGCAGATCGGCTGCCCGATCGGCTGCCCTTTTTGCGCGACTGGCTCCGGCGGCTTCGAGCGCAACCTGACCGCGGGAGAGATCGCGGGGCAATTTCTCGTCATGGAAAAGTATCTCGGGCGGGAGATCAACAACGCCGTCTTCATGGGCATGGGGGAGCCGCTGCTCAACACGGAGGCCACGTTCAAAGCGATCAGAATGCTCAACGACCCGAAGACGCGGGGCCTCGGCATTCGCCACTTCACCCTCTCGACGGCCGGGATCGTCCCCGGCATCGGAGAACTCGCCGCCTCCGGCCTCGGGGTGCGCCTAGCGGTGTCGCTGCACGCCGCGGAGGACGAACTGCGCGACGAGCTGGTGCCATGCAACACGAACTACCCGATCGAGGAGCTGATGCGGGCCCTGAAGAACTATCAGGCGGCGACGGGCGACAGAGTCACGATCGAGTACGCCCTCTTCAAGGAGAAGAACGACACTCTCGAGCACGCGCGCAAGCTGGTGCGCCTCCTACACGGGTTGCACGCCTATATCAACCTGATACCGGCCAACGAGAACAAGGGCGGTTTCCAGCGCAGCACGCCCGAGGCTGTCCTCAAGTTCCAGAGCGTCCTCAAATCTGCCGGCTTCGAATCCGAGATTCGCGTGGAGCGCGGCGGCGACATCAGCGCCGCCTGCGGCCAGCTGAAGGCCAAAAACAGAGAGGACGCGCCCACGGAGCAAAAGGCGGAGCGTCCGCGTTCGAAACCGGCGGCCAAACAACCCCGCCCGGACGGCGCGCGCAAAGAGGGCGCAAAACGCTCCGACGGCGCCGCGCCACGCGACCGCAAGACCCCACGCAAGCCCGAGAAAGGCCCTCGCTCCCGATTTTCACCCCGAAAGGACAAATAGCGCCGTGTCGACTTTGCGCGACGGGCGAGGACGCCTGTCACTGCTCACGGGCATAAAAGCTTTCCTGAAGGGCGGAGCGATTCTGCCGATCCTCGTCCTTCTGCTCTGGTGGTGGGGCGCCCGTTCGGCGTGGTGGAGCCCGTTTCTTCTGCCGAGCCCGGTCGTCGTGTTCAAGTCCTTCTTCTCGCTCCTCGAGAGCGGGGATCTCATGCGAAACGTCATGGCCAGCGTCATGCGGATTCTGAAAGGCTTCAGCGCCTCGGCGATCTTCGCGCTGGCGTTCGCGTTCATCTGCGGCACCAACAGGTCCGTGCTGCGCCAGTTGACGCCCCTGCTCGAGTTTCTGCGGCACATTCCCCCCATGGCGACGATTCCGATGCTGATCCTCTGGTTCGGCATCGGCGAGGCCTCAAAGCTTGTGATCATCGTGATGGCGACCTTCTTTCCCATTTTCCTCAACACCGTGCAGGGCATCGTACAGTGCGACAAGGGTCTGCTCGAGGTCGCCCGCAGCTTTCGCTACACTTCGTTTCAAACTTTGCGACACGTGATCGTCCCCTCCGCGTTGCCCTATATTTTCACCGGCATGCGCCTCGGCCTCGGGTACAGCTGGCGCTCGCTGATCGCGGCTGAGCTGGTCGCCGCGTCCTCCGGCCTCGGGTATATGATCCTCGACGCGGAGCAACTGTCCCGTCCCGACGTGATCATGGTCGGGATCCTCGTGATCGGATTTCTTGGCTCCGTCATGGACGTGCTGCTCTCCGCCCTGACGGCTCGCTACAGCGCTTGGGGGAGCGTCTCCGATGCCGTGGTTTGAGGCGCGAAACCTCAGGAAGGTGTACCCGTTGGGCGAGACGGAGAACGTCGCGCTCGACGACTTCTCCCTCGGCGTCGAAAGGCGGGGCTTCGTCGGCATCGTCGGACGTAGCGGCTCCGGGAAGACGACCCTGTTGCGCATCGTGGCGGGGTTGCTCCGCCGGAGCGGCGGCGAATTGCGGCTCGACGGAAACGAGATCGGCGGGGAGGCGGCAGGAACGGACGAGAAGATCGGGATCGTCTTTCAGGAGCCGCGCCTGATGCCGTGGCTCACCGTCGAGAAGAACATCCTCTTCGCCTTCCTTAAAAACCCGCGGCGCTCGCAGCCCGCTCAAAAAGCGGACGATCTGCTGGCCATGCTCGGGCTCTCGGCCTACAAACACGCGTACCCCTCGCAGCTCTCGGGCGGCATGGCGCAGCGCGTCGCGCTCGGTCGAGTCCTCTGCTACGGACCGGAGCTGATCCTGATGGACGAGCCGCTCGGGGCGCTCGACTACTTCACGCGCAAATCACTTCAGGACGAAATACTCAAGCTGTACGCCTCGGAGGGAAAGACGATCCTCTTCGTCACGCACGACGTTGAGGAGGCGCTGATCCTCTCACGTCGCATCGTGGTGCTGGAGAGGGGAAGGCTGCTGCGCGAAATCCCCGTCGGCCTCGAGTACCCGCGCCGGCGAACCGATCCACGGTTTGCCGCACTGCTGGAGGAGATCCTCTCCCTGATCTCGAACGAAGAATAAACGCCCTCGATTGGTTCCTCAAAACTCGAACTGAAGTACAGTGGTCTCCCGGTATTCCTCGCCGGGTCGTAGCGACGTCGACGGGAAGTCCGGGCGATTGGGGCCATCGGGGTAATGCTGCGTCTCAAGGCAGAGGCCGCGTCGCGGAGAAAAACCCTTTCCACCTTCCTTCGTCGACAGAAAATTTCCGGTGTAAAATTGGACGGCCGGCTGCGTCGTGAAGACTCTCATGCGCCGTGTGCCATCCGAATCCGAGAGTTCGGCGGCGAAGGCGAGGTCCCCCTCTTTTTCGTTCTCCAATATGAAACAGTGGTCATATCCACCGGCGAGCTTCAACTGTGGATCGTCCGATTCGATATCGCGCCCGACGGCTTTGAAATCCGAAAAATCGAACGCCCCTTCCGCAGCGCAGACCCTCCCGGTGGGACAGAAATCCGCGTCGATCTCCAGAAAACGGCGGCCGCTCAACCGCAGAAGGTGCTTCTCGACGGAGGCGTCGCGCCCCGCGGAGAGGTCGAAGTAGGCGTGGTTGGTCAGGTTGACGCATGTCGGTGCGTCGCAGGCGGCGCGATACTCCATCGTCAGCCTGTTCTCGTCGTCGAGAGAGTACAGGACGCGAACGCACAGCTCGCCCGGAAAGCCGTCCTCCCCATCCGGAGAGGTATATGTGAAGAGCACTGCGTTTTCGCCCACAGCCTCCGCCGTGAAAATACACCTGTGAAAACTTCCATGAAGATAGTTCTTCCCATCGTTCCGCGTGAGCGAATACTTTTTCCCGTCGAGGGAGAGCGAAGCCCCTCGGATACGGTTCGCGTATCGCCCGACCAGTGCGCCCGCGAAGAACGGGTCGCTTTCGTATCCGGCCAGCGAATCGTAGCCGAGCAAAATATTTCCATCGCCGGTCTCCGAGGGCAAAACGATATGCGTGAGCCTGCAACCGTAATCGATGCAACGGACGAGGAGACCGCTCTGATTTCGCAACGAGAAGCGTTCGACCGCCTTTCCGTTTTCGGTTTTTCCGTAGAATTCGCGAATCACTGACACAACACCCCATCTTTCGGATCAAAATGCGTATCTTTCGCGGAATTTTATCGCACCTGCGTATACAATGGTAACCGAAAACACGGCAACCGGAGAGGTGATGGAAGTGGCAAAGGTTTCGCAGGTGATTCGACAGATCAAGGCGGGGATATACGACCCCACGCTCGCGGCCCTGTACGGGGCTGCGGATCGCACCCTCGAGACCCAGAGAAAGCGTTACATCGAGACCCTTCGAGGCTTTGAAAAAAATTTCGGCGGAGAGAGGGACATCGCCATCTATTCGGTGCCGGGCAGGGTGGAGCTCTGCGGCAACCACACGGACCACAATCACGGCGTTGTGCTGGCCGCGGCTGTCGACCTCGACATCATCGCCGCCGTATCGAAGACGGACAACGACACCATCAGGATCAGAACGAAGGGGTACGAAAGCGGAGCAGGCGTAGGACTCTCCCGCCTCAAGCCCGTCGATACCGAGCGGGGCAAATCGGCTGCGATGATCCGCGGCGTGGCAGCGGGGATCGCGGAGCACGGCGGCAAAATCGGCGGATTCGATGCCTATACCGCCTCCAATGTCCTCAAGGGAAGCGGGCTCTCCAGCTCCGCCGCCTTCGAGATTTGCGTCGGCACGATCCTGAACGCCGAATACAACGACGAGCGTTTCACCCCCATCGAACTCGGGATCATCGGACAACGCGCGGAGAACGACTACTTCGGCAAACCGTCCGGCCTGATGGATCAGATCTCCTGCGCCGTGGGCGGCGTCGTATGGATCGACTTCGCAAATCCATCCGCACCCGTCGTGAGAAAAATTCCCTTTGACCTCTCCTCTCGCGGCTTCAGGCTCGTCGTCACCGATACCGGAGGCAGCCACTCCCGCCTCACCGAGGAATATGCGGCAATCCGAAGAGAAATGGAGCGCGTCGCCCATTTTTTCGGCAAAAACAACCTGCGCGAGGTAAGCCGAGACGGCTTTCTGGCGAGAATCCCGGACGTGAGAAGCGAGTCGGGGGACAGGGCGACACTGCGCGCCCTGCATTTCTTCGAGGAGTGCCGGCGGGTAAACGAGCTGACGACAGCTGCGGAGCAAGGCGATATGGAACGTTTTCTTGCGCTGATCACGGAGAGCGGGCACTCGTCCTTCGAATACAATCAAAACGCCTATCCCGTCGGGGATCCGAATCGACAAAGCATCCCCGTCGCGCTTGCCCTCTCGCAGCTCGTGCTGGAAGGGAGGGGCGCGTGGCGCCTCCAGGGAGGCGGCTTTGCCGGCACGATCCAGGCCTTTGTGCCTGAGAGCCTGCTGAAACGGTATCGTTCGGCCATGCACGCCGCCTTCGGCGAAAACGCGTGTTATGCCCTCTCGTTCCGCGAGGATGGCCCTCTTAAAGTAACGAAACTTTGATAAAAATAAACCGGGAAAGGAAGTGCTTGCATGGCGGTACTGGTAACGGGCGGCGCGGGGTACATCGGCAGCCACACCTGCGTGGAACTTCTGAACGCGGGGTACGAAGTGATCGTCGTCGACAACCTCTCCAACTCGAGCGAAAGAGCCCTTGAGCGCGTCGAAAAAATTGCCGGGCGCGGGGTGGCGTTTTACAAAGCGGACGTCTGCGATGAAAGCGCCTGCGAAACGTTGTTCGGCGAAAATTCCAGCATCGAGGCCGTGATCCACTTCGCGGCGCTCAAAGCGGTGGGGGAGAGCGTCGAAAAACCGTTGGAATACTATCGCAACAACTTGATTGGAACCCTCGCCGTCCTGAAGACCATGAAGCAACACGGCGTCTCGCGCCTCGTCTTCTCTTCGTCCGCGACCGTATACGGAAGCCCAGCGAGCGTGCCGGTTCGAGAGGATTTCCCGACCTCCGCCACCAACCCGTACGGCACGACGAAGCTCTTCATCGAGCGAATCCTGCACGACACCTGCGTTGCCGATCCGGCATTCAGCGCGGCCTCCCTTCGCTATTTCAACCCGATCGGCGCACACGAATCCGGCCTGATCGGCGAGGACCCGAACGGCATACCGAACAACCTCGTCCCCTACATCGCACAAGTTGCGGTGGGCAAGCTCGAACGCATCCGTGTTTTTGGGAACGACTATCCGACGCACGACGGCACCGGCGTAAGAGATTACATACACGTCGTCGACCTGGCGCGGGGACATGTGGCAGCGCTGAAAAAGCTCGCCGCAAGCCGCGGGGAGTTCGTTTGCAACTTGGGGACGGGGCGCGGTTACAGCGTCCTGGAGGTGATCTCGGCCTTCGAGAAAGCTTGCGGAAAAAAGCTCCCGTACGAGTTCAAACCCAGACGCGCCGGCGATATCGCCGAGGTGTACGCCGATCCAACGAAAGCGCAGAAGGAGCTGGGTTGGGAGGCAAAGTACGGCATCGAGGACATGTGCGCCGACTCCTGGCGCTGGCAGAGCAAAAACCCCGACGGTTACGGACGATAGAGGAGGTTCGTTACGATGGAAAAACCGGTACTGGCGATCATGGCTGCGGGGATCGGCAGCCGATACGGAGGGCTCAAACAGATCGACCCGGTCGGAGCAAACGGTGAGCTGATCATCGATTATTCGATCTACGACGCGCTTGCGGCTGGCTTCCGGAAAATTGTCTTTATTATCAAACACGAAATCGAGGAGGATTTCAAAGAGATCATCGGTAACCGGATGGAGAAAAACGCCGAGATCGCGTATGCTTTTCAGGAACTGGAGCAATTGCCGCCGGGTTACCGCATTCCGGAGGGACGCGTCAAACCGTGGGGGACAACGCACGCCCTCCTCGCAGCCCGAGAGACCCTCACAGGACCTTTCGCGGTAATCAACGCGGACGATTACTACGGTCCCTCGGCGTTCAAGACGATCCACAACTGGCTCTCGACTCCGAAAAAAAATGACGACAGGCACCACTTCGCCATGGTAGGCTATCGGATCGAAAACACCGTGTCCGATCACGGCAGTGTGACCCGCGGAATCTGCGAGGCCGACGATCGCGGTTTTCTCGTCAACGTCAAGGAGCGTACCATGATCGAAAAAGCGCCCGTAGGAGCCCGTTTTTCGGAGGACAAAGGGGAGACCTGGTCGGATATCCCCGCGGGGACGCTCGTATCCATGAACTTCTGGGGCCTCGACGAGGAGTTCTTCCCGGAGGCGGAGAGGGACTTCACGGCGTTCCTCAATGCAAACCTCCCCGTCAACCCGTTGAAGTGCGAGTACCTTCTGCCGATCGAAATAGACGCGCTGCTGCAAAACGGCCGAGCCGACGTGGCGGTTCTGGAGAGTGAAGACGTCTGGTACGGGATCACATACAAAGAGGACAAAGCAGGGGTAGAAAAGGCGATCTCCGAAAAACATCGGCAGAAGCTTTATCCCACACCGTTGTGGAAGTAAAATGTGAAAGTAAAACCCTTATATCGCCTCGGGTTATCTCTCTTGACAGGCGATTCCGATTGGAGAATACTTATGTGCAGGCAATACCAGCACCTAAATTCAGAGGAGGTAGTCTTATGAAGATCCGAGTATCTCGTCTCTTTGCTGTCCTCTCCGTTTTTACCCTTCTGTTCGTCTTTGCTCTACCCGCTTTGGCAGCCCAGCCAAAGATCGGCATCCTGATCTACAAGTACGACGACACTTACATCTCCACCGTGCGCAACGCGCTGAACAAGGCGCTTGCCGGCAAGGCACAGATCAGCATGCAGGACGGCAAAGGCGATCAGGCGACCCAGAACGACCAGCTCGACGTCATGATCCAGAAAAAGATGGACGGCATCATCGTGAACATGGTCGACGCGCAGGCGGCGGCGGGCGTACTGGCGAAGATCAAGGCGGCGGGCATCCCGGTGGTGTTCTTCAACCGCGAGCCCGATCTGAAAGTTCTCAAAACCTACGACAAGGCCTGCTTCGTCGGCACCAACGCGGCCGATGCCGGCAAGATGCAGGGAGACATCGTCGCGCGACTCTGGAAGGGACATCCCGAGTACGACCGCAACAAGGACGGCAAATTCCAGTACGTGATGTTCAAGGGCGAGCCGGACAATCCGGAGGCCATTGCGCGCACGGAGTGGAGCGTGAAGGAAGCGATCGCCAAGGGCGTGAAGATGGAGCAGATCGGCCAGACATTCGTCTGCAACTGGGACACAGCTCTGGCGCAGCAAGCCATGGAATCCGCGCTGGCAGCCAACGAGAACAAGATCGAGCTGGTCATCGCAAACAACGACTCGATGGCGATGGGCGCAGTAGCGGCACTGTCCAATATCGGTTACAACATAGAAGGCGGCAAGAAGTTCATCCCCGTCATCGGAGTCGACGCCACCGACCAGGCGGTCGACGCGATCAAGAAGGGCATTATGAGCGCAACGGTCAAGCAGGACGGCGAAGCCATGGGCAAAGCGGTCTCCGAGGTCATGCTGAATATGATCGCGAAAAAAGCGCCCCTCGCGGGCACCAAATACAAGTTCGACGCCAGCGGCATCGCTGTCCGTATCCCTTACTCGCCCTACCTCGGCAAGTAACAGGACATCAAAAGGCTCGGTTTCATCCGGGGGGTCCGCGCTTCGGCCCCCCGGATGCTTACTATGGAGACGATGATGAACGAAGAAACTTATCTGCTGGAGATGAGTGGGGTCGACAAGTCCTTTCCCGGGGTCAAAGCGCTGGATCAGGCGCAATTGAGGCTCAGGAAAGGGACGGTTCATGCGCTCATGGGGGAGAACGGCGCCGGCAAGTCTACTCTGATGAAGTGCCTCTTCGGTATTTATCGTCCGGATGCCGGAGAGATACTCGTCTCGGGACAGCCGGTCCGTTTCGCAGGCCCCAGGGAGGCGATGGTAGGCGGCGTCTCCATGGTGCATCAGGAGCTCAACCAGGTTCTACAACGCAGCGTCATGGAGAATATCTGGCTCGGGCGCTTTCCCAAGCGCTTCGGCCTTGTGGATCACCACGCCATGCTCGAACAGACGAAAACAATCCTGGCAGAACTGGGGATCGAGATCAATCCTCGCACACCCATCGGCAAACTCAGCGTCTCCCAGAGACAGATGGTGGAGATCGCCAAGGCCGTGTCGTTCCACGCCAGAATCCTGGTGCTGGACGAGCCGACGAGCTCTCTGACCAGCGAGGAAGTCGAGCACCTTTTTCGAATTATAGACAAACTCCGCGCGGACGGAGTGGGAATCATTTATATTTCACACAAAATAGAAGAAATCCTGCGAATTTCCGATGAGGTCACCATCATGCGAGATGGCAGATGGATCTCCACCGAACCGGCCTCGGGGCTGACGATCGACCGCATCATACAGATGATGGTCGGGCGCGACCTGACGCAGCGATTCCCCCCCAAGACCAACGTTCCCGCCGAAGAAGAGCTCCTGACGGTAGAGGGTCTGACGGGTATGCATATGCCCACCTGCCAGGACGTGAGTTTCACGCTGCGCCGCGGAGAGATTCTGGGGGTCGCGGGCCTCGTCGGCAGCAGGCGGACGGAGTTGCTCGAGACAATCTTCGGCATTGCGCGTCATGCGAAAGGCTCGGTTTTGAAAAACCAAAAACCCGTGGACAACAGAAACGCCTCCGACGCCATCAAAAACGGCTTCGCGATGCTCACGGAGGAGCGGCGTGCCACCGGCATTTTCGCGGGTCTCGATATCACGTTCAACTCCGTCATCGCCAATATCAACCACTACAAACGGCATGGGCTGCTCTCCTCCAGAAAAATGAAGACGGACACTCAGTGGGTCATCGACAGCATGAAGGTCAAGACCCCCAGCCAGAAAACTTTCATTCGCTACCTCTCGGGAGGCAACCAGCAAAAGGTCATCATCGGTCGCTGGCTGTTGACGAAACCGGACGTCCTTCTGTTGGACGAACCGACGCGCGGCATCGACGTCGGCGCCAAGGCGGAGATCTATCAACTGATCATCGAGCTGGCCGCCCAGGGCAAGGGCATCGTCGTGGTATCCTCCGAGATGCCGGAGCTTCTGGGGATCTGCGACCGCATCATGGTGATGTCCGGCGGACGACTGGCCGGCATTCTGGACATCAAAGAGGCCACGCAGGAAAAAATCATGCGCCTGGCTGCCAAATACGCATAATCAGGAAGAGGGGATATCTCGCATGAAGGTGTCTTTAGAAAACGTATCGTGGAAAGAATGGCTTTTAAATTATTCCCTCTACATCATCCTGGGTGTGCTGATCGTCGGAGTGGTCATCGCGGAGCCGACGTTCCTCTCTCTCTCGAATTTCAGCACGATCATGGCGCAGGCCTCCACGCGCGGCATTCTGGCCCTGGGTGTAGCCGGCATGATCGTCTACACGGGCACGGACCTCTCGGCCGGCCGCATTCTCGGTTGCTGCGCGGCGATATCCGCCTCCCTTTTGCAGAGCGTTACCTACGCCTCGCGCATGTATCCGGGGATCACCGAGCCTCTTCCCTTGATCGTCCCTCTGCTGCTGAGCATCATGGTCGCCATGCTCTTCTGCTCCATCAACGCCTTCGGGTTCGCCGTCCTCAAAATGCACCCCTTTATCATTTCGCTCGGCACCCAGCTGATCGCCTACGGCGCGCTCTGTCTTTACATCGACAGCCAGGCGGGCGGCGCGCAGCCGCTGGCCAGTTTGGATCCGCGCTATATCGAGATCGTGAACGGCTCCTTCGACCTGGGGTTCATGCAACTGCCCTATCTCGTCATCTATCTTGCGATCTGTTCCGTAGCCATGTGGATCGTCTGGAACAAGACGACGCTGGGCAAAAACATGTTCGCCATCGGCGGAAACCCCGAAGCGGCGGCCGTCTCCGGGGTCAATGTGGCGCGCAATATCTTCGGCGTCTACCTCGTGGCGGGCGTGCTCTACGGCATCGCGGCCTTCCTGGAGGCCGGAAGAGTGCAGAGCGTAACCACGGCCACGGGCCTCAACTACGAACTCGACGCCATCAGCGCCTGCGTCATCGGCGGCGTCTCCTTTACAGGAGGCGTCGGGACGATCCCCGGCGTTCTGATCGGCGTCATCATCCTGCAGGTCATCAACTATAGCCTTTATTACCTGGAGATCAACGCCTATCTGCAGTACATCATCAAGGGATTGATCATCATCATCGCAGTGGCGATCGACGTGCGCAAGTATATCGCCAAAAAGTAAAAGTCGAATCGACGGGCACGCCGCCGAGCGGTCAGTTTCAGGCGGCGTACCCTTTGCGCCCGTCTTTTGTCGGAAGAGGAGGAAGATCCCCGAGAATGACCATTCTTCGATAAAGAGTATGATGCATGAGATATACCAGCGCGCCTTCCGAATCTACTTCTACAGCTCGGTAGAGGTCGCAGCTCTCCGAAGATCCTGCGATGGCATACAGGTCGCCCGATGTCAAAATATATCCCTTGTTTTTAGCGACGAAGCGCCGCAGGACATCCCGGCCGTCGCCGGAAAAGCGCGTACGCAACCCCATGACGATCCCGGCCGTGTAAAAAATTTCACCGGTCAACATTTTTTCGTCGTTCTTTCCAATTCGATACTCCGTGATCTCCACGGATAGAAGATCATCGAACGACGATTTTTCGGGAAGCCCGAACGACGCCTGTATTTCCCTCTGCGAGTCGCTGGATACCGTTTCTTCAAGTCGCAACCATTCGTCGACAGCGATCGTTTCATTTGCCAAAGCGCTCGTCGCAAAGAGCAGCAGGCAGGTCCCAAACACGGCACGCAGCAGAATCTTTCCCTTCATTGCAACTCCTCCTTTATTTTCCATGCATGTATCTGTCGATGTAAAACGCGAGCGTGATCCCCAATCGATGATGCTGATCCGCGATCTTCACGTCCAGATAGGTCTCGAAGTTATCGATGTAGTTTCGCACGGTATTGTAGTGCAGGTGAAGTTTTTCGGAGCAGAGCCGCGCGTTGAAATCGGACGAAATCAGGGCCTCCGCGAGTTCGACGCGCGACAGGCTCTTTCGCGTCTCGGGGGTGCGGAGCAGCGGTTCCCAGTATCGCTTCCACACGCTCTTCGCCTCTGGCAACCGCCCCAGGCTGTCGAACAGCGCATAAAGGCAGAGCTCCTCGTGCAGATAGACGCCGGGCGGCAAGCCGGACGAGCGCACCCACCCCATCGTCCTGTTCGCCTCCTGGTAGGAGCGGCTGATCTCGATGGGGGAGCGAATGACGCCCCCGAGCGCGAAAAATATCGCATCCCCTTTATCCCTCTTCAGCTCGGCGAGAAAATTCTTCGCCTCTCGCTCATCCCTGTGTTCGTGGTAGGGTATCAGTCCTGTCCAAAAGTGCCCCAGCCGATAGCTCAGCGGAACCTCGGGAGGGATCCACCCTTCGAAGGGATGGTCGTCGCCCGAGACGGCGATGATGATCCGCGACGTGCGGGGAAGCGCTACTTTCAACTCACCGAAGTTCGCGTCGATCATACCCTCGTCGTTGTATATGTCGAGGCACAATCCTTCGAAGAAACGCTCTCTTCGAGACGCCCCCTCCGGCGCAAACGCCTCGCTCTCGAAACTCGTCGCGCGCAGCAGAGAGATGGCGCGCAACAACATCCTCTCCTGCGACACTGACGGTGTGGACTCCACCCCGGTCAAAAAAAGGCGAATCGTCAGCGGGAAACTCCCCGTAAGATTGTAGACCGCCTGCCACGCTGGAGGCGATTCGCGAAATTCCATCCGCGCCACCACCTGCCCGCGCGACGGCAATACGCGCTGTTCAGCGACCGGAGCGAGAAGGCTGTGTTCGTCAAGCGAACCTGGGACATCCACATCCCCTCCGGGGCGAAAGATGTGATTCAGCCCGAGCGTGTTCGAAACGACCATGATCGTGCGATCGATCAGGCTCGCGCACTGGGAGAGCAATCGTTTGGCGTCCAGACCTTCCTGCCAGAAGCGTCCGGCACCGGCGAAGGGGGAGGCATCCGACGTATCCGCCGTCTCCGGTTGAACCGAAAACCGCTGTGCCCGCTCCTGCTCGAGCTGCCTGTAGACGGCCTCGTTGATGTCAGTCCACCGATAGTGGAGAGGGATCTGCATCAACGGCAGCCCCAGCGTATCCGCTGTTTCGATGATCCGGTCCTGAAGGTTGTGGTGGTATCTGTCGAGCTTGATACCGAGCGCGGCGACATTTTTTTCGGCTGCCCTCGCCATAAAAGGGATCAAGTCGTTCGGTTCCGCCTTGAAAATATATCCACTGCCGACCAGAAGCTCTCCGCCGCGCATCCATCGATCCACATCGGGCGCATCGATGACCGATACGGAGGCAATTTCGCGATTCAGCCCCGTGCTGCCACCCACCAGCTTGAAATCGGGAAAAAAATTCTGCCTCAGAAGATCAGCAACCAGCATTTTCGTCACCTCCTCCCTGTCATGGTAGCAGATAAATGTCATGCAGTGACATGGTTTTTTACGGGGAAGGGCGTTATGATTGTCATGTATAAAATCGTAAAAACTCTAGCGGTGGCGACCTGTAAAAGCTTCGTTCTGCTCTTGTGTTATGAATATTCAACATGTAATCTAAACACAATTCGTCACCAGCTCATACCGTTCACGACACAAACATTGCGCATATCCGGGGAGGCGGAAAGATGAAACGTTGCATCGCATCGGTCCTGCAGTTCGCTCCCGTTCTCATGGACCCCAAAGCGAATCTGGAAAAGGCCGAAAGCTGGCTCGACGAGTGCAAAAAAACGTGCGGGGCAGAGATCGTCGTCCTGCCGGAGAGTTTCACCACCGGCTTCACTCCGCTTGGCACGAGAGAGGACCTGTGGAAGTGCGTCGCGGAGATCCCCGGCCCGCTGACCGACAGGGGGATCGAGTGGGCCCGCAAGCTTGACATGTACATCGTATTTCCGACCTACGAACGCGGCCCCGAGGGCATCGTCTACAACAGCGCGGCGCTGATCGGCCCCGAGGGACTCCTTGGCGTCTACCGAAAGACGCACCCCTTTCCGACCGAGCGGCTGACGGACGAAGGCGGCTGGACGACGCCGGGCAACTCGGTCTTCTGCGCGGATACGAAGATCGGCAGGGTGGGCATCGTGATCTGCTACGACGGGGATTTCCCCGAGCTGGCGCGCGTCACGGCGCTCAAGGGCGCGGAGATCATCGCGCGTCCCTCCTGCCTCATGAGGACCTTCGAGCAGTGGGAATTTTTGAACCGTGCCAGGGCCTACGACAACCACGTCTACTGGCTCGCGACCAACACGGTCGGCATGGACGGCAGCGGCACATACTGCTTCGGCGGCTCCATGATCATCCATCCGACGGGTGTGAAACTCTCGCAGTGCAGAGGGAGCGAGGAGTTCTCCTGGGCCGAACTCGATCCCGACCCGCTCGGGACGATCTATCCCAATCTCTCGGTTCCCCAATGTTTCGACCATATCGAGGACAGGAATCTCGCCGCGTACGAAGGCATTCTCGCCGAGGGGAAGGGACCCTTCGAACCGGCGAAGAGAATCCCATACAGGAGGTAACGTGATGACAAAACCGCTGGAAGGACTGCGCGTCGTCGATCTTACGAGGGTGCTGGCGGGACCGTTCGCCACGATGCTGCTGGCGGACATGGGCGCCGACGTGATCAAAGTGGAGAACCCCCGGGGAGGAGACGACTCCAGGGCGTTCGGACCGTACAAAAAGGGCCTGAGCGCCTACTACATGGGCCTCAACCGCAGCAAACGAAGCGTGACGCTGAATCTGAAGGCCGACGAGGGCAAAAAAATCCTCAAGGACCTGGTGCGAGACGCGGACGTGATCGTGGAAAACTACAAACCGGGCACAATGGATAAGCTTGGGCTCGGCTACGACGTGCTCAAGGAAGTCAACCCGAAGATCATCTACGCCGCTTCGTCCGGCTTCGGGCAGACCGGCCCCTACAGCTCCCGGGCGGCGTACGACCTGATCGTACAGGGGATGAGCGGCTTCATGAGCATCACCGGTTTCGACGCGAAACACCCCGTGAAGGCGGGCAGTTCCATCGCGGATATCTTCACGGGAACCTTCACCGCCATCGGCATACTGGCGGCGATCGAGCACAGGCGCAAGACGGGAGAGGGACAGATGATCGACGTCGCCATGCTCGACTGCATGGTGGCTGTTCTGGAAAACGCGATCGCGAGCTACGACTGCACCGACAAGGCTCCGGAGCCGATCGGCAATGTGCACCGCTCGATCGCGCCCTTTGCGACGTTCCCGACGGCTGACGGCCTCATCAACATCTGCGTGGGGAACGAAGATCTCTGGAGGCGATTCTGCGACATCGTCGGAATGAACGACTACGTCGACGACGAGCGTTTCGCCGACAACAAAAAACGCGTCGCGAACTTCAAGGATCTCTTCAAAATTATCGTGGAGTACATGGAGAAGCGAACAACGGCGGAGTGGACCGAGGCCTTCGAAGCGGTCAAAGTACCGAGCGGTCCGATTTTGAACGTCGAACAGGTCGTAAACGATCCGCAGGTCAAAGCGCGCGAGATGATCGTCGAACTGGAGCACCCCGATGTCGGAAAGTTGAGAGTGCCGGGCGTTCCGATCAAATTCTCGAAGACGCCTGCGGGGATTTGCTGTTCGGCGCCGGCCCTCGGCGAGCACAACACGGAGGTGTACGGCGGACTCCTCGGCATCGCCAAAGCTGAACTGGAACGTCTCGGAAGAGAGGGGGTCGTCTGATGCAAAAACTGGAGATCCTGAAAGGCGCCTACTACGACAGCGTCACGCTGATGCTGGTGGCGAAGGAGCTGAACAAGCTCGAAGGGGTGGCGTCGTCTCTCTCCATGGGGACGGAGGCCAACTACCACATCATGGCCGGCGGCGGCTTCGACCTCTCGGGGGTCGACGCCGCACCGAACGACCTCATCATCGGCGTGCGGGGAGATGACGCCGGTGTGCTGGCAAGTGCGATCGAGACAGCAAAAGAGTACCTCGCCAACCCGCCCTGGAAGAAGGACGCGGGGCCGTCGGACTATCGCCCGAAGAGCCTCGACGGGGCCGTCTCGATTCTGCCTGAGGCGAACATGGCGATCATATCGGTGGCTGGGCAGTACGCCGGTGACCTCGCGATGGACTGCCTCGTCAAGGGCCTCAACGTCATGATCTTTTCCGACAACGTACCGCTGGAGAAGGAGATCGAATTGAAACGATACGCGCGCGAGAACGGGTTGCTCGTCATGGGGCCCGACTGCGGCACAGTGATCATTCGCGGCAAAGCCCTGGGCATGGCCAACGCTTGCCCCGCGGGTCCGGTCGGCATCGTGGCGGCGGCGGGCACCGGCCTGCAGGAGGTTCACGTACAGCTGGAGCGGCGCGGCGTGGGGACCATGCACGGCATCGGCACCGGCGGACGCGACGTGAAATCCGACGTCGGCGGCCTCATGGTGCTATCGGCGATAGAGGCGTTGATCCGCGACGACGAAATCGAAGTGCTACTCGTCGTCGGCAAACCGCCCGCACCCGAGGTCGAGGCCAAAATCGCCGATCTTGTGAAACGGGCGGGCAAACCGGTCGTCCTCGGCTTCGTCGGCGGAGCGGCGAAGGGCGACGAAGCGCCCCTCTACCTCTGCACGGAGCTGGAGGAGAGCGCGGCGGTGACGGCGGCGCTCGTAAAGAAGACGGATCCGGCGGCGGCGCGCGCCGACCTGCGGAAAAAAATCGACGATTTCGTAGCGGATGGGGTCGAGAAAATCGGAAAGCGCAAGGGATACCTGCGCGGCCTCTACTCCGGCGGGACCCTCTGTTACGAAGCACAGCTCATCGCGTCCGAAAAGCTCGGCCCCATCTGGAGCAACGGTCCTCTGGAGAAGAGAATGAAGCTCGAGGACAGCCTCCAATCGAAAGAACACTCGATCGTCGACTACGGCGAGGACGAATTCACACAGGGCAGGCTGCACCCGATGATCGACGTGACGTTCCGCGGCGAGCGCATTCTGGCCGAAGCGAAGGATCCCGAGGTTGGCGTCGTGTTGCTCGACGTCGTGCTCGGCTACGGCTGCCATGCCGATCCCGGCGGGGCGGTGGCGGAAGCCGTGAGGGAGGCGCGGAAAATCTGCGGCGACAGGATCGCTTTCGTCGCCTCCATCTGCGGAACGGACGCCGATCCGCAGAACGCCTCCGAGCAGAAAAAGAAGCTAGAGGGCGCGGGCGTCGTCGCCTGCGAGAGTAACGCACAGGCCGTGCACCTGGCCTCCGCGTTGATCGAGAGGGGGTAGGTCGCGTGAACGCCGAAAGAATATCCTCCCTGCTTAAGTCCGGCGTCTCCGTCGTCAACTTCGGCATGGAGAGCTTTTACAACGACCTGAAGGAACAGGGCGTCTCCGTCGTCCAGGTCGACTGGAGGCCGCCCGTCGCGAAGAAGGATCTGCTGTCGAAGCTGAAAAAGCTGAAGCAGGGTTGATACAAAGAAGCGTTGTCTGATACCAAGTTGCAATCAAAAGGGTGTTGATGAATACCTCGAAGGGCTGCACGAACTGGTTTTAACGCTTCACCCCTTAGGCCCTTGATTTCAATTTAGTATGAATCGCCAAGACGTCGATTTTCGCGTGAAAATGTAGGAACCTCTGGAGGGCCATAATCTTTACCGTTCAGGCCTCTAACGACAAATCAGTCTTTTAAAGGGGGATTGCCGTATGTCGAAGATCGATCTGCAGGCCGCAAACAAAGAAGCACTGGACAGATTGTTGAGGGGACAGCCGACGCTCGTCGGCATGGGAATCGCGAGAGAGACCGTTCCCGGCATGAAGGAAACGGGGGAGAAGGTTCTGTTGCACGCCGGCCCGCCCATCACGTGGGAGAGAATGTCCGGTCCCATGCGTGGCGCCGTGATGGCAGCCTGTATATACGAGGGCTGGGCGAAGGACGCCGAAGAAGCGGCCAAGCTGGCCGAAGCGGGGGGGATCGCGTTCGACCCCTGCCACCATCATCACACGGTGGGACCGATGGCGGGCGTCACGAGCCCGTCGATGCCGGTGTTCGTCCTCGAGAACAAGACGTTCGGCAACAAATCGTACGTCAATATGAACGAGGGTCTGGGACAGGTCCTTCGCATGGGCGCGTACGGCCAGGAGGTCATCGACCGCCTGAAGTGGATGGAGCAGACGCTCTATCCGTCGCTTCGCGCGGGTATCGACGAAGCATACAGACACCAGGGCGGCATCGACGTCAAGAGCATCATCGCGCAGGGCCTTCACATGGGAGACGAGATGCACAACCGCAACAAGGCGGGGACGTCGCTGTTTCTGCGTGCGATCGTGCCGTATATGATCGAGAGCGTCGCAAACACGGTGGCCCTGGTCGAGAGCATCCGTTTCATCGACAAAAACGACCACTTCTTCCTCAACATCGCCATGGCGGCTGCGAAATGCTCGCTGGAGGCGGCGCACGGCGTCGAGGGCTCCAGCATGGCCACGATCATGTGCCGCAACGGCACTGACTTCGGCATCAAGGTCTCCGGCCTCGGCGACGCGTGGTTCACCTGTCAGGCGGCTCTGCCGGAGGTGCTCCTCTTCCCCGGTTTTACGAAAGACGATATCAACCGGGACATCGGCGACAGCGCAATCATGGAGACGTATGGGGTCGGCGGTTTCGCCCTCGCGGCTGCGCCCGCAATCGTACAGTTCGTCGGCGGAACGCCCGCCGACGCGGCGAACTACAGCCTCGAGATGTACGAAATCTCCATTGGCGAGAACAACATTTATACGCTGCCCGCCTTCAATTTCCGGGGATCGCCGACGGGCATCGACATCGTCAAAATCGCGGAAACGGGCATCACGCCGGTCGTCGATACGGGAGCGGCGCATAAGATTGCCGGCAGAGGACAGGTAGGGGCGGGTATCGTGCACATGCCGTCCGAAGCATTCATCTCGGCGGCGGAGGCGTTCGTCGAAAAATATCTGGATTGACGGGCATATACAACGTGGGGCAACTCACAAAAAATCTAAAGGGGGTAATGAAAATGGCAAGAGAGAACTGGGAAATGAAAAATTGGGACAAACTCAAAGTCTACGACCTGACGATTCCGCTCAGCGATCAGACGCCGGCGTGGCCGACCTACGAGCCTCTGCAGGTGAAGTATTTCAAGCGCCTTGCGCCCAACGGGGCGAACGGCATGCTGGTGACGCACTCCAACCATGTCGGCACGCATCTCGACGGTCCGCGCCACTTCTGCACACACGGCGGCGACATGGCGAGCCTCGCGCTGAAGAATTACCTCGTCGGCCCCGGCGTCGTCGTCGATCTCTCCGACATCGCGGAGGACTACGGCATCTACACGTCCAAGGATATCATGGAGCGCGCCGACGTCCACAAGGGCGACATTCTCATCATCAACACGGGCTATCACAAATACGGCTGGGACCAACCCGAAGCCGACGAGGTCCGTTACATGGTCAAACATCCCGGCCCCTCGATGGAGTTCGCCAAGTGGTGCGAGGAGATGGAGATTAAGTGGCTCGGCGTCGACTGCGGCTCCGCCGACCATCCCATGAACACGAAAATTCGCGAGTGGATGCCCGTGCAGGCCCGTCAGGCCGACCGGTTCCTGAAGGGCAAGTACGGAAAGGGGCTCGACGACTTCTTCCCGGAAGAGGACTATCAGCTTATGCACATCGAGCTTTTCCCGCACAACATTATCCACGCGGAGTGCCTGGGAGGGGACATCGACCTGCTGCTCGGCAAGCGCGTGACGATCGGATGCTTCCCCTGGCGCTGGGTCGGCGGAGAGTCCTGCATCTGCCGCATCGTGGCGTTCGCGGAAGAGTAGAAGGTCCAAGAGGGGGGTTCCCGTGTTCGGCGAACCTCCTCGCTGCATTCATTCAGCCCAAGGGGGTGGGACAATGCACGCTTTTGAAGTCGAACGTCCGCGCGGTCTCGAGGAAGCCTTCGTCGTCCTGGAGGCTTTGCACGAGCAGGGAGAAAAATTCACTATGAAGGCCGGAGGCACCGACCTTCTCGTCTGGATCAAGAAACACGCGATCGCTCCCGATTGGATCGTCGATCTGACAATGATTCCGGAGCTTCGGGGAGTGGCATTCTTCCCGGGGAGGGGACTCCGTATCGGCGCGCTGGCGACAGTGGCGGAGGTGGCCGCGAATCCCGACGTCAAAAAATACTATCCGGGCGTTCTCGACGCCTGCCTGTCGCATTCGGATCCATTGATCCGCAACAAAGCGACGGTCGTCGGCAACGTCTGCTCTGCGGTCCCGTCAGGGGACATGCTCCCGGCTCTCGGCACCTACGAAGCGGAGGTACATATGGCAAGCGACACGGGAACGCGATCGGTCGAAATCGGCGACTTCATCACCGGTCCCCGCAAGACGGTCCGAGAACCCGCCGAGATCGTCACACACCTCTGGCTGACGGTGGCGCCGGGCAAATCGACGAGCTGCTACATCAAACTCGGAAGGCGCAACGCGCTCGACCTGGCGCAGGTCGGTGTGGCCTGCATGGCGTACGACATGCCGAGCGGCAGGCACTACCGCGTCGTCTGCGGCGCAGTCGCTCCCGTACCCGTACGGGCTTCGAAGGCCGAGGAGTTACTCGACTGCGTCGCCGAACCGGACGAGGCACTCCTTGATAAAGCCGCCGAGGCGACGATCTCGGCCGTCCGCCCCATCACGGACGTGAGGGCCAGCAAGGAGTATCGCACCGCGCAGGTCGGCGAACTCACTAGGCGCGCAGTTCAGATCTGCGTGGCGAGACTGTAGGAGGTGAGCGGAATGAGCCATTGCTGCGAAAAGATGACAGTGGAATTCACGCTCAACGGGCGCGCCGTCTGCGCTCCGGTTGAACCGCGTACCACCCTTTTACGGGCTCTACGGGCAATGGGAACGACCAGCGTCAAGCGCGGCTGCGAAGAGGGGGAGTGCGGAACCTGCACGGTCCTCGTCGACGGCGTACCGCAGAAATCATGCATGCTGCTTGCATACGAGGTGGAGGGCAAGTCCGTCATGACCTCAGAGGGCCTCGTCGCGCCCGACGGAGCGCTTCACCCGATTCAGCGGGCCTTCATCGACGAGGGGGCGATCCAGTGCGGCTTCTGCACGCCCGGCATGATTCTGGTGACATACGCGCTGCTGCAGGAGAACCCCTGCCCGACCGACGAAGAGATCAAACAATACCTGTCCGGCAACCTCTGCCGCTGTACGGGCTACGAGGGTATTTTCCGCGCCGTCCGCAGGGCGTCCGGGAAGGGAGCGTGAGGTCGATGGCGACGAAACAGACCCTAACGAAAAGCGGCGTAGGCGCGTGGACGACTCGCGCCTACGACACGGAAAAGGCAGCGGGGACTCTGCAGTACGCGGACGACCTTCGCTTCGGCTGCGAGTTGCTCCATGCAAGAATCGCGCACTCCACGATCCCGCACGGCGAAATACTCTCGATCGATACGTCCGAGGCTCTGAAAGTTCCGGGTGTCGTCAAGGTCAAGATCGGGAGGGATTTCCAGTACTGCTTCGGCCTCTACCTGATGGATCGCACGCCGATGGCGATCGACCGTGTCCGCTATGTCGGCGACCCGGTCGCGCTCGTCGTGGCGGAGAGCGAGGAGGCGGCCGAGGAGGGCGTCCGGAAGATCGAGGTCTCCTACAGAGAGCTGCCCGCCGTCTTCGATCCGGTGAAGGCGGCGCAGGACAACTCGGTCCTGATTCACCCGGACCTCGGCAGCTATCAGAAAGTGGAATTCCTGAACCCACAACCGGGCACCAACATCGGAAACTGGTTCAAGATCCGCAGAGGGGATGTCGACAAGGCCTTCAAAGAGGCCGCCACCGTCGTGGAGGAGATTGTCTCCTGCCCGCAAATCGCGCACGGATTCCTCGAACCGTACTGCTGTACGAGCCACGAGGACCCCGCCACGGGCAACCTCACAATCTGGACCTCCGCCCAATCGGCGTTTGCCGTTCGCGATATTCTGGCAAAGGGGCTCGGCTACCCACTGCACAAGATCCGCGTCATCGCGCCCCCCATCGGTGGAGGATTCGGCGGCAAGGCCGGCATGACGATCGAGGCGCTCTGCCTCGCGGCCGCGATGGACGACGAGCTCAAAGGGCGTCCGGTAAAACTCTTCGTACCCCGCGAGGAAGTCCTCACTACCTGCGGCGTCAGGCAGGGCTACGTTTCGCGCATCGCGCTCGCCATCGACTCGGAGGGGATGATCCAGGGTATCCGGAATACTTTCTTCTTCGACTCGGGCATCTCGGCCGAGTACGGCTCGAACCCAGTGCGCAGCGCAGGCTACACGTCAACCGGCTGTTACTACATCCCCAACGTATGGACAGACAGCTACGCCGTCTACACCAACAAACCGTACGGAACGGCGTACAGAGGCTTCGGCCTCCCGGAGCTGATGGGCGCTATGGAGGTCGTCATCGACCACGCGGCCCGCAAGATCGGCATGGACCCGATCGAGTTCCGCCTCAAGAACCTCCTGCGGCCCGGCCTTCCGACCTGTACGGGCATGACGATGCACGGACACGCGCTCGAGAAGATCGTCAAACGCGTCTCCGAGAGCGTCAAACTCAAAACGAAAGAGGAGCCCAGGCGCGAGGGCTGGAAGCGCGGCAAGGGGATAGCGCTCGCGATCAAGGCCCCGGCGATCCCCGCGGACGCCTCGTCGTCGGCCATCGTCAAGATCCTCGGCGACGGCACGGTCGAGGTGCTCGCCGCGACGATGGACATGGGACAGGGCGCTTACACGGCGTACTCACAGATCGCGTCGGAGGAGCTCGGCATCCCGATCGAAAAGATCCGCTGCATCTTCCCCGACACGAACAGCCATCCCTACGACTGGCAGACGGTGGCAAGCCGCTCCTGCTGGATCATGGGTATGGCTGTCAAGCGAGCGGCGACCGAGGCGCGCGAGAAGCTGCTCGCCCTCTACGCCGAGTACTGGGAGGTCGAGCCCTCCGACATCACGATTGAAGAGGGCGTCGTCACGTGCGCGAAGAAGAATCTCGCCGAGCCGATCGACGCCAAGATTCAGAACGGCTTCCACATGCCGGACGGCATCCTGAAGGGCGGCCCGGTCATCGGCACGGGCAGCTGGACACCCCCCGACATCGTCTACCCCGATCAGGAAACCGGGCAGTCGCCGAAGAGCGTCGTCCACTTCACGGTCGGCGCGATCGCGCTCGACATCGAGGTCGACCCCGTCACGGGCGAGGTCGCCGTCAACAAGGCGTCCGCCGGCTACGACGTAGGCAAGGCGATCAGCCCGATCAACGTGCGCGGACAGATCGAGGGCGGCACGATACAGGGCCTCTCCGCCGGGCTGATGGAGGGGATGTTCTACGACGACAGGGGCAGGCTCCTTACGGGGGATTTCACCGATTACAAGATCGCGACATCGATCGAGACGCCGAGGGAGAGCGACTATTTCTGGGAGGAGACGCCCGAGGAGGTCTCGCCCTACGGAAATCGCGGCATCGGCGAGCACTCCATGATCGCCCCCGCGCCCGCTCTCAACAACGCCGTCTTCGACGCCGTGGGTGTGCGCATCCACTCCTACCCGCTGCACCGCGAGCGCATCTACACCGCGATTCAGCAGGGTAAAAAGGGAGAGACGAACTATTGGGGCTACGAGCTCGACCCCGGCAAATCGTACGAGGACGTCTGCAAGGAGTGGGAGAAAATCGGTTGAAGTATACCGAATGATCGTTTAACATAACCGACGCAACATGAATTCACACGTTGAGCCGGGGGGCGCCTGAAATTGTTCGTGCTTCCCGGCTTCACTCCAAGAAAGGAGGCTCCGGCGAATCTCGCGTTCGTCACGTTCTTTTCCGAGTTTATTCTTAACGGGAGGTGTTTTTCATGGCAAGGAGAAAGGTTATTTTCGGTATCGAGGATAAACCCGATCTGCCGATCGCAATACTCGCCGGCGCGCAGCACGTGCTGACGCTCTTCGGCGCCACGACGCTCGTGCCGCTTATTTTCGGCCCCGCGATGGGCATGGATCAATTGCAGATCGCGAAGTTCATCGGGTGTGTGTACTTCGGCATGGGCATCGCCACTTTGATCCAGACGTCCAGATTCGGCTCCGGCCTGCCGATCGTGCAGGGTTCGAGTTTCAGCTTCATTCCCCCCATCATGACCATCATCGGCGCCTACAAGGCGATGGGGCCGAACGTCATCATGCAGTACGTCGGCGGATCGCTGATCGTCGGTGGCATTACGCTCTCTCTGATCGGCTACACAGGACTGGTCGGGAAAATACGTCGGATCATCACGCCCGTCGTCATCGGGCCGACGATCATGGCCATCGGTTTCTCTCTCGCCAGAACAGCCATCTCCTTCAACGCCGCCAACTTCTGGCCGATCTCTCTTCTGGTCGTCATCCTGGTCTTTTTCTTCAGCCTCGTCAGCAAAAACCGTTATTGCAATATCTTCGCCGTTCTCGGCTCCATCGTCATCGCCTACCTGACCAGCTTGATACTCTCGATGGCCGGCGTCTTCCCCGCGGGACATCCCGCCCACGTTTCGCTCGCGGCTGTCGCCAGCGCGCCGTGGTTCCGTTTCGAGCTGATCGTGCCCTGGGGCGTTCCGAAGTTCTCCGGTCTCGCGATTGGAGCCATCATCGCGGGATTTTTCTGCGTCATGATCGAGTCGATCGGCGACTACCACTCCTGCGCGTTTGCGGCGGGCATCGACGATCCGAGCGAGGCGCAGGTCAGCCGCGGCATCGGGGCGGAGGGTTTCAACTGCGCGCTCTCCGGCATTTTCGGCTCGGTCGGGACGACTTCCTACACGGAGAACATCGGCCTGATCGGCCTCACCGGCGTCGCGAGCCGCTATGTCGTCCAGATCGGCGCGATCATTCTGATCTGCCTCTCGCTGATCGGCAAACTGGGCGCGCTCATCGCGACCATGCCGAGCCCGGTAATAGGCGGCGCTTACATCACGCTTTTCGGCACGATCGGCGCGCTCGGCATCCAGAATCTGATGCGCGCGGATATGGGCAGCCAGAGAAACGTGCTGATCGTCGGCTTCGCGTTTTTGATGGCTCTAGGGCTTCCCGAGTGGGTGGAGGCGAACAGGGCGGTCTTCGACTCACTGTTGGGCGTCGGCGCTGGCGGCACCGTCTGGGCCATCCTCAAGACCCCGATGGCGGTCGCGGGCATCTGCGCGGCCATCTGCGACTCCCTCGTGCCCGGCACGCCGGAGGAGCGAGGCATCGCCGAGCGCACGAAGTAAAGCGCTCATATCGCAATTCGCCAAAAAAGACGGCCGGGCATTCGCTCAGCCGTCTTTTTTGGCGATCTCGTACCGTCAGCGCTCGGACGCTTTCCTGTTCACCAACAGGCGCAGCGTCGCCAGCCGCTCACCGTGCTCGGCCGGGGCGATGAACCAGTCCTGCAGTAGGATCTCCAACACGTCGATGATGCGCTTCGCGGCGTCGTCCGTTATATCTCTCACGACTTTTACATCGTCCTCCGGAAGCGCGTGAAAGCGCCCCAGCTTTCGTATGTGATCGAGGATCTCGATGACCTCCTGATTGACCGGCGGAGAGAGCGTGCCGAGCGTATTGATTTCGTTCTGCAACTTCCCCGGCTTGACTTTGAAACGAGCTCTGATCATATTTTGAAGACATCGCCGCGCGAACGTCGCAGATGCGCTCGGGCTGACCTCGAGCAACTTGCACGCCTCGTCGTAATCCCGGAATATGGCTTCAGGAATCTGCGACGATTTGAGCTCGGGTTTCCCTCCGAACTCCGTCGGTAGAAGCCTTCGTCGGAAGCATGTATTCGGAAGATCGTACCTGATTTTATTTCGTTCACCCTCGGGCTTGCCTTTGAGGGCGGCGGGAAACGAACCGACATCCACCAGTACCTCCGTCTTGCCGCATTCGATGTGAGGGCATATGCGAACGACGGAGTGAACCGCAATGCTTCCTCCCGGGTCCGAGAGCAAATGTGCAAAGACGTTGCGGTCTATCTCGCTCAGATAGACATAGCCGCAGTAGGGACACTTGTGTCGACTTTCTATTTTCATCTTCGTCACTCCTCGAGATGCGCGCAATATAAACCCATATCATTGTCGGCCTTGCGAGTATCGATATTCAGTAGAGAGATTATCATTCGAGCAAAAGGCCCCATGAGAGAAAAAACAGAATCCGTTTTGCGTATAACTTT
Source organism: Synergistaceae bacterium (assembly GCA_031549185.1). GTDB lineage: Bacteria > Synergistota > Synergistia > Synergistales > Synergistaceae > JAVBQG01. Next base: position 25,520 of record JAVBQG010000046.1, on the reverse strand, counting down.
TTTCCCACATGCGAAGGACTATTTGTGCATTTATCGTGTTTCTTGACACTTCATATCCTTTGCTATATCCTCGCCAAACGGCATCGTATACGTAAATCTGAAAGGGAGTGGTCCTATGTTGGTTGTCAAGAAGTGTGCAACAAAGCGTAAGCCTCTGTTTCTGTTCGTGTTGATGACGGCATTGTTGTTCGCGTTTTGCGGTGGAGCTTTTGCAGCGGAGAAAGTGATCAAGATCGGCGCGCTCTTCCCTCTCACAGGACCGGCGGCAGTCTCTGGGCAGAACTGTCTGGCAGCGGTACAGACGGCGGCGGACATTATCAACGGCAGCTACGACTTCGCGAACTTTCCGCTGGCGAAAAAAGCAGGGCTCCTCGATGGCTACAAGATCGTCGTCGTTCAGGCCGACCACCAGGGCAAGCCCGACGTCGCCAAGTCGGAGGCCGAACGCCTCTTCAACCAGGAGAAAGTCTTCGCCATCATCGGATCCTACAACAGCTCCGCCAGTAAACCCGCCAGCCTCGTGGCCGAGCGCATGAAAAAGATCTTCATGTGCGGCGCTTCCAGCTCCGCGGCGCTCACCGAACGGGGATTCAAGTACTTCTTCCGCACGGCGGCGACCGACAGCATCGAATCCCAGGAGTTCATCGACTACCTCGACTATTTGAACAAGAAGAAGAACGCCGGCATCAAGACGATCGGCTTCCTCTACGAAAACTCTGAGTTCGGCAAACACGCGGCCGAAGAGGGTAAAAAAGCGGCCGCCACGATCGGACTCAAGGTCGTCGCCGATATCCCGTTTACTGTCGCGGCGACCAACATGAACAGCGAGATACAGAAGTTGAAGTCCTCGAACCCCGACGCCGTCTTCGGAGCGGCCCTCGGCAGCGACTACTCGCTCATGGTGCGCACGATGAAACAGTCCGCGTGGGTGCCGAGGATCTTCATCAACTACTGCACCGGCTACCAGAACCCATCCATCAACAAGGAACTCGGCAACGACGGCAACTTCTTCATGGGCGGCATGGGCTACTCTCCCGAGCTCGCGGAGAAACACATGAGACCGGCGCTCGAAGCGCAGAAAATCTATCGTCAGAAGACCGGTTTCCCACTCGACTCCGACTCCATCCAGGAAGCGGTCTGCCTGCACATACTGGCACAGGCGATCGAGAAGGCGGGATCGCTCGACACCGAGAAGGTCGCGAATATCCTTCGCACCACGACGTTCGACTCGCCGATGTCCCTCAGCGGCAAGGTTGCCTTCGATCCGGGCGGGCAGAATAACAAGGCCTTCACGGTCATCACCCAGCTCGTCAATCAGGAGTACAAAACCATCTTCCCGGAGAGCTACAAAGACGCGGAACCCGTTTACCCGTTCCCCGCGTGGGATAAGAGATAACATATCTCCAGTCTCATAAGATCGCAATAGCACAATCATGTGAGCCTCGGGATAATGCGTTTATTCCGAGGCCCACTTATAGAAACGGGGGCGGCACAATGACGGACTTCTTGCAGGTTCTGATCGACGGTTTGATGAACGGCGCGATCTATGGGCTTGTGGCAGCCGGTCTCAGCCTGATCTGGGGCGTTATGGACGTGATCAACTTCGCGCACGGCGAGTTCTTGATGGTCGCAATGTACGCCTGTTTCTGGCTGGGGACGCTGTACGGGCTCGATCCGCTTTATTCATGGGTACTCACAGGCGTCTTTCTGTTTATTTTAAGCGCGACCTCCTACAAGCTGGTCGTCCGCAGGTGCCTGGGGAAGGCGGCCATGGCGCCGCTTCTGGCCACTTTCGGGCTTTCGATTTTTCTGAAAAACTTCTGCTTGAACAGATTCACTCCAAACTTCAGGCTGCTCTCCGGCACCGCGATGGACGGCAAAGTACTCAACCTCATGGGGGCGACGATCCCCGTGCCGCAGCTTGTGACGGCCCTCTTCTCTCTGATCGTGCTCGGCGTGCTCTACCACATCATCAAAAAAACGCGCATCGGTTGGGCAATTCAGGCGACGGCGATGGATCGCGAGGCGGCCGAGTTGATGGGCATCGATACCGAGCGCATCTTCACCCTCGTCTTCGGACTCGGAGGCGCCTGTGTCGGCATCGCGGGCGGGTTCATGACGTCGTATCTGGCAGTCTTCCCCGAAGCGGGGGCGCTCTTCAGCCTCATCGCGTTCGTCGTCGTCGCGCTCGGCGGGTTCGGCAGCATTCCGGGCGCGCTCTGCGCGGCTCTCCTGATCGGGCTGGTGGAATCATTCGCAGGATTCTACATCGCTCCCGTCGTCAAGTACGTAGCCGTCTTCGCCCTCTATCTCGTCGTCATTCTTATCAGGCCCAAGGGCCTCTTCGGGTGGTGAGTGCCATGAGTATGCAGACAAAGCTCTGGTACGGGCTGCTCCTCGTCCTGGTGGCACTCGCGCTCATCCCTGGAGCGATCGGCAACGCCTTTTACGCACACGTTTTGATCCTGGTGTTGCTCTACGCCTGCATGTCGCAGGCCTGGAACCTCCTTGGCGGTTATTGTGGACAGATTTCCTTCGGCCACTCGGTCTTCTTCGGAATCGGAGCGTACGGCGCCAGCATAGCGATGGTAACATACGGCGGCACACCGTGGTTCGGGATTCTCGTCGGGGCTCTCACGGCAGCAGTGGTGAGCGTGATCATCAGCTGGCCCTGTTTCCGCCTGCGGGGACACTATTTTGCCATCGCAACCTTTGCGATCGTCGAGATATGCGGCAGGCTCTTCATGGTCTGGGATTGGATCGGCGGTGCCCTCGGCCTCGATTACCCCATATTGGACGACTCGTGGAAATATTTCATCTGGTCGGGCACAAAACACGGGTATTATGTGGGCGTGCTGGCGCTCTTCATCTTCATCTTCAGCATAACGCGCATGATCGAAAAACACAGGCTGGGCTACTACCTGCGTGCCGTGCGCGAGGGGCAGGAGACTGCCGAGGCGCTCGGCGTCAACAGCACGCGGGTGAAATTGACCGCGATGGCGACCTCCGCCTTTTTCGCCGCGCTTTGCGGGGCGTTTTTCGCGCAGTACAACTACCGTGTCGACCCGCCGATGGTCGTCTCTCTGGACCTCTCGATGAAATTCGTCCTGATCACGATCCTGGGAGGCATGGGCACTTTCTGGGGACCGCTGCTCGGGGCGGCGGTTTTGATCCCGCTACAGGAGTACACCAGAACATATCTCGCCGCCCTCGGGCCCGGCATCGACCAGATGATCTACGGCCTGTTGATCATCTTCATGATGGTGCGGCAGCCCAAAGGCATCATGGGCTTCCTCGAGGAATTCGGATTGTTCAACAAAAAAGATGCGGCGGAAGGAGGCGGAAAATAATGCCTCTCCTGGATGTACAGGGCGTGACGATGCGCTTCGGATCGCTCGTCGCCAACAAAGACGTGTCCTTCTCCATGGAACAGGGCCAGATCGTCGGACTGATCGGCCCCAACGGTTCGGGGAAGACGACTCTCTTCAACTGCGTGTCGGGCCTCTACAAACCGTCCGGCGGACACATCGTCTTCGATGGGATGGAGATCACCGGGCAGCCTGCCTATAAAATCGCGCGCATGGGGCTCACCAGGACGTTTCAAGTCGTTCGACCGTTGAAGGAGATGACCGTGCTGGAAAACATTCTGGTCGGCGCCTACCTGCGTACCTCTGACCGGACAAAGGCGCTCGAAACCGCAAATCGGTGTATCGAGCTCTGCTACCTCTCCGAATGGCGCGACAGGCCGGCGGGCGCGATGACCATCGGCAACAAGAAGCGCCTCGAAGTTGCGCGCATCCTGGCCACCTCGCCGAAGCTGCTGCTGCTCGACGAGGCGGTCGCCGGCCTCACCTCTACCGAGGTCAAGGATATGGTCGCCCTGATCACGCGCCTGCGCGACGAGGGCATGACGATCCTCATGGTCGAACACATCATGGAGGCGATCATGCCGATCTCCGACAAGATCGTCGTCCTGAACAGCGGCGTCAAGATCGCAGAGGGCAAACCGGCCGACGTGACGCAGAATGAAGAGGTCATCAAGGCCTATCTGGGCGAAAAATTTACCAAGCGCCTCGCAGAAAGCAAGGCGGCGAATCAGATGAAACGGGAGAACGGCCATGAGTGAGCCCATGTTGCAAGTATCGGACATCCACTGCTCATACGACAATGTCCAGGCGATTCACGGCGTCAGCCTCGACGTGTATGAAGGTGAGATCGTCGCCATCATCGGCGCGAACGGAGCAGGCAAGTCCACGACGATGAAATCGATCGCAGGGCTCATCCACCCCAAGTGCGGCGAGATCAAATTCTGCGGCGAGGATATAACCGGCACGCCAGCCAACAAGATCATCTACAAGGGGATCAGCTACGTCCCCGAGGGACGGAGGCTCTTCGCAAACCTCTCGGTGCGGGAAAATCTCGAACTGGGGGCCTACAAAGAGCAGAATCGCTCCCTGATCGACGCGCGGCTCGACGAGATCTTCACGCTCTTTCCGATATTGAAAGAGCGCGCGAACCAGCTCGCCCAGACCATGAGCGGGGGAGAGCAGCAGATGTGCGCCATCGCGCGCGGCCTGATGTGCGCGCCGAAGCTCCTGATGCTGGACGAGCTCTCGCTGGGCCTCATGCCAAGCCTCGTCGAAAAAGTGCTGGAGTCCGTGGTGGAGATCAACAAGAAGGGCGTTACGGTCCTGCTCGTCGAACAGATGGTGCAAGAGGCGCTGGAGATCGCAAACCGCGGCTACGTCATCCAGGTAGGCAGGATCGTACAGTCGGGAACGGCACAGGAACTGCTCGACTCAGATGAAGTTCGAAAGGCCTACATGGGGATGTAAGATCGCTTATTTCGAGCTGCTAAAGCTGCCGCTTGGGAAGAGTTCCTCCGGCGGCAGCTTTATATGGCTGTTTTTTGCCCCTTCAATCCGGGCTTCAACTCGGATATCGCGATCGCCGCCATGATGAGCCCTCCACCAAGTACCAGCCTGAACGAAACCGGTTCGTCCAGGATGGCGACGGACATGACGCTCCCGAAAAAGGATTCGAGCGAGAGAATGATCGCCGCGGTCGTACTGCTTGTATGGCGCTGAGACACGGTCTGGAGCATGAACCCAAGGAGCGTGCTGAAAAAACTGAGATAGAGAACCCCGTAGAGGCTGATCGTTCCCATTGCGCCGGACAGGTTCGGCAACCAGGGGTCCGGACTCGCGGCAAGAAAACAGAAGGCACAGACGAACGTCGTGATGATCTGCGTCAGATTGAGGGCAAAGGGGTCGCATCCCCTCGCCAGAAATTCGAACGTGAAGTAGATGTGAAAGGCGAGACAGACGCCCGTGAGCAGGCAGAGGACGTCGCCGAAGTTGACCGCTCCGCCGGATTCCCACGACATCACCCCCGCTCCGAAGAGTGCCACGAAAGCGCCCAGAAGCGCCCAAGCGTCGATCCTGCGGCGGAAGAAAACCAGCCCGACGAACGGAACGAACGCCACGTTCGTCGAGATGAGAAAAGCCGTCTTGGAGGCAGTAGTGTACTGTATCCCGGTCATCTGCAAGATATACGGCAGGAACAGAATACAGCCGAGCGCAATTCCGCATCGAAGGGTCCGCCTGTCGATCTCCTGAAATTTTCGATGGAAAACGACGCTTAAAACGACCGACGCCAGGAAAAAGCGGATTGCGACGACTTGATTGGGGGTGAAGCAAACCACCGCCAGCTTCGACGACGGGAAGCCGCCTCCCCAGATAAACGCCGCACAAAAAAGGCCGATCTCGCCCTTGAACCTTTTCCACATGCCGCTGATTGCTCGTCAGCCGGCAAAATTATAGTGGGTGAGGCGCTTTTCGCACTCCTCGCGTCCCATCAGCTCGGCAACCTCGAAGACCCCGGGGCTGACCTTGCGTCCAGTCAACGCCCAGCGCAACGGCATGGCGATCTCCTTCAGAGAGACGCCGTTCGCCTCGCACCAGCCTCTGGCAAACTCCTCCATTTTGGGCGCTTCCCACTCGGGCTCAGCAAGGAACGCGTTGAAGAACCCCTTCAGCACAGGCAGGCGTTCGGGTGCAATTTCGCTCGCATCGTAGCGTTTTTTCACCGGCTTGAAATCGACAAAGTAGTCGCTGTACTCGGCCAGTTCGCTCGTCGTCTTGCCGCGGCCGCCCATCAGCGTCAGCGCATCCTCCAGGTACTTTGCGTCGTGTTTCTCCGACGAGAGGCCAAGTTGCCTCCAGAAGGGTTCGACGACCCTCAGCCTCTTCGCCGGATCCATCGTCTTCAGGTGCTCCTGATTGACGTAGTTCAGCTTGTCCATGTCGAAGACCGCGGCTTTTTTCGTCACGCGCTCCAGTTCGAAAAGGCGCGTCGCCAGCTCACGGTCGAAGATCTCCAGGTCATTGCCCGGCGACCAGCCGAGAAGCGCCAGAAAGTTGAAGACGGAGTCCGGCAGATAGCCGAGGTCGTTGTACTCGAAGACGCTGGTGGCGCCGTGCCGCTTGGACAATTTCTTCTTGTCCTTGCCCAGGATCATCGGCAGATGCGCGAACTCGGGGAGCTCCCATCCGAGCGCCAGATAGATCAACATCTGTTTCGGGGCGTTGGCAATATGGTCCTCCCCGCGGATGACGCAGGTGATGTCCATCGTGTGGTCGTCCACGACGACGGCATAGTTGTAGGTTGGCATGCCGTCGCTCTTGATGAGCACGATGTCTTTGATCGAGCCGTCCTGGTTCATCGAGGCCTTGTCGCTCAGGATGTCGATCTCGCCGTAGATGCGGTCCTTCAGCTTCAGCTCGACGCCGCTCGGCACGCGAAAGATGACGGCGTCGCCCTCCCTGTAGGCGAGATTTTTCTCGAGCAGCTCGTTCGCATATTTAAGGTAGAGATCCATGCGCTCGGACTGGCGGTATGGACCGTACTCGCCGCCCTTGTCCGGTCCTTCGTCCCAGTCGAGGCCCAGCCAGCGCATGCCGTCCATGATCGTCCCCTCGTATTCGGCCGTCGAACGCTCCCTGTCGGTGTCCTCGACGCGCAGGATGAACGATCCGCCCGTGTGCCGCGCCCAGAGCCAGTTGAAAAGCGCCGTATGCGCCCCGCCGATGTGCAACGCGCCCGTGGGGCTGGGCGCGAATCTCACTCTCGTTTTTTTTTCGCTCGCCATGCGATGAAACCTCCTGTAAACTCATAAAAATTTGGGTTAGCGTCTATAATAAACAAGCACGATTGAAAATCGATTATACAGCAAGCCGGTGAAAACGCGAGGAGTGGTTGCGGGTGGAAAACGAAAAAAACAAGAAAAAGATGTTGCTCGTGGACGGGCACGGCCTTGCGTTCCGAGGCTTCTACGCGCTGCCGGAGATGAATGCGCCGGACGGGACACCGACCAACGCGATTCTCGGCTTCGTCAATATGTTGTTAAAAGCGATGGAGGAGTGGCAACCGGAGGGGATCGGGCTCTTCTTCGATCCGCAGGGGCCGACGAGGCGCGACGAGATGTACGCGGAGTACAAAGAAGGGCGCAGACCCACTCCCGATGAATTCCGCGTCCAGATGCCCCTCATCCTGGAGCTCTCCGAGGCACTCGGGTTTCCCATCTTCATCGAGAGCGGTGTGGAGGCCGACGACCTGATCGCGTCGACCGCCCTTGCCTCGGCGAAAGAGGGCTGGGATACGATCATCCTTTCGGCCGACAAGGATTTGCTGCAGCTGCTTCGTGACGGCCTTACGCTCGCGCGGCCGACGAAGGGGATCAGCGAGATGAAAATGTATTACGAGCATTCGTTCACCGAAGAGTACGGCTTCGCTCCGGGTGCGATGGCGGACTACCTCGCGCTGGTCGGCGACGCCGTCGACAACATCCCCGGCGTCGCTGGAATCGGCGACAAGACCGCACGGCAGCTGCTCTCCGCATACGGCTCGCTCAATGGAATCTACAATGCTCTGGATGCCCTGACCAAAGGGCAGAGGGCAAAGCTGGAAGAGGGAAGAGAGTCGGCATACTGGAGCTATTCGCTCGTGTTGCCGCAGGAGGTACCCCCAATCGCGAGAGAGTTGCTTCACCGCGAGGAGATCCGTTACCCGCAAGCGCTCGACCTCTGCAAAAAGCTCGGATTGAAACGCCTCGCCGAGCGCCTCGATTTGAACAACCCCTGCCGTGTGAGTCCAGCCGAATCTAGGACGTGCCAGACGGGTTCCGCGTTTGCGCTCGTACAGACGACCATCGAAGAACTGTTGAAAGAGGAAACGCTCGTACTGGCGGACGAACCTTATACGCTTATGTCCGTCGACGGCAGATGGGCCGTAGTGGAGAAGACTGGCCGACCGCAGGTATTCGATTGGCTCGGAAAGAACAGCCTCGTCCTCGCTGATTACAGGGGGTGGTGCCGGAGAATTCCCGTCCTCGGCGACTACTCGAAAAACATACTGGACGTGGAGCTGGCGCATTACTTCCTGCACCCTGACGCAAAGACGCATGGACTGGGCGAAATCCTCGGGAAACATCCCGGCATGGGGGAGGAGCAGGCGGAACATATACTGCGCCTCTGGAATGAATTGAACGCGGGGGAGCATGCCGACGACATGCGCAGTGTCATGACCGAAATCGACGTGCCGCTGACCCCCGCGCTGCTGCGCTTGCAGGAGCGCGGCCTTGCCGTCGATCTCCCGTCGCTCCGCGCGTTGGACGACGAACTTCACGGACACCTGCGGGAAATCGAGGCGGAGATATTCCGCGTGGCGGGTGGGACAATCAATTTGAATTCGCCCAAACAGGTCGGGGCGCTACTCTTCGAACAACTCGGCCTCCCCGTCGTCAAAAAAACGAAAACGGGCTATTCGACCGACGTCAGCGTTCTGGAGGAATTGGCCCGTCTGCCGGAACCCTTCTGCAACGTCCCCTCGAAGATGCTGGAGTACCGTGAATGCTCGAAGATATCGTCCGGTTTCGTGCAGCCGTTTATTCAACACGCGGAGGCGGCGCCCGACGGCAGGATCCACTCGACTTTTCTCCACAACGTAACCGGCACCGGGCGTCTTGCGAGCCGCGACCCGAATGCTCAGAACCTCCCCGTCTTCGGGCACTGGGCCGTGCGCTTCCGCGAGGCGATCGTGCCGAGCGGAAGAGACCGCGTCTTCGTCGCGGCGGACTACTCGCAGATCGAGCTGCGCGTCCTTGCGCACCTCTGCAAGGAGGAACGCCTGCTTGAAGCGTTCAGCAAGGGGCGGGACATTCACCTTGAGACGGCGTCGTGGGTCTTCGGCCTCGAACCGGGGGACATCACGCCGGAGCAGCGCCGTTTCGCGAAGACCGTGAACTTCGGCCTTCTCTACGGCATGGGCGCGCACGGCCTAGCGCAGCGAATGGGCATCCAACGGCACCAGGCGGCCCAGTTGGTCGACCGGTATTTCTCAGTTTTGCCGAAAGTCAAACGCTATCTGGAGGACAGCGCCAGAGAGGCCAAGGCGCGCGGTTACACAAAATCCGCCTTCGGAAGAATCCGACCGCTTTCGGAAGTCGCCACGGTCGAAGGACGTGGCGGTAACCCCATCGACCGGGTCGCGGTCAATACGCCAATACAGAGCACGGCCGCGGATATCGCCAAGATCGCGCTCTTCCGTTTCGACGAGGCGCTGCGGGAGAAATACCCGAGTGCCTTCCTCGTGCTGCAGGTGCACGACTCCCTGATATGCGAGGCGCCGGCAGACATTGCAGACGCCGTGGAGACACTGCTGATCGAGACGATGGAGAGCGTGAAGGCGATCGACGTGCCGATCAAGGCGGAACCAAAGCGAGGGAACTCGCTCGCAGACGTCTAACGAGGAAAGAATCGAATTTTGTCGCGCAAATGAACCCGTGCCTTTCCGGCGATTTTTATTTTGACAGGAACTGGACATCGTAGTATCATCATGCGGTTGTCAATATCTTTTGACCGAGAAAAAAAGGGGGACGTATGTTGTTATGATGCAGTTTTTCAGAAAAAATGTAAGATCGATTATGCTGGTGATTGTGGTGCTTTTCGTCGTTTCCTGTTTCGCCGGGTATGGCATGTACAGCGGTGGCGGCCGGAGCGCCTCTGGCGACGGCACCAGGGACTACGCCGTGGCGAAGGTGGACGGCAAGAAGATCATGCGCTCGGCGCTCGAGACCGAGGTGGCACAGCTTCTCCAGAATATGGGCATGGCAGGCAACATCACGTCCGACGACTACCCCGCCATTCGCAAGAGCGTCCTCGATCAGATGGCGATTATGGCTGAACTCGAAAAAGAGATCGCCTCGCGTGGCATAAAAGTAACACCCGCTTCAGTGGACGAGGCGTACAACAGCGTCGAATCCTCCTTCCCGACGAAGGAAATTTTCCTGCAGCAGATGCAGCAGGCCGGCCTCGACGAGAAGAAACTGAAGGAGAATATCACCGAGCAACTCAGGCAGCGTATGCTCTTCGATCAGGTTATGGCCGGCGTGTCGATCGACCAGACGGAAATCCGCTCGTTCTACGACACGATGGCGGCGGTCAACTCCCCGATGGTCACCAAACAGGCGGGCTTCAACATGAACCTGGCCCATTTCAGCAACATGCAGGCGGCACAGAAGGCATACGATGAAGTAAGCGCCGGCAAAAAATGGGACGATGCGATGAAATCCGCCAAGTCCGGCGACGTCCTCGATTTCATCCCCTATGAAGCGCCTGTATTTATCCCGACGGCACAACTCACGGACAAAGCCGCCTATTTGAAAACGCAGCCCTTGAACACGGTTACGAAACCCGTGGAAATCGCAAGCGGCGATTTCCTGTTGGGGATCAAGCGCACGGAACAGAAAGAGGGAACGGCTCCCTTCGACGAGATCAGCGGCGACGTCGAGATGATGCTTCGCGGACAGAAGGGGCAACAGCTGCAGTCCAAGTTCATTCAGGACATGAAGTCGCGCGCCAATATCGAGATACTGGACGAGGATCTCTTCAAAACACCGGAGCCGGCGATCGTGAAGTCCGGTGACGTAAACAACGCAGGGGAATCCGACGACCAGGCCGCTTCGGCGGATCAATAAGCGCACAAAAACTTGACAGGTTCGCCCTGCCCGAATAGAATAACGCCCGTGTGGTGAGGTGGCCGAGCGGCTGAAGGCACTCGCCTGCTAAGCGAGTAGGGTGACTAAAATCGCCCTCCAGGGTTCGAATCCCTGCCTCACCGCCATCACACAGACAAACGAGATCCCCTGCACATATTGCCGCAGGGGATCTTCTTTATTATGTACAGAACAGATTGCGTTTCAGTTCCTCTCTTTGTTTTTCTGCAGGAGATTCCAGGCCATCCACGAGAGCAGCAGGGCACCGATTACCAACACTCCCCAGAGAAGATATTGTTGCCAGGCCTTGCCTTGTGCTTTCTCCTGTTCTTTCGTCTGTATGGCGGTTATGTCGATCGAAAGAATCTCTCCCACATTGCTAACCAGAATATCTTTTTCGGGGATTTCCTCGAGCGCCTCGTCGAGCAGCTCCGGCGTCTGCAAACCGATGCCGCTCTCCTTTCTGCCGACGGCGATCATATACGGCGAGGGGCCTTGCGCCAGAAACACGATCTCCTTCGGCTGCCAGAAAAATTCGAGCCGCGGCGGTAGCGATGGGGGACTCGCATCGAAAGATACGGCCCAATACCGTCGTTCGAACGACGACGTCAGAGTAACGGGCACATTTCTGCGATCGCAGGACGAACTCTTGATCAGAGACAGCTTCATCCGGCCAAGTCTCTCCCAATCGTCGGCTGTTGAGCCGCGCGTATAAAGGGAGACGGGGTAAATGCCGGGAGAGGCGAGAGCCAGGTTGATTCGTTCGGCCGGAAAAACGCCCTTCGTGTCGTAGAGGACCATGCGGGAATTCTCGCTGAAAAACCCCTCGAAAATTTTCTCTTCCTCGACGGGTTTCCATATGGGAGCTTCGAAAAATTCAATGGAAGCTCCTTGCAAAGGAGCGTTTCCTTCGTCTTCCATATAGAGCAGGAGATAACGGCGAGCACTCCCCATTTGGATACGTCGCGATTCCACACGCCGTTCTCCCTGATTCAAACGTACGAGCGGCTCTCGTTCGTTCAGCAGCTCCCAATCCTTGAGGTTGCCCGAGCCATAGATATTGACGTTTGCCATCATGTCCGCCGTACCTCCGAGGTCCAACGAGAGAACGCAGGAGGAAATCTTTCCCGCTGTAGCCAGGTTGGGAATTTCATTCAAGGGCCCGGACAGATCAAGAAGATAGCGGCGATTTCCCCCGGAAGAAGCGTTCCGCCTTCCTTCCCTTTCCCGCACTTCGATTACCCGACCGCCGGCTCCCGTCCTGATCGAAACGTCGAGGAGGGTCGAAGAGCCGTCTTTTTTTTGTGGAAGGGGGAATACGGGGATTTGCGCGCTTTTCAAAACCAGCACCTTGCTGCTCTCGGCCTCGCTTGCCCTTCGAACGAAGAAAGGAACGAGATTTCCCGACGCGTCGAATACGGCGGTATCGTCGTTGTACGAACGACGAACGTCCCGAAAAATTTTCTCCGTCAGAGGCACTTTATAGAGTCGGCCCTCCTCTGAGGCGTCTAGAGCGTATACGACATCAAATTCTGACGGCGCAGCGGCAGCGGCGAACGCGGAAGAAGCAAAACACGACAGACAGAGGGCGAGAGAAAAGAGCAAGTGGTGTGCGTTTTTCAAGACGATCAGACCTCCTCGTCCCCTATTCGCGTTGCCGTGGATTTGGGCGGCAGGGGAGCCATCCATCCGATGAGCAGGAAAAGCCCGCCGAGGAGCAGGAAGGCGAAGATTCGTATGATCGTCGCACTGTTCCGCAGATCGATCAGAAGCAGTTTGGCGATATCGAGCGCCAAAAGAGCGGCGCCCATAAACCAGAGTGTTCGATGTGGAATTTTCTTGCCCCAGTAGATCAGAGCGAGCGATGTGAGCCCCCAGAGCATGGCGATGATCGCCTGAAAGTGCGGTGCGTCGCTCATATAGCCAAAGCGGATTCTCTCGTCGAAGTACCACCAGGAAGCTCTTGCCGCTATCTGGTTTACCCATAGAAAGACCAGGGCAGGCAGTACGTAGTAGATCGCAATCCTGCGAACATGGGGAAGCTCGAGTTTGCGCAGCAGCATTAGCAATGCCGCGAGAAAAGCGAACTGCCAGAGTTCGAGAGGATTCAGCAATGGAATATAGACGGAACCAAGTCCGCTGCCTTGCGATACGAAGCTCGAGAAAAACGACGGGAACGTCAGCAGCAGCATGAGAGCAATCGCCGCGCGGGAAGCCTCCTCGTAACCCTCCATGGAGCAATACGCCTCGAATTTGTCCAGCGTAAAGAAAAACGCCACGCCCAGAACCGGGAGGAAAGAGATCAAGAGAGCCCAATCTCCGTTCCGCACCCCGATCCATCGTTCGAAAACGGCTCCGGTGAAGAAAAGCCACGCAAAGAGGATAACCCCCCACGCAAAATGGCTCCCTCTCTTTGGTTGTTCGTCTCGATAAACGTAAAAGGCACTCAGAAAAGCCAGTGAGAAAACTGCCCAGTTGAACAGAGGACTGCGCCAGATGTCGCCGTAAACGGGGGAGCCCCCGTAAAACGCACTGTATCCGAAACCCCAGCCCGAAAGCAGAACGAGAGCAAGAGAGGGGACGATCAAGACGCGAATGGCGCGCCAGCCGAAGTGCTTCGAGAGCAAGAAGGCAACCGCTGCCCCTGCCGAAAGGATCGTAAAAGCCGACAACCAGGTCGAGTTGCTCTCTCCGAGTTTGCCGAGGCTCGTAAAAATACCGTAATTGACCGCAAGCCACCACCAGGCAGTCCCGTACACGGAGAAGGCCCACGTCAGGATGTCCTCCGACGGAAGATCGATCTCCATCTTTCCGAAGGCAAACTTGCTCTCTCCAGAGAATTCGCACCGCTCCACAAAGTAACTGCTGACAAACGCCGACAACGCAAAAAGAAGGCCGGTCAACAGGAAGGGGGACGTTGCTGATTCCCAATTCAAAAGACCCACGGGAACGGATTGTCCGGGGTAGAGCCAGTCCGGCAGATGCATATACGGCGCGAAGTTGTAGAGGACGAGTGCCGCCACATGCAGCGCGATGCCCCACGCAAGCGCGGCCTGCTTGCGATTGTGCGCCGCGACGACGATCAGGAAGGCGCCCTCCAGCGCCCAGACGGTGGAGGATACCGCCTGCTTGAAAATAAACGGGATCGCGAGGTTGGAGAAGAGAATGCAATACCCGAGAAAGACGCGCGGCATATTCCGGTCGATCTCGACGGTCGCCTTCTTGAGCGCGAACTGTCCCAGCGCCAGATACCACGCGCCCATGCCGAGGCAGGTGAGCGCGATGCCGTACTTCGTGTGCGATGCCGCCGCCATCTGCAGGAATAAAAAGGCGAAGGGAAGCGTGGCGGCGAGTGGGAAATCGAAACGCGCGCCATCCTTGAAACGCGGCACGAAGGGAATGCTGGCGATGCCGCTGTATGTCAGGAAAAAGAGAACGATAAACGGCTCGACGGAGGCAAAATATTCCTCGCGCCAACTGAGCACTCCCCACACGCTGCCGACGACGATCGAGGCAATCATCCCGCCCCAGCGGCTCTTGCGCCAGTCGCGCCTCGTCGAAATAGCGAGGATCTCGAGGTTGAGCAGGGAGTAGATCGAAAAGAGCGCGACGTGGTTTCCGCTGTCCGTGCGAACCAGAAGAGGTGCGGCAAAACCGCCGAGCAGCGCGAAGAGGGCAAGCGGCTCGAAATTCTGCAGCAGCGCGAGGACGACTGTAAATGCGGAGAGCAGCACCATGCCGACAACCGCGACTGGGATGGGGATCACCGGCCCTCCGAGCTTCGCCCCGGCCAGAAGAACGATATACAGCACGCCGATGCCGCCCCCTTGGAGGATGAGCGCATAGGTCCGCTTCTCTTCCCGCAGTTTCCAGCCGAACGCCGCCATCGCGATGCCGACGACCGCGGAGCTCGCAAGTCTGAGTTCCAGGGAAAACCATCCCATCTGCGCCATGTAGCTGAACAGCAGGCCAAAGCCGACCAGCAAAATGACGACACCGGCCGTGACCCAGATATTGCCCTCTTTGAGCAGCCATGTCAGCAGGCGCTGCGTTTGCGTCTCGAACCACGTAGGCTCGGCCGCCGGCTGCGGCTGCCAGGGCTTCGGTTTCGGCGCGGGAACCGGTGGAAATTTGGGCGACCAATGCTCGACCGAGGGTTGTATCGGGGCAGGGTCCGCCAGTATGGATTCCGGGAGAGGAGGGGGAAGCGGCTTTTCCGGCATTGCCGACACGCTCTGCACCTCGCTGGCAAAAGAAGGCGCGGGAGACAGATCCGGGATCGGCGGCAATGCGGGTTCGCCTGTTGGTGGCATCTGGGGAATCGGAAGGGCGGGCGGCGCCGGGCTCTCCTCCACGACTGGGGTCTCCTTCGGCAGATTCTCTCTTTTTTTCAAAGCCTGAACCGACATTCGGATTTCTTCCAACGCGCTCTCGACATTCCCCATCCTTCTGCCAAGGCCGCTCAGCATACAGACACTTGCAATCGGAAGCACGATCAACGCAATAACAGCCAACAACAAGATGCCTTCCATACTATCCGCTCCTCACAAACATACCTTGTGTCATCTATATATAAATTTTAGCATATTACTGAAATCGACTCGTGGCAGCCCGCAATTCACTGCTCTGAAAATCACGCAACTCGTCTTGACAGTTGTCCAAAATATGCTAGGATACTGCACGTTGGGTTTTTGAGCAACGAAGTTGTCTCGTTAAGATTCCTCGGTGGCGCAATCGGCAGCGCGGGTGGCTGTTAACCACTAGGTTCGAGGTTCGAGTCCTCGCCGAGGAGCCAGACTAAACCAAGCGGTGAACGACTTGTGTCGATCACCGCTTTTTTGAAATTAGGGGGTTTGATGATGTCCACCGACAAGTCATCCAAAGACTATAAGAACACACTCTTCCTGCCACAGACCGATTTCCCCATGAGGGCCAACCTCTCCCTGCGAGAGCCGGGCTTTCTGGCGTTCTGGGAGAAGACGGGCGTCTACAGGAAACTGGTCGACGGGCGCAAGGACCTGCCCGCGTTTATCCTCCACGACGGCCCACCGTACGCGAACGCGAACATCCACATCGGCACGGCACTCAACAAAACCCTCAAGGACATCATCATCCGCTACAAGTGGCAACGCGGCTATTTCGCCCCCTACGTACCCGGCTTCGACACCCACGGTATGCCGATCGAACATAAGGTCCTCAAGGAAGCGGGCATCAGCATGGAGCAGGTCAACCCGGTCGAACTGCGCAAGCGTTGCGAGGAGCACGCGCGCAAGTACATCGACATTCAGACCGAGGAGTTCAGCCGCCTCGGCGTCATGGGCGACTGGGGCAACCCCTACATCACGCTCGCCTCGCACTACGAAGCGGCGCAGATGAATGTGCTCGCGGAGATGGTGGAGAAGGACCTCGTCTACAGAGGGCGCAAGTCCATCTTCTGGTGCATAGACTGCGAGACGGCGCTCGCCGCAGCGGAGATCGAATACGAGGACGAGACATCCCCCTCGATCTACGTCGCCTACCCGTTCCCGGCTGCAGCCGAGAAATTTTCGCACCTCGCCGGTAGGGACGTGAGCGTGATCATCTGGACCACGACGCCTTGGACGCTACCGGCCAGCCTTGCGGTCGCCGTCCACCCCGAGTACGACTACTCGTTCTACGAATGCGGCGACAAGGTCTACCTGATCGCCACGGCTATGAAAGAGGAAGTGGAGAAAGCCACCGGCCTCACCTTCGGTCACGAGGTACTGACCTGCAAGGGCAAGGCCCTGGAGGGCATTAAGGCGATCCACCCGTTCTACGAAAG
Organism: Synergistaceae bacterium; assembly: GCA_031549185.1. Taxonomy (GTDB): domain Bacteria; phylum Synergistota; class Synergistia; order Synergistales; family Synergistaceae; genus JAVBQG01. The sequence goes on along the minus strand of JAVBQG010000046.1, from coordinate 8,664 downwards.
CCGCAAGGTCCCCTTCGTGCTGGCCGACTACGTCACGCTCGACAGCGGCACCGGCTGCGTCCACACCGCGCCGGGGCACGGCGTCGAGGACTTCGAGACCGGCATTCGCTACGGGCTCGACATCTACAACCCTGTCGACCCCAAGGGCTTTTTCTACCCGGACACCGAGCTCGTGGGCGGCCAGTCCCTCGAGGACGCGTCCAAGATCGTCTTCCGGGTGTTGACGGAGTCCGGCCGGCTGCTGGGCAAGATGAAGCTGACGCACTCTTACCCGCACTGCTGGCGGTGCAAGAAGCCCGTCATCTTCCGCGCCACAGATCAGTGGTTCGTCGCGGTCTCCAAGTTCAAGGACCGCGCGCTCGAGTGCATCGAGAGCGAAGTGACATGGGTACCGTCGTGGGGCAAGGATAGAATCTCCAACATGGTACGCGACCGCTCCGACTGGTGCATCAGCCGCCAGAGAATCTGGGGCGTTCCGATTCCAGCGTTCTACTGCAGCGACTGCGGCGAGGTGATTCTCACCCCGGACAGGATCAGAGCGGTTGCCGCGCACGTCAAGGAACAGGGCACGAACTTCTGGTGGGAAGCCACGCCAGAGCAGCTGCTCGGCGACCTCGCCGCCTGCCCGAAGTGCGCGGGCAAGAACATCGTCAAGGAGAAGGACATCATGGACGTCTGGTTCGACTCCGGCTGCAGTCACAGAGCCGTGCTCGAAAACCACGAGGTATGGCCGGATCTCAGCTGGCCCTCTACGATGTACCTGGAGGGAAGCGACCAGCACAGAGGCTGGTTCCAGTCGTCGTTGCTCACGTCCATCGCAACGCGGGGCACGGCACCCTACAAAACGGTCCTCACGCACGGCTTCACCGTCGACGGACAGGGCAAGAAGATGTCAAAGTCGCTGGGCAATGCGATCCTGCCGCAGGAGATCGTGGAGAAGTACGGCGCAGACATCCTGCGCCTCTGGGTCGCCTCGACGGACTACCGCAATGACGTCAGCATCACGCAGACGATCATCTCGAACCTCGTCGAGTCATACCGCAGAATCCGCAACACGGCGCGTTTTCTGCTGGCGAACCTGAGCGGCTTCAATCCGAAGAGCGATCTCGTGCCGCACGAAAAACTTTCGGAGATGGATCAGTATATCCTGCTCGAGCTCGCGAAGCTCGTCGAGAAGAGCACGGCGGAGTTCGACGCCTACGAGTTCCACCTGCCGATGTTCCGCGTACACCAATTCTGCGACAACGAACTCAGCGCGTTCTACATCGACGTGTCGAAGGAGAAGTTGTATGCGGACAGAGCCGATTCACCGGCCCGCATGTGTGCGCGCTCCACAATGTGGGAGGTCCTCTCGACGCTGACGAGGATGATCGCGCCCGTTCTCTGCTTTACGGCGGAGGAGATCTGGCAGGAGATGCGCAAGATGGATCCCTCGCTGGAGGAGAGCGTCCACATGACCTCCTGGCCGAAACCCGAGGCGAGCGGCATGGACGAATCGGTCTCCGTGCGCTGGGAGAGGGTGATGGAGGTACGCGGCGCGATTAGCCGCGCGCTGGAGATCGCGCGCGCGGGCGGCATCATCGGGCACGCGCTCGACGCGTCCGTCTGGATGGTCCTGCCGGAGGCCTATGAGGACCTACGAAATTTCGTCTCCGACGACCTCTGGGAGACCGTATCGATCGTCTCCGGCTTCGAAACGGTGGGGCAACTTCCCTCGGACGTAGCGGTAAAGCACAACGACGAAGCGACAGGCGTCGTGGTCGGCGTAAGCAAAAACCCGCACAATAAATGCCCCCGCTGCTGGAAGCATCGCGCCGAAGTCGGCGAAAAGGAAGTCTGCGAGCGTTGCGCCGATGCACTCGCCTTACAGGAATAACGGCACACTCGATATAGAAGACGCAGAGGCGCAGACCGAAGAAGTCTGCGCCTCCTGCATATACCCGATGGACATCGGTGACGCCATGGCTGGTCATCGCTTGGATTTTGCCGTCTCCAGAAAACTTGGAGTCAGCCGCTCCTACGCGCAGCGCTTGATCAAAAAAGGACGCGTAACGCCCGCAAATGGGCGGCGCATCAAATCATCCGTCATCGTCGTGCCAGGAGAGGCGTACACGATCGACGTACCGCCGCCGGAGAAGCTGGAGCTCGAGCCGGAGGACGTCGCCTTCGGCGTCGTCTACTACGACACCGACATCGTCGTCGTGAACAAGCCGGCTGGCCTTGTCGTCCACCCCGCGCCGGGACACTGGCGCGGGACGCTGGTGCACGGCCTGCTCCATCGCTTTCCCGAGATGGGCAACCTGAACGGTGTTGAGCGCCCCGGCATCGTGCACAGACTCGACGCGACGACGTCCGGCCTGATGGTGGTCGCGCGGAACGGGCTAGCGCAAGAGCGCCTCTACAAGGCCTTCAAAGAGCGCAGAGTGGATAAGATTTACCTCGCACTCTGTTTCGGCAAACCGCCGAGGGAGCGCGGCACGATCGACATGCCGATCGGCCGGGACGAGACGCACCGCACGCGAATGGGCGTGGTGGAGGATGGGCGAAACGCCGTCACCGACTACCGGGTTCTATGGGACGCGAATGGGTACTCTCTCGTCGAATGCAGGCTTCACACAGGGCGCACGCATCAGATCAGGGTTCATCTGAAGGCGATCGGCTGTCCGCTCGTCGGCGACACGCTCTACGCCCCCTCCAGGCCCTCTCCCTTCGACCCGCCGCGGGTCTTTCTGCACGCGTGGAAGCTGGCGTTCAAACACCCGCGCGAGGATCGGCCGGTGTCGTTCAGGGCCTTTCTCCCTCCGGAGTTGCAGAGCGCCCTGCGAGGAATCGTTCCCAGATCGATACCTCTGCCGTAATCGTCCCAAACTCCTTGTAGGTCACATGTGCCAAGCCGCCCCCGGGGATGGCGCGCACGTGCTTTTTTTCCGTATAGTCAACTCTCACGTGTCCGCTCTCCCGGGCTTTGCTGTAGTATGCGGCGCAGGCCGCAGCGATTTCGAACGCCTCCGTCTCCGCCTCTTCTCCCTGATCGCCATCGAAGTGCAGAATCACATGAGCGCCGGGGATTTTCTGCGCGTGCAGCCAGATGTCGTCCGGGCGGGCAAAACGGAAGGTTACATAGTGATTTCCCTTCGCGCTCAATCCCACATAGAGCGTGGCGAATTCCAACTCGTATCGCGCGTGAGGGGGAAGAGGAGTCGACTTCGAGGCTTTCCTACTCCTGGACGTCTTCGCTTTCGCCCCTTCGAGTTCGATCGCTATCAGGACGAGCATCGTCGGGTCGTTCTGGCGCTCCAATAGGACGAGCTGCTCCTGCAGCTCGTCCCTCTTCGCGAGCAAGAGGGGCAACGTCCTCTCTGCGTGAGCCATGGAGGCCTTTCGCTTGCGATATCTGGCAAAATAACGCTCCGCGTTTGCGGGCGCATCCTTCTCTGGATCGAGCGCGACGTCGTGCCGAACCTCCCCTTCGTCCGTCCACTCCGACAGCGCCGCGGCGCCCGCCCGCGGCGGTATTGCCCACGCGTTCGCCAGGATCAGTTTGCCGTAGAGAAGATCCCTCTCCGCCTCGCCGCGACTCGCCAGGCATGCCTCCGCGTCTCCAATTTTTTTCGCGTTGATCGAGAGTTGGCGGTCGAGCAGATCGTACAACTTTTTTTTCTCCTTCGTTGTCACCCTTTCAAGGAGGGGAGCGACGACCGTCGTTCTCGCCGCGTCAAGCGCACAGTGAACGCAAATCTCCCGGGTGTCTGGCAGAGAAACAGGAAAGAGCGTGAGATAACCGTCTATCAGAAGGTAATGGGGTTTCCTCTCCTGAGCTTCGTCACCCTTAAAAAAACCAAGCCCCCCGAGAAACACGCCGCAACACTCGGGCGCTTCAAGGCAGGCATTTTTCAACGCCCGCAGAAGGGGTTTGCCGATGCCGACGATTTTCTCAAGATGTTTCAGCGAATCGTTTCCCTCCGGGTTGAAATCCTCCAAGCGAATTCCCTCGAACGGACGGGGAGGAGTGTAGGGAAGTCCCGGTAAAATGGAGCGATACCTATTTGTGTCAGCGTGAATATGCTTTGCCGCTTCGAGAATTTTTTCGTTTTCGTCGAGCAGCAGGAAATTGCTATATCTGCCGGAGGCCTCCATGATCAGGTATTTTTTTTGATAAAACCCGGCGCCGATCGTCTTGCGAAATTCGACCGAAAGAATGCGGTCGCGATATAAAGCCCTCGCCTCCACCAAATCGCTGCCCACAATATGCGATTTGACAGCGTTCAAAATCGTCGGTCTGTTCTTCGCGATCTCGATCAGCGCGCGAATTTCCTCCGACTCTGCGCTCGAACAGCCGTAAAAATCCGAGTCCCAGGAAAAAAACAGCGATCTGCCCGAAGAAAAAATCAAAGCGAGCCAGCGATCCGCCGCCTCCACTTTGCGGATTTTGTTATTTGCAAGCGATTTATTTATCTCTTGCGCCTGGGCGAAAAGAAGCTCTGGGCCTAAAGACAAGACAATACCCCCCCAAATTCGACGAACGTGCGTACGCTATCATAAAAAAGTGGTGCTTGACAAGCTCACAGTGCGTGATAAAATGTTCGTCGTGTTCGTTATTTGGGGCTGTAGCGCAGTTGGGAGCGCGCTTCCCTCGCACGGAAGAGGTCAGGGGTTCGAATCCCCTCAGCTCCACCAATTTTTTGTCCCAGTCGGGGCGTAGCGCAGTCTGGTTAGCGCACCTGCTTTGGGAGCAGGGGGTCGCAGGTTCGAATCCTGTCGCCCCGACCAGTGCAAGTGGCATGCAGGCGGGAATAGCTCAGCTGGCTAGAGCGATGGCCTTCCAAGCCGTAGGTCGCGGGTTCGAATCCCGTTTCCCGCTCCAAAACATCGCAGGCTTGCCGGGCGCTCGTTGAAGCAGCTGCCCCCGTAGCTCAGCTGGATAGAGCAACTGCCTTCTAAGCAGTAGGCCACAGGTTCGAGTCCTGTCGGGGGCGCCATTGAAACGCTGGCCTCGTTTGTTTTAAGATGGTGAGCGTAGCTCAGGTGGTTAGAGCTCTGGATTGTGGATCCAGAGGTCGGGGGTTCAAGTCCCCTCGCTCACCCCAATTTTTTGGCAACTACATATGGACCGCTAGCTCAACTGGCAGAGCACCTGACTCTTAATCAGGGGGTTACAGGTTCGATTCCTGTGCGGTCCACCAGTCAATCATCGGGTTAAACCCGTGAGCATAAAAAACCCCGCCACACGGCGGGGTTTTCGCTTATATACTTTTTTTATTCCACGTCATATTCCATCGCTACGTCGTTCTCGAACTTCAAAGCTGAGAGCAGCCTGTCGGTTTCGAACTTGACGTCCTTTCTCATGATCGCAAGACATACGACATTGATGAGCACGGTGAGACACATGACGAAATCATACAGGTTCCAGACTGCAAGATAATGACCTGTCGCCCCGTATACCGCGGAGACCAATGCCGTGATGCGCACCATATAGACGACCGCCCGATTTCCCTTGAACACAAACGCGAACCCGTTCTCGGCAAAATAACAGTTCACCAGCATCGTGGAGTAGCCGAACAGAATAACGGAAACGATGGCGACGATATTGCCAACGGCTCCCAGCTCTGATTTGAACGCAAGCACGGTAAGGTGAGGCCCTACTTCCGCGGCGCTGTGATGTACACCCGACATAAGAATCACCATGCCGGAGAGAGAGCAGATCACGATCGTGTCGAGGAACACCTCCACAACGCCCCACATCGCCTGCCGCGACGGCATGTCCGTAATCGCCGTTGCGTGTGCCATCGGAGAGGTGCCGAGACCTGCTCCGTTGGAGTAGATCCCGCGCGCAAAGCCATTCCTGATCGCCATCATAACCGTCGCGCCCGCAAAACCGCCCGTCGCCGCAGAGGGGGCGAATGCGCTTCTGACAATCAGCGCAAAGACCTCGGGCAAGGCACCCGCGTTCATGATAATGATACAGGCGGCTCCAATGCAGTAGAGAATGGACATTAAGGGCACGCAGATCTCGGTGAAGCGTCCGATCCATTTGATTCCGCCGAACAGAACGAGAGCGCTGACCGCAGCCAACGCAACGCCGATGGCCAGCTTCGAGATGCCCAGCGAGGCGTTGACCGTCGCCGAAATGGCACTGGCCTGCAAGGCAGGCGCAACCAACTGCAGAACCCCGATCAAAATGGCCCAAACCACCGCAAGAGCCTTCCAATCCATGCTATTCTTCAATACATACATCAGCCCGCTGCGGTATTCGCCTGACGCTGGGTCGATCTCCCGATATTTGATGGCAAGAGCGATCTCCGCGTATTTCACGATACACGCCATAAGCGCAATGACCCACATCCAGAAGAGTGCACCGGGACCGCCGAAACTGATTGCCACAGCGACGCCGGCAATGTTGCCGCCGCCGACGGTGGAAGCGAGGGCCGTACAGGTTGCCTGTACGGGGGAAATCGACCCCTCTCCCTCGTTCTTTTTGAAGATACTACCCAGGGTTTGCCTGAGGATCAGACCAAAATACTTAAACTGGAAAAACCCGAGCTCAATCGACAGCAAAATGGCCGCTGCGGATATGACCAAAATCATGGGCCAACCCCACATCCAATTGGCAATCGCGATGATTGTCTGCATGAAGACACCCCCTTTATTATATTTTACGAGGCAAGGCACCGATCTTTCGCTGATGAACAGATGTAAAACTCTCTTCAAAGTACTGTTGGGCGACAGGATCGCAAATGAAAGATTACTAACGCGTTATATTATGAACTAAATTCCACAAAAAGGATAGCATAGATCACGCAAATTTATGAGCAAGGAGCACGTGGAAATTTGAGTTCGCGACGAAGGTTTCTTCGCTTTTTTTGACACAGTGCGTTCATGACGCGGCGAGGCTTTTCGTTTGTCGATGGATGACACGGAGGTAAAAGTGTGCTATATTTTCGCGCGCAGGCAAGCCTTGCGTAATACTACACATTTTGTGCGAGGGTGGTGGAACTGGTAGACACGCGAGACTTAGGATCTCGTGCCTCTGGCGTGGGGGTTCAAGTCCCCCCTCTCGCACCAATGAACGCAACGGACCGGCCCATGTGCGAGCCGGTCCGTTTCTTATCCTCTTTCGGTCTTCGAACGAAATTTATCCCAACCGCATCTTTCCCCGCGTCGCCGAAAAAATAACCGAGAGCCCGCACAACAGGGTCATGACCGCGAAGCTGAGGCGAATGCTCGATAAAAAGACCGGCATCGTCTCTATCGTCACATCCACGTGCCCCATCGTCAGCGAGAAGACGATCGTCACCGTCACCATGCTGAAAAGCTGTCCCATCAGGCGCAGCGAGCCGAGCATGCCGGCCGCGACGCCACGATGCTCCGGGGCGATGCCGCTCATAATCGAGTTGGTGTTCGGCGCGGAGAAGAGCGCGAATCCGACGCCCAGTACGAGGGACGCGGCCATGACATATACGATGCCCGTCTCCATCCCCAGCCAGATCAGGGCGAATGCGCCGAATGCGGTGACGCCCATACCGATCGAGGCGATGACGCTCGGCTCGATTTTACTGGAGAGCTTGCCGGAGAGAGGGGAGAGGAGCGTCTGCACCAATGGCTGGACGATGAGTACAAACCCCGCCGCCTTCGGCGTCAACCCTCTCGCGTGCTGTAGATAGAGACTCAGAAGGTACGCGACGGCGAACACGGCGGCGTAACTGATCAAACAGGCCAGACAGGAAAAGGCGAAAGGCCTGTTTCCTCGAAAGAGTTTGACGTCGAATACAGGCTCCTTGGCAAAACACTCGTACAAGAGAAAGATAAAAACAACGACGACGCCGACGGTCGTGACAACGGCCCAGAGTGGCACGTCGAGCCGATCCATGCCGAGTACGATCAAGCAAAGCCCTGCTGCGTATACGAGGCTTCCGGCAAAATCGAAATTGTTCGGCAGGTGTGGCCGTCCGTCCGATCGCGGCAGAATATGAACGGCCGGGATCAACGCGGCAAGCGCGAGCAGCGCGACGAAATAGAAGACACCCCGCCACGTAAAAAGGCTCACGAGGACGCCGCCCAGAAATGGCCCTACGGACAATCCGAGATAGACAGCCGCTGTATAGACACCCACCGCGTACCCTCTGTGCCTGTACTCGAATTCGGAGGTGACGAACGTCATACCGGACGTGGAGATCAGCGCGGCGCCAAATCCCTGTACCGCCCTCAGCACGAGCAACAGAGGATAGCTCTTCGCAAGCGCGATGGCCAGTGTAAAGACAACGGCGACTCCAATGCCGGATAACAGCATTCTGCGCGCTCCAAGTGGGTTGACGAGTTTGCCTGACGGCAGCAGGAAGATCGCGGTAAATAGAAGCGTGACGTCTGTGACCCAACTGATGCGGACAGCGTCCACCTCGTATTCCGCCGCAATCGCCGGTAACGCGATATTCGCTCCGGCTCCGAGAAAAGGCCACAGGAAGGCGGTCGCGGAGAGAAGCACGAGCAATATCTTTTTCTCCCTCGCAATGCCGTGATGCGGTTGTTTCCGCGTTGCCTCACAAAAAAAGTACTCGAAAAGACATCGTTGCCTCACAATAAAGAAGTACCTGAAAATCGACCTACCTCAGCCAGAGGAAGTGTCGAAGATGCCGCTATCTATGAAAGAGAAACAATCAGTGACCAATG
>JAVBQG010000039.1:0-17742 GCA_031549185.1 Synergistaceae bacterium | reverse complement strand
TTTGTCCTGGAATTTTACGTCGGGTTGAGTCATAATAATTGCACCTCGCTGGTGAAAGATGGTGTCTTCTCAAACAACATCTTATCACGCTGCTCGCGCAGTTTCAGCGAGGTCTTGCTTGATTTGAGGTGGAGATTGGGGTTTATGTCGGCCACGACGATCTCGGGCCTGCCTATGATGCGCGCCGGCGGGCCCCATGTCCCGACGCCGTTTGAGACGAAGAAGTGCGTGTCGTCGATCCGGTGCTCTCCGTACGACTGCCTGTAGAGAGCGCTCACGATGAAGTTGACCGGGAAGAGCTGTCCTCTGTGCGCGTGGCCGGCGAGGTGCAGCGTCGCGCCGGCGGCCGCTGCCTCCTCGAACTCGACCGGACGGTGGTCGAGCACGATCATGGGCAGGGCCTCGATTCTCGCGTCGAGGCTCCTCGCGGCGTCGTCCCGTATCTCCTGCAGCGCCTTGCGGTCCCTGCCCTCCAGCCAGCGGACGGTCGGATCGTCCCGGCCGATCAGCAGCAGGCGGTCCTGCGGCGTTGCCCAGTCGTCGCGCAGGAGCGTGATACCGGCCTCGTTCATGAAGCGCGCCACTTGATCGAGCCCGGCGTAGTAGTCGTGATTGCCCGGTATCGCCCACACGCCCATGCCGGCATTGATCGACTGGAAGAGCGAGGCCGCCTTCGCCCGCCCGGCCGGGTCGCCGAACCAGCCCAGGTCGTCCACGACGTCGCCGACGAGCAGCACGATGTCCGGCTTCTGCCGGTTGATCAGCTCGACGAGGCGCGCCAGGTAACGGGTTGTGACGAACCGTCCAAGGTGAAGGTCCGAGAACGCCACCACCCGGATTCTGTGCGGCTGTCCGTCCGGCGCTGCCTCTTCGCCTGCCATCGGCGGGGAGAAATCCAGCGAGAGGTACCGCGCCGTCGGCACCGTGGCATTGTAAGCGCCGGCGAGGGAGATGGCCAGAGACAGGAGGACGACGATCGCGACCGTCTTGACCCTGCCGCTCGTCGTGTAGGGCGGCGGGTAGGGCGTGATCCTGACCGCGAAATTGACGAGGCGCAGAATATCGGCCGCCAGCGTCAGGAAGAAGGCGTAGGTCATGGGAGCGAGGTAGAGAGAGCCGGCGTAGACCAAGACTTCGGAGAGCCGCCCGGGGGCGAGGCGCGAGAGAATCTGCCCGGCGGGAAACGACAGGGCAAACAGCAGAAGGAGGGCCGAGGCCAGAAAACGCAACGCACCGGTGCCGGCCAACGTCCGGCAGAGCCTCGCGAACAGATAGGCGTTGACGGCGATATAAAGACCGAGTACGGCAAAGAAAAAGACCGTTGAGGCCATTCTCAACATCCCTTCGGCATGAATCGCCCGCGTTATGTATACGATTGTAACATATTGTTCGTACGGAAAGCGAATCAACCCAGGGTAGGTACATGAAAGGCCTCTTGCATTCCAAGACCTGACCTCACCCACCCCCGGCCCCTCCCTCTCCGATGCGGAGAGGGAGGGGAGCAAGGCAGAGTCAAAAAATCAAAAAATATCGGTTTGATTTCTCCCCCTCTCCGCATCGGAGAGGGGGACGGGGGGTGAGGTCGGGTTTAATTTTTACGCCGTCGCCGGCTTGCGGGCGAGAACGTACTTCGAGTAGGCGAACGCGCCGATCGTGAGAGCGATGCCGACCAGGATGAAGCTCGGGTAGGCCGTCAGGCAAGCGAGACCGGCGCCGCAGAGGACGAGCCGCAGCCAGAGAGGGATCGGCGTCTTGATGTAGCCCATCCACATGTACGCGAAGGCGAAGACGGCGCTTGTGCCGCTGGCGATCGCCCAGCAGTTGGTCGCGAGGTTTCCCTGCATCAGCAGGCCGGGGTCGTAGCAGAAGGCGTAGGGGACGATGAAGGCCAGAAAGCCGAGGCGCATCGCCTGAAAGCCCGTCTGGTTCGGCCCCGATCCCGCGATGGAGCTTGCGGCGTACGCGGCCAGCGCCACCGGCGGCGTGATGTTGGAGATGATGGCGAAGTAGAAGACGAACATGTGCGACGAGAGCGGCTCGAAGCCGAGGTTGACCAGAATCGGCGCGGCGAGCGCCGCCGCCAGGATGTACGCTCCCGTCGTCGGCAGGCCCATGCCCAGCACCAGCGACACGAGCATGACCAGCAGCAGTGCGATCAACGGCACGCCCTGCGAGAACGATACCACGAAGCCGACGAGCTTGCCGCCGATGCCCGTGAGGGCGACCGCCCCGAGGACGACGCCCGCGCTGGCGCAGGCCACGCAGACGAGCGTGATGTTTTTGGCGCCGTCGTGAATCGCGTTCAACACCTCGCGCGGTCTCATGCCGGGATTGTACCTGGAGGCGAACATGATCCACGCCGCGCAGAGGAGAAGGAAGAGCGTGCGCGCCGCGTCGCGTATCTGCGCCGTGCGCAGGGAGAACACGCCCGCGAAGAGCGACACGAATTCGATCATCCACGCGTTGATCGCCTCGCCGAAGAGGAAGACCACGACCGCCAGCACGATTGTGGCGGCTGCCGCCCGCATCGCGAGCCCGCGCTCCTTCGCCTCCGTCCCCGCGAACTGGAAGAAGGAGACGAGCCAGGCCAGCGCGATGCCGATCATCGCCGCCAGCATCGGCGTGTAGCCGGTGAGCAGAAACCAGACCAGCCCCACCACCGGTGTGATCATGTAGATGCGCCGCGCGACGTCCTTTTTCTTCGGCAGTTCGTCCGGATCCAGCCCCTGCAACCCCATCTTGAGCGCGCCGAGGCGGACCATCAGGAGCACCGCGCCGTAGTAGAGCAGCGCGGGGAAGAGCGCCGCTATGATAATGGCGCTGTACGGCAGGCCGAGGAACGAGGCCATCAGGAACGCGCCCGCCCCCATGATCGGCGGCATCAGCTGTCCGCCGGAGCTGGCCACGGCCTCGACCGCGCCGGCGAAGTACGGCGGGTAGCCGATCTTTTTCATCAGGGGGATGGTGAAGCTGCCGGTGCCGTAGACGTTGGCGACCGCCGAGCCGCTGATGGAGCCGAAGAGGCACGAGCTGACGACGGCGATCTGCGCGGGGCCGCCGGGCTGCGCGCCGGTGAGCGCCTGCGCTACCTCCATGAAGTAGGCTCCGGCGCCGCTCTTCTCGAGAAAGCTGCCGAAGATGAGGAAGATCATGACATAGGTGGCCGAGATGCCGAGCGGCGAGTTGAAGATCCCCTCGTCGGTGAGGTAGATCTGCTCGATCACCTCGTCGAAGTTGAAGGAGAGCCCCCGCAGGAGCCCCGGCATGTGGCTGCCGTAGAGCATGTAGAGGGCGAAGAGCGCCGCGATGCAGGCGAGGGGAAAGCCGACCACGCGCCGCGTGCCCTCCAGAAGCAGAATCAAAAGCATAAAGCCGAGGGCGATCTGCGCCGTCGTGAGCGGATCGACCTGCTGGATGCGCTCCGCGATCAGCGTGTAGTTCCACATGCCGTAGAAGCCGGGGAACGTCGCGACGACCGCCAGAGCCCAGTCGTACCACGGAACCCTGTCCATACGGCAGCGCTTGTTCATGGGGTAGAAGAGATATGCCATCGGCAGCACCCACGTCAGGTGGATCGTGCGCTGCAGATATGCCTCGTAGTTGCCGGCGAGCGCCGTATAGATGTGGAACAGCCCCATCAGGAGGACGTAGACGTATAAAATTTTTGCCTGTACGCCGCTCAGTTTCCGCATAGCGAGCACTCCTTTTGAACGGAATCGGATTTAAAAGACGGGGCGAGAAGTTCGTTCTCGCCCCGGTTTGCCTGCATGATGTTGTACAAAACGATTTTACTTCGCGGTCTTCCAGAACTCCTTGGATCCCTCGTGCACGGGGAGCCCTGCCGGCAGGGCCGTCTTCGGAGTCAGCTCCTCCATATCCTTGACCGCGCTGACGAGTGACTTCTTGTTCTTCCACATCGATTGGCAGAGTTTGAAGACGAGGTCCTTGGGGAGATCCTTGCGAATAACGATGCAGTCGTAGTCGCCGACCGTCTTGACGGGTGTCTTGACGCTCTTGTAGATGCCCGGCTCGATCGTCAGCGTGACGGTGCCATATGCCTTCGCGAGTTTGTCCAGCGCGTCCTGCTCGACCGGGAGGATGACGATGTCGGTGTTACTCTCGATGTTCATGACGATGGAGGCCACCTTGCCGACCGAGAAGGCGAAGACATCGATATGGTTGTCGGCCATCAGATCCGCGCCGCCCTCATAGGAGGCGTACTCGACGGAGCCACCGTTGTCCTTGACGACCTTCTTGTAGTCGAGGCCGTAGCCCTTCTTGAAGAGCGCGTTGACGACGAACTCGGACGCGGTGCCGGTCTTGAGCGTGGCGAAACGCACGGGCAGCTTCTTCGTGAAGAGGTCGCCGACCGTCTTTACGCCGTTCTTCTCGGCGTAGTCCTTGCGTGCGATGAAGTAGGTGTACTTGGAGTAGAGGTTGGACATGATGACGACGTTGGTTGCGGGGCGTCCCTTGAAGTCCTCCTCGCCCTTGACCGCAGCGCCCATGATCGAGGTCACGGAGAAGCCGAAGTCTCCCTTGCCGCTGTTCGTGTTCAGAATGTTCGCGACGCCGCCGCCGGTGCTGCTGGTCGACGGAATCACTTCCTTGGTCCAGATGTCGCAGAGCGCGGGCCCCAGTGCCGCCCAGCTTCCTCCCGGCGGGCCCCCCATAAAGCGGAGCTGTTTGACCTCCGCGGCGTACGCGGCGACCGCCAAAATCCCGAGGAGACACAACGTAACAACAGCAAGCAGTTTTTTCATTCCAGAACACCCTCCTTGTATTAGAAATGTGTCTTCTACCACGTTTTTATCATACGACGATATCCGGTTCGTTCATCGGTATTTTGTGTGTGCGCGCATTACACAAGAACCCCGATTTTGTTTCAAGATGATATTCCCGGGAGCGGCAGAGGGGAACGGGTCTTTCGCAAGATGCACAAATGGAGGCGCGAAATGCACAGGAGGGGGGCGAAGCGTTATGCCATCACCAGCGTCGATTTGAACTTCTTCATGTAACTGCGGCTGACGGGGATCTCTCCCTTTTCGCTCTTGAGGGCAATCTTGTAGGTGTAGTTGAACCACGGGATGATCTCGTGGATGTAGTCGGCGTTGACGATGAAGCTCTTGTGCGTGCGGAGGAATTTGTCGGGCGGCAGCTGGTTCTCCAGCTCGCGCAGCGTGTAGTTCAGGGTGTAGGCGTCGGTCTCCGTCACGGCGAGCGTGGCGTGGTCCTGGCTTTGAAAGTAATAGATATCTCCGATGTCGACCAGTTTCCAGATCTGGTTTTTCCTCATGATGATCTTGTCGTTCGCTCTGGCGGATGGGGAGAAGGGCACGTTTGCGGGCGGGGCGGGCGTGTCCTGCAACAGGCGCTCGACCGTCTTGCTCAGGCGCTCCTCGCTGAAGGGCTTGAGCACGTAGTCCACCGCGCCGAGCTCGAAGCCGTCGACCGCGCGGTCGTCGAAGGCGGTGACGAAGACGATCCTGGTCGACGGGTGGGCCTCCGCGATCTTCCTGCCGAGCGCGACGCCGTCGATGTCGCCGTGCAGTTTGATGTCGAGGAAGACGACGTCCGGCTTGAGACTGTGAACCTCGCAGATCGCGTCGAATGGGTTGTCGGCCTCTCCGATCACTTCGAGCCGGTCGTAACGCGCCAGCAGATATTTGATCTCGTCGCGCACGTACGCTTCGTCCTCCACGATGAAAACTTTCAGCGGCACGCTCCCGCCCCCTCCCATCACGCGTTCGAAAGGGCCGGGATCACGATGGTGACCCGCGTGCCCTCGTCCGGTTTTGTGTCGATCTCCCACGTCAGGTCCTCGCCGAAGCAATTGAACAGACGCTTGCGCACGTTATTGAGGCCGATGTAGTTCGAATCGCCCGACGCCGGCCCGCTCAGATCGAATCCCTTGCCGTCGTCCTCGACCTCGATCTTGACGGCGTTTTTCTCCGGCTCGCGCTTGGCTCGGATCGAAATGACGCCGCCCTCCTTCTTCGGCAGCAACCCGTGCTTGATCGAGTTCTCGACCAGAGGCTGCAGACTCAGGGGCGGCAGGTAGCAGTCGAGCTCGCGGTCGATGTCGTACCGGATGTCGATCTTCGAGGCGTAGCGGGCCTTGATGATCTCCAGATAGGCCTCGATATGCTCGATCTCGTCCCGCAACGGCACGAAGCGCGAGTTGATGCGGAGGTTCTTGCGGTAGAACTCGGCCAGGTGGTCGATCACGCTGCGCGCTTTGCCCGGGTCTGTGCGGCAGAGAGAGTTGATGACCGTCAGGGTGTTGAAGAGGAAGTGGGGGTTGACCTGCGACTGCAGCACCTTGATCTCCGCGTCCTTCAGGAGGTTCGAGCGGTACTCCAGGTTGCCCATCGTGAGCTGCGAGGAGAAGAGCTTGCCCAGCCCGCCGGCCAGCTTCCAGTCGTAGACGCCCGGCGCCTGTGCCTTTCCGAGCAGCAGGAAGCCGGATACCTCCGTGTCGTCCAGAAGGGGCGCCGCCACGAAGCGAATGCCGCCGTCGGCGAAGTCGAAACAGGCGCTCTTCGCGTTCGCCCTCCTTCGGAGCTCTTTTACGGAGAAGGAGAGGGACGAATGCGCCTCCGGGGAGAGGTTGGAGATGATGGGCGAGCTCGCCCCGGTGATCAGGATGTGGGTGAAATCGGTGTTCTCCTCGATGGTCTTCACGACGTTCTTCAAGTGCTCGCCGATCAGGCCCTGCCTGAAGCTGGTGGAGATTCTCTCGACCATGGCCAGCACGATCTCCGACTGCCGGGCTTTGACCTCCTCCTGCTCGCGTGCCACGTTCTCGATGAACGTGATGAACAGTGCCACGCCGAGGGAGTTGATGACGATCATGGGGAACGTCATGTTCTCCACGAGCAGGACGGCGAAGTCGAAGGGCCTGATGAAGGCGAGCAGCATGAGTTTGCGGAAGAGCTCGCAGGCGACGACCGTCAGTGTGGCGAGCGGCCATAGTTTTTCGAATCGGTGCGAGTAGCGCGAGATGAACCCCGCGAACGCGCCCTCGGCGACCATGGAGAGGCCGCAGATAATGGCCGTCGCCATCCCGGCTTTCACGAACAGGATGCGGTGCACTCCGGCGATGACGCCGCAGGATATGCCGACCAGCGGCCCGCCGATCAGCCCGCCGACCGCGACGCCGATCACCCTCGTGTTGATGAGAGAACCGTGGAACTCGATACCGATCACGGAGCCCACGCATCCCAGCGCGCCGAACAGCAGGGCTAGGATGACCTTTTCCCTTATGTGCGTGGGTTTGACGGTCAGATGTTTTTTGACGATACCCAGGCGGGAGAAAACGAACGTGATGAAGAAGAGCACGCAGAAACTCTGGGCGAACTCCCATACGATTGCCGGCGTCATGATGTCACCTCTTTTTGCTTTTTCCGAAGCGAAACCATCGTACAATATTATATTGCTTTCGGAGATGCTGTCCAATGACAAAAACTGCAAAGGGTGGTTTGGCTTCAGTTCTTTTTAGAACATGAATCCCAGCAACCTCCAGTTTGCCAGGAAGAGCATATAGCCCGTCTCGACGCAGACGATTGCCAGCAGCAGCAGCTTTTCGGCCCAGTGGTGATCGGGGTTGATCGTGCTGGCGAGGAAACGGAACCAGAGCCAGGCGAGGAGGATCCCCGCCAGGAGCGGGATGACGAACAGGGCCTTCACCTGATAGGGGACGAAGGTGGCGAACTCGCCGCCTAGCCACCGGTTCGCGAGCAGCAGGCCGATCGCGAAAAACCCCTGCATCAGGCAGAAGAGGGTCGATAGCGTCCACAGCTCCGTGGCCGCGCGCAGGCCTTTTTCCCACGGCAGGCGGTTCCTGTTGATCGCGAGCCCCAGCAGCAGGCCGAAGAGAGAGACGGCAGCCGTCAGCAGGAAGAGCCCGATCTGCGCGACTTGGCCAGGGTACGTCTCGGTTTGGGGGAGTTTGTCGTACGTGTAATAGACGTCGCGAAGGGTCATGCCCTCGACGGCGCCCCCCGCGCCGCGCTCGAAGAACATGTATCCGTCGAGGAGCCGTCCGTTTTCGTCGACCTGCCGGAAGAGGTCGGGTTCGCCGGCGGGCGCCCACCACTCTTTCGTCTCTCCCGCGCCGCCCTTCCGCGTCAGAAGCAGCATGTCGCCGTCCACGGCGATTCGCAGCTGCGGCCCGAGGATGTTGCGCGCCTTCTCCGCCGTGTGGCGCGAGATCCTGTTATGCCGATACCAGCCCTCGACCTCGGCCGGTATCTCCGTCGTGCCGACGGGCTCGTATCGGAGCTCGCCTCTCACGTCCCCGGAGGCGAGGAGAAAGCGTCTCGTCACCGCTTCCGCCAGGTCGTTTTCGAAGCCGAGGTCGGCGATGTTGGCGGCGAAGAAGAGGCCGAATTTTTTATCGGGGGCGAGCATCAGGAAGCTGGAGTAACCCGGCAGTTTGCCGGATTGCTGCAGCGTGCGGACGCCGAGCACGCTCTTCTCGGCATAGGCGAGCCCCGTCCCGTCGATCAGGGGATGAGGGCTGAAGTGTCTGCGCAACATGCTGTTCGCGTACGTGGCCGGCAGGATGCGCTTCTTTCCGAGAGCCCCTTCCCCGAGCTGCGCGAGCATGAAGCGTCCCATGTCGGCGGCGGTCGTGACCATGCCGTTGGCGGGCATATCGTAGCGATAGGTGTAGGCGACCGGCGCACCGTCCGCGCCGTGCCCTGCGGCGAGAGCCGTGAGGAGCTCCTCGGAGGGCGCGAAGGCGCTGTGCTCCATGCCGAGTGGCTCGAAGATGTATTTTCTGGCCGCGGACGCGAAGTTCTGGCGCGAGTATCGTTCGACGATCGAGCCGGCAAGAGCGTAGCCCATGTTCGAGAAGCAGTAGGAGTGGCCGGCAGGCGTGTAGCGCGCGGGCATCAGTTTCGGCAGGCGGGAGGCGAAGTGCCGCTCGTCGTCCGAGGTGGGCGCGCAGATTTCGTACCGCTTGTCGTCGAACCCGCCGGTGTGCGTCAGGAGATTGCGCAGCGTCACCGGCCCCAGCGTGGAGTCGGACAGGGTCCAGCGCCGCAGGTACGTGCCGACGTCCTCGTCGAGGTCGAGCCTGCCCCTTTCCGTCAGCTGCAAGACGGCGGCCGCCGTTATGATCTTGGAGATCGAACCGACGCGATAAAGCGTACGCTCCGGGTCCACGGAGCCACCCTTCGCCGCGTCGGCCAGCCCGTAGCCCTTCAGGTAGATGATCTCTCCGCCCCGCACCGCTACGAAAGCCATGCCCGGTACGTGCAGTTCCTTCTGTATGCCCGCGAGGAACCCGTCTATGAACGAGGCGAACTCCCTGCGCTCTTCGGCCGCCCGCCGGTCCTGCGCCGTGCGCGATACGGCCGCCTGCGAGGTGCCGCAGAGAGCGAGCGACGCCATTACCAGCGCGCAGGCGGCGAAAATAATTTTTCTCGGAAACCGCATAAAACGTCAACCCCTTCGTCCTTGGTTCCTACATTGTGCGCAAAGAAGGGCGAAGTGTAAAGGGCAATACGGGATTTTGGGGCAACCCGACCTCACCCCCCGGCCCCCTCTCCGATGCGGAGAGGGGGAGAAAGGCGGGGTCAAGAGCAATCGATTTTGATTTTCGTTTTTGCTTTGCTCCCCTCCCTCTCCGCATCGGAGAGGGAGGGGCTGGGGGTGGGTGAGGTCAGGTTTTGATTTCGCACGGTTGGATTGACGGCTGAATTTTTTTTTGAGAAGATGGCTCCGTGCGAACGAAAAAAACGGGAAAGCTTCGTGCGCGAAAGGAGATACGCAAGTGTTCAATCTCAAAACTTTTCTGAAGCAGGAGGTCAAGCCCGCGCTCGGCTGTACCGAGCCGGGAGCGGTGGCGCTGGCCGTGGCGCGCGCGTGCGAGGAGCTGTCGGATCGGGGCGACATCGCCTCCGTGCGCGTGATCGTCAGCGGCAGCATCTATAAAAACGGCATGGCGGTCGGCATCCCCGGCACGCGCGGGGCGCGGGGCAACGCGATCGCGGCGGCCCTGGGGGCGATCTGCGGCAAGGCCGTGAACAGCCTCGAGGTGCTCAAAGACAGCACGGGCGAGGATGTAAAAAAAGCGGAGCAGTGGGTGCGCGACGAACGCGCCACGATCTACTGCGACCCGGACCGCTCGGGCGTCTATGTGATGGCGACGGTCTTCACGCCGACGCACAAGTCGGTCTGCCTGATCGAGGGCAGCCACGCGAACATCGTCAAGGTCGCGCTCGACGGCGAGGTCGTCTTCGAGGCCTCGCGCGAGAAGGCCGACGAGAAGGGGCCGGCGAACGAGCTGCCCGATACGCTCGCGGAGACGCTGGCGGCCGCGGACCAGATGGACGACGAGGACGAGGCTTTTTTGTTGGAGGGCGTCGCCATGAATATGGCGATCTCCGACAGCGGTTTCAAGTCGCAGGAGGACTGTGCCGCCTGTGGGGAGTGCGCGCAGGGCAGCCGCTTCGGGCGCTCGCTGCGCAAGTTCATGGACGACGGACTGCTCGCGCGCGACATGGCGGGCGAGATCCGCAGCGTCGCCTCGGCGGCGGCGGACGCCAGGATGTCCGGCGTGCTGCTGCCCGTGATGAGCAGCGCCGGCAGCGGCAACCACGGAATCACGGCAATCCTGCCGGTGGCGATCCTCGGCGAGGCGCTGGAGAAGAGCCCGCGCGAGATCGCGCAAGCGCTGGCGGTCAGTCACCTCGCCACGAGCTATGTCAAACGCAGCATCGGACGCCTGTCGCCCGTCTGCGGCTGTGCAGTGGCGGCGGGCTCCGGCGCGGCGGCGGGCATGACGAGCCTCATGGGAGGGGACGTCCGCGAGATCGAGAGCGCCATCGGCCTGATGCTCGCCAACCTCGCGGGCATGCTCTGCGATGGCGCGAAAGAGAGTTGCGCGCTCAAGGTCGGCTCGGCGGCGGCTGAGGCGTATCTGGCCGCCAACTGGGCGCTCTCGGGCGACGTGCTGGCGCCGCAGGGCCTGGTCGGCGAGACGATCGAGGAGACGGTGCGTAATATCGGCCTCATCAACCGCGACGGCATGAAGACGGTGGACAGATTGATCATCGGGATCCTGGACGAGCGCCACCGTCCGGCCTCGGTCTTTTAGGGGGGAGGTGAGGGGAAGCGTGCGAGAGATTGCGAACTGGGACGACTACTGGGGCTGCGCCAGGAACGACGCAAGGCCCGTGATCGTCAAGATCTGGGCGAAGACCTGACCGCCCTGCATCGCGCAGACTCCCGCGATCGAGGAGCTTGCGGCGCGATACGGGGA
Organism: Synergistaceae bacterium; assembly: GCA_031549185.1. Lineage (GTDB taxonomy): Bacteria > Synergistota > Synergistia > Synergistales > Synergistaceae > JAVBQG01. The sequence continues at coordinate 6,467 of JAVBQG010000039.1, read as the reverse complement.
CCGTATCGACTTTTTCAAATTCGACAGGGATCTGGACAGGCGCGTGATGAAGGAGCTCGACATCCGCTGGGTACCGACCTTCCTGTTCTACATGCCGGAGGGCGAGCTGATCCGCAAGGTGTCGGGCGACGAGGAGGCGACCGTCCCCGCGATGGAGGAGGGCATCGAGCTGCTGCTCGCGGAGATGGCGAAACGGTAGCGAATCGAGATATATTCGAACGGAGGCGTTTTTGTGTGAGAAAGGCAATCCTTTTCCTGTTCATGGCGGCGCTGCTGACAGTCGTCGCCTGCCCGGCGTTCGCGGCGCAGACCGGGCAAAAATACCACATCGGCATCGTCACCAGCACGGTGTCGCAGAGCGAGGACTCGGCGCGCGGCGCGGAGGCCATCCTCAAGAAGTACGGCGACGTCTCGAAGGGCGGCAAGATCAAGTACATCACCTACCCCGACAACTTCAGCGCCGAGATGGAGACCACGATCTCCCAGATCGCGAGCATGGCCGACGATCCGCTCATGAAGGTCGTCGTGGTCTGCGAGGCGATCCCCGGCACGACGGAGGCCTTCCGCCGCATCAAGGAGGCGCGTCCGGACATCGTCTGCCTCGCGGGCGAGGCGCAGGAGGACCCGTCGATGATCGCGGCGGTCGCCGATCTGTCGCTGTCGCAGGACTTCGTGACGATGGGCTACATCATGATCCAGGCCGCGCATAAACTCGGCGCCAAGACCTACGTGCACGCGTCGTTCCCGCGCCACATGAGCTACGAGCTGCTGGCACGCCGCCGCGCGATCATGGAGGCGACCTGCAAGGAGCTCGGGATAAAATTCGTCTTCGAGAGTACGCCCGACCCCAACAGCGACGTAGGTGTCGCGGGCGCGCAGCAGTACCTGCTGGAGAAGGTCCCCTCCTGGGTGGAGCAGTACGGCAAGAACACGGCGTTCTTCACCACGGCGAACGCGCAGGTCGAGCCGATGCTGCGCCAGATCGCGGCCTCCGGCGGCATGTACGTGCAGGCCGACTCTCCGCTGCAGGGCTTCCCCGGCGCGTTCGGGCTCGACCTCTCCAAGGAGCGCGGCAACTTCCCGGCGATCCTGAAGAAGATCGAGGCCGCGGTCGTCGCCAAGGGCGCGAAGGGACGGCTCGTGACGTGGCCGTATCCCTCCGGCTTCGGCATCACGGCGGCGCTGGGCGAGTACGCGGTGCGCATCGCCGAGGGCAAGGCCAAGGTCGGCAACATGAAGCAGCTGATCGACTCGATGAACGCGGTGACTCCGGGCGTCAAGTGGAACGCGGCGACCTACACCGACGTGGGCACCGGCACGAAGATGAAGAACTTCGTCCTCGCCTATCAGGACTCCTACCGCCTCGGCGTGGGCCCCATGGGCATGGACAAGATCAAGGTTCCGGAGAAGATCTACAAGATCAAATAAAAGAGAGGCGACCGACATGGCCGGCACGGAGGACGAACGGAGGGAAGAGGAGCGGAAGGACGAGCTCGACGGGGAACGGGTCGATCGCCTGGCGCGGCGCCTGGACAACAGTGGCATCGCGCAGTACGTGAAGCTCTCCCTCGACACGCGCCGGATCTTGTGGCTGAACTTCCTCTCCGGCGTGGCGCGGGGCCTCGGCTTCACCGTGGGGACGGCGATCGTGCTCGCGATCTTCTACAAGATCCTGAGCGGTATCATCAGCATGCAGATCCCCTACCTGACGGAGATGCTGACGGAGTTCGTACTGATGATCAAGGAGATCAAATAGCACCGGCGTATCTCGTACGGCGGGTTGCGAGCAAATTGCTCCGCAACCCGCCGTTTTTTTGCGGGTAAAACAGGTTCGCAAAGGCATCCTCTGGACTGCGGCTTTGTCTTGATTCGTATTTCCTTTGCCTCTGTCTACCTGGATCGGGGGATCGATATCGCAATGAAATTCGTGGAAAAAAAAGAGAGCTGGCTGGGCTGGTACATCTCGATCGTCTGCGCCTTCTCCGCCGCGGTTGTGGCGGGGTGCACGGCGCAGTTCAGCCTCACGCTGGCGCCGCTCGCGCAGAAACTCGGCGTGACGGAGGCGGCGGTCGCCCTGAGCGATCCGCCGTCGGCGGCGATGGTCATTCTCGCGGAGTTGATCGCCCCGCTCGTCATGAAAAAATTCGGCGTGCGCGCGACGTTCATTCTCTCCGCGCTCCTGTTCGTGATACCGCAGACGCTGATTCCCTACGCGCCGAATTATTTCTGTCTCGTCGCGCTCAAGCTTGCGCAGGGGTTCTGCGCGATGCTCTTCCCGCTCGCGCTCTCGCTGATCGTCGCCTGGGGCGACGCACGCAACGTGGGGCTCGCCACGTCCATCTTCACCGGCGTCTTCTACGCCGGGGGCACGATGGGCGGAGCGGTCGCGGGGGGCGTCGTTTCCCTCGTCGGGTGGGAGGCCTCGTACCACGTCCTCTCCGCCGCGATGATCGCCATGTCCGTCCTCTTTCTCTCGACGGTCCGCGGCTGGCCGGCTGCGGGCGAAATGGAGGAAGAGACGGCGGAAGAACGGGGTTCGTACCGCTCCGTCGTCTTCGACCGGCGCACGTGGTTTTTGATCCTCGCGTTTCTGCCCACGATCTGGGCCATCCAGACGATCTGGGCCGACATGGCGCCGTTCGGCGAATATCTCGGCTACTCGGAGGCGGAGGCCGGGGGCGTCATGGGGATCGCGGCGGTCGCCATCCTGGTTGCTGCGCTTGCCTCGGGCAAGGCGTCCGACTGGCTCGCGTCGCGCTCCGCGAGGCCTCTCGCCGCGCGCGTCTGCGTTCTCTCCGCGGGCACGGTTCTGATCGCGATCGGCGTCCTCGTGATCATCCTCTCCGATCTGGCGGCGCCGAACATCGCGTCGTTTCACGCGGCGGCGTTTTTTCTTTCGCTGGGCGCGGCGTGGGGTCTGGGCTCGTTTTACTGCATCATCCCCGAGATTTACGAAGGAGAGCGCGTCAACGTCGCGAACGGCTTTGCCGGAGGTGTGGCCGACATGGCCATGCCCCTGTCGCCGACCTTCATGGCGATCGTCGGCCTCGGAATGGGCATGTGGAGCAAGGCGTGGCTCTTCTGCATCCCGATCTGCGCCGCCGGGCTCGTCTTCTCGTTGCTGGTGGCGCGGGCGAAACCGGCAATGGCTGCCAATCGTGTAAAATAGATGGACGGAGAATAATTCTAATTCTAAATCAATACGATTGTTATTATTGTAGGGGCGAACAGTGTTCGCCCGTTTTACCCTGAAAAAATCATGTTTCTTGGCGGGCGCACACTGTGCGCCCCTACACAAAACGGGCCATTTGAAATAGAACCGGAATAAGAAGATTGTGAGCGCTCCGGCCTCGTATGCTTCGGAGAAGAACGGGAGTGTATGCAGTGGATAGCATCGATTCTTCGCAATTGCGAATGATTTATATGAAACTTGCCGCTGTAGGGGGCATCTGGGGCGGGACGTTCGTCGCCGGCCGCTATCTGGGTGGAAACGTCGCGCCGCTTGTCGCTGCGAGCCTGCGTTTCCTTTTCGCGAGTGTCGTACTTGCGCTCTACCTCGTGCTGACACGGACGCCCGTGCCGAGGCCGGGAAAGAAACAGATGCAGCAGCTGGCGATACTCGGTTTTTTCGGCGTGTTTATGTACAACATTTGTTTTTTCTACGGCCTCGGCCATACGACCGCTTCGCGCGCGTCGCTGATCGTCGCGATGAATCCGGCGATGATCGCGCTCGCCTCATTTCTCTTTTTTCATGAAAAACTGAATCGCCTGCAGATCGTCGGGATGCTGTGCTGCGTCTCGGGCGCGGGACTCGTCATCGTGAGCCGCGCGGAGGGCGCGCTTTCCGGCTCCCTGCTCGGCGACGTCGTCATTCTCGGCTGTGTGGTCGGCTGGGTGGTCTACAGCACGTTTTCGCGCGGTCCCTCCCAGTCGATCGGACCGCTTCTGTCCGTGGCCTATTCGATCTGGCTGGGTACCGCGATGCTGTGCATAGCGACTCTTTTCACCGAGGGGAGCGGAGCACTTCGAGCCCTGCCGGGCATATCCGTTTCGCAGTGGATAAGCCTTCTCTACCTGGGGGTTGTCGGCTCGGCGCTCGCTTATATCTGGTATTACGATGCAATTCAAAAAATCGGCGCGGCGCGGACGGGGGCGTTTATTGCGCTGAACCCCGTCACGGCCGTGCTGTTCGGGATGCTGCTGTTCGGCGAAACCCTTACGCCGCTCGTCTGTGTGGGCGGAGCGCTGGCGATATCGGGAATTTATCTGTGCAACAGCGGGAAAAAATAATTCGGTCCGCACTGTAGATCGGCCCTGCGGCTCGGTCGAGCGCGGGGGCATCGATCAGTTGATGTCGTTTCCCGGATGAAGGCCCTCCAACCTCTTGGCGGGGATTTTGCGGAAGGCGCCGAAGAGATTTGCGTCCAGCTGGGTGCCGCTGGCGCGCGCCATAATCTCCAGGGCGCTCGCGTGGTTGGTCCTGGGGCGGTATTCGCGGTCGGTCGTCAGAGCGGAGTAGGTATCGGCGATGGCGATGATTCTCGACTCCAGTGGGATTTCGTCGCCGGGGAGGTTGAAATATCCCCTTCCGTCCATCCTCTCGTGGTGGTAGAGCACCCAGTCGCCGAGCTCGGCGAAGCAGGTGTCGTCGAGCAGTCTCTTTCCCGTCGCGGGGTGCGATTTGACGATCTCCCACTCGTCCGCGGTCAAGGGACCCCTCTTGTTGAGTATTTCGTCTCCCACGCTCATCTTGCCGATGTCGTGCAACAACGCGGCGTCGAAGAGTTTCGACGTGCTCAACCGGTCCCGGTACTCGTCGGGCAGCGCCTCGTGGAAGAGTTCGACGATGCGGTATACGTGCTGCGAGTGCCCCTTGGTGTAGCGGTCCTTCATCTCGATGGAGTTGACGAGCGTCTTCATGACCTCCATCGTCTTGTCGCGGAGGCTGGCGGCCATCTTCGTCTGCACGCCGATCATGGTGGCGACGAAGAGGCCGCCGACGAAGAAGACGACGGAGACGAAGAGATAGATCGGCTCGACCTCCCGTCGGAAGATGTCGTACGCCCCCACGAAATAGCCCGTGAAGAAAAAAAACATCATAACCAGCAAGACCCGCTGGAGGGTTTTCGTCGTGTGCGATTGATAGGCCTCCGCGTTCGTAAACTGGACGAGCTTGTAGAATTTGTAGGTCGCCACCGCCATGATCGCGGCGCCGAAGATCGTGCAGAGAAAACAGAGCGTGCGAAGCAACCGGTTACCCCTCCGTTTTTGTCGAAGTGTCACCTTCGATTATATAGAATTTAGAGGGGTGCGTAAATAATTTGTTCGAAAAACAAAATTGCACGCCGATCTTCCTCATGCGCACGGTCGTTCGTCACACCCGAAAACACCCTCCGATCGCGATTTGGCATCATAACAAGGGGGACGAGGATGCTTTTCGTTGCACCTGTCTTCTATCCATTGCGCTCTACGAGGAGGAGATCGGGGTGCCGCTCTTGACTTCTGTATCCCATAGGCTACAATGTGATTTGTGAATACGATGCTCGAAACGGAGACGTTTTCAAACTGGCTCGCCAAGCTGAGGGATAAGCAGGGTAAGGCTCGTATCCTTGCCCGCATCGCGTCCGCGAAGGCCGGAAACTTCGGAGACTGCGGCTCGGTGGGCGAGGGCGTGTCGGAAATGCGCATACACTTTGGTCCGGGGTATCGCATGTATTTCGCTCAAAAAGGAATGTGCGTGTATCTGCTTCTCACGGGCGGGAACAAGAGCGAGCGGGAACGGGATATCAAAGAGGCGAAAGCAATATGGCGAATCATAAAGGAGGGCGAGCAATGACGACGATACGCGAATTCGACGCGGCGCGGTATCTCGACGACGAGGAGACGATGGCGGAGTATCTTGCCGCCTGCCTGGACGACCCGAACCCCGACGTATTCCTCGCAGCCCTCGGAGACGTGGCGAAGGCGCGAGGCATGGCCCAGCTTGCCAAAGACACCGGCCTCAGCAGAGAGAGCCTGTACAAGACGTTTTCGGCGGGGACGAAGCCGCGGTTCGAGACGATATGGAAAATTACGAGGGCTTTGGGTATGCCGCTCGAAGTCAGGCAAGAGAGGGCGGAAACCGCCTGTCGTCAGTGACTGCCGTTACCGGAGGACGCAGGGGAGAATGGTCCGAAACACGCCGAGGGACCCGCGATACAGGGTCCCTCGGCGTCGCGTTTACGCGTCTTGCTTAGTTCTCGCTTTAAGCGGCCTGCTTCCTCCGCCTGACAAGCAGGGCACCCGCCAGCGCGACCGCAGCCAGCCCCGCCCCGGACAAAAGGCCCGCGTCGCAGCCGCTCGAACTCCCGCCGCCGCTAGGCGTCGGCTCCGGGCTCGGGTAGCCGGGCATGTCGGCGAGTTTCAAGCCACCGTTTGCGAACGTCTGCGCGTACAGGCCGTTGTCGCCCTTCAGCGTGTACTCGATC
>JAVBQG010000002.1:0-101647 GCA_031549185.1 Synergistaceae bacterium | reverse complement strand
TATAATCCCCTTCGTTGACAATCGACGGAGCTGTGCGCTCCACTGTGTGTTGTGTGCGGAGAGGTGGCCGAGTGGTCGAAGGCGGGCGACTCGAAATCGTCTTAGCGGTGCTGAGCCGCTACGTGGGTTCAAATCCCACTCTCTCCGCCAGTTTTTAAAGAAAAGCTGATTTGTCGTCAGGGACCTAAAGGGTAAAGATTATGAGCTGTCGTGTCTCATGTAGCCCTCGGTAAAATAGCTATTCGAGGATGGAGTCAGCGTTTCTTGAAGTTTTTTCGACGCGGAGAGGTGGCTGAGTGGTCGAAGGCGCTCGCCTGGAGAGCGAGTAGACGGCCTAAACACCGTCTCGAGGGTTCAAATCCCTCCCTCTCCGCCATTATCGAAAAGATACCCCCGAATGCAATAGCGCAACCCCTGATTCTCACTAATTTCCCTGATTTTTCATTCCGAATAAGATCGCATAATAAGGACCGTATCGAGCATATATCGGTACACAAACGGGATCACAATCGCCGAATTGTGTACCACTTGGAGGTGCCTCTATGCTGTCCGACGCCAAAATCAAAAACGCGAAGCCGGGAAAAAATCGTTATCGCCTGGGAGATTCCGACGGCCTCTATCTCGAGGTCATGCAGAGCGGCGCAAAATACTGGCGCTACCGGTACACAAAAGACGGCAAACGCCACTGGTACACAATCGGAGAATATCCCGTCGTGCGCCTGCCCGAGGCACGCGAATTGCGGGACAAGGCCAAGCGCGACCTGTTCGAAGGCACTTCCCCCGGTACACAAAAAAAGGTACACACGGAACCGACTTTCGCCGAAGTCGCCCTCGACTGGTTCAATCAACTCGAACAGCGCCTCACCAGCGAGAAGGAAAAGCAGACCGCCCGGGCCAGAATCACGAACCACGTGATCCCCTTCTTGGGCGACAAGCCGATCAACAACATCAAGCCGACCGACGTGCTTGCCGTCGTGCGCCGCCTGGAGGAACGCGGGACGCTCGAGGTGGCACACAGAGTCCACCAGACCTGCAGCCGCATATTCCGCTTCGCAGTGGCCGCTGGAATCTGTGAACGCGACCCCGCCGCAGACATCAAGGGTGCGATCATGCCCGTGCCGCAGCGCCACTTCGCCAGCATCACGGAGGCTACGAAGGTGGGCAACCTCCTTCGCGCGATAGACGAATACCCCGGCATCGTCGTCCGCTACGCCATGCAGTTCACGGCGCTCACCTTCTGCCGCCCCGGCGAAGTTCGCCACGCGGAGTGGGCCGAGATCAAAGACGCCGAGTGGCGCATCCCGGCCGGCAAGATGAAAATGCGCCGCCCCCACATCGTGCCGCTTTCGACACAGGCGCTCGAGGTGTTGGAAAAAGTCAAGGTCATCAGCGGATTCGGTCGTTATGTCTTCCCCAGCGCCCGCACCCCAGACGGCAGCCGCCCCATGAGCGAAACGGCCGTACTGACCGCGCTGCGTATCATGGGCTACACGAAAGACCAGATGACCGCGCACGGCTTCCGCTCAATGGCGAGCACGCTGCTGAACGAGAACGGTTTCGCGCCGGATTGGATCGAAAGACAACTCGCGCACGTGGAGGGAAACAGCGTCCGCGCAGCCTACAACTACGCAGAGTACCTACCCGAGCGCCGGAAGATGATGCAATGGTGGGCGGATTACCTGGACAAACTGAAAGAACAATAGCTAGCTCTGACTTCACAAAATGGGGAAATAATGGCATACTTTTTTCGATATATAAAAGCCAAAGGGGAGTGACACTATATGTCTGGCAAAGTTGCGATATTAATTGACGGTGGATATTTGTCTAAAGTTTGTCCTAAAGGTACCAAAATAGACTTTAGCAAACTCGTCGAAAAATTGCGGGATGGGCAGCCCTTACATCGAGCATATTACTATAATTGTTTGCCATACCAACCCCAAAACCCGACAAAAGAGGATAGAGAAAGAACTTCAAAGACAATGAAATTTTATGAATATCTTAACAGAATCGAAAGATTTTGCGTAAGACAGGGAAAATTAAAATTTCGAGGATTGACGGTGAACAAGGTTCCGATTTTTGAGCAAAAAAGGGTGGACCTGATGTTAGGCCTCGATGTTGCTTCCTTGATTCGGACTCAACCCAGGGTCGTTGATACAATCGTTGTGGTAACGGGTGACGGAGATATGCTACCTGCCTTGATTGCCGCCCGTGAAGCCGAGGTTATTGTTAAACTCGTACATGGAAACTCAGGTACTTACGATCAAGAAATTTGGGAAAACGCGGATGAGCGGTTGGAATTAAGCATTTCTTTCTTTGATAGCATCAAGTTATAATCCTGAAAAATAGTGGGGAACCCCGAAAGGTTCCCCGTCTTCTTCATATATCTACGTACACTCGACTAAGAGCGACGCAATCATGTTGAGGTTATGTTATACAAACAGGGGGTGGTTGTCAATGTTTTATTGATAGTTTTTCATTTCATTCCCTATCATTCCTTATCATTCTCTGCCACCTCCTACTACTTCCATGACTACATAGCGAAATTGGCAGTGTGACAAGATGACTGATGAATGCTTTTTCAACTTAAACCCTCCCCAGTCCTTTCTATTCATCCAGCCCCAGCCGCTTCTTCACCCACGGCTTGATCGCCGACAACACGTCGTTGGCCGAATACCCCGCCGCGCCGGCGACGGCCGTTTTCAGCCCCTCGTGCATGTCCATGTGCGCCAGGATAAGCGTCGCAAGGACACCCACAAACATGGCGCTCAGAATGCGCTGACAAAACCCCCACCAGGTAAAAAGTTCTCGAGGACAGCCCACTCCCCTCACCGTCCCTCCCAATAGCGCCAGCAGGAAGCCCGTGATAATCCAACGATATTCGGTCATCTTATCCCACACGAGCTTCCCCTCCTCAAAAAAGTTTCCAGACGAACCCGGCGCCGGCAATACCCTCGACGCTCCCGGAGGTCGTATAGCCGACGCCAGCAAAGACTCCGAAACCCGGCGACCGTGCACGGCTCAGTGCCGCCTTCCACTCCCGGCGCTCGGAATCCAATTGAGTCTTCAAGCTTTTCAACCCGCTTTCCAGGCTCTTCGCATGGATCTCGGATTTCTCGGCCAGCTCGAAATACGCCCGCATCCAGATGCCGATCTCCTGTTCGTACGTCTCGAGGGCGACGTAAACCTCGCGCATGGCCGCCTCGTTGAAGACGTAGCTCTCCTCATTCGCCCGCCAGCCCGGCGGCACCCGCAGGACCTTGATCTCGGGGAGTTCGGCGGAATCGCTCGAGCTTCTCCACGACGCCAGCAATGTCGCGCGGCGTGCAAAAATAGGCCAGTATTTCAGAGATAGGCGCTCAAAAGTAGGCCACCGTGAGAGACTGCCTCTCGAGAATGGAACTCGGGGGGCACAAGGAGATGCTGACGGTGGAAACGATACGGAAAGTGAGGCTGGCACTGGCAAAAGGTGAAAGCCAGCGGAGCGTGGCCAAAAGATACAACCTGAGCCGGACGACCGTCGGGAAAATCGCTGCGAGCGAGGAGACGGAATTCAAGTACACCCGGACGAAAGATGTGCAATATCCCGTTCTGGGCTCGTACATCGAACGCCTCGGCGAGATTTTGAAGCAGGAGTCGGAACTTCCACTCCGGGATCGGTGCACCGGCAAAAAGGTTTTCGAGCTGTTGCAACGCGAGGGTTATCGTGGCGGTTACGACGCCGTTCGGAGATACATCCGAACGTGGAAGGACGAGCATCGAAGCCGGAGGGACGCATACATTCCTCTCGTGTTTGCCCGCGGAGAGGCGTTCCAGTTCGACTGGAGCGCCGAGACCGTGGAGATCGGCGACGTCGTAAAAGTTTTACAGGTGGCGCAGGTACGCCTCTGTCACAGCCGCATGCCCTTCTGCGTGGCGTTCGAGCGTCAGGAGATGGCGATGGTGATGGAGGCGCATATCCGGGCGCACGACTTCTTCGGCGGGTTGTGCGAACGGGGTATCTACGATAACCCGAAGACCATCGTGACGGGCATCGGGGTGGGAAAGGAGCGGGACTACAACCGGCGTTTCCTTCAGCTCTCTTCGCACTACCTCTTCGAGCCGTGTGCATGCACGCCGGCGGCCGGCTGGGAGAAGGGTCAGGTGGAGAAGCAGGTTGGGACGAACCGGAGGAACGTCTTCGTCCCCCGGCTCTCGTTCGAAACCCTTGCGGAGTTGAACGCGCATCTGGAGGAGCGGATGATCTCGGAGGCGCATACCTCGCGGCATCCGGAGTTCCACGACAAGAGCGTCTACGAGGTTTTCTGCGAGGAAAAGCCGTACCTGCGCAGACAGCAGACGGCGTTTCCAGGCTACGCGACGGAGGAGCGCCGCGCGGGGTCGCAGTGCTTGGTGCGCTTCGATGGCAACCACTACAGCATACCGTGCGAGCACGCCGGGCAGCTCGTCTCGATACGGATCTACGCCGGACGTATCGTGCTGGCGGTGGACGGAGAGTCCGTGGCGGAGCACGAGCGGAGCTTCGAGAAGGGACGTTACGTGCTGGATCCACTGCACTACCTTCCGCTGCTGGAGCGCAAACCGGGGGCATTGCGCAACGGGCGTCCGTTTCTGGACTGGGAGCTTCCGGCGTCGGTCCGAAGGGTGTGGGAAGCGCTGCGGCGCTACCCGGACTGGGATCGCCAGATGAGCGCAATTCTGCAGGCGGTGCCTCGATATGGGCTGGAAGCCGTGAGCGTCGCCTGCGAGATGGCACTCGAGGAGAACGCCGCCAACCAGAGCGTCATCCTGAATTATCTGACGCGCCTGACGGAGGAGGAGCGGATTGAACTCATCCCCGTGTCTGCGAAGCTGAGAATCGCTGAAGAACCGCGCGAGAACTGCGCGGCGTACGATGAACTGCTGGGGAGCGGGCTATGTTGCGCGAAGGCATCCTGAACCTGCTGAAGGAGCTGCGTCTGGAGGGAATGCGTGCGGCTTACGACGAAATTCTCGCGGTCGGTCAGAAGCGCGGAGATACGCCTGAAAAGCTTCTGTGGTCGCTGCTGGAGGCGGAGGCGACGGAGCGGAGCGGGCGTAGCCTGCGTTATCGCCTTGGGCAGGCGCGTTTTCCGATCCAGAAGGAGTTGGAGCACTTCGACTTCTCGGTCTCTCAGGTGGGGGAAGCTCGCATTCGGAAGCTATATGAGGGGGGCTTCACGGAGTCCCGCGCGAACGTGATTTTTGTCGGCGGTTCAGGGACAGGCAAGACGCATCTGTCGATCGCCATCGGAATGGAGCTGCTTCGCCGGAAGAAGCGAGTGCGCTTCTGGGGAGCGGTGGATCTTGTGAACCTTCTGGAACAGGAGAAACTGGGCGGGAAGGGAGGACGTACGGCGGAGCAGCTTCGTCGCTTCGACTGCGTGATTCTGGATGAGCTGGGTTATCTGCCGTTCTCAAAGAATGGAGGGCAGTTGCTCTTTCACGCGCTGTCGAAGCTGTACGAGACGGCATCTGTGATTATGACGACGAACCTGTCGTTCGGGGAGTGGCCGCAAGTGTTTCACGACGGGAAGATGACGACGGCGCTGTTGGATCGCCTCACACACCACTGTGAGATTATCGAGACGGGAAATAACAGTTACCGCCTGCAGCAACAGCAAAATCAAAGCAAAGGGGGACGGAAAAAGGTCTGAGGATGGGCTGATATTTTTTTGCCCCAAAGTGGCCTACTTTTCGACGCCGAACCCGGACCACTTTTGCACGCCGATTGACAGCCAGCAACAAGAGCGTCAGGAGGCAGAGCATTAACTTTTTCGCGAACCTGCGCACGTACGGTCACCACCTTCTTTTCAGTTTCGTTCCTGTGAAGCTGCACGTCACGCCCATGGTCGCGGACCTCTTCGACCAAAGCCTCGGTGACCGCATCAGTATTTCGGACTTCCCGCGTCACACTCCTGGGCGTATACGTCACCGCCACCCAGATCAGCAGGATAACCACCAGCAGAAGCGCCGCCCATTTGATCCACTTCCCCACTCGGAACCCTCCAATCGCGTCCATGTACCGTCTCGTAACTGCTGCTCCCCATATAGGCGGGCAGCACCACCCCGTTGACCGCGCAGAGCACCGTCACCATCCCCGGCGGCACATCGCCGAACCACCACAACGAGAAACCCACCGTCCCCGCCGTGAAGAGCATGTCGAAGAGGACGATCGTCCGCCGCATGGGGAGATTGACGAGCCAGTTCATCGTTCGTCCCACTCGCGCAGACGTCCGGGGACCTTCGGATCGACGTCGACGTGCACGAACGTGCTGTAGATCCCAAGCCCCGCCAGCTCGGGCAGTTTCCCCTCGCGGTGCAGGCGCTTGATCAATCCCCATACGTTCAGCGGCATAACGCCGGCACACTGGATATCCGCAGCTGTCCCATGCGTGTGGTTGCTGTTCGTGACGCCGCCAACGCGCGCGTTGTGCGCCTTGCAGCGACAACCGGAGGTCACGTTCACGGGCTTTCCGAGCGCCTCGCGGATCGCGTTCAGCGTCTGGATCAAACGAGGATCCGGTTTGCAGAATCCACAGCCACACTTGCAGGCGAACTCCGAAGGCGTGAAATAGCTCTTCGTCTCCGTCCCTGCTTTGTAGCGCTCATACAGACTCATGACGTTCGCGCTGTAGCGGGTCGCTGGCGTGTTCTTGCCCTGCCGCAGATCCTCCACCGCCCCGGTCCCTCCGTTGTACGCGGCGAGCGCCTCGGGGATGGAATACTTCGACAACAGCATCGCCAGGTGCGCGACGCCGAGGCGGATTGCCTGGTCGGGGTCCAGCGCCTGCTTAACGGACCTGCAGCCGTAGCCGTACGCGGTGGAGAACATCAGCTGCATCAGCCCGTAGCTCGTGGCCACCGCCGCCGTGCTCATGCCCAGCTCCTTGCAGCGGCTCAGCCATGTGGCGCTGGAGCAAATGTAACTCTTCTCGAAGCCCGGCTCGTACCGTTTGGCGTTCGGATTCCCCCCGCTCTCCATCTGCATCACAGCCATCACGAGCGCCTGCGATACCTTCAACTGCACGCACCATTTGTCCACCTGTGGCCGCCAGCGGGCGACTTTCTCAGGAGGCGCGCTCATCGTCTTCCACCGGCTCGTAGGTCATTTCGAAGATATCCGGCTTGCAGGGATAGAATTCGCCTTTGACGCCTTTGATGATGTAGTCGCCAACCTCGGCAACCATCACACCTTCAAGCGTCCTGATTTTGAATTTCCCTTCGGCGGGATCGATTCCCGCAATTTTGCACTCGGGGAAATTGGCACGCTCCCCTATGAAATCAAGAAGCTCGGGGTTGAAAGTTTTCTGTTCGAAGCGCATCGCTTCGATCACAACCGGCTTTTTCCTGTACTTCATTTCGAGTCACCCTCCTCTTTTTCGTTTGCAAGCCATTTGAAATCGGAGTCCTCGCCCGCATAAAACTTGTAGGCGATGAGATGCACGGCAGCCACGCCGCCGTAGATCGGCGCGAAATCCCAGCCCGTCAGAAAGAGTGCTGTGCCGACGATGAACTCCAGACCGAACCCTGCGACCGCAACGATCTGCTGCTTCCACTTCTCCATCTCCGGCATATCCCAGATAAAACGGGGCACCGGGAACTTGCCGAAGAGAAGCCCCCACTCGAATCGAAACGCTATCGTATGACCGAAGACCCTGGCCAAAAGAAAATGGCCGCCCTCATGGACGGCCAGACACGCGACGATCGCCAAAACCAACATCAACAACTCCATAGTAACCGCCTCCTCAAATAAAATAGCCGCCCCCGAAGGAGCGGCCTACTTCCCGTACCCGTCGTATCGATCCAGCACCCCCCTGGCCAGATCCACCATCCGTTCGTCCATCTCGTCCAGGTACTTGCGCTTCGACGCGGGCGAAAGCGACGGGTGCTGCTGGATCGTCGCACGCTTCTTTCGCAGGTCGGAGAGGGCTTTCGAAGCGTGCGCGAACTGCTGCGCGAACCTCAGATCCTTCCCGACCTCCGCCTGCTCGCCCGCCTTGCGTTTCGTCTCGTAGCGGATTTTTGCCTGGCTGGTCCGCTCGGCGAGCTCGTAAAAGCGGTCGATCGCCTCGCTGTTGCGGTACGGCTGCGAGAACGACGTGCGGATCAGCGGCAGTTCGGTCAATTTCTCCGCCTCGCGATTCCGATCCCCGACGAGGCGGTCAGGCAGCTTGGCGACTTCCCCGCCGACCGTGCCCGTGACGCCGCGGATCATATGATCGATCATCATGGGCGAGACGCCGAGCAACTCTCCCATCTGCTTCGCAACCCCCGAGGTCTGGGGGCCGTACTGCATCTCGGGCGGCAGGTTCTCGCACTTCCGGGAGACGATTGGCCGGCCGGTGAACGAACTCTTGTTTGCCCACACCTCGATCGCTGGCATCAGCGCGCTCGGGACGACCGGCGGCACCGCCTCACCCCAGAGGGTGTCCATAAACCCCCGGAAGGCGGTGGGATCCTTCCGGTACGCCGAATCTAGCGCCCGCTCTACGAGCGAGCCGAAGACCCCGTAGGCGTTCGGCTTCGGCATCCGGAGCCACTCGCCGCCGACTTTGTAGTGCCAGTAGAGGTCCTTCAGTCCTTTCGGGATGTCGTTGTACTCTTTCTTCGTCTCGTCATCGTCGAAGTTCCCCAGCGCCCAGGCGACGAGAGAGGGGATCCCCGCGAAGAGTGCCATCTTGAGTGCCGTCTCCTTCGGGCGCGCCTTGAACGTCCGCGCCGCTTTGTCCATGCCCTGCACCTGCGCGTTAAAGAAGGCCGTGTAGCGGTTGACCACGCGCCCCTTGGTGCCCGCTCGCGCGAAGTCGATGTTGACCTCCCGCGCCCGCATGGCCGCTTCCTGCTTCGGTACGCCCTTGCTGCGGAGGTAGAGGTACTCCTGCAACTTGGGCGCAACCTCGATCGCCTCGTTGTGGGAGCCGATCCACTCCCACAGGTCCACGAACTTCCGTTTCGCCGCGCCCGTCATGCCGCCCTCGCGGAACGCCTTTTTCAGCTCGTTCGCAAGAGCCTTGGGCGAATTGCCGCGAATCTCCGTGATGCCGGAATACAGAAGGCCCTCTTGGGTCGCCTCGTCGAGCAGGGCCTTCATTTTGGGGTTGTTCGAATACTGGATGATCAACCCTTTGAGCGAGTTCACCATGGGCGGCGCCCACGATTCGGAATTGATCGACGCCTCCCACGAGTCGCGTGGCAGATTGCGGAAGAGGGCAAAGGCAGGGTTGTACCGCGTCGTGCCCATCTTGAACCAGTCCGCGACCTTGATCAGCGTCTTCGACAGGAAACCCATCGAATCCGGCGAGCCCTCGTTTACGGCCATCAGCGCGTCGTACACGTCGGGGTCGGTGGCGTAATACTCCCGCTTCCCGTCGTTCCAGACGTAGAAAACCTTGTCACCCTTCTCACCTGGCCCGTTCACGCGCTCAGCGAAGCGCCCCATGCCCTCGATCCCCGCGATGTTGATCATCGTCTTGCCGACCTCATTCCGCGCGGCCAGCGAGTGGAACACCTGCATGTTGCGCAGCATGGCCTCCAGTGGATCGCGGATCGGGTAGACGGTCGCGGCGTCGCCGACGCCGGTCGCCTTCTTGATCGGGTTGCCCAGGTTGGCCAAGCTCTTCTTGCTGCCGCGCATGAACGCCGCGAGGTCGTGCTCAAGCATGGCCGTCGTGTCGACACGGATGAACGGCACGTAGTCGGGCCACTCCATCTGCAGGTAATCGAACTGCTCCTGCGACATGATCCCCGTCTTGACAAGCGTCTTCTGCACCATGTCGTTGTACACATCGTGCAGCTTCATCGCCGCGTTTTTGATGTGGTCGGGCGCGCTGCCAAACACATGGCGGTCCTCTTGCAGGGAGGTGCCCAACCCCGGCTCCATGTCCTTCGCGCGGTAGTTCAGCGCACGGGAGGCGGCCAGGTAATTCGACAGCGCCGTGTGATCCTCGGGGTTCAAATCACGGATCACGTCGAGGAAGGCGGCCGTGTCCTGCCCCGCCCGTCCTTTGAATCCTGGAGCGGTCCGCGCCTTGGCGTAGGAGTTATATTCGTCGGGAACATAATCCCAACCCATCTTTTGGCGTATTTCCTCTGTGACGCGCTTCAATGGTGCGAGCGCGTCGATCCATTTGTCGTTAAAGTTATTCCAGCCTTTTCGCAATCTTTCTTCCAGGGGACTGGACAATTTATCCGTCCCCCGCACGATGTTCGCCTGCAGGCGTTCCTCGGAAGTCTGGCGATAGTACGATGATACGAGATCCTTGATCGTAGCGATGTCGGGCTGCAGCTCCGGATGTTGCGCGAGCGCCCCTTCGAACGCTTGGTAATACTCCGGGAACTTTTCACGTGCCTGCTTTTCGTCGACAGAGTAATGCAGGAAGAACTGTGCGACGCCCTCCGCCCGAACCTGTTCCGGGGTGTAATTTTTCGCGGATGCCACCAAGCCGCCCTGGGCCAACTCCTGTTCCGCGCCGGATACAACTTTCTCCAACCCCAGTTTCTTGTCGATGAAGTGCCCTACCTCGTGCATGATAACGGAGACATCGTTTCGGTTTTTCGAACGCACGACCTCCGGTTCCACCTTGAAATTCCCAAGGGTGCCGGGCATGGTCTTCCCATGCCGCCACGGCACGAGTTTGTCGACCGCCTGCCGAATCTCCGCGATCGTCACCGGCTTGTCGCGAACAGGCGCATCCGGCTCCCGCACGGGCATCTCCGGCTCGAAGAAACGCGCCTCGCGCTCGTGCGACTGAAGGGCCTGGATCGTTTCACCGTTGACGTTCTCCGAATCCGGTGCTATATTTTTGTTGCCGGGCTTGTGGAGGAGGGCACTCTCCTGTGAAGCAAGTTGGTCGGTCGGTCCGCGCCAGTGTCGGGTCCGCAGGCCCTTTTCTTCTGTAACTCCTTCCACATAAAGAACATCCGAAGCACGCTCAATCTGGCTTTTTACATAATTACTGGCCTTTGCCGAGTTGATTCCAGAATCTTTCGAGATAAGAGATGTGACAGTTCGCGCCCGTCCATCGGGCGCGACTTGAACGACAATGTGATGCGCCCGCTGCTTGTCGCCCTCATACAACGAAATGTACGCCCTGTTCCCGTTCTGTTGGTCAAATACAGCGACCGGGCGAGCAATCGTATCCTCGACGAGCCACAGGGCTTTTGCTCGACCCGCATTCGGGATTGTTCCGCCAATACCGCTGATGAGGTGATTCGTGTACGAATCCCAGTCCTCCCCCTGGCCGGGTGCGAAGTAAATCTCCTCCCCTTCGATTCCGTGAAAGGTCTGCTGCGCCAGTTCGTTAACGCGCGCTCGAGCGATGGAACGAATTTCCTCTTCTGGACGCCCCTTAAGGCTGATGTTGGAGACGCTTTCTGGTACGGGTCGCGCTGTAAACCGATGCGCCCGAATAGCTGCCGCGTCGAGCTTGACAGGGTCGCAACGATCTGCCAACGCCTGTGAATGAACCCCGTCGTTGACACCCGGGGTAACCGCCGCTACAGTTTCTTCACCGGGCCTGTGGAGGAGGGCACCCTCCGATGAAGCAGGTGGGTCGGCCGGGAAGCGCTGGTGTCGGGGCTGCATCCCCCTTTCTTCCGCAATACCATCTGTCACACGTGGATCAGCTAGCGTCTGTAACGGCATTGCTTTTGCCGTGGACGGTTTCAATTCAGTCTGTATCGCCTCGAAGGCCTCGTCGAGCGTCATGAGAGATTTGGCCTGCGCCCGCGCCTCTTGCCGCGCCGTAACCTTCCCGTGAACCCCCTCGCCCGCTCCGATCAGCATCGACGACAGAAACGCAGGCACGCCCTCATTTCGCAATGTTTCGGGAACGGCCTTCGCCATTTCCGGCGTGGCTCGCGCGAGGTCTCCCCATGTGTACGGAGTCCCGTCAGGTTTGCGCTGGCTCGTTATGCCTGACAACACGCCCTGCAGGGTTTCCTGCGTCATTTCGGAGAATCCGCGCGCCAGTGCCTTGCGGACAACACTCCCGCCGCCCAGCACCGTACCGATCGCGTCCGTCGCGATGTCGATCGGCAGGTTCAGAATCGCCGTCTTGGCGAAAGCGCTGCGCGCTTCCGGCTGGGAGGCCCCCTGCTTCAACTGGTCGGCGTAAGCGCTGCCGCCTTCGGAAAGGGCCTCGAGACCACCCGCCGTGGTCGCAAACGCCCCGGCCTTGCCGATCATCCCAGGAAGAGCCGACGAGCCGGCAGAAACAAGCCCAGGCAGAAAGAAGCCCGCCGTCGACCCAACACCCTGCGCGGTTTGGTCGAACAGGTTGGGATCCCGCCCCTGCAGACCTTCATCAGAGAAACGCTGCGCGAGGCCGCCGACCTTCTCCCCCTGGTCCAGAAGCAAGCGCGTTACGGGGTTTCCGTTCGTGTTGATTTTCGGCAACCCCGTTTTCTCCGCGACGTAGTTGTACGGCGCGTTGGCGTAGTGCACGATCGAATCGGCGAGCGCACCCGCGCCTTGGTACATCGAGCTCATCGAGTTCGCAAGCCCCGTATCAACCCCGAGGAGTGCCCTTTTGGCGTAATCCAGCGCCTTCCCGCCCACCGACTCCGGTTCGGGCATGGCGTACCGCGAGGCTCCGGGCAGTTTGTCCGGCGTGTATTGCGCCTTGATCTGCTCGTTCGTCATCCCAGCCGCTTTCATCGCCTTGACCTGGGTTTCGAAGTCGGAAGAATCCTGCGTGGGCTGAGAGATCTTCCCGAACGTATTTTCAAAAGCCTCGTCGAGGCTCACCTGCTTCGACGGCACCTCGCCGAATGTCGCCTTGAAGGCCTCGTCCATGCTCACGGTTCGCGTGGGTGTAGGTGTAAACGTATCTTTGAAAGCTTCGTCCAACGTTTTATAAGCCATGTTCGACCTCCATACGGAACGAGGCCCCGCCCGTGTAGGCGAGGCCTCGTCGTTCGCGTTGTTTTAGAGCAGACCTTTCGTGCGAAGGTAGGCGACAACCTCTTCCCGCGATTTTCCCGTCTGCTGCATCATGTTGCCGATCTGCGCTTCGACATTCGGAGTCACTGCACCCCCAGGCGGTTGATTGCCCGAAGTACCTCCGCCGCCGATCGACTTCACGATCTGGTTCCGGAACTCCCCCACAACCCCTTCATACCCCGGCAGTGGTTGCCCGGTGTGCGGATCCAGAAACGCGCCGAGGGCCGACCCCATATCCTTCAAGGATGGGCCCTGCGCCTGCTGCTGCTTTGGCGGCGTACCCGTGACGCCGGTATGATAAGGCGCTTGCCCCGGCGCGAGGTAGACATATTGCCCGTTCGCGTCCTGCACACGGTCGTATCGCGGCTGCGGCGCAGCGCGAGGCGGTCTGTTGGCGACGTTGAACCTCGCCATGTCCATGTTGCCCTTCTGCTGTTGCCCCAGGTACTTCATTTCCGCTTCCTGCTTGGAGATCTGCGCGGGATCAATGCCGACGTTGTAATCCTGCATCTTCGATTCTCCCGTGCCCGGATCAAAAGCGCCGGCGACAACTTTATCGCCGAGGTTGATGGCCTGGTGCTGCATGTTGGGGATGGTATACTTCATGTACTCCTCAAATTTCGCGTTCGGGTTGATCAGTCCGAGCGCCGTCAAATACCCCATCGCGTTGTTCGGATCGCCACGCATGTCCATCGGAGTATCCGCGCCGAGCTTGAAGCCCATGTTGCCCAGCATCTCCATCGCACCCGCCCGCTCCTGCTGCTTCCGCGCAAAATCCGCGTCTGCCGTCTCCTGCGCCTGCTTGGCGGCACGGATCTCGCGATCCTTTTCAAACCCCTGGTTGATCATGCCGCCCAAGAGCTGCCCGACGACTGGCGCGACGTAATCCAACCAGCTCCCACCGCCCCTTTCGAAGTAAACGGCCATCAGTGCCACCCCCAGGGATGTTTGAACTTGTTGGGCTGCCCCGTCACGGGGTCAGTGTTCCAGTCTGGCATACCGTTATACGCTCGCGTCCACGATCCACCCGTCGGATCGCCCGCCATCGCCTCCGGCCTCGGGTTTCGCATCGCACTGCTGACGGCGCCCATCAACGACTCGTTGGGAGCCGCCGCTTTCGTGGCGTTGCTCAAGAGCGGCCCCGCCGCGCTGCTGATCGCACCGCCAACGTCCCCGTTCGCTAACGCCGATGCCGCGCCGATGTACGGCGCGAGCGGCTGCAACCCTGGTATAAACGCTGAGGCGGCCCCCAGGGCTCGTCCGAGCGTGCCCAGGAGACCGCCGCCTCCACCCGTGTAATGTACGGCCATTTCGATCCCTCCTTATTTGCCCTGCTTGACGATGGTGTCTTTCTTATCGCTGTTCCAGTGATCGGTCTGCATCGTCTTCAGGAAATCGTACGCGGGCATCATCGGAGCGGCGGCGTTCGTGTAATATTTCTGGATGTCGTTCATGAGCGCCTCGCGTTCGGCGAGGTTCGTGCTCATGGCGTTGCCATAACCGCCCGCAATCCCCAGCCAATCCTGAATCCGCTGCGAGCCAGCGCCCATCAGCGAATTGGCGTTGCTCGTGGCCTGCCCGGAGTAATCCTTGTACCCGCCGGCGACGCCGAGCAGATCGCTCACACGCATGGAGCCGGTCTTGCCGTAGCTGTCGCCGAGGCCGATCGCGCTCTTCATCGCGTCGCTGTAGGCGTTGTGGACGTTGAGATTGATATCCGCGAAGGCCTTCCCAGCGTTCGCGCCCGTCGCCGCCGTGTCGTTATAGCCGCCGAGGATCGTCTGGAACGCCTTCAGGTAGTTTTCGTTCATCGAGTCGGCCACCGACTTCGACATGTCCGCCATGCCGCGATTCGTCACACTCGAATTGATGACCCCGCGCGCCGCCAGGTCGGAGAGGTTTGTCCCGACGCTCTTGTCCACGCTGCTCGTCATGGCAGCCTGCAGGGCGTCGATGATCGGCTGCGGGATCTGGCCGGTGTCGAGCAAGTTCTTCGAGCCGCTCAACATGCCACGCGTGTAGTCGTCGTACCACTGGCTGGCCTTGTTCGTGTAATCCAACTGGCTCGTGATCTGCGGCAGCAGGCCCTCCGCCGAGGCATACGCCCCCTTGGCCTTGTCGTACCACCAGTCGCCCTCCGAACCGGCCTGCGAGAGATATCCCTCGCCCTGCTGCAGATAGCGCCGGGCGTCGGCGTAGTTGTCGTCGGCCATCGAGAAATACTTGTCCCCGGCAGTCTTCGACCGCGCCAGCGCGTCGTTGATCTCGTTCGTGTACCCTTGCGCCTGTCCAAAGAGGTCGTCGTAGCGACTGTTCGCCGCATAGGTCTTGCGGGTCGCGTCGTTGAAGAGCTGGCCCATGAGGGTGTTGTTGTCGTACGGCTGCGGCACACCACCCCCGCCCGACGGATTGCCGCCGCCCGGCCCTCTGGTCTGCACAAGGTTGGCATTCGGCTGCACGACCGCCTGCGTCTTGGGTCCAAACAGCTCTACAGCCCGGTCGTAGGCCCGTTCATCACGACCGGCCAATCCGGCTGGCTTGGCCTTCCCCGCGCTCGCGGTCTGCGTCGCGGGCTGCTGTGCGGCTGCCTGATACGAGCCGCCGCCGTCCAGCGGCATCGTGTACGCGCCGATCAACGGATTCATCATCGAGTAGAACTGACTCTCGAGCGCCTTCAACTCGTCGCTCTTCGGTCCCGTCGCGTCAACCTGTCTACTCGATCCCCCCTTGGCGTGCGCCGCCCTGGGGCGCAGCAGCAGGATCAACAGTAGCAGGAGCACTACCACCAGAAACCCCATCGTCTCTTCCCTCCTTCGTGTCCTTCAACGATATAAATATGAACCACAGGAAGTGCTGCTTGCTGCTGGTGAAGTCGTACGTCACCTCCAGCTTCGTCAGCTTCCCGCCCAGAATGCGCATGTAGGCCTGCGGATTGCGCTTCGTGCAGCAGAGAACGCCCTTGATCCCGATGCCCTGCCCGGCGAGCACCATCTTGTGGATGAGCGCCCGCCAGTGTTTCCCGTCCCCGCACATCTTGGGAATCAGAATCGTCCTCGAGGCCGCGTCGAAGGCGTAGGTGAAAAATCCATGCATGGGGTCGAAGACGATCTTCTCGCTGGGCGAGAGCACATACTCCGTATCACTGTCCCGCTCCTCGTAGATCTGGACCCACTCCGCGAACGTCTTCGGCCCCCGCATGGTGTGCTTGGGTTTCATCAGGCTACCTCCTTAATCCCGTATTTCCGCTACCGCTACAGGCGTAAGCTGCAATGTTGTATTACCAGTCCCAAGCTGGCCGGAGTTATTCAATCCACTTGCGTAAGCGCTATCATCACCAAGAAGGAATAGGCTGTGCAGTCCCCCTCCGCTGGCCCCAATAGCCTTTCTATCAATCGGAAGTGTGACTTTTAGGGGAGTGGGCTGGTCTGTCATGTTCCCGGTCCCGAGTTGGCCGGAGTTATTCGACCCACACGTGTAAGCGCTGCCATCATCGAGGATAAAGAGGCTGTGCTGGTCTCCGGCGTCAACCGCAATAACCTTTCTGCCGGTCGGAAGTGTGACTTTCTGTGGAGTGGACTGGTCTGTTGTATTCCCGATCCCGAGCTGGCCGAATCTGTTTACTCCACTTGCGTAAGCGCTGCCATCATCGAGGATAAATAAGCTGTGGGCTCTCCCCGCTCCAATTTCTATTGCCTTTCTACCGGTCGGAAGAATGACTTTCGCCGGGGTGCGCTGATGTGTCGTATTTCCGATCCCGAGCTGGCCAGGGCCGTTGTGTCCACACGCATAGGCGTTGTCGTCATCGAGGATAAATAAGCTATGGGTATATCCCGCTCCAATCTCGATTGCCTTTCTGCCAATCGGAAGTGTAACTTTCACCGGAGTGAGCTGATTGTCGTACGATTCCACGCCAAGCTGGCCCCAAGCATTCGACCCACACGCGTAAGCGCTGCCATCATCGAGAGCAAAAAGGCTGTGTTGATCACCACCGTCAGCTGCAACAGCCTTTCTTCCGGTCGGAAGTGTGACTTTCTGCGGAGTGGACTGGTCTGTTGTATTCCCGATCCCGAGCTGGCCGTAACTATTCGACCCACACGTGTAAGCACTGCCGTCATCGAGAGTGAAGAGGCTGTGATTATATCCCGCTCCAATTTCTATTGCCTTTCTACCGGTCGGAAGAATGACTTTCGCCGGGGTGCGCTGGTTTGTCGTATTTCCGATCCCAAGCTGTCCGGAGGTATTTAACCCACACGCATAAGCGCTACCATCATCGAGAATAAACAAGCTGTGGTACTCTCCGGCGCGCTCACGGATAACCTTTTTTCCGTCTATACGAACCATGGTATGCCTGACGATCATGACTGAACCACCTCCGCGACAAGCACGAAGCGGAGGTTCTCCGAATCTTTATTTGTCCCCGTAGCCTGGATGCCGATTTCGATCGCGTCACCGGGGGCGATGGTCACGCCCAGAGCACTCAGGTCTCCGGTTGTCCAAGAAGCGGCAACCGCATTGACCGCAGTAGCACCTACCCGCGTCCCGTTAATTACGAGATAGACAGAGGCCTTAGTTGTACCAGAATCTCCCTTTTTACAGCGAGTCATTATTTTTAGAACTTTGCTAGGCTCCACTTGCCATGTCGCAAAATCATTGCCGACTGTCTTCAACGCCTCTGCGGTTGCAGCCGCCGCGAACTTTCCGGGGATCGCGAGGTCGAATTGGCGGAGGAGGCCGACGACCGGGGCCTCTTCTTTGTTATTCAGCTCGTTCAAATGCCCGTAAACCTTCTCAAACTCGTTGATGTGCTTGCCGATCGCCACGTTCGTCTGGTCGCCGTCGCTCGTGAAGTTGACCGGATATCCCTTCTCCCACATCACCTACACCTCCGCAATTTCAAGCACGAGAGACGACATGCTGAACGATCCGTTCCGCACGACGATCTCCGGCGTAATTTCCCATTTCCGAATATTGCACCGCGCCCGTGCCATCGCAACCCGGTCCGCCGGTACGAGCGGATCGTCGTCCAGAAACGCGACGTCCGTGTCCGTAAAGGCCCGGTCCCCCTGGCCGCCGAAGTAGAGCGGCATCCTGTACTTGTCGATCTCCAGCGCGGCGTCCGCGGTGAGCGTGGACATGAAGCGCGCCAGAATCGCCTTCACGAGAATCTGATTCCGCTTCACGATGGTCCGCGTCTTGAGCGAGGCCGCGATCGGCATCCCGTTGTCGCTCGTGAAGTCGTCGCTCATCCTGTACACCGTGTTGCCGATCCCGAGGAAGACGTCTCCGTGTGAAGAACAGACCGTCTTCACCACGCCGGGGAAACGCAGGATCGTCCACGCGCCCTTCCCGATCTCGTAGTGATAGCACCAGACGTCCGGGCTCTTGCCGTCGAGCACCCACACCTGGCTCTTGGCGGGCAGATGGCGAAGGCAACAGTCGGCGGTGAGGGTCTTCGACATCCTCGGGTTGATCTTGGCCCCAGCCCAGCCGAGCTTGAAGTCGCCGTACTCCGTGACCGTCCCCAGGTTCGCGAGGCCCTCGCGCGTGAGGAACAAGATATCGCTCGACACACTGGCGACGGCCTGATGGTTCCAAGCGGCGCTGCCGTGCGAGTAGGGGACGATGCTCCAATTCGGATAGTCCCCTTGCAGGCGGTAGATGCGCCCGTACTCCGGCTGCCCGTCCGGGCACTTGAAGACGATGGTCTCGCCCGCGATCGGGGCCATGGCTTTGACGCCGCGCCCGTCCTTGTAGCCGACTTCGATGCTGACGGCGTCGGAGTCCTTGTCCTCGATCCACCGTTCGGGGTCGCCAACGCCGGAGTATCGAATGGCGTCGCTGCCGTTCTCTGCCACGAAGACGCGCCCCGCCCTGGTGGAGAGAATCTCCGCCTCCAGCGGCGCGTTCTCGCTCGTGACGGCCTTGACGCGCTCGCCGTCGTAGAGGTGCAACCGCGCGCCGAAGGTCATGACCATGTCTCCGTCATCGCCCCACAGCTCGTATGAGACGGGCTTGCTACCCGTCACGAGCCCGAGGTCCGTGATATGGTTCCCCTCCGACGAATCGGCAAGTGCCAGTTTGTAGAGGCGCTGCCCACTTTTCACGAGCAGCAGATTGTCCTTGGCCGGCGGAATGATGTCCGTCACCGACTGCGAGAACGTGTAGACGGGCATGATCCCGCCGCGCATCCGCAACAGCCCCGTGTCCGGCGCGAATTCGAAGTTGACGCACTCCTGCATCTCATCCTCGCCGATCGACTCCGGCGGGCGCGCCAGGTTCAGCCCGCCCGCGAAATCGGCGAAGGTGATCAGCTCCGCGTTTGCGTGTTTGTCGTTCAGAAACGGCATGGCTACTTGTCCCTTCTCGCCGCCGCGATGGCCCCCTTGAGGTCGCCGAGCAGCGATAGATCCTGCGACACGTTGTACTCGTTCTTGTTGAGCGCGAAGATGCGGGCGATGTCGATCACCAGCAGCGCCTGCTGCCGCGTGTACGGCAGATCGTCGTCCGGGCCGAAGGTCGACGGCAACGGAAACTTGCCCCAGTACATCACACCATTGACGCCGGGGCCGTACACCTCGCACTCCCGCCCGACGACGCGCACCGGCACATTCCCCGCGAAGGCGACGAAGTCGTCGGGCAGCGGCGTGAGGCCCGATATGGTCAATGATTTCAGAAACGTCGGGTCCTTGTCGGCGATCATCTGCTCCGCCAGGTAGTCCGAGGCGTGGTCAAGATAGGCGATCAGCTCCGCCTCCGTCGCCCAGCCGACCGCCTGCTCGTCCGACAACATCTGACGCAGGAGCAGAATCATTTCACTGAACTTCATGAGACTCATGAAAAGTGCTTCCAGTCCGGGAGCTTCGCATACTCCCTCTTCTGCGACACGCGCCTGGCCGAATTCCCGGCGGTCGTCGCCGCGGCGTCCGTGTTGCCCCCGGCGATGAAGGCCGCGATCTCCACCGTGTCCAGCACGAGCGACGAGGGGACGCTGATCTCTTCCGACGAAGAGGAGACGTGCTCCGGCACGCAGTTGTAGACGACCGTCACAGTCTCGTCGTCGCTCTCCACCGCCTCGCCGACAACGCGCGCGCCCGGCGGCAGCTCCACCAGCGAGTAGTACCCCTCGGGAAGCGGCGCCGATCCGTCCGTCATCGCCAGCGTCGCCTTCTTGAGCGGGATGCTCGAAAAGTTCTCCGCCAGCGCGATCCACAGCATGGTCCTGGCGTCGTTCAGCGCCGAGAGCAGCTCGTAGTCCGAGAGCTTCACCTTCTGCATATCGCCCAGCCGCAGCCGGATCTTCGTCAGCAGTCTGTCGACCGGAATCAGCACGTCATATCCCCCCTTCGGAAGCCCGCCATGCCGGGAAGCGGGCGAGCAGACGATTCAGCGCGCAACGATCCGAACGCCCCGACGCCTCGAAGTCGAGCGCGTCACTGTCCATGTTCATCAGCAGGGCGTTGTACTCGTCGGCGTCGATGTTGGCGAGCTTCCGCATCGTCCGCCCCTGGGTGAATCCCCTGCCGAAGGCCCGGCGCTCGTCCGCGTTCAGTTGATCGATGTCGTCAGAATCGACGAGGACCCGCATCTCTGCGAGTCCCCGGTCGTTCTCCCTATACGCCTCCTGGCGCATGGCGCTACACCACCGTCAGGCCGGTAATGATCGCGTTCGCCTTCTCCGCCCGCGCCTCCAACGTCAGCTCGCCAACGATCACCTTCTTGTGCGCGTCGCTCGTCTGCGGCAGGGGCTTGGTGTGCATCTTGCGCAGCTCCGCCACCTTCCAGAACTGCGGATCGATCAGAAACACCGTGTCGTCGGGCATCATACGGTGCGGCACGAACGAGACGATCCCGAAGTCCGACTCGTAGACGCTGATCGAGTTGACCAGCTTCTTCGAGTTCTGATCGAGGTACTTGTCGCCGTCGCCCGACCAGGAAGAAACTTTCCGCTTCTGCGCGCCGGAGAGATAGACCTTCGTCGGGTTGCCACCCTTGGCCCAGCAGTCCTGCAGCGCCTCGTTCAGCAGATCCTCGGTGAACGGACCCGCAGCCGCCGTCGCGTTGGTCGCGATCCAGAACGGAACGCCACCCAGCTCCCTCTCCGTGGTCTCCGAACCCTGATTCTTCGTGCTCTGCGTGATAAGGGCGAGCTCCACGTCGAGCGCGATCTCCCGCATCGCCTTGCGCATCTGGTAGCCGATCTCCGAGGTGATCTTCCCGTGCTTGGCAACAACTTCCTGCGTGGCCGTGACGCCGTAGCCGACGGAGAAGATCTGCGTGTAATTACCGAGCCTCGAGCGCTTAGCTGGATCCTTGACGCCGTACTCGAAACCCTCCACCTTCTTGTTCGGCGCGGGATCGCGCAACGAATCCTCCAGCCACTCGTGAGTCGTGGCCGTCGCCGCGACCTTGCTGCACGCCGTGTAAAACGGCGTCTCCTTCGGGCTGATGTTGGTGATCAGGTCCGAAATGTCATCCTTGTTGCCGACCGCTACATACGTGTTCTTTCCCAATTTCAATTCCCCCTAACCGATGAATTTATTGTTGATCAGAAACTCCGCCTGCTCTTCCGGCGTCATGTTCCCGAACTCCGCGGCGTCCACGACGCCCCCTGTTTCCGCTGTCGAACCCGCCGTCCCCATCACCGGCGGCGGCGCGAGGGGCGCGGGTTTCGGCGCCGTCTTCTCCTTGCCGGCCTGATAATCCGTCACGATCCGGTCGAACAGCTTGCGCAGCTTCTCCGGGTCGCCGCTGGCGAGGATCTCGTCCACCGCGCGGTGATCGCGGACGGTGAGGTTCTCTCGCCACATGGGGAAGAACCGCTCCGCGATCTCGTTGAACTCCGGCACGGACTGGAGATACGACGAATAGACGTTCGCAACCTCCGCGTAACACCGCTGCTGATAGGCCTGCTGCTGGTACATCGCCTGCGCGCGATCGCGGATCTCCTGCATGGCGATGTTGCGCGCCGCCGCATGGCGCGGGTCGAATTCATCGAACTCCTCCGGTTTGATCCCGAGATAGTTCCGCGCGGCCAACACCTTCGAGGCCTCCATGAGCTGCTCCCACGAGACGGGAGCGGAGGGCTGTGCAGGCTGTTGCTGCTGCCTAGCCAGCTCCTGCTGCACGCGCTGCGCGTCGGCACTCTGGCGCATCCTGCCGTCGATGGCTTTGTAATAGTCGCGCAGCTCCGGGCGCAACTTCTCGGGGTCGACGTTCCCCGCGGCGAACGCTTCGGCTACCTCCTCCGGCGTGTAGAATGTTTGTTCGCCCGGTTCGTCCCCCTCCGGCTTCGCAGGTTCGGCTGTCGCCTCCTGCGCCGGTTCCGGCTCCGGCGTCTCGGGCGCGGCTTCGCCCTCGCCCCAGAAATCGTCCGGGATGTTCAGCTCGCCGTCCTCGCCCAACGTGATCCCCTGTTCCCCTGTCTCCTGCTCCAGCTTCTCCTCGTCCACAAACATCACCCCTTTTTAAATTTTATTTTCGTCCAGCTTGTGATCCCCGCACCAATCCGTCCCCCATACCACCGGGAAGCCTCTCATCGTGGGGGCGTGCGCGCGGCATCTCCCGAACATTCCCTTATCCTTGTGGATCAGGGGATTCTCACCTTTGGGGCAAAATGATATGCATGTCTCACATACCATGCCCTTGGCCCTGCCTGCCCACGGATCACACATCACCTTTTCAGACATTCTCATCGCTCCTCTTTCAATAAAGTTTTGGCGGCCGCATCCCCGATGCTGACCGCCGCCCGCGCTTCTCCCACAAATTTCACCAGCGCCCGGTACTCGCACGCCACCTCAAACGCCGCGTTCGGCGTCTCCGATGCCGCGAGCCGGGCAAGGATCGACTCCTCCCGCTTACATAGGAATCCCTCCAGCTCCTCCAGCACCAACCGCGCCCGGTCCCCCGCCAAGGACTGGCGGTAAAGGCGCTCCATCTGGTCCAGCTCCTCCAATCGGCATTCCCCCCATCTGTGGCATCTGCTGAATCAAATACTTGTCAGCGTCCTCGATCCCCATCAGCTGCAGCAGCTTCCGACCGGCCATAATGAACTGCTCCACCGTCGCGGCCCCCAACTGCATCGCGGCCGGGAACATCTCACGCATGTAACTCGTGAGCACCTGCACTTTGGCGTCGATCGCACCGACGCCGCTGGACGCATCGACCGACAAATCAAAATCGCCCGCCAGATCGTCCGGCGAGAATTCGAGCACCTCGTTCTGGAGCCTGACAATCTGCTCCTGGTCGAGATAGCGCTGATTGAGCTGAATCAGGAACCGGAACAGGTCCCGGATCCCCGTCTCGGCGAAGTTGCGCACAATCTCCTCCTGTCGCTGCTGCGAGGCGGTCATGATCATGTTGATCCCCGTCGCCGTCTTGTTGAGGCTCGAGGCGTCCAACCCCTGGTTGTAGCGGGTGATCGGCGTCCACTCCTCGAGCAGCCCCTTCAAATACTCGAAAAACTGGAAGTTCTGCGAGTTCAGACCGGGGTGCGGCAACGGCAGAAACGCGTTCTGCGGATTGCCCTTCGACCGGATGAACATGTTGTCGTCGATCAAGTCCCCCAGTTCGATGGTGCTCGAGTCGACGACGGCGCGATACTGGTTCGACAGGCCAAGCGACACCAGCATCTGGCGCAGGAGCGCCGTGTGCGAGTCCTGCGTGTCCTGGATGATCTCCGTCAGCCCCATCTTGCCCCAGACCTGATACGAATCCCAGAAGGGAACCAGGTCGAAGAACGGCGCGCGGCCGTACGGGTTCTCGACCGCCCGCAACAGCTTGTCATTCGCGACCGTGACGATGGCGTCCTCCAGCAGCCCGTCGTCGTCGATGTCGCTCTTGAGGTAGCACTCATACAGGATGACGCGCATACGCGCCCGCTCGCTCTTCCCCTTGTCCAGCTCCTCCACGGCGGGATTGAGAAACTTCTCCAGCTCGGAGGGATCCAGTTGGTCGGTCGCCTCCATCGCAAGCTCCTCAACCACCTCCGGGTCGTACAGCCCGCGCTTGGCGTCCCGCCGCAACTGGTCGACGGTGACGACCTTGCGGTGCGCCACCATCGAGCACTCGCCAAGCGTGCGCCCGTCCGGGGTGAAGCGGATGTCAGAGGGCCGAACTGATTCGATCACCGGCTGATTGGTGGTGACCTTCTCCTCCTCCCAGGAAACATCGACTTTCGCCGGCGCGAACCCCAGAATGCTCATGATGTCCGGCACCGGCTCCGAGCTGATGATCCGGTTGTTTTTGTCCTGCAAAACCCCAACGAGGGTCTGTTGATCCAGAACCTCCTGGTGCGGCACGGTCTCGGTCTCCCGCTTCCAGTAACATTTCATGACGCCGAGATTCGTGGAGAGGGCGTCGCCGAACCACGATTTGAAGATGCGATAGCCGGTGTTCTTGACCGTCAACTGCCACTGGATCAGCTTCATGATTCTTTCGGCACGCTCGGCGTCCTCGCTGCCGACGCCGGAAATGGAAATGATCCGATTCGAGCCGAAGAAGGCCTTGAGCTGATTCGGCAGCATCCACTCGATGGCGCTCCAGGTGTCGAACGTCCGCATCTCGTTCTTCTCGGAGAGCTTCGGGTAAAGTTTGCGATAGCGTTCCCGGCTGGAGTAGTAGACCTCGTAACGTCGCAGCAGGTCCTGCTCGATGTGCTCCTTGTAGTAGTCGTCCGCCCACTTGATGTCGGCTTTCGCCGTCGTCAAAATCTTATTTTTGTCCATGCCTCACATCCTCCCCGCTTTCGGCATCTCGATCTTCTTCGGCGCGACCGCGTGCCCGGCCATCGAGACGACGTACCCGAGCGCGTCCACGATATGCGTGTACTCGTTGTCCGCCAGCTCGTCCGTGATCCGCCCCGCGACCTCCCGACGCTGATACCCGCCGACGAGCGCGGCGATCAGCCAGGTACATCGAGGATCAATCAGCAGCATCGGCTGCCCGTCGGCCGTGATCGTGGTGAGCGCCTTGCGGATCGGCGTGTCCCGCTGCGCGAAGGCGACCGGCCCGTTGTTGACCTGAATGCCGTATTCCTCCCGCAGCGTCTGCACGCAGGTTTTCTCGTCCGTCTGCGCCCGCTGGTTGCCCGCTGGGTCGCCGTAGTCGTGGAACGTGTAGCCGGGAAAATACGTCGCCGACTCGCTCTGCACGACGCGCCCGTGCGCCAGAATGCCGGATTCCCACGACTGCAGCTCCGGCCATAGAACGAGAAGCTGTCCCTTCGCGGTCGTCTGGCAAAACACCGTCGCCGGCGTCAAGCCATAGTCCCAGCCGCGAATGACCGGACGGCCCGGAATCGGTTTCAATTCGTTCTGCGCAACGTGGAACTCGTAGCGGAACTCGGGATACCACGGCTTGCCCTTCGGGATGTTAAAGTTGATCTCGTACTCCTGCTCCCAGTCGGCAACCGTGGTGCCGCGCGTCTCCTGCGCTTTCCATTCCTCTGTGCGCTTCCGAGGATCGGCTGTGTAGTGGATTCGCAGAACGTGAAACCCGTCCGGCGTGTCATACTCCGTAATCCCCTCCATCGCCTCAAGGACGTTGGTCGCGTCATCTGGGACGAGCTTCTGCGGCGCGTAATCTACCATTGACAACCACCTCGAAAAATCCCGGCGACGCCGAGGATATCAATGTTGCCTTTCCGCCGCCTTGAATAACGGGCCGTAGCGCCCGCCACGTCTCCGCCGCCCGATCCCAAAAGGCAATTTCGTCGCACATGACGGCGGTCGCCGTATACTGCCGCAACTGGTCTTCACCCTGGGCAATGGCGCGAATAATGGAGCCGTTGGAGAACGTCAGGTTGTACTGCTTGTACCTCATCGCCGGCAACCCATAGCCACGCACCCAGTCGGGCAGATGTTGGTAGATGAATTGCATACGGGTCTCGCCAAGCAGGTAGTCCGAGTCATCGGCCTTCTTACTCTGCACGAAGATCGCGGAGCGGGGCACAAACAGCGCCATATGAAGATGCAGTGCCAGCATCACCCAGGTCAGCATCATTCGCCGAGACTTGGGAATTGCCAGCATCGGCTGTTTCTGCCAGACTTTACAAACATGCGCCAAATACGGCACATCCGGAAACCGCTTCACCGTCCCCTTGTCCGCCTCGTCGATCGTCCAGCAGGCGTCTCGGATGAATGCCCAGGGGTTGTTCTTCCACTTCTCCACGACGCGCGCGGCGAGCTGAGCATCATTCATGATTCACACCCGAGGCGATAATTCCACCATTACGCTTTTCCCGTCCTGCCACGCGCTACGGGCAACAGCTGTAATAATTTCAACGCCGCCTTCCTCAAGGTCCTCAGGCTCCGCGCAGGACATCCATTCGTTCGCTGCCGCAATAGCGTCGTCCAAATTATCAAACTCTCCAACAACGCGTCCGTCGCCGCTACTTTCTATGCTGTATTTAACGCCGCCCATATTGCTCAATCCTCCTTCAACCTCGCCATCAGCTGCGCTCGCGTCTCGTCGTCGAAGACGTTGACGGTCGCCGCGAGGTCGATTTCTTTTTTGTCGACAAACATGCCCAGGTGTCGCCCGAGCAATTCTAGAGCCTTGATCTTGTCGTATTGTTTCCCCCTGATGCTTCCGCCGCTCTCCGAAGTCGTCTCTGACACCTCCGCGATCACGGCCGCCTCGTCCTCGGTCAGAGAGTCGGAGTCGATGAGCGTCACGCCATGCGGCCCCCACTTGAAAACCTTACGGGGATCGACAAACGCGATGCGCGCCAGCTCCAACACCACGCGATCGGCGGTGATTTCTGTGCGCTTCGAACGCCCCGCGAGTGCCACGTCGATCGCATTCTGCACCTCACGGTTTCTCATGGTCCGGCGTCCGGCTTCGTCGGGCCTCGCGCCTTTGTAGCCCGCTCGAATGATGGCCTGCGAGGCGTTCAGATCGACAAGATATTCTTCAACAAATCGCTGCTGCCTCGGCGTCATCCCGTCCCGCCTCCTTTCAGCCAATAAAAAACCGGCCCGAGGCTTTCGCCCAAGGCCGGTATCAACCCTACAACTATTCGGATTATAAAGATTTTAGCAGAAAAGCGTGGTCGTTGATCGCCCATCTTTTCATGGCTCGAACTCCAAAACCCGTAACGCCTCTCCTACTGCGCGATTACGCCATTTCAAGATTTCGGGGTAGTGTTCGGACAACTCTTCATGAATCGTTTCGATCCCCTTCAGGCACCAACGCCGCACGGTGTTATACCCACAATGCAGCTTCATAGCCGCCTGCTCACGGTCCATGCCGACGAAATAAAGCAAGATAATCGCCTTTTGCTGCGGATGCGTCAAATGTCGCACGGCCGCCTCGATGCTCTCCACGATCCGCCGCAGACGCCCGCACTCTTCATCCTCCATCACCCGTTGCAAAACGGGCACCGGCTCCCCACCGTCCACGCGCTCGGATTGTAGACCGGACATAATCTCCAATTCTCTCATCTGCAGCGCGCTGCGTAGATCGCGAAAATCCCGCAGGATCGACTCGCACAGGCGTATATCCGCATTCGTCATTATGTCCGCTCCTCCCTACGTTTCTCCACGTCATCCACAAACTGCCGCAGCAGCCCATACGGGACGTCGATCGCGTGCCGATTGGCCAAGATCCGAACCGAATCGCAGTCGCTATCCCACTTGAGAACCTGGACCCCGGTCTCTTCGTCGGGCCAGTAACACAACTTTGCCGTTCGTTTCATAGTGATGTCCCTTCGCCCCTATGCCACGCGGCCTAGCGCCGCGTCTTCCTTTACTTTTCTAATCCGGGCTTTCAGCGCGCTCATGACCGCCTCGTGGGTGTCCGCCCTCTCTCGAATCGCCGCCATGACGTCCTCGTCGACGCACCCCTGCGCCACGAGGTAGTGGATGTAAACCCTGTCGAATTCGCTGCCTTGCCTCCACAACCGGCATTTGCCCTGGTCGTTCAGCTCGAAGGACCAGTTGAGCCCGAACCAGATCACATGCCGCCCCCCGGCCTGCAGATTCAGCCCGTACGCGCACGACGCCGGGTGCGCCAGCAGGACGTCGATCTTTCCAGCGTTCCAGTCCTCTTCGTCCTGCGGCCCGGAGTACACCCGCACTTTCAGCTTCGTCTTTTTCAGCCGCTCCCGCAGCCGGTCTAAATCGTGTTTGAAGCCATAGAAGGTCATACAGGGTTCACCGTTTATCTGTTCCAAAAGTTCGAGGTATGCGTCCAACTTGCAGTCGTGTACCGGCATCACCTGTTTTTCGTTGCCGTACACAGCCCCGTTGCAGTATTGCAGCAGCTTGCCGGTCAGCACCGCCGCACCCTGCGCCGTCACGACTTCCTCCTCGATCTCCAACAGCAGATTGCGCTCGAATTTGTCATACTCGCGCTTCGCCTTGTCGTCCAGTACGACGGGGATCTCGTGCTCCACGCACTCCGGCAATTCCAGATAGTCCTCGGCTTTCATGCTGACGCAGATATCGCCGATCGCCTCCAGCACCGCCGCCTCCGCGTCGC
This sequence comes from Synergistaceae bacterium, assembly GCA_031549185.1. Lineage (GTDB taxonomy): Bacteria > Synergistota > Synergistia > Synergistales > Synergistaceae > JAVBQG01. The sequence continues at coordinate 73,206 of JAVBQG010000002.1, read as the reverse complement.
CCTTCGGCTTATAGTCGGTGAAGTGCCCGCCGTGGGTGTTGGCGGTGAAATACCGCTCCCGGTACTGGCTGATCGTCTTGCCCAGCCGCTCCCCTTCGTCCAACAGGTAGATCTGCGCCCAAAGGTCGATCAGTCCCTTGCTGGACGGCGTGCCCGTAAGCAGCACCACTTTTTTGCAGAAGCGGCGGACCAGTTTCAAGGCCTTGAACCGCTTGCTCTGGTGATTCTTGAAGCTGGTGGACTCGTCGCAGACCAGGGCGTCGAACGGCCACGCCTGCTGGTAGTAGTCGACCAGCCACTGCACGTTCTCGCGGTTGATGATGTACACGTCGGCGGGGGTGTTCAGCGCCCGGATGCGCTTCGCCGTGCTGCCGAGAACCGTCACGCACCGCAGATTCCGCAAGTGATCCCACTTCGCCGCTTCCTTGCTCCAGGTCGCCTCGGCAACCTTCTTCGGGGCGATCACAAGCACCCTGGCAATCTGCCAGTAGTAGTACCGCAGGATGTTGACGGCGGTCAGCGTGATGGAGGTCTTGCCCAGGCCCGGCCGGAGGAACAGCCCCACGGCGGGATCCTGCAGAATCCGCTGAATGCAGTACGATTGATAATTATGCGGTACGTATTCCATCTGGCATCACCTCGTCGACAAATTTCTTTGCGGCATCCCATTCATGGATCACCCGGACGTTCGCGCATCGTTTTTCAAGTTCACCCTTTTGCCACTTCTGGATCTTCGCCATCCTGCCGGTCTCGGTTTTCAACTCCACAAACCAGACGACGCCCGTGGGGGTTATCACAATCCGATCCGGCACGCCGGGGTTGTTCGGACTCGTAAATTTGTAGGTCAACCCACCCCGTTTTTTGATCAGTTCGCACATCCGGCGTTCGGTTTCTTTTTCCAGCATCTCAGCCCTCCTTGATCCGCCAACCCTTGCTATCGCTGTTTGTAACCCCTACTACTCTTGATATCACCGGCTTTACCGGCCCAGGGGTTACATTGTCGGAAAAATCCCTATACGCGCGTACATGTGGGCGCGCAGGCGGATATTTACCGCCTAATCCTCTAATTCTTACTATCTATAGAAAAAGAATGTTAGAATGTAACCCCAGCCATAAAAGCCGGTGATATTAAGAGTTTGAGGGGTTACATTCGGGGTTACAACAGGGGTTACAATCTTTTTCAAATGTAACCGCAAGGGGTTACATTCTTTCCCGAATCCCCTCTGATTCTGCCTGATTTTTCGAATGTAACCCCTCCCAGACGAACCCCCGCTGCGGTCCATGTGGTCCAAACTTCAAAGGCTTCTCCGTCCTTTGCCACTCCGGCAACCGGTCGATGATGCTGTTGATCTCGCGGGCGATCCCCTTGTTCAGGTCTTTGGGCAAGCCGTGCAGGGCTTCGCACCACACCTCGGCGGCACACACGCGATCGCGTGGCACGGTCTTTACGTCGCCCTGCACGCCGCCGCTCCAGAACATCCGGCGGCGATCCAGCTTCCACGTCTCCCAGTCCTCCGGCACTTCACGCCCGATGAAATCGAGGGTGATACCCTCATAAGGAGAGGCTTCGCGGTGCTCCTCCTGCTTCGCCTTGGCGTCGGCTTCCGCCTCGCGGCCAAGGTACAGGGGTTCGCCCAGCCGCCAGTAGACGACCGCCTCGGCCCATATCTGCTCCGCTTCCTCCGGCAGATCCCGCCACACGTTTTTCAGGACTGCTTGTTCTCCCACGTCGACCGGCCAGAAGCGGCGGTTGCCCGTGGCGTCCTGCAGAAAGTCCTTCGTGTTCGTCGTGCCGAAAAACACGCAAGAGCGCGGCAACTCCTTGACGTGGCGGCCGTACGCCGCCCGAAAACGGTCGGTCCGCAAACTTAGAAACTGCTTGATCCTCGCCACGTCCGTGCGCCTGAAGGCGTCCAGCTCGGGAATCTCGACGATCCACACGCCCTGCAGCAGCTCGCTCGCCTCCTTGCCCTCGAAGGTACGGATGCTGTCGTTGAACCAGCCCCGGCTCAGGATGTCCAGCATGGAGCTTTTGCCGATGCCCTGCGGCCCCACGAGGATCGTCATGTTGTCGAACTTGCATCCCGGCGTCATAGCCCGCGCTACCGCCGCCACGCATCCCTTACGCGCCACGATGCGGTTGTATGGCGTATCCGCCGCGCCGAGGTAATCGACGTACAGGGTGTCGAGACGCGGGGTTCCGTCCCACGTGCATCTGCCCAAGTAGTCCTGCACCTCGTTGAACGCGAATTTGTTGGAGTGCAGGGAGAGCGCCGCGTCGATCTTGCCGTTGCCGGTGAGGTGATGGCGTTTCTCCATGTACCAGTAGATCCCGTTGTTGTCGTTGTCGTCCCAAAAACGCCGCGTCGGCTGCGTCTCCCACGGCAGCGCGCCCAAGACCTCGCCGCGCCCAGCGAACTTGTTCAGCGCGAACTTGCCCTTGAGATTCGGGTCGTGCTCGAGGATGATCCAGACGTTGTCGATCGTGGCTTTGGGGAACGCCGTCTGCGAGTTGATCGACAGCAGGTGCTCCCAATTTCCGGCGGCATCGTCGTTCGTGGCGGGCACACCCTCGAAATCCTTCTGCACCTCGGCGGCGCGCTCCTGGTTGATGAGCACCAGCACGTCGGGCAGTTGTGTCGCGACATCGCACATCGCCATGAACGACGGCAGCCGGTTGTTCGGCGTGCCCGCCTGCGCCTCGTCGTCGAGATCGGCGAAGCGGTGCAGGCGCACAAGGTCGAAGGCGTTGACCAGCTTTCCACCGCAGGGGTCGGTCGCGTGGTGGCTGTACAGGAACTTGCCGCCGTCGTAGAGCACCGCGCCGCCGGTTGTGCTGCCACCCAGGTAGGTGTAGCGGCCGGGTATGTTGTCCACCGGCTCGTAAATACCGGGGATCAACTCCTCGATGGCCCTGTACACGTCGTAGACGCGACAGAAGGCCCCTACTACACCCGCCTTGGCCTCCGGGTCACCCTGCTTCACCGCCAGCTTCGTAAAGGCCTGCACGCCGGGCAGAGAGGGCCACAGGGATACGTCGCGCCAGTCTGCGTACTGCGCCAGCAGGCCGTCGGCGGAGACGAAGGGCTTGTCGGCGTAGTGGTAGACGAACTGGCTGTCTGAACAGCACGAGGGCCAGTACATCAGCCGGGCGACCTCGAAGGTCGTCGGGTCCGCCAGCTCCAGCCCGATGTACTCGGCCATCTTGCGAGCGCAGGGCTCGTACTCGTCGATGCTGACGGTCCGGTCGAAGGGGATCAGGATCCGCAGGCGCGGAGCGGCCCCGTGGTGCTTGCGGGTGCTGTAGGCGCAATACCCCGCGCCCAGCCCCTCCACACGCCGCAGAACGTCCTCCGTGCCGCCGGCAGGGATGTTGTCAAGGTCGAGCGTGATCACATCCCTGCCGGTCACGTTGTTGGCTTTCCGGCGCGGGCCGTTCAGCGTCCCACATACGTAGCCGCCCACGTCCTTGAGGTCGTCCTGAGTCGCCTTTTTGAGCGCCAGGTACTCCGTCAGGGTCTCGTTCCCGCGCGTAGGGATACGGAGCTTCTCCCACAGCTCGGACAACATCAACTTTTGCGGCTGCCAGTTGGTCGACCGGCGGTTGTTGCCGTGCGAGATTTGGATTAGCCGGTCGTTAATCACCAGTCCTCACCGCCTCGTCGATTAGCTGAATTACCTGGAAAACAGGTTCAAACTGCTGCCGCATAACCGCGTTGCCGGACACCTTGATCCGATTCACGCGATGCTCTCTACGGTCAGTCAGCCTCGGGGGCTCGTAGTCGTACTGCTCGAACCCCGGCGGCATCGGAAAACCGGGCCATTCCTGCGGATTCTCGCAATCCGGATTCGTCCAACCGATCGGGTATCCCATAAGGCACTCGACCCAATCGGGATTGAGCTGCCCTGCAGGCTGCCGTCCTTCCACGTGGTAAATCTGCGATTGGAGTTGCGTCGTCATCTCCGCCGGGCGATCGGATTGCCTGGCCGTCCTTCCCATATAGGAATCGCTGGCCTTCGGGGTCATCCAAAGACGAACGGCAGTAGCGAGCCCATCTCCGGCGTTTTTGCTCAGACCTTTTCTGTTGTGGTTCCCGCGAACTGTTGGCGTCGGCCACAGGTTTTCACGGAATGGCATAACTGAATTTGCCGTTTCGATCCGGGCTTTTTCGTTTTCCTGACTCCACCTTTCGCGTCTATCGTATTTGGCGTCGGCCGCATCGCCTCGGATGGCGAAGACGCAGAGCCGTTTACGCTCATGCGGCGCGCCAAATGCAGAAGCAGGTAGGACGACAGGCCAGACTTTGTAGCCCTCACTCTCCAATCCACCAACGATGCGATCGAGGGCGAGATTGACCGCGTTATACACGTTTTCAGCAACGACATAACGCGGTCTCGCGTTTCCAACGATTCGCAGCATTTCGAACCACAACTTGCTTCGTTCGCCTTCGAGCCCCTCTTGCGGCCCTGCCGAAGAGAGGTCCTGACACGGGAATCCTCCATGAATAACGTCAACTCCTTTAAACTCGTCGCCTTGTATCGATCGTACGTCCTCGATGATTGGAATGTCGTGGAAGCGTAGCGCGAGAATTTCGCGGCAAAATGGATCGATCTCGCACATGGCGATCGTTTGAATTCCTGCCGCCTCTGCCGCCAGATCGAGGCCACCAATGCCGCTGAAGAGGGACAGAGCCTTCACGCCTTCTCACCTCAATCCTTTCTGAAAAATCCGGTCGTTAATCATCGCAAGGCGTTCTCACCGCTCTATCGTCCCAGTATTCATCCGCGAAAATTTTCCGGGTATCGCCGCCGAACGATTCAATAACGTCCGGCAGATTTTCGTTTACGGAATCGAATTGAATACCTCTTGCCGAGCACCATTCCACGGCATCAATAAGGCGGTCACCGTATCGGCATGTCCATAAAATCAATCGCGCGCCTTTATCTTTTTCAGCTTGGAGCTTGTGTACGGTGGTCGGTATTTCATCCCCTATTTCCGGAAATCGACTGGTTACAAGACAACCGTCAAAATCAACGGCGATGATTTTAGACATCGAACGCCACCTCACATTCGGCTAACTTGAGATTCAATACAGCCTGTTCGAAATAGCTCCGCTTCAGCTCTATGCCTATGTGCCGCCGCCCCATCTTTACCGCTTGATACCCCGTCGAACCGATCCCGTCGAAAGGGTCAAGCACCAGATCCCCAGGATTGCTCCAAAGCTCTATCGCTCTTCCGATGGTGTCCAGCTGCAAGGGGCAGATGTGCCGTTCGTCCTTCTCATCTCTGGCGTCTTTCCGGTTGAGCGTCCGACTTTGGTTGATGTCCATCCACACGGGGCTCGCGTAACGGCGCCATACGTGGTGGGAATAGACGGGGTCCTCTCTTGCCATGGAGATGGCCCTGTTCTTTTTGCTGTCCTTCAAGGTCGCTTCAGTTTTAGGAGCTGCGGGCTCTTCTTCGCCGATAAAGCGGTCAAAGCCCTCTGGGTGCGCGATCAGTTCCGGATTGTCGCCTGGCTTCCGGAACGTCACAAGATAATCGGGAAGCCCGTTTCTGCACATCGCGCTGTCTTTTACGATCTGTTTATGCAGCAATCCGAGAGCATGCGTCCTTGTCGCTTCTACGAGAGGGTCTTTCCAAATCACGACCTTCGAGTGGTAAATAAAACCGGCTTTCTCAAACAAGCCGATCAAATGGCCGGGGAAGTCAAAAAGCCCTATGTATCCGTCCCTTTCCTTCATTGCCGGAATATCCATGCAGTGCACGGATACCAAACGCCCCGGCATAATGACGCGGTGAAGCTCGTTTACGATGAACTCGAAATGATCATAGAATTCGCCTTTCCCCTTTGCGTTCCCCAAATCCCTGTCGCTTTTCGAGTACGTGTACAAACTGACAAACGGCGGACTGAATATGCTGAAATGCAGGCTGTTATTCGGAAGCCCTTTCAAAACCTCGCAACTGTCGCCGTTGTAGATGGCCCAACCCTGTCCGAAAGCCTGATCCAATACCTTCATGCCGCTTCCTCTTTCACCCAACGCGGCACCAGCATGTCGGCTTGCGGGTCATAGATATCCGCCATTTTCGCAGTCGCCCTGATTTCTTTCGACAGAATGGCTTTCGTATGGGCTACCATTTCCTTGATCATTCGTTCGCACTGGTTCTGCTTGCGGGTTATGTTTTCCCGTACCGCGCCCTCCGAGGCGGACGTGATAATGTAAACGTCCACAGGGTGCTCTTGCCCGAATCTCCAACAGCGGCGGATGGCTTGATACATCATTTCGTAGCTGTCGGACATCCCCACGAAAATCATCTTGTTGCACCCCTGCCAATTCAGTCCAAATCCGGCGATGCTGGGTTTGGTGATCAGCTTTGGGACAAATCCGATTGAGAAGCCCGTCAACATGTTTTCTTTCCTGTCGGCTTTATCCGAACCTCTGATTTCGATCGCATCCGGCATCATTCTTTTCAAAGAATCCGCTTCGTCGTTCAGATCACACCACACGAGCCATTGTCCCGACGGGTTACGTTCGATTATGTCAGCTGCCGCGCAACATCGATCTTCCAAGCTGGCGCGCCTTGCGTTCCTGCGCTCCGTCAACGTTCGCGCTTCGGGAAAATCAGATGGCACGGTGATGTAATGCGTACGGAGTTCGGTAAGGTCGTATCCGGTGGGGTCATATCCCAAATCTGCCGGCGTTGTCAGCACAACAGCCCATCCAGCAAGCCAGGCCCAAAAATCGGATTCAGCATGCCCTTTGAGCTTCCATTTACTCGTTTCGCCCCCATCATGTATAAAAAACGTGGCGAGCATTTCCGTGCGGCGCATCACCCCTAAAAACTCGGCCTGATTTCCAAGCTCCATGAAATCATTGGGTGCAGGCGTGGCGGTACAGGTCAGTTTATAGGGGACTTCTTTGCAGGCCTCGATGATCTGTGTCCGGATCTTTCCGCTGTAGCATTTGAGGATTGAGGATTCATCCAGCACGATGCCTCCGAACGCCGAGACGTTGAAATGCGCCAGCATCTCGTAATTCGTGATATTTAAGCCCGGCTGAACGTCCGATTGATTGCGGCATATGTTGACAGAATAGCCGAATTTATCTCCTTCGAGTTTTGTCTGCCGGGAGACCGCCAGCGGAGCAAGGATTAAGACGGGCATCCCCGTATGATGAAATACGATTCGGCCCCATTCCAGTTGCTGCAGCGTTTTTCCCAGTCCGCAATCTTCAAATAACGCGGCTTTGCCTTTTCGCAACGCCCAATGAACAATGTCCTTTTGCCATTCGTACAGCAAAAGATTCATCTCTGCTTTATCGAAAGAGAATCCACAACAAGGAACTTCACGGGCTTTACTGTTTATAAAGTCGTAATAGTCCACAGGGATCAATCCTTTCTAAAGAATTCGCCCGTCCAACCGTCCGCACCGAGGGGCAGATCGACCGCCCACGGCATCGGCTCGGCCATGATATTCACGACAGCACCCAAGTCGGCGGAGGCGGCGTCCGTTTCGATGACCACCTCGTCATGCACATGAAAGACCACCGGTAACCCTGCCGCCTCCAGGCGCTCGATCGCGCAGGCCAGGCAGTCGCGGGCGATCGCCTGCACGCAGTTCTCAACCAATTTGCCGCCGTAGGTCTCAACCTTGCCCCACCGCTTCGTGGTCTGCTCCATGCCCATATAGATGACAGACGGTTTGTCCCATTGATTCGCGCCGATCGTCGGGCTGACGTAGAAGAGCTTGCGACCGGACGGCAGGAGAATCGTCATGCAATCCGCGCCGGTACGGTAATCGAACTCGCGGGACAGGAGCACGCGCCCCACGCCCACGCTGCCGCCCTCGGTCACGACCTTTACGGCGGCACCCTCCATCGCGTACCACAGATCGCGGATGCGCCGGTTCGCCTCGCGCCATCGCGCCACGATGTCGGGCAGTTCGTCCTCGGAGAGCCCCATCCCCAAAGCGCCCATCTGGATCAACGCGCCGGTGCTGCCCTGATACCCCAGCGCCAGCTCCGCGACCTTGCCCTTCTGCCGGAGGGCGTATTCGGGGTTGCCCTTCGCGATCTTCTCCAGTGGGACGCCGAACATCTGCGACGCCGACGCCTCGTAAATCTTGCCGTGGGTGCGGAACACGTCGAGCCGCCACTGCTCCCCCGCGAGCCACGATATAACGCGCGCCTCGATCGCGGAGAAGTCCGCGTCCACCAGAATGCGCCCTGGTGACGACACGAAGCAGGTGCGTATCAGCTGTGAGAGGGTATCCGGGACACTTCCGTACACGAGCCGCAGGGCATCGGTCTGTTTGCCGATCGTCAGTTCACGGGCGAAGGGCAGCGGCTCTAGGTAGGTTCGTGGCAGGTTCTGCACCTGTACAAGACGCCCGGCCCAACGCCCTGTACGGTTCGCGCCGTAGAACTGCAGCAGCCCCCGGACGCGCCCGTCGGCGCACACAGCAGCCTCCACTGCATCGTATTTCTTCGTTGACGTCTTGCCGAGTTCCTGGCGGATCTCCAGCATCCGCTGCACCGCCTCGCCATTCCCGTCACGCTTCAACAGGCTGGATACTGTCTCTTTGTTGAGGTTCGGCAGCTCCTCGTCCATCTCCTCGCCGAGCCAGGCGGTAAGCTGCTGGACGCTGTTCGGGTTGCCGAGCCCCGATATGTGCGTCGCCTCTTCGGTCAATGTGGTGCGGACGTCGTAGCCGATTTCGATGGCGGATCTCACGAGCGCCAGATCCACGGCGACGCCGCGCGCGTTGATGCGAAGGTCGGTCTCCCACTCCTTCTGTACGCAGTCCGGCATCGGGAACGCGGCGAGCTTGTCCGCGATCGCCATCTCGGTCACGACGTCCTGGGCGCAGTACTCCTTGAACAGCCGCCACCGCTCCGGATCGTGGTGCGGGAGGTTTCGCGTCCTGCCGCCGTTGGCCTTCGTGGGCCTGCGGGGCAGGCAGAAATACCGGATCAGCGCCTTGCCGCTGTTCAGCTTCTGCTTGTCGCTTGACAGTCCCAACGCCTTCCCGGTCGCATCCAGCCCCGCCGTGTAGCCGCAGTAGAGCCCGTGGGCCATCGTGCAGCGCCACTGATCGGCGGGCAGAGCGCCGAAGAACTTGGAGAGGCAGCCCCACTCGAACACCGCGTTATATGCGTGTTTGATGTAGGCCGGGTTGCCGATCGCCGCACCCAGCCACGGGGGAAGAGTCTCCCCCATGGCAAGGTCTACGAGCTGCACCGGCCCACCGTCCAGCGAGTACGCGAAGAGCAGTATCTGAAAGTCGGGGCTCTCGACATACTTGAACATCCCGGACTTTCGCAGGTCGACACTCGAAAACGTCTCCAGGTCAATGCTCAGATGGTGAGCCACGTTAGGGCCCCTCCCTAAACCGAAAGGGGCTGCCCGGTCAACGGGTTGATGTTTACGGTCGGTTGCGCAAACGCGGCGGCCGGTTGTGGATACGTCGGAGCCTGCACCCATCCCTGGGCTGCCTGCGCAACGGTTTGGGGCGGCTGTACGACCGCATGGCCAACCGCCGCAAAATCAGAGGCAGCGGAGGCGGTGCCCGCCAGCGGCTCGCCGTCCCGCGTCTTCATGATGTTGCCAAGTCCGCAGCCCACGCCCTTGTTCCCGCTGTTGGAGTACCCGAAAAAGCGGATCGTCACGCGCGCGAACATGCCGCTGTAGATATCCGAGGGCGCGAGATCCACGTTGATGTTGTCGATGCCGACGACCTGCGGCTTCATCTTGGACGATGCCGTGATAACCCAGTGCCCTTTGCACTCCGCGCCGAATGGTTCGCCGGACGGCCGCACGCCGTCGCCGTCGTAAATTGGTACACGAAGGTTCGGCGGGCGTACGCCATTCCACTTTGCTGTCACGGCTTCCTGCGCGGCGGCCTGCATGGAGGCGTCGATGTCTGCCTTGGTGGCGACGTCGCTTTTGGGAATGAGCAACGTCACGGAATACTTCGCTTCGCCGCCCTGCTGCGCGGCACGGGGAGTGATGACGCTGACGTAGGACAGGCGACACTCGCCCGTCAGGACTTTCATGGGGTCGTTCTGATAAGCCATTTTCATATTCTCCTTTAGTTTTTATTAGATTTTTGGTGTTAAATTGCTGCCGCAAAGTCGGCGGCAGCCGGGCTGTACGGTTCGCGCTTGTCGGACAACGGCGCGAGGGTCGGCTTGCCAAGCGGCTTCATAACGTACGCGCCGATCTTCTCCGCGAACTCGGCTTTGCCCATCAGCTTTTCGAGTTCCGTCAGCGTCTTGGCCCTGCGCTCGTAGACGAGGGCTTCGTCGTATCCGGCGGCGATGACGGCGGCAATCGCCGTGTCGGCGTCGCTGAACGCGCGGACACTTCGACCGGCGACGGCTTTCCATCCGGCGATCTCCTTGCCGTTGAGGATCGCGTTCAGGGCGAACTCCTCCAGATCGTGGAACCAGGCGACGAGGTTTGCGCCGCGTACCAGCAGGTCGCCGATCTCGGCGAGGGTCAATACGGGCGGCATACCCTCCACTCCGTGCGCGTTTCCGACGTCGATCAAATCGTTCGCCAGGCTACCGGGGATAGCCTTAAAATCCTTGAAGTCCTCGAGGGCGGTGTTCGCGTCGGCACGGGCGCGGCACTGCGCCTTCCCACGACAGAAGCGGCAGTGGTCGCCGGGCACGAACTCCCCGAAGCCGCTGAAGGCCTTCTCCGCCACGGGCTTGATGCTCTCGCCCCACACCTTCAACTCATCGACGGTCAGCGTCTCGCTGCTCGGCTCGTCCTGAATGCGGGGCTGGACGATCGACATGCGCACGCGCCGGATCATGCCGCCGTAAAACGGTTCGTATTTCAGCAGCGCGCCGAGGGCATACAGCCGCATCTGCGCGTTGCTCTCCGCCGATACGGGCACGCCCTTGCCGTGCTTGTAGTCGACGATATCCAGCGTGTCGCCGCCGATCATGATGCAGTCGCACGTCCCGAAGCCTTCGGGCACGTACGCCCCGAAATCGACCCTCACCTCGGCGTCGACGAGAGGCGGGTTGTCGTAACCCATCGACTTTTCGAGGAGGTACCCCAGATAAAAGTCGCTCGTGCGATCCATCTCATCGGAGTAGAGCGGATCTTTTTTCAACTTGCCGAGCTGGGTTTTATACGCGCTCGGTTTGATCGCCAGGGTGAATTTCTTCAGCACCTTCAGCTCGCAGATCGAGTGCGCCAGCCTGCCCTCCTCGGCGTATTCGCTTGTCGTCTCGGGAAACTGTTCCTCGAAGCGCGGAGCGGCGGTACAGATCAACCACCGGCTCGCCGAGGAAGCGGATAAAAGCGCGTGGCTATCAGGCATCGTCCTCTCCTCCTTCCAGCCTCTCCAGTGCGAACGAGACGCACTGATCGACGATCCGGCAGATGCTGACGCCGGTCTCTCTGCTCAAAGTCGCAAGCCTGTCGTACGTGGACGGCGGTATGCGAATGACGCCGCGCTTGTTGCTGTCCTGCATGCCGGGCGCGATGATCCTGAACGTGTCCTTAAATGCGTTGTCCATGACACCTTCTCCTACACCTGCGCACCAAGCGCGCGCAGATCGGTGGCGAACGCCCCGTACTGTTCCGGCTTCAACTGATTTACTGTCGGTACGCCATACTTCGCAAGCAGGGCAACGGCATCGTCCATCTTGCCTAACTGCACCAGGGTCGCACCGGCACGGGCAAGCGCGTCAATCGTGTATGTAGGTGCGGCGCCGACAGGTACGGGGTTGATGGGTGCCGGGGTCATCGGCAGAACTGCCGCACTCTGTGCCGGGGGCACAACAGGAACCGCTGCAGCAACCGGGACGGCGGGAACGGCGCTCGGTGTTTGGGGGACCGTGGGGATTGTCGCTTCGATCGCGCTCGGCGCCGCTGCCGGCTGCTCCGGCAGGAGCGTGGGTTTTCCCGTGAGAACCTCGGCCAGCTGTTTAAGTGCTTGAACCAGATCCGGGGAATGTATGGTGATGCTGATGGTGTCAGTTGTCATTTTTGTACGCCTCCTCGATGTGTGTTAAAATGAAGGCCGGTAGCCCTACTACCGGCAAAGGATCGCTCTTTGCGCGAGCCCCTCTTGCGAGGGGCTTCATTCATGCACTCCTGTTTTGTTCACCACCCCCTCCTCCCGATCACTTCCGCCTGCCAAACCATCATGCGGGGTGCTTTCCCCATCCGGCGAAGATCGCCGTCGCAAGCCCGACGCAAAATCCGGCGAGTTCTCCAATCGAGCAGATCAAGCAATTTTCTTAACATATCCGGACCTCCCTTCCTTTATGAGTAACGACTGATACACAAGCACTTCGTCTTCGTTCCAGGCAACCCAACCTCGCGTTTTGATGGCCGGCTTCGGCGCCGTCGGATCCAGCTCCACCCACTTTTCCCATGTCGTGTGGTGAACCCCGAACAGCTCGGCGCAGTCTTTTGAACGCAATAGCTTCATCTCTACCCTCCCAACTTTCGCCGTATCTCGTCGCATTTCTCGACGTAAGCCTGTTTCGCCTTTTCGAAATAACCGTCAGCGTCAACCCCAAGCGGTATTTCAAGCGTCACCCGTGCAAAATCCCCATGGATGTAAACCTCGTCGCCATGTATCGCATGCTCCATCGCGACCACCCCCTCAGATAAAATTTTGGTGAAAACTTCAAGTGTCAAAGAGACGCCGCTTGCTTCGCCCCCGACAACATCCTGCTCTTTCTTCGTTTCGGGGGCAGCGGAGGGTTTGGGATAAGGTCAGTCACTTGGCAACCGAGAATCTTGGCAAGTCGCATGTAATCCGATCCAACGGGTTCACGTTTCCCAGACTCCCAAAGGCTGATTGTTTTTACCGAAACACTCATTGCTTCAGCCAACCCGGCTTGCGTCATACATCTAGCTCCTCGTAAACTGCGGATTCCATTCATCCAATCACCTCCTTTATATAACCGAATGGTTTTATTTTCAGATCTCTGGTCACGAAACAAGCAGACAATAGCACCAATAGTTCCTCATGTCAAGAACAATTGGTTATTTTTACAGAACCAATATTCTTCGCCAATCGCCACAAACAGTTATGCAAGGGGAGCAATTTGGGGCTTGACCGGTTGTTTTGTTCTGATAATATGAACTTATGGATATAGGCGAACGCATTTACCAGCGCAGGAGGTTACTCGATCTCACGCAACAACAACTTGCCGAGCAAGCGGGCGTCGTCGGCAAGACACTTGGCATGTGGGAACGAGGAGAAAGAATACCTAAGGGCGATGCCCTACAAAAGCTTGCCGCCGCCCTCGATACCTCCGTCGCCTACCTGATGGGCGAAACCGATAGTTTCGAACCGTTAAACAATCAGAACAAATCGCGAGAGATTGCGGAGGCAATACAAAACTTTGATGTGAAGAATGCAGAATCAAAGTTCCAAGCATCGCGCGATCTTGACGAGCTGATCCAAGAACTGGCGAGCATCAATCCGGATTTGATCGTCAATTTCAGGACCACGAGACAAAACTGGAAAAACCTTCCCCCAGAGACAAAGAAAAGAATCGCTCAAGGCATGCTATTTGTTTTAGGATTAGGAGAACTGAAAGAAGAGGACGGTTTCCGAACCCCACAGTCGGACGAGGATTTATAATAAGCGAGGTGCGCGGGGTGCATGAAATCATTCGGGCTCGTAAACTCTTTAGCGCTTACTACAACGTCGTTCCCACATTGCCGATCGACATGATTAAACTGTGCAAATGCCTGAAATTTGCCGTACGGTCAATTGAACTCGAAGGCATAGAAGGGTGCCATCTTCGGCCAAAGTCGGATCGACACATTGTGATCTTGCTCAACGATAAACAACATCGACACCGGAAGCGCTTCACCCTCGCTCACGAGATCGGCCACATTCTCCTTGGACACGATCCCGCAATTTTCGATGGCGAGAGTATTATCGAGGCCAGACAGGCTTGGCAGGAAACCGAAGCAAACCGCTTCGCGTCGGAATTGCTTTTGCCCGTTCCTGAACTGAAAAAACACGGCATGCTCACCGTCTACGAAATGTCGGAGATGTTCGACGTTTCCTACGACGTTGCCGAGATAAAGGCACAGCAGCTTGGATGGGTTGGGGAAAAGCTGGATAAATTCTACACGGAGAAGATGTTGGCGCAGTTGGAGGCTATGGGGTTGTGATGTTTTTATCGTCGGTATTAAACGGACTTATTGCTTTTTTCGACTGGCATGTCATCGCTTGGGTATTCGCAATTACAACAATATCGGTTACAAACTATGTAATTGGCACTACGGTCCTCCCTAATTTTATCGTCCACAGCAACAAAGGGCATCTCCTTGCAATGTGTAGCTGGTTATTTACCGAGATCATTCTAGCTATCGCTATTTCTCTTTTTGTCCTTTTTTGCCTTCCATACCTTATAGGAATAGGCGGCTTTTTGCCCTTGCCTGCTGCGCGCGTTATCTGGTGGCCGTTTACTAAGATTGCGTTAACTGCGTTATTGCTTGTCCTTATTTTGTCGATATTACCCGTAACAGGTCGCGCTATGGCAACAATACCAGGAGTACCCCTGTTTTTCCAAGGCCTATTTATCGCGCAACCATTAACTCGCGAAGTGTTTTACGCTGCGGGTATTTCAATCCCCAAGGATTGGTTCCCTGGATTTTGGGCTTGCGCAGGTTATATTGTCGTGGGGACCGTCCTCGCCATTCTTCTTACTTGCCTTGGAACGATAGTTAGCAATGCCATTCAAAAGAAAAGAGACCCTGCCGGTTATCAGTTTTCCCTACTGGAGCAAAAGTATGGACAGGGCATTCCCCATTCAACATTTTTTGAGATTACCATTGCGCACGTAGCCGGAACAATTGCGGGCATTCTCCCTCTGTTAATGTATGGTCGCTATGTTTCAGTGCCTTTTACCGCTTTACTACAAGAAACTATGCTGCCACGTTGATAATGCTTGGTACACAGACAGCTCATGCTGTATGGCACACAAATCGGCACACATAAAAAATAACACCCTATAAATACTGATTAAATCAACATCACTTGATCCCTCCCTCTCCGCCAACTTTAGACAAATTGAAGGGGTTGTCGCTACTAAATAGCGATAACCCTTTTCCTGTAAAGCTTGCCACTCCCTTCCGAAACTCCTCCGCCGACGCCGCGTGCGCTTTAAAATCAAATTTTCTCGTCATCTCGAGAGAAGCCAGCTCGCGCCGCAAATCCGCCAGGTCGTGCGCGGCCTGTTCGATCATGACTATCGAAATGGAAACCGAGGTCGGTATCTTAAACCGTGGAGTCCATCATTATGTCTATTTGTGCCGATTCATGCCTATTCGTACCATTCCCACTAAATTTCTATTGACCTGTCGGGTTACCTTTGCTAGCATGCAAGTGTAAACGAATCCCCACAGAGTTACATCTCTGTGGCCCCCGCGATCACGTCCAAGCGCGGTTTTTTTCTTTCTAAGGAGGCATCCACTGTGAATAAGAAAAAGGCTCTCCTCTTCATAGACGGATTCAACCTCTATCATTCCCTAAATAACACTTCAGATAACACTTCTCAGCTTAAAAAATATAAATGGCTGAATTTATGGGCATTGGGAGAAAAAATCGTTTCTCCTTCAGGGATGTCGGCACGGTTGGAGGCTATGAGTAACTATGTTCACAATCCGTAAATCCTACTTCGTAATACCGATTATTCTTTTGCTTTACATCTGCCTTCACATGGCCTTCGTGTCGCTGACGAGCAAAACCTGGGTGCGGGTCGACCACGGACCAATACATACGACCGCGAAGATCGGCACGAACGTCCACCTGAAGCCAAACGAACAGTCCAGAGTCGAGGGCAGACTCGAAACAGGTGGCGGCGTCACCGTCGGCTATGCCGAAATGCGGACCAACGGCAAAGACCCGAGCGACGAGGATTACGAACTGTACGAGGTTTGGTGGCATACGGTCTTACCTTTCGAAGGCTGGGTCAAGGGCGGGGACTTGGCGCTGATCGACTCGGATTATTTGGGGAGAAGGTAGGGTGCAAATGACGATATTCCCCTCTTCGCCATTGTCGAAAAGATATTCGAACAGGATAACCAACCCCTGATTCTCGCTCTCGCGACAGGCTTCGCGCTTTCTCCGCAATGCCTTCTCGATTTTCTAGGCAATATATCCGATTTTATTTGATTTCACGCGCATATAATGGTGACAGGAGCGGGAAAGAAGCTCCTGCGGTAGGTGCTAGCGTGACCACAACCCCCAAGAGGGACGTGATCGAGATAGTTGAAGAAGCACCAACGCACCAAATAGCTCCAAAGGTTAGGATTCAGAGGCAACAATGCTCCACCGAAGGCGACATAAAGCAACACCTGGTAAGGAAAAACAGCAAAGAAATACACGGTTAGCACCTATCGCGTAACCAAGGGGGCCGCTTCCAAAAGGCGGCCCCTATTGTATTGCACGGCGGATGAAAAGAATTTATCCGTTCACGGCCAACGCGCAACAGCCTCTGAGCCTTTTGTCCTATCTTTAATATATATAGTAGCAACCGGCTGAGCAACTCTGATATACTCGAAAAGTCCCTATCGGGCATGACAGGGCCTTGGACATATTTGAGCGGAGAGGGGTCGGCCATGAGTTTAGTGCGGTTTGCAGACATTCACAAGTTCTTGCATGAAAAGAACGTTTTTCTATCTATCTTCGACCTTGTCAGAGTCGTCGATCCGGTTTCAGGACAGTTATTCGAGTATGAGGGAAACAAACTGGCCAAGACGGGCGGGGCTTGCGCCGATATTTTCGGGAGCGGGGAACGGTGCACCAACTGCTCGTCCGCGCGCGCATTCCACACCGGCGAACAGGTCGTCAAGTTCGAACACATCGGCAACGAAGTATTTCTCGTCATCTCCATCCCGCTGGACTACAACGACGAGAAGATCGTCGTGGAGCTGATCAAAGACATCACGAGATTCACCGGGGGCGAGGTGGGGAACGACGCCTTGCGGAACGAGATTATGGACTTCATAAACAAGCTCAACGCCTCCGCCTCGATCGACATGTTGACCGGACTCAAGAATCGCCCGTTCATCATCGGCCATCTTAAAGGTATTTTAAACAAACATGCGGAGAGCGGCGCGGATTTCTCCGTCGCCATGCTCTGTTTCGACCCACCGTCCCTCCACGAAAAATACGGCGGGACCTGCGCCGAGTTCGTTCTTGCATCTGTGGGGGGACTCATCTCCACTTTCATTCGCAGCGAGTCGGACATTGCCGCCCGCTACGACGACGAGAGCTTCCTCATCTGCTTCTCCGGCCTGGCCCCGGAGGCCTGCGAGGAGGTGTGCGAGCGCCTCCGCGACAGGATAGAGGGGACCGTCATCAACTACAGGGGACAACCGATCCACGTGACGGTCAGCATGGGAATCGCATCGCAGGGAGAAGCCGCGTCGTCGGAAGAGCTCGTCGCCGTCGCGGCGAAGAAAATGGACGAGGCGAAGAAAAAGGGCAGAAGCTCGATCGTGCGCTGACGATCCTATCGGGCGATCGCCTTGCTCGAAAGATCGAACGCCTTGCTCTTTCCCCGGAAAAAGCAAGGCGTTTCGCTTTGTGTTTCCCCAAAATCAAACCGCCCTCAAATTTTCCCCGCACCAGTCGACGAGCAGGCCGAAGAGCTCGTTCGCGCCGGGCGGGGTGGTGGCGTCGCGATTCAGGCCGTCGGCAGAATTTCCCGCCCAGCTCTCAATTTATAGCCGGCCTTGACGCAACAAAACCATTTGGTATTATGTAATGAATATAGGTTAAACTTTATTTCGTTCCAACGCCACAGTGAGGTGAACACATGAGACCACCGCATGAATTGCTCGGCATTCCGGAAGGCGCGACCGAGAGGGAGATCGAGGAAGCGTACAACAGGCGGAAACTCTACCTGAACCCGGCGAACTTCGAGGAGGGAACGGAGGAGCACGAGCAGACGAAGGCCCTTCTCCTCGAATTGGACGAGGCGAAGGAGAAGATGCTTTCGCGGCCGGCCGGCCGCGGCGAGGCGAACGTCTTCTCGCGCCCGGAGACGGCGCCGCTCCCGGAGCCCGAATACCCCGCCTCCACCATCGTACCGGGCGAAACGAGAAAAAAGTTGTTCGTCACCGCCGCCGCCCTGATCGTCGTGGTCTTTGTGGTCATGCTGCTCGTCAGCCTGAGCTTCACCTACACCTCCGGGCTCAAGGAAGAGGTGGCAGCGCTGAACGCCCGCGTCGAGCGGCTGGAGGCGGAGAAAAACAGCCTCAAAGACAAGCTCGAAGCGCAGAACGGCAGGATCACCGACCTCCAAAGCACCGTGAACAACCTCAAGAACACCGTTCTGGATCACGACACGAAGATTTCGAAGCTCGAATTCCTACGCTGACGAAAAGTCGACGGAATCGCGGGCGAGGGCTGCCAGCTTCGCAATTTTACACACAAAAAGAACCTTCTGGTGCTATACTGAACGTACGCCATTCGGGCGCGTACGAAAAAATATGGTACGAGGTATTATGGATGAACTGTACGCAAATATCCTTCGGTGAACGAATCAAACAGGCGAGAGAGCTGAGGAACATGAGCGCGGCGGACCTGGCTGCGGCTCTGAGTATCTCGGATACGACAGTCAACTACTGGGAGACGTCGGAGCAGGAACTCCCCGACGAGATCTTGCGAAAGATCGTCGGCGCTCTCGACGTATCCTTCTCGTACCTTCGCGGCGATTCGAACGACCCCGAACACAAACCCATACCCGCCGTGGAGGCGGCCGCCCCACGCGAATTCGTCGAACGCCGCAGAGAGCGGCTGTGGCTCCGCGACACGGACGTATCTCCCGTTCGCGCCGCGCGCCCAATGTTCAGCTGTCTGAGGAGGTGCAGGGATCTGTACGACTCCCTGGGCAGGGAGGGACACCTGGCCACCCGAAGAGAATTGAATAGCCTGGCGCTCGACCTGGAGAGGGTTGGTACGCTGGTCGAGAAATTGCTGGAGGACAAGGAATCGTCCGATTGACCGCGAAAACGGATTCATGCCGACCTGCCGTTCGCCCGCAAAGAGGGCGAGCGGCTTTTTAGGGCAGGTCGATCGGCTCCATACAACGATACACGGGGAACTCCCCGCCGATCCGAAATGGCAGGAACCCCAGGGCCGCGCTCGCTTTATACTCGCGCGAGAGCGTGTACCAGTAGTTGCCGAGGTTGCGGTTGGCCATCGGTTCGACCGCCAGAGCAGCGAGGTTTGCTGAGGGCTGCGACATGCGGAAAAAATACGTGCCCTTCGGGAAAGTTCTCTCCCCCGGCGACGCGCTCACACCGTCGATCGCGTGCGTCAACGTCCGGTTCATCGGAAAGTAGTCGCCGCTGCGCGTCGCGTAGCCCAACGCCGGCCCCTCGGCCGGCGCCACGGAGCGCACCGTATAGACCTCTACGCGAAGCGTCGCCCTCCCGGGCAGACGGCTCAGCGCCACGCCCGTCAGCGCGAGGCGCGCTGCAAGCTGCGGCGCGTTCGCCTCGTCGGCGGAGAGGATATAGGCATACGGACGCCTGACGGATTTGACCGGCGTCAGGAGCCGGTTGCCGTAAAACCTCCCGAGTTTGAAACTCTCCGTCGATACGCCGCGCTTCGAAGCGTCCGGAGCCAGGGTGGACAGAGAGACTCCCCGCTCCTCCCCCTGCCTCGCCCACAATACGACATCATCCGCCGCGGCTGGATTCCGTCCCATCTCGGAGATACCCCGGGCACCGCCCTCCACTGCCTCGGCAAACGCATCGGGGCGGGCAACTACCTGCCGCAGGATCGACGATGCCGCTACGTAGTGCGCGTAGACCCTGGTCTTGAAGTTGGTCAGAATTTTCGGCGCGCGCGTCTCGACGAGCAGGGAGACTGCCGGGCTCAGTGCGGCCGCCGAATCCGAGATGCACTCGTCGGGGGGGCCCTCCATCATGCGGGCGGGGCGCACGAGAAACGTCGTTCCGGAGGCGCCGCGCAACTGCCGAACGACGCTCTCGGCCCCCACGATCCAGTCCGCGTCGTAAACGTAGCGCTCCGCTTTCAACCCCGCGGAGAGGGCGTCTCTGGCGACGCCGGACTCCAATTCGCGCGCGAGCTCCGTGATTTTTCCCGGCGTATTGTACGGATGAGCCACGAGTATCGCGAGGTCGTAATCGTTGTAGTAGCGATGCCGGATGAGAGACCCCGAATTCCCCGGGTTCGCGTACTCCCCCGAGCCGTCCACGGCATACCCCATTTCGTGGAAATCGACGAACACGTGCGGGCGGCAGGCGAGGAACGCGCCGCGCAGCGCGCGCGTGATCGGCGAGAGGACGGCCAGCGCGTCCCGGTTGAGATCCAGGTTCTCGAAGTCCGGATCGGCCGAGTTCGTCCCCCGCTGATTGCGCCAGGCGCCGTCCACGTTGACGCGCGGCACGACCACGACGGAGATAGAATCCAGCAGATTCTCCCGGTCCTCGGCGAGATCGCGCGCGAGGACCATCATCGCCTCCGCGCCAGCCGGCTCGTCGCCGTGTATCTGCGCCTGAAACCAGACGACCGGCTTGCCGAGCGCCCGAAGTTCAGTGAGGCTCTCGACGGACGGCTTGCTGAAGGTCAACAGAGGCAGCGCGAAAAGCGCCTCGGTCCCGCCGTTTTTGTTCTTCGACGCGATCGTGGCGAGGCTCTGCCGCCGCATGCGCGTGGAGGGCAAGCGCGCGAGGAAATCCGACATCTCCTCGTTCGTGGTAAAGCGGGCGGCGGCGCCGGACGCGTCCGAGGCGAAGTTGCCTCCGGAGCTCGAAGCCATACGATCGAGCGTCGGCGAGTGAAGAACGACATCCCGGGTTTTCAGGTCGAAGTATCTTTTCAATACCGCGGGATAGAGGCGCCGCGCAAACGAGGGGTCGCGGTCGACGTTGTACCCGCCGTAGGGAATTTCGGGCAAGTGCGGCGGCTCGGCCGACGCGAGCGTGGCGAGAAGCGAGGAAAGGAGCGCGAGGAGCAAAAGAGCGAAGGGGCGCAGCGCGCGCCCCTTCGCCGTATCCGTACGATCGAACCGGTCAGGACTTCTTCCTGCGAACGACAAGAGGCGTCACCGCGGCAAGGAGCAGCATCGCGCCCGCCATGCCGGTCGAGGTCGAACATCCACCGCCGCCACCGCCACCGCCGGAGCCTGTCTTGCGCTCGAGCACGATCGGATCCTCAACCTTGGTGTTCGCGCTGCCGTCGTAGATGAAGAGAAGCTTATTCGCCTGATCGTATTTTACGCCGTACTCGTTCTGCGCGCCCACGCGCTGATCGCAGCCCGTGGCGGGCGCGACGTCATCCACGAAGACCACGAGCGGCACCAGCTGGATGTAGTCGTTCGTCATCTTGACGTAGGCGTTCGCCGACTTCTTCTGCAGAATGTCGCTGATGTTGATGACGTAGCGCTTGTTGTTGCGTTCGAAATACTTGAGCAGCCTGAACTCATTCTGGAAAGCGGTGGGAGTCAGCGGCTTGGAGACCGCCGTCTTTCCGTCTGGGTAGTAGGCGCCGTCCAGTTTGAACGCGAGGACGAAGGGCACCATGTCTCCCCGCGCCATCGGGGGCGCGAAGTCGAGGTCGAAACGCAGCGCGCCCACCGTGGTAGTCGAATAGTTCGTGGAGCCGAGGGCTGTCATGATGCCGGCGCGATCGACGTTCACAAGCGGCATGGGATAGATTCCGGCCGCCGTGAGAAGGTATCTGGGCGTGCCCGAGCTGCCCATGCCGGAGGAGGCCTTGATCGTCGTGTCCGTCAGCGCGTAGGCGTCGGAGACGAACGTGGAGTCGACGGCGTACAGGCCGATAATGTTCGCTTCCCCGGCGGTCCCCATGACGGGCGCGATCTTCATGTCGTCCGCAATCTCCCCCTTGCCGACGACGGTGACGTTGCAAGTTGCGCTATACGTCGCGTTGCCGTAGCCGAGCGCCTGCACCTCGACCTGTGTGCTGTAACCGGGGTAGGCGCCCGTCACGAGCGCCATGTCCGGGGAGGTGGTGGTCATCTGCGTGACCGCCGCAACGGTCGGGTTTTTCGAGAACCATGTGTAGGAGACGCCGGTCGCGGTCGAGGGCGACGGAATCGCCTTCAAATACACCGGTCTCCCGCCCTGGCGAACGGAGAGCGTGTTACTGTCGAGCGTCACGCCCGCGATGGGAACCGGGACGACGAACAAAACCCGCACGACGGCGTTCGCGCCGACATTCGCCCCCGCGGCGTCCACCAGTTGCGCCGTGACGGTGAAGCGGTCGCTCGCCGAAGGGTTGGCGAACTGAATGCTGCACGTCGCCGTGTTCGTCGCATCGAGCGTGGAGAGACCGTCCGTCGGAACGATCGTGGGGACAGAGGTCGTACCGGTATCGCCGATCACGCTCCACTTGATCCTCGTGCCTGTGTTGTCCGTCGCCGTAGAGGCGGCCGTCGCGGTGATCGTGAGCGCCGTCTGCTGCGACGCGATCAGCGTCACATTGTAGCCGCCTCTGGAGCCGCTCAGGCTAGGCGTCCCCGCCAGGCTGGCGATCTCTCCGTACGTTGCGGCCTGGGCTGCCGTACCTCCCAGTGACCCCAAAAACAAAAGGAGAAACAACATCGTCAGTGAAAATTTCATCGATCCGGATATACGCATCACTTATACTCCCCCCAGCGAAATGAATGAAACAACAAAATCATTGTAGCCCCAGAACGCCGCAATAGCAAATCCGCATGAGACCGAATCCGCCCCTTCGGATCGTCAGGGGGTCTTGTGCCTCGACATCAATTCGCGCAGGACCTCCTCCAGCGGAACGTCCGCGGCGATGCAGGCGACCTCCAGGTGATAAAGCAGGTCGGCCGCCTCGTAGCGGAAATTCTCGCGGTCGCCCGTCGCGAGGGCGAGCGCCGTCTCCACGCCCTCCTCGCCGACCTTCTGCGCCACGCGCGCGGGGCCCTTGGCGAGCAGGCGCGCAGTATAGCTCTCCTCGGGCGAATCTTGCGCCCGTTTTTGCAGATACCGCGCCAGGCGCCCCAGGAACGTCCCCGCGTCCGACGCGGCGTCCTCGCGCCTGTACAGGCTCGTGAAGAAACAGGTCCGCTCGCCTGTGTGGCACGCGGGCCCCATCGGTTCGACAAGCGCCAGCAGCGTGTCGCCGTCGCAGTCGGAACGAATCTCCAACACCTTCATGCGATTGCCGCTCGTGAGGCCCTTGTGCCAGATCTCTCCTCGCGAGCGGCTCCAGAGGACCAGCTCGCCTCGCTCGGTAGTCAGACGTAACGCCTCTTCGTTCGCCCACGCCGTCATCAGCACCTCGCCGGTGTTCGAGTCCTGCGCGACGACCGCGACAAGGCCCTTTTCGTCGAACTTCACGTTTTCGAACATCTCAGCACACCTGTCTTCCCGCAACATTCAGCGCCGCTTCGAGATCGAAATCCCTCTCGTAGAGCGCCTTGCCGACGACCGCACCCGCGACGCCCACCCTCGCCAGCCTTGCGATGTCCTCGACCGTCGTGACTCCGCCCGCCGCAACGATGTCCCTCGTTCCCCCGACCAGCGGTCGATACAAATCGATGTCGGGACCCGCAAGCATACCGTCGCGATCCACGCCCGTCACAAGGAAGGTCTTGTATCCGATGGCGGAGAGGCACCTCAGGCACGCATCCGGCTCCTTGTCGGTCTTCTCCATCCAGCCGGAGTGAACGACCCTCCCCGCCTGCACGTCGATCGACGGCATGATCCCGATGCCGAACTCGGCGAACAAATCCCTCGCCATATCGTCGTCCACGCCGAAGAGCAGGCTGCCGACCATCGCACGCCCCGCCCCGGCGTCGAGCGCGCCACGGATGGCCCGGCGGCTGCGCAGGCCGCCGCCGTATTCGACGTACATGCCGAGCGCCGCGAGATCGGAGAGCACGTTCAGGTGTTTGGGCCCGCCACGCTCTGCGCCCTCGAGATCCACGACGTGCAGGTGCGTGCAACCCTTGTCGATAAAGCCCTTCGCGAGGTCGCAGGGGTTGTCGCCGTACTCCGCCTTCTGCGCGAAGTCGCCCTTCGTGAGACGCACGACTTTGCCGCCGTAGAGGTCGATCGCGGGGAGGACGATCACAGCCACTCCCCCTTTGTGCTCGGCGCGACGTCGGCGGGCGCGAGGGCCATATCCAGCGCCATGCCGACGCCCTTGAAGACCGCCTCGGCAGCGTGGTGCGAGTTGTCGACGGCGAGCAGGCGCACGTGCAGCGTGGCGCGCGATTCGCGGCAGAATCCGCGGAAGAACTCCGGCACCAGCTCGAGGTCGAAGTCGCCGCACTTCTCGGTCGGGAACGTCCCCTCCCAGAAGAGGCCGCCCCGTCCGCTCAGATCGAGCGCCACCTGCGCCAGCGTGCCGTCCATCGGCAGCAGGCACCAGCCGTAGCGCTTGCGCGCGACCGGCTCCGCCTGCAGAAAATTTTTCAGCGCCATCCCCAGCACGATGCCCATGTCCTCCGTGAGGTGATGCGCGTCGACGTGCACGTCTCCGCGAGCCTCGAGATCGAGGCAGAGCCGTCCGCGGTGCGTCATCAGCTCGATCATGTGCGCGAGGAAACCGCACGGAATGTCGATCCGGCTCTGTTTCGAGGCGTCGGCCGGATGCGAAAGAGAGAGCGAAATTTGCGTCTCCTTTGTGTTGCGCTCCACGGTGGTCATGACATCAGCTCCTTCTGAAGGCCAATTGATCGGGGCAAAGATGCGAGCCTTTGCCGCTCCGGCAATTCCAGACAGAAACAACCGTCTGGCCGATTTAATCGGCATCTCCTGATACAAATTATTATAGCTCACGATATACCTCGCTCGTACGGACGACTTTTTTGCGTGTTTCACATTTTTATTGCTATAATAACGCAGTCTTTTCAAAAGACTGCGTTATTATCAAGGGACCGAGGGGTAAATATCGAAATCCCGCGAAGCTCATACAAAAAATAAAACATGGCCATGACGAGGCAAAAAGTAGGGATCGTTTGTCATGAAGAAAGCACAGGAAAGCTACGACGTCATCATCGTGGGAGCGGGACCAGCCGGGCTCTTCGCGGCACTCGAACTCTCGAAGGCGAATAAAAAAATTCTGCTCCTCGACAAGGGCAAGGACATCGACAAGCGTTCGTGCCCGCTCAAGTTCGGCGCCAAGGAGTGCGTCCACTGCAAGCCGTGCAACGTCGTCTGCGGCTGGGGCGGCGCCGGCGCCTTCTCCGACGGCAAGCTGACGCTGACCCCGGAGTTCGGCGGCAACATGGAGCAGTACTGCGGGCGGGCCGAACTGATGAAGCTGATCGACGAGGTCGACAAGGTCTACCTGGAGCACGGCGCCTCGACGACGCTCTTCAAACCGGAGGGCGAGCTGGCGTCAAGGATCATCGACCGGGCGCGGCGCGCCGGTCTCGAAGTGTTGCCAGCGACGATCCGACACATGGGCACCGACCGATCGAAGGATATCCTCCACAGCCTCTACCTGCACGTCAGGGACAAGTGCGAGGTTCGCACGAACACCATGGTGAGAGAGGTTCTCCTCGATAAATCGGGCGCCGTGCGCGGCGTGCTGCTGGAGGACGGGGGCGAGATCGCGGCCAGGAACGTGCTGCTCGCCCCGGGCCGAGAGGGAGCCCCCTGGATGGAGGAGACGATCCGCAAACTGGGCCTCGACATCGCCTCTCTGCCGGTGGACATCGGCGTGCGCGTCGAGATTCCGGCGGCCTGGGCGAAGGAGATCACGGACCAGTTCTACGAGATCAAGGCGATTCTCGACACGCCGACCTTCGACGACCGCGTCCGCACGTTCTGCATGTGCCCGCACGGCGAGGTGACGACCGAGTTCCAGTCGCGCCAGGGGATCCTGACGGTGAACGGGCACTCCAACCGCGACGAGGAGAAGAAGACGGAGAACACCAACTTCGCCATCCTCGTCTCGACGCATTTCACCAAGCCGTTCAAGGACCCCACCGGCTACGGCAGCCACATCGCGCGCCTTGCCAACATGCTGGCGGGAGGGGTGATGGTCCAGCGCCTCGGCGACCTCCGCAAGGGAAGGCGCTCGACGCACGAGCGCCTCGCGCGCGGCCTCGTGCGCCCTACACTCGAGACCGCCGAGCCGGGCGATCTCTCATTCGTGCTCCCCTACAGGCACCTCACCGGCATCATGGAGATGATCACGGCGCTGGACCCGATCATCCCCGGCATCAACAGCAGCCACACGCTCCTTTACGGCGTCGAGGTCAAGTTCTTCAGCCTCAAACTCGATCTCGACTCGTCGCTCGCCACACGGATACCCGGCCTGTGGGCCTCGGGCGACGGGGCCGGCGTGACGAGAGGCGTGATACAGGCGTCCGCCTCCGGCATTTGGGCGGCGCGCGCCATCGCAAAGCATACAGGGGCCTAGGAAGAATCGGCGATGGAAACGGACGAAAGGAAACGACCGAGAAGAGCCTTGTCCATCAGGACGCTCCTCGTCCTGTTGGTCGTCATGACGTCGATCCCACCCCTGCTCGTGCTGGGGTGGGTCGGCTACAGCGGCAGGCAGCGGACGGTCGACCTGGTATCCACCACCGCGGCCGACTTCGCCACCGGACTCGCCCTCTCCTACGCCATGGTGGACGACATCGCGACCTCCTACATGAAGCGCCTGCGGGAGCAGCCGAGCGTCGAAACGCTCGATTACGTGCGCTGTAACAGAATGTTTCAAGAGCGCATGACCTACGAATACCTCTTCAGCGACATCCTGCTGACCACCGCGACCGGCGAGGTGTTGGCATCGGGCAGGACCGACACGCCCACCACAATCGCTCCGATCCTCAAATCGATCCCGCGCCTGAACGAGAAAATCTACCGGGGGGAGTTGTTCGCCGGCAAACCCTACAAGGAGACGGTCATCCCCTACGTACAGGGACTTCACTCCGACAGCAGCGGTAAACCGCAGTTCGCGCTGATCCTCCTGCTCAAGAGTACCGTCTACAGCAGCGTGGCGGGAAAAATCGAACCGCCGCAGGGCATCAACTATTCGCTGCTCGACAGGTCGGGCTGCTTCATCTTCCGCTATCCGGCTCCCACGGCCTCCGAAAAAGGAGAGGCGATATACCCCGGCATCTGGGAGCAGATCAAGACCAGCAGAGACGATCACGGTTCCCTGTACATCGACGAGCTGTCAGGGATGCAGCGATTCTTCGGCTACACCCGTCTGAGGGGGGACGGCGAGGCGGAGCCGTATATGACCGTCTTCACGTCGCTGCTGCAGAAAGAAGCCGTCGCCAACGTGTCGCGCACCATCAACCGAAGCATCGTGCTGGTCTTGGCCTGTATCGCCTGCATCGCCGCCGCCGCCCTCTATCTAGGGCGCCGGTACGTCGTCCTGCCCCTGAAAAAACTCGTCGGCGCGACCAGGAGGTTCGCCGAGGGCGACATGTCCCAGCAGGCGGAAGAGGACGGTTTCCCGGACGAGATCGCGATCCTGGCGAGGGCCTTCGACGACATGGCCCTTGCCATCGAACAGCGCGTCCGGCTGGGGCGCTCCATCGAGGTGGAGGTACGCGAGCAGGCGAACAAGGATTTCCTCACCGGCGCCTTCAACCGCCGCGCGGGGCTCTCGATCCTGGGCAACACCAGGGAGCTGTCGCTCAGCAACAAATACCCCTTCGCAATCATCTTCATCGACCTGGACAGGTTCAAATCGATCAACGACACCTACGGGCACGCGGAGGGGGACGTCCTGCTCAAACGCGTGAGCGGCCTGCTCATCAGCCATCTGCGCGCCGACGACATCCTCTGCCGCTACGGCGGCGACGAATTTCTGATCGTACTCCCCCACTGCGACCGCCAGGGCGTGATGGAGGCCTGGGCGCGCATACAGGAGAGCGTGACCCAGATCAACAGGAACAGAGAGCTCCCCTACGAGGTCTCCCTCTCCCACGGCAAGGCGGTCTTCGACCCAGAAAAGCCGGTTTCGCTGGATGCGCTGATCGAAGTCGCGGACAAGGCGATGTACCAGGATAAGGAGAACAGGAAGAAGCCTCTCGAGAATACGAAGAAAAAATGACGACGGACGCAGACAAAAGATCCTGCCGCGAAGGGGAGACGTTTCCCTATCTCGGCAGGCCTCTTCTTTTGAAATACGACGGCACCGATAAAGTACGCTTCTCCGACGACGGCGCGTACCTGTTGTTCCCCGCAAATCGCGCGCACGAGGGGCATACTGTCCTGCTTCACTGGTACACGGCCCGGACGGAGGAGATCGTCCGGCATCTGCTGCCGCTCTGGTCGAAAAAATTGTCCCTCCGCCCTCGCAGCGCGGGCGTGCGCTACGCGAAGACCCGCTGGGGATCGTGCAACGCGCGCGGCGACCTGTCGTTCAACTCGCGCATCGCCATGCTCTCCCCCCACGTCGCCGAGTACATCGTCGTCCACGAGCTCTGCCACCTGAAGCAGATGAACCACAGCAAGGCCTTCTGGAACGAAGTCGCCGCCGCCCTTCCGGACTGGTCCGCGTTGCGGCGAAAGTTGCGGCAGGAGGAGAGGGCGGCGGTGTTGTAGAACGGAAAAAGCGCGAGTCCCGGTTCAACGAAATGGCCGGGACCCGCGCTTTGTGGAAGCGTGACACGCTTTTTCCAGATTACCTGTTTTACAGCCGGCTCACCTTGAGCACGTCGCAGCGGAGGCAGCGGCTCGTCTCGTAGATCATGCTCTCCTCCGTGAGACCGCACTCGACTTCGTCGAAGCACCCGCGGCGTTCGCCGACCGAGAGCATCGGCATCTCGGCGCGCTTCGCCTCCGTCTCGTCGACCGGTTTGCTCAGCTCGCGCACGAAGGTCTTCTTACCGACGACCTGGCCGTCGCCGCCAAGCGTCCGGTCGATCGACGAGGCGGCGTTCTTGCCGCGGGCCACCGCCGAGATGACCGTCGCCGGCCCCGTGGTGCAGTCGCCGCCGGCGAAGATGCCGGGCGTGCGCGTGGCGCCGTAGTACGACGCCTTGATCGTGTTGCCGCGAAAGTCAACGATTTTTGCCTCGCCGCCGTCCTTCGCCTCGAATGTCTTGTCGAGCGCCTGGCCGATCGCCACGACGACGTAGTCGGCGTCGAGACTCAGCTCCTGGAAGGGATCGCAGACGGGCGCAAAGGCCCCGCTCTCGTTGAAGAGCGACGTGCACTTGCCGAGCGTCACGCCAATGGCCGCGCCGTTCTCCGTGCGGATCTCCTGCGGCCCCCAGCCGAGGTGCAGCGTCACGCCCTCTTCCTCGGCCTCCACGACCTCGTAGTCGAAGGCGGGCATCTGCTCGCGCTTCTCGAGACAGGCGAGCGCTACGTTGGCCGCGCCGAGGCGCAGCGCGACCCTCGCGCAGTCGACCGCCACGTTGCCGCCGCCGATGACGAGCACGCGCTTGCCGGCGATCTCTTTTTTCACCGCCTCGCGGTCGAGGTGCGCGTCCCGCAGAAAACCGATGCCGTGCGCGACGCCCTTCGCGTCCTCGCCAGGCACGCCGAGCCTGCGCTCGGCGGTGGCGCCGACGGAAAGATAGACCGACTCGCAACCGGATTTTTTCAGATCGTCGAGCGAGAACTGGACGCCGAGGCGCTGGTTCGTCTCGAACTTGACGCCCATCTCGCGCAGGACGTCGAGCTCCTTCTCGAACTTGTCGCGCGGCAGGCGGTACTCCGGCAGGCCGACGGCGAGCACGCCGCCGACGACGGGGAGCGCCTCGAAGACCGTCACATCGTAGCCCTTCCTGCTCAGGTAGAACGCGCAGGAGAGGCCCGAGGGACCGCTGCCGACGACGGCGACTTTTTTGCCGTTGCTCGGCTGCATCTCCGGCAGGGGGAACTTGCCCTCCGCTTCGAGCACGGCGTCGGTGATGAAGCGCTTCACGCCCCGGATGGCGATCGGCTCGTCGATCTTCACGCGGTTGCAGAGGTCTTCGCAGGCGTGGTTGCAGACGCGGCCGCAGGTCAACACGAGCGGGTTCTCCTCCTGGATCACGCGATAGGCCTCTTTGTACTTCTTCTGCCGCGCGAGGTCGAGATAGATTGGAACCTCGACGCCCGATGGGCAGGCGTTCTGGCAGGTATAGCGCATGCAGTGGACGTACGCCTTCGGATCGTGGCGCTCGTAGAGGCACTCGGTACAGTAGAGGCACTCGGTGAGCATGTCGTTGCGGCCGTCGCGGACCTTGCGGACCCACATCGGGTCGGCGATCAGCGGGCGGGCGAGGGCGACCAGGTCGGCGCGCCCGGAGGCGATCACATCCTTCGCGAAGTCGGGATTGCCCAGCTTGCCCACCGTCACGACCGGTACGTCGACGTGGCGCTTGATGTCCTCGGCCAGATATACGTTCGGTCCGTCGGGGTACTCGATGGTCGGCTTGCCGCGCTGGTCGCTGTAACCCTTGAGGCCGCCGTCGTCGAAGCGCACGCCGGCGGAGACGTCCATGCAGTCGACACCGTGTTTGACCAGCTCCTGTGCGAAGATGCGGCTCTGCACGATCGTGTTGCCGCCGAGAACGAACTCCTCGGCGCTGATGCGTGCGAAGATCGGGAAGTCCGGACCGTACATCGCGCGGACCTTCTTCAGAGTCTCGAGGTGAATGAACATGCGGCCGTAAATATCTCCGCCGAACTCGTCTGTACGGACGTTCGTACGGCGCGAGATGAAGTCCGCCATCGTATAGGTATGCGCGTAGTGCAGTTCGAGCGCGTCGAACCCTGCCTCACGCGCGCGGCGCGCGCCCAGGACGAAGTCGTCGATGATGCCGTAGCACTCCTCGTTCGTCAGTTCGTCGATTTTGACGCCAACGCCGTAGATCGAGTGCGCGATCTGGAGGCCGATCTTGCAGTCCTCCTCGTGCACGGCCTTCACGAGCCTGGCGAGCCCGGCAATGTGCTCGTCGCGGCTGATCTGAAGGCGCTGCCCGGCGTGGATGTACTTCGAACTGACGCTGGTGTGCTCGGTCATGATCATGCCGACACCCGAGCGCGCACGGTCGACGTAGTGCTTGATCGTGTCGTTCGACACAAACCCATTGTCGGCCGCCGAGTTTGTGAACATCGGCGACATGATCACGCGGTTCGGTAACTCGAGCGACTTGATTTTGATCGGCGAAAAAATATTTACAGCGGACATCGTTTACACCGCCACTTTTTGATCTCGCCGCTCGGCGATCTTTTTCGAGGCCAGCTCGAGCGCCTCGTAGAACTGCAGGTAGCCCGTGCAACGGCAGAGGTGCCCCGAAAGCTCCTCCGCGACCTCGTCGCGCGTCGGCGCGGGCGTCGCGTCGAGCAGCGCCTTCGCGGACAGGATAACGCCCGGTGTGCAGAAGCCGCACTGCACGGCCCCGACCTCGATGAACGCCTCCTGGATCGGATGCAGCTCACCGTCTTTGCCCTCCAGCCCCTCGATCGTCACAATGTCGGCACCGTCCGCCTTCATCGCCGGAACGATGCAGCTGTTCACCGGGGCTCCATTCAGCAACACCGTACAGGCGCCGCACTCGCCCTCCTCGCACCCCTTCTTGGTGCCGGTGAGAGCGAGGTCCTTGCGCAACATATCCGCGAGCGTCCTGTTCGGATCGATCGACAGCGTCCGCTCTCTTCCGTTGACCACACACGATATCGTCCGCATCGTCACCGCACCCCCCTGATATCCGACGACGCCTCGATCAGCGCCTTCTCCACGAGATCACCGACCAAAACCTTTCTGTACTCGCCCGAGCCCCTCTGCAGAGAGTCTCTCGGTTTCGCCTCTGCCGACGCGATACGCGCTGCTTCGGCGAGAATTTTTTTGTCCGCCGGATCTTTCCCGACCAGGAACGCCTCCGCCTCGCTCGCGCGGAAGGGCGTCACTGCGACCGGCGCAACCGCGATGCGCGCGTCCGAGACCGCCCCACCGTACACCACGATGCGAACCGCCGCATTGACGATCGGCAGCGCCATCGCCTCGCGCGGGGCCGTCCTCGTAAACGCGCACGCGTACGGCTTGTCCGGGATCGGGATGAAAATCTTCGCGATGATCTCGCGCGACGGATCGACGTTGCTCTTGCCGACGCCGGCGTGGAGTTCGCCGAGGGGCACGATCCTGCTGCCGCTCTCGGAGACGATCTCGCACCGCGCGTCGAGCGCCGTCATCGGGATCACCGAGTCCGCCGCGGGCTGCGCGCTGACGATGTTGCCGCCGAGCGTCGCGATGTGCCGAATCTGCGGCGAGCCGACCGAACGGCAGCCGTCGGCGAGCGCCGGAAAATATTTTTTCACGTCTCCGTTCGCGGCAACGGCTGCGTGCGTCATCCCAGCGCCGAGGACCATCTCGCCCGCGCGCAATTCGAAGGCGTCGATCCCCTCGATGCGGGAGACGTCGACGAGCGTGCGCTGGGGAACCTTGCCCTCTCTCATCCAGAGGACGAGGTCGGTTCCGCCCGCGACAATGCGCGCTTCTCCCTTATGCTCCGCGAGCATCTTCACGCATTCTTCGATGCTGCGCGGGAATAGATAATTTTCGGTTCTGACTCTGTTAGAACCGGAAGCCACAACAGTCGAGCTCATGCTTCACTCCCCCTTGCTATTTACTGCCGCTTTCGCTTCCCGAACCGGCATATACTGTTGGATCAAGAGCGCAATCAACGCCACGAGCCCGACCATGTCGCTGTAAAACTCCGGGTACATCAAGCAGACGCCCGCCAGAACGAGCGCGACGCGTCCGACCATCGGAATCGTCCTGCGCATGTACCCCTCGAGCCCCGCGCAGAGGATGAACACGCCGATCGACGCGCTGCCGACGATCCAGAAACTGGCCAACCCGAAATTCGCCGGCGTCACCATCAGAGCAGGCTGCAACGCGAAGACGAACGGAACGGTGAACGACACGATGCCGATCCGGCACGCCTGCCAACCGACCGTGGAGGCGTTGGCCTCCGCAATTCCGGCGGCGGCGTACGAGGCGACCGCGACCGGCGGCGTGATGGCGGAGAGCGTGGCGAAGTAGACCACGAACATATGCGCCTCGAGCGGATGCAGGCCCAGCTCGTAGAGCGACGGGATGCAGAGCGCCGCCGTGAGCGCGTAGGCCGCGGCAACCGGCATACCCATGCCGAGGAGCGTACAGATCGCGGCCGTCAGGACCAGGGCGCTGATGATGCTTCCACCGCCGACGGAGAGGATCATGCTCGCGAGTTTACCCGAGAGCCCCGTCGTCATGAGGCCGGAGATGACGCAACCTGCGACCGCGCAGGAGAGCGTAATCTGAATCGAAGAGATCGCACCGTCCTCGAGCGCCCGGATGATATCCTTGACCGACATGCGCGTGTTCTTGCGCAGGGCGGAGACGGCGATGACGGAGACGATGCCGACCACGGCGGAGAGCGTTGCCGTATAGCCCCACATGAGCATGGCGACGAGCAGGATCAAGGGGATAATGAAGATCCACCCCTCGCGCAGCGCTTCCCCTACCGTCGGCATCGATTCGTCCTGCACACCCGAGAGGCCTTGCTTCTTCGCCCGGAAGTGAACGACCAGCAGCAGCGCCGCGTAGTAGAGAATGCCCGGCACAGCCGCCGCGATGGCGATGTCCTTGTAGGGGATGCCCGCCATCTCGACCATGAGAAACGCCGCAGTGCCCATGATGGGAGGCATGATGCCGCCGCCGGTGGCCGCCACGGCCGATACCGCGCCCGTAAAGACGGGGTCGTAGCCGGAGCGTTTCATCATCGGGATCGTGAACGACCCCGTCGTCACGACGTTCGCCGTCGGGCTGCCGTTGATCATGCCGAAGAGGCCGCTCGTCACGATCGCGACCTTGCCCGCGCCCCCCGCGTACTTACCGGCCGCTGCCATGGAGAACTTGTAGAAGAAGTCCCCGGCCCCGGAGGAAGCGAAGAAGGATCCGAACAGCACGAATAGGAAGACGAACGTCGAAGCCGCCGCGATCGGCGACGAGTAGACGCCGTTCATCGTGAACATCAACTGGTCCAAAACGTCGAGCGGCACGAGCTGGCGATGGAAGAGGATGCCGGGTATCAGGTGACCGAACAGCGCATACACCAGGAAAATGAGACCGATCGACGGCAGAATGTAACCCATCGTCCGCTTGGTGAGGAAGATGATGAACGCCACATACATCAAAGCGAAGCCGATGTCGAAGTTCGTCAACTCGTCGACTTGCGGCCAGCGCACAAGGTAGCGGCCCATCTGGGAGAAGAAATAAACGCCGCCAACGGCGATGACGATTGCCTTGAGATAATCCCAGACGGGTATCTTCGTCCTGTCGCGATTCGGGAGCGGCGTGTACATGAGACACGTCAGAACGAGGATGAACGTCAGGTGAATGCAGTAGTGCGTCAGCGGCTGTATCGTCAAAAACGTGCCCTGCGCCAGCTGGTAGAGGGACATCGCGACGGCGATTACGCCGATGATCGTCTTGTCTCTCCCGACCGGTTTCCTCTTTTGCCCCTGGTCCAGCATTTCCTTGATCTTCAATATCAGCACCTACCCTTGTTCGCCTTTGTGGATCGCCCGATAGAGTTTTTCCGGCGTGATCGGAAGACTGCGGATCCTGACGCCGCACGCATCCTCGATCGCGTTCGCGATCGCGGGGGCGGTGGGAATCAGGGTGGGCTCGCCGATGCCTTTCGCCCCGTACGGGCCGATCGGGTCGCAACTCTCGACGACGAAACCCTCGACCGTCGGCATGTCCTTGATCGTCATCAGCGTGTAACCGTGCAGGCTTTTGTTCACGGGGACGCCCTTGTCGAACTGCATGTTCTCGTAGAGGCACCAGCCGATGCCCTGCGCGACGCCGCCGTTGATCTGCCCCTGAACGCCGAGCTGATTGACGGCCTTGCCGACGTCGTGCGCCGCCATCACGCGAAGCACCTTCACCTTGCCGGTGTGCATATCGACCTCGACCTCGACGCCCTGCGCCGCGTAGGTGTAGGCGCTCGAATAGTCGCCGTAGAAGTTCGAGTCCGCACCCTCCGTCGGTGGATCGTACGTCACATAGGCCGTGAGCGGAACGCCGACGTTCGTGCGGATCGCCTGCGTGGCGACCTTTTTGAGCGGAAGCTTGATCGACGGATCCAGCGAGCAGCGGATGAAGCCGTCTTCGACGAAGAGCGTGTGCGTGTGGCGGTCCGTCATCTCCGCCGCCAGCTCCAGCACCTGCGCCTTGACCTTCTCGCAGGCCAGGAAGACCGCCTTGCCGCCGACCGTGGTCACGCGGCTGGAGTAGGTGCCGAGGCAGAACGGGCTGGTGTCGGTGTCGAGCGGCATCACGCTGATCGTGCCGATCGGCACGCCGAGCGTCTCCGCCGCGATCTGCGCGAACACCGTCTTCGATCCCTGCCCCATGTCGGCCTCGCCGCTGAAGACAAAGACGTTGCCGTCCTCGTGGATGCGGATCATGGCGGACGAGCCGTCGAACTTGTCGCCGCCGCGGTTGCCCGAGACGTGCGTCATGCAGGCGACACCGACGCCACGCTTGATCCTGCCATTCTCCTCCTCTTTGGGAAGGCGGTTCTCGGAAATTTTCTCGTGCGCGATCTTGATGCACTCCGTGAGGCCGCAACTCTTGACCTTCCACTTATGCAGCGTGACGTCGCCGGTGTGGACGCAGTTCTTGAGGCGAACCTCCGTCGGATCGAGCCCGACCTTGCGGCAACACTCGTCGATGAACGACTCCTGCGCGAAGTGGCTCTGGCTATTGCCGTAGCCGCGAAATCCGCTGGTGGGGATCAGGTTCGTGTACACGAGGTAGGAGTCCGTCTTCGTCGATTTGAAGCGATAGAGGCAGTCCGTGCGCATCGCCATGTTGAGCAGGATCTTCGGGGCCGCCCATGAATAGGCGCCGTTATCGGCGACGATCGTGGTCTCTTTCGTCACCATCGTGCCGTCCTTCATCATGCCAAGCTTCATCTTGATGCGCGGCGCGACGCGCGGGCGCGTGGTGAGCTGCTCCTCCTCGCGCGTCAGGACGATCTTGACCATCCGCCCCGTCGCCTTCGCGAGCAGCGCGACGATGGGGTGGAAGTTGCGGATCCAGATCTTCGCGCCGAAGGCGCCGCCGATGAAGGGCGATTTGAGGGATATCTGGGACGGCGGGATACCAAGCGCCTTCGCGATCTCGTTGCGCGCCTGGAAGATCGCCTGAATCCCCGTCCAGATCGTGAGCCTGCCGTCCGGCTCCCACTGCGCCGCGGCTCCGAAGGGCTCCAGATACAATCCGGACACCCTGTGCGTGCTGAACTCGCCCTCGAAGACGTAGTCGCACGCGGCCATATCGGCCTCGACGTCGCCGCGCCTGATGTGGTACTCCTTCGCGATGTTGTGCTTCTTCTCCGGAGCCGAGTCGTCCGGGATGACGCAGCTGTAGCAGTTGCCCTCGGGCAGGAACTCGTAGTCCCCGTGCACGAGGGGCGAGTCGGGCTTCATCGCCTCGACCGGGTCGTCGACCACCGGCAGAACCGCGTACTCCACCTTGATGAGGTCGAGCGCATCCTGCGCGATCTCATCCGTGTCGGCCGCCACGGCGGCGACCTCGTCGCCGACGTACTTCACCTTGTTCACCGCCAGGATATCGACGTCCGGTATCTCCATGCCGAATTTATTTTGCGGGCAATCCGCAGCCGTTATAACAGCGTGTACGCCGGGCAGGGCTTTCGCCGCGCTCGTATCGATGCTCACGATGCGGGCGTGCGGATGGGGAGAACGGAGTATTTTCCCGACAAGTGCGTCTGCAAATTGCATGTCGTCCAGATAAGCGGCCTTTCCCGTTACTTTGGCCTTCGCGTCTATAAAATTCTGTTTGATGCCGATGTTTTTCATACCGTTGCACCTCCAACCGAGAACCGGAAGGGTCCCCGGGCTTTAATGGTGTTATGCCAAAAGGGGTTCGATTGTAAAGGGGTGCCCGTTCTCTATGTTCTCGGATCCGTCTGTTTTTCTCGCCCATCGCAGCGCCATTTTTCCCGAAACGAAGATGATCGCACCGAGAATAACGCCCTTCTCGCAAAGCTCCTCCGCTCGTTTTGCTCCCTCAGACAAAGCCTCCTCGGCCGCTCTTTCGCAAAGTGCTCCCACTGTTCTCGTTACCGTAAGATCCGCTATATCCGACTGTGGGTCGATTTCTCCGGCGAGACAGCGTTCGATGCAAGGGTCTTCGCAGTCGCAAGCATTGGCGATCGCAGTCGCCGCAGCGTCGGCAAGGCTCGCCGTAATTCCCAGCGCCGTAACCGCCGAGGCAACCCCCCTCGTAAAACTGCGTCCTCCAAGGCCGCTTGTCGCAATTCCGCGAACGCCGCTCTCCCTCGATATCCTCAATAGATGCGTCACTGCGCCAGCTTTCAGGTCGCTGATCAGTCCCACCTTCAGTGCGTCTTTACCGTCCGGCAGATGAAATGCGATGTCTCCTCCGTTGTTCGCGATCGCGTAGTCCGCGCCCGCACGGGTCATGCTCCTCACGGCCAGGTCGGACATTGTCCCGGCGACGGCCGCGAGAGGGGTGAAATCCGGTTCGTCGAGCGCGGAGACCGAGGCGATCATCTCCCGCAAGACCTCGGGGTATAGGTCTGCGGAAAGATCTCGATTCCGCCCCATGCAAGTCCGCGCCGCCGCCATCGCCTCCCCGGAACCGGACAACTCGCCGAATGCGCGAAGAACCGCGCGCGCTCCCGCGCCGGCTGCCTCCGAAAAAGGCTCGCCGGCGCGGAACGCCTCCAGCGTCATGGTGATGGGGCCATGGTCAAGAAGGACGGAACCACTCATGACGCTATCTCGATACCGTTATTTTTTCGCCTGCTCGTCGAAGAACTTCTTCGCGCCAGGGTGCAGGGGAACGGGGTCGGTCTTGCTCATCTGCTTCAGAGTAATGCCCTTCAGCGAGCTGTGGATTCCCTTGAAGTAGCTCAGGTTGTCGTTGATCGACTTCAGCACGGCATACGCCTCGTCGTCCGTAAGCTTGTCGTTCGCGAAGAGAATGACGCTCGCCGCGACCGTCGGCGTGTCCTTGGTGACGAAGTTGTAGGTGCCCTTGGGGATCACGCTCGAGTAGGTACCGAGCTCCTTGTTCAACTTGGCCTGCGCCGCCTTCGAAATCGGCAGCATGACGAGCTTGTTGTTGGTCGCGAGGTCGACCACGTGGCTCGACGGCAGCTGGATGACGTTGGTATACGCCTGGATCTTGCCGTCGCGGATCAGGTCGAGCGACGGACCCATGGCCATGAAGTCGACCTTGCCGCCCCACTTCGCGAGATCCTCGTAGGTGATGCCGTAGGCCTCGAGCGTCTTCTTGCCCACGATCTCCATGAAGGAGTCCTTGGTGTTCAGGTTCATCTTGAGCCCGAACTTCTTGTTCTTGATATCTTCGAAGCTGTTGATACCCGCATCAGCCTTCACGAAGAACTGCTCGACAGCCTCGCCGTAAAGCACGCAGATGCCGCGCAGGTTCTCGACCTTGCGACCCTCGAACGGGGCCGTGCCCTTCGCCGCGAGCCCGACCAGCTGCGCGTGTCCGATACCGAGCTTGATCTTGCCCCTCGAAACGAGCGCGATATTTGCCGCCTCCTGGCCGACCTCGTATGCTGTGTTGGAGCCCGGATAGCTGCGGCGGATCGTCTCTCCGATGCCCTCGCCGATCGCAGCCCACGCACCGCCGATGGAGCCGCCGCAGATGGAGAGATCGTACTTCTCGGCCGCGAACGCAGGAGCGCCGGAGACCGCACAGAACACCATAACCGCGAGGAGCAATACCTTGATCGTCATCTTCTTCATCAATTCATACCTCCCAGATTTTTAGGGTTTATGGAACTTCCCCTTCAGGCTTCGAAACGATAAATCTGCCTTGCGTCAATCCTTGAGCTTGATGCGTTCGTAACGTCCCTCGGCCAGTACGTCCTCCTTGGTGCGGATGGCAGCCGTGTGCCCTTTGATCTTCGCGTAATTCTCGACCGACATCGTGTACTCGATCGGCGCCAGCACGGCCGGCGACGGCGTGAAGTTGAACGGATGGTCGACCATCTTCTCCACGTCCGCCAGGAATGTGATGCCGCCTCCCGGCATGACGAACGTCGGCGCGCCCGCGATCGACAGCACCGCGTCGCCCCGATGGACCGCCTTCGTGATCTGCACGGGGTCGACCGTGACGCCGGCCCGCGCACTGCCACCCACGCCGGCGTAGTACATCGCCGATACCCGGCTGTCCTCGCAGCACCCGGCGGCCATCTTCCTGAACGCCTCCAGGTCCGCCGGGATGTCGATCCTCGCCGGCTTGCCCTCTTTGCTCACCTCGAAAAGCGCGATCTCGCGCCAGGTCGTCTCCGCCACGAGAATCTTCATACCGGGGCGGGCGACCGACATGTCGATCTCCTTGATCGCGTCGATCGGATCCTTGATCGCCGTACCGCCCCATCCGTCGCCGTGGTCGAAGAAGTAGCGGCCCGGCGTCGCCAGGCGCCCGACCGGCGTGACGCCGCTCCAACCGCCCTTCATCTCCGCGCCCGCCGGGTGCATGGTGAAGAGCCCCGTGATGTGGTGGTCGAGGATGATCCCCTCGTCGATCAGAGGAGCGAGCGACTTGGCGAACAATCCGCAGCAGGCGCCGCCGCAGCCGACGCGCATCTTGTCGTCGACCTCGCCGTTGATGGTCGGGTGCTCTCCGACCTGGATCAGCAGCGTAGCCCCGCCGTCGATCGTGAGCTCGACCTTCTCCTTGTTGCCGATCTCCGCCATCGTCTTGACGACGATCATGCCGTCCGGCCCCTTGACCCTGTTCACTCCACCCAGGATCAGAATGTGCGAACCGTACTGCTCCGTCGTGACGATGCCGACCGGTTTGCCCATGCGGCGCACGATCGCGCCCTCGTCCCCGATGTGGGCGTTCGAATCGATCTTGACCATCATCGAGCTGTACGAGACGGGCGCTTCCGTCACTACGGTCACTACGTCCATATCACCCCGCTTCTCCGTTACGATATACGGCGCCGGTTTGTAGTCCGGATACGCCGCTCCGGCACCGACCGCCGTGACGACCGGCTTGGATATGTTGATCTTCTCCTCGGGAAAAACCGCGTCCTCCGGAATCTGCAGCGGCCGTATGATCGTCAGCTCGCCAGCTACATTCCGAAAGCGCTTGCAAGCCCCGTCGCGCCCATCGGCGATCTTACACTTCACGCCGCAACACTTGCAGATAAGGTCAGTACTGTTCTCGATCTTTTCGACGTTCAATGTCGGCATACATTCCACCTCGTCTTCAGTCGTCATGGGAAGACCGATTTGCTGCCCGATTTCCACATCGGCGCTTCCCTAAAACATTAAAAACTTCAGATCTTTCCTTCCTTCCTCGCCTTCAGGATCGTCAGAAGGCGCTGTTGCTCGTTATTTACGATCATAACCCCCTCGTCAACGCCCATGCCTGGCTTGCCGGCCATGGCGAACGGTTTGGTGGCGACCGCCAGGTTCACGCAGACGAGCGCCGACTTGTCGGTCTCGTTGCAGGTGCCGCCCTGATACGCCAACACGCCGTTCTTCTTGCAATACAGAACGGCCTCCACGATGTTGTTGATGCCGCCGAGGTCGATGGTCTTGACCTGCACCATGTCCGCGCCGCGCGCGTCGACCCACTGCACGATCTCCTCATAGGTATTCGCGTATTCGTCGATGATCAGCTTCAACTTCGAGCCCTTCTTGTCGAGCTCGCTGCGGAGGTACTTCATACCCTCGAGCTGCTTGTCGTTCGACTTGAGGTCGATCGGCATCTCGATGAAGATCTCGTACGGCTTGCAGGCCTCTTCGACTTCGATCAGGTAGGCGACGACCTTGTCGAGGTCGTCCTTGAACGCCTTGCCCATGCAGCCGTACACGTCGTAGCGCATGACGGGCTTGTAGCCGGCCTCGCCGATCTCCTCGATCCGCTTCTTGACCCACTTGACCCAGTCGAGGAAGATCTTGCCGTCGGTGCCGAGCTTCTCCTCGACGTTGTTGATCAGGCCGTGCGGCATCATGCCGACCTGCTTCAAGATCATCTTGTCGACGTTCGTGTAGCGCTCGTCGCCCGACTGCGCGTTGATGCGCACGGGGGTGAGGTCGATCGGAAGGCCGTACTCGTCCATGACCACCTCCGCCATCGTAAGCTTGCGCTCCTTCGCCACTGTCTCCAAAATCGCCTGGGTGACGCCGTAGCGGATCGACGCGGGAAGCTGCTCGCCGCCGAAAAGGCCGCGGTCGAACTGCTCGGCCTCGGATTTGAAGTTCTTGATGTCGCGTCCCTCGAAGTAGGGGATGACGTGCTTCTCGATGACGTCGATCAGCGCCTTCGCCGTGTTGGGAACCTCGCGGCCGCCGCTCGCCGCGTACTGCGCCACCGCGCAGTCGCCGTAGGCGATGTCGTCGTTCTCGAGGACGAAGATGACGGACACGGCCACGCCGGGCTGTCTGATGCTGCGGAACCCTGGCGTCAGCGGTTTGCCGCGATACACGAAACCGTCGGACTTGGCGCCCTCCTTGATGGCCTCCTTGTCGTCCATGTAGAAACCCGTCATACACTCCGCGCACAGCACTTTTTTGATTTTCAAATCGATCTCCTGCCCTTCTTATTCGTTTCTAGATTCAAAATTCAAATAACCCGCTTTCGCAAGGACGCGCATTGCGCGTCTTTGCGAAAATTCGGATCGCGTTGATTCAGTTTTAATTTATCGTTTCTCTAATCTAGCGAATAACCTTGCCGTCTTTCGCGGCCAGTTTGCCCGCGATGTAGACACGCTCGACTTCCTTGATCGCCGGGTACTTCGAGACGACGATGTCCGCGTAGTAGCCGGTCTTGAGCAGGCCCAGGTTCGGCGCGATCAACGGCAGCGCCTTGGTGACGTTCGTCGTGCCCTGTGCGACCGCCTTCGCCAACGGGACGATCTTCCGATCGACCGCCGCGAACTGCATGGCCTCCAGCATCGAGTCGCTCTTGCCCGCCGCGAAGTCCGTGGAGATGATGTCGATCAGGTCGTTCTCGTAGAACGCGCGGAGGTTGTCCGACGTCGCCACCAGCGCCTTGGCGCCGAAGGGATCGTGCACGGCGGCGTCGAGGATCACGTTCGGGTCGAGCTGTTTGAGGTACTTGCTGTTCTCCA
Organism: Synergistaceae bacterium; assembly: GCA_031549185.1. Taxonomy (GTDB): domain Bacteria; phylum Synergistota; class Synergistia; order Synergistales; family Synergistaceae; genus JAVBQG01. The sequence goes on along the minus strand of JAVBQG010000002.1, from coordinate 31,110 downwards.
CGCACTCCTCGGTCGTGTACAGGTAGTTCGAGTGGCAGGCGATCATGTTCGGAATCTTCATCTTCACAATCTCGTGCACGATGTCGCGCGACGTCGGCGCGTTGTGCATCATCATCGGCACGCCGAGCTTCTTGGCGAGGTTCGCCGCCTCGCGGTAGCCATCGAGCGCCACCTTCACGGAGGCGAAGGTCGTCTTGTAGATGATGTCGCGCGTCTCCTCCGGCGTCAGGAAGCTGTCGAGCTTGTGCTCCTTCAGCGCCGCCGCGACGGTGTCACGGTTGTAGTACGACTCCTCGATGTAGCGGCCCAACACGGAGAGTTTCATCGCGCGCGCCTGGAGGTAGTCAATTTCTTTCCCTTTCAGCTCCTTGACCGCCCTGGGGATGTATAAATAGTCCTGACCGCCTCCGCCGAGCGTGTGCCCGCCGCCGACCTCGCCGATGCAGACCGCGCCGTCGGCCATCATCTGCTCGACCGTCATCGCGCGGTGCTTCTCGAGGAAGCCCTTGCCGTCGCACAGCTCGCCCGCCTTGTAGTTGATCGGCGCGTGCGTGGTCGCCGTCCTGATGCGGAGCGGGTGGCACTTCTGCGTCTCGCGGACCTCGTCCATCGTCACGAAGCCGTCGACGTTGAGGACCGTGGTGTGCCCCTGCAGCAGCGTGCGATCGAGGTGGTTCAGGATGAACTCGCGCCCGTAGTTCTCGGCGCCGCTCGCGAACATCGGGCCGAAAGTGACGCCATGCTGGTGGTGGTTGATCATACCCGGCATGACGCATTTGCCCTCGCAGTCGACGACCTCCTGCGCGTACGCCTCGATCGACGGATCGTAGCGCTCTACGACGTCCGCGACGAGGTCCTCCACGACGATGACGTTCGCCTTCTCATGGACGGTCTTTCCGTCCCCCGTGACAACTTTGCCGCCTTTGAAGATGATCATCTATATACCTCCCGGTAACTTGGTTTGGTGTATTGCCGAAGCTTAAAACTCGAACGAGACGCTCGCCCGGCGCGGGTCGAAACAGCAGCCCGTGCGCATGGAGACGACGCGGACACCGCTCGCCCGCTGGGGGCCGACCTTCACGAAGGTCCCCAGCACCGTGATATCGCCGCCCAAGCCGAGCGCGCCGCAGGAGGTCTCGTTGACCCCGTCGGTGATCCGCTTCTCGATCGCGGACTGCGCGTCGAAGTTCCCCTTCGCCATCGCCTGCATGGAGAGCGACGCCGCCTCGTAATTCGAACGGCCGACGCCGAACGAGAGGATGCAGGGCTGGCAGCCGAGCAGCTTGGTGCTCTCCTTCGCCCAGGCGATCATCTCGTCCACCACGACGCCCGTGGAGTGCTTGTGGAAGATGCGGAGGGTCTTGCCGCGAATCTCGGGCCCGCCGCCGTACATCATGACCGTGAGCCGGAGCTCGTTCGGCTTCACGTCACTCCCTCCGCGAACGACCTGCAGCGGTGCCGCCAGCAGCGCGCCCGAGTCCTCCGACAATCCTGCGTGCTGGCTGATGCGCTCCTCGTCGGAACCGAGCACCGCCATCGGGCGCCCGGGGAGATCGCGCAGCCCCTTGGCCACGCCAAGATCGAGCGCCTCCATGAAACCGGCGGGGATGGACGCCTTCTCGCCCACTTCGAGCAGAAGGTGCGGAATACCCGTGTCGTCGCAGAGCGGCAGTTTATCCTTCTGCCCAACCTTTGCGTTCTCCACGATCTGCCGCAGAACCCAGAGGGACTGCTCGCTGCTCTCGGAGGTGATCGCCCGCTCGTACGCAGCGAGCTGATCGGGCCTGAACGTGGTGCTTGCCTTCACAAGCGTCTCCGCGACTTTTTCCGTTACGTTCGTCAATGTGCTCATGAGCGGTCGCCTTTCTTTTCGAAGATGGACTCGCCGTTCGCGATCGCGACGATGGCGGGGAAATTTTTTACCGTGATGCGGTGGAGCGCCTCGATCCCAAACTCGGGGAAGGCGGCGACCTCCGTCTTCTGGATGGAGGCGGTGAGAAGCGCCGTGGTGGGCGGCGTCACGACGAAGATGGAACCGTGTTTTGCGAGCGCCTCCGTCGTCTCGTGCGAGAGGCTGCCCTTTCCGATGTGGATCCGGATCCCGGCTTCGGAGAGGCGTGGGATGGACTCCTCGATCTCCAGCTTGTTGCTGGACGTCGGCCCGATTCCGGCGGGGCTGACCGCCGTATGAAAGACCGCGCCCCCCTCGAGGTCGAGTCCATTCTCCGCCAGACGCCCCGACTCGATCAACTCGACCAGGCGCGGCAGCGCCGCGTCGCGGCCGGTAAAGATGACCCCGGAGATCTCCAGCGTGTCGTAGAGTTTCAAGCCCTCAATCGAAGCGCGGGTTACAGGTGTACTGATTTGCACAAGACTTCCCCCTAACGATCAACTTGCCCTTGACTTCCATAATATGAAAATGATAACCTGTATATGATAATTCGGATTATACATATGGGATTCGGCGGAGTCAATACCGAATATCCTTGGCGAGAGCTTGAACAAAAATACGACCTGTTGAAGGGGGATCTACATCTTGGCAAAATCTCCAGAGAAGACAAAAGAAAATGAAACAGGGACTCAATCGATCGAGCGTGCTCTTGCGATACTCGGTTGTTTTCTGGGCGAGCGGGGAACGCTATCGTTGACGGAGATCTCAAAAAAAGCCGAGATTCCGTTGCCGACTGCATCGCGCATCGCCCGGCTGTTCGTGCAGGAGGGATATCTGAGCCGCAACGAGGACAACAAACTCTTCGGCATCGGGCGCAAGCTGTACATGCTGGGATATCGCTCGAAGCGGGAGGACACGCTGCGCGGCATCGTACACGGCAGCCTCGTCGACCTGCGGAACACGTTCGGCGAGACGGCGACTGCCTACATCAGAGAAGGAACAACGAGACGATGCTTCGACAAGGCGGAGGCGTCGCACGAATTCCGCTATTCCCCGACGGTGGGCGCGGAATACAAGATGGGGGTCGGCGCCGGCGCCAAAACCTTTCTTGCCTTCATGCCGGAGGAGGAGCGGCTTGAAGTTTTGCAATCCGCGAAACCATCGACGCCCTTTACGGCAACGGGGCAAAAGCTCCTCGGCGATCTGGAGGAAATAAGGCGCACGGGAATTTCAAGATGTTTCAACGAATACTGCGAGGGCTTCTCCTCGCTCGCCTGTCCCATCTTCAACGCCAGGAACGAGGTCATCTGCACGATAGCGTTGACGGGGCCGACGGCCCGCTTCACCACCGAGGTGGTGAAGGAAGCGAGCCGGAAGTTGCTCGACTCCTCCGCGGAGATGTCGCGGGAACTCGGCTGGGGGGGCGAATTCCTGCCCGCGTAAAATGACGAAAGAGAGAGCGCCCGGCACGCTCTCTTTACGTTATTCAGTCATCCAGTCCAGATCCCGCAGAATCTCGATCGCGTCCAAGACGACCCCCGTCGCGATCTTCGCGCAGAAATCCCGGCGTCTCGGGTCGTCGTGGTCGTCGAAGCGGGCGATCAGGTCGCGGCAGCAGGAGCACCCACGCCGGGCGATGAAGCGGGTTCGCAGCATCCGCACGGCTTCCGACAGCCCCTCGGTCGGGCCGCCGGGCGTTTCGTTTCCCAGCGCCAGTCCCAGCGCCATCACGCCGCCGGAGAGGGCTCCGCAGACGCCGCCCGAGCCGCCCATGCCGCCGCGAAAGCCCGTCGCGATGCGAATGAACTCCTTCGGCAGCGGCTCGCCCAGATACTCGTTCATCGTCGCGAAGACGGCCTCCGCACACGAGTACATCTCCTGCAAATACAGCTCCTCCGCCCTCCGGCGCGCCTGCTCCGCAGTCGTTCTCCCAATATTCATCTCTCCCACACCCCTGTTGCTTTTTTAGATCAGCTCTTCCCAGATCCTGTTGGCCACACGCAGGCCCTTCGGCGTGAGCGACGCTCCCAATTCGTCGCACCGCACCAGATCCTTTGGAAATCGCCCGAGTTCTTCTCTGATCGTCTTGGAAAATTTTTCACCATACTCTTCAGCGAAGCCTTTCAATTTTATACCGTTTTTTGTACGCAAGGCAAGTACAATTGCCTGTCTTGCGGCCGCTTCTCCCTCCAGATGTTCTTCGTAGACGACGGCGTTCCCGCGCTCCTCGATCGATCTCGCATAGTCCGCAAGAAGGGGTTCGTTCCTGGTTCGGACTCCGCCGAGATAGCTCCACGCGGCGGGGCCGAGGCCGAGATACGGCCCGTCGGCCCAGTAGTTGAGATTATGCCGGCTCTCATGTTCGGGGAGAGCGAAGCTCGCCACCTCGTACTGCGCGTAGCCCTTGCGCGGTAGCAGCCACTGCGCGTAGCGATAGGGCGCGTAACCGTCGGGGAGGTCGAAATTTCTCGCCTCGAAGGGCGTGCCGGGCTCGATCGAGAGCTGGTAGATCGAGATGTGATGGGGGCGAAGAAAGAGGGCCTCGCCGAGCGAGCGCGCCCAGTTGCGCAGATGCTGCCTCGGTAGGCCGAACATCAGATCGAGCGAGACGGAGAAGCCCGCCGAGCGGCAGGCGGCGACGGCGTCCAACGCCTGCGCGCGGCTGTGGACGCGGCCGAGCAGCGCCAGCTCGGCGTCGTCGAAGCTCTGCACGCCGACACTGACGCGCGTGACGCGCCAGTCGCGCCAGAGCCGCAGGTGATCGAGCGACAGCGAGCCCGGGTTCGCCTCGACGGTGACCTCGGCGTCGGGGGAAAAAGAAAACGCGCTCTCGATCGTCTCGATGAGAACGCGCCATGCGTCGATGGACAGGGTCGTCGGCGTGCCGCCGCCAATGTAGAAGGTTCGTATATCAGCGGACGCGCAATGCGCGCCCCTGCGGAGGATAATTTCTTTCGTGACGGCGCGCAGATACAGCTCCTCGTCACCGGCGCGCCCCACGGCGCTGGCGAAGGCGCAGTAGGGGCATTTTGCCTCACAGAACGGGACGTGAAGGTAGACGCTGCTACTTGTCGTCATCCCCCGACACATCCATAAAGGCCAGAAACGCCTCCTGCGGAATCGAGACGCGCCCGACCTGCTTCATGCGCTTCTTGCCCTCCTTCTGCTTTTCGAGCAATTTGCGCTTGCGCGTAATGTCGCCGCCGTAGCACTTGGCGAGGACGTCCTTGCGCACGGCCTTGACGTTGGTGCGCACGATGACCTTCTTGCCGATGGCGGCCTGGATCGGGACCTCGAAGAGCTGGCGCGGGATCAGCTCCTTCAGCTTCGTGGCCACGGCGTGCCCGCGGTGATAGGCCGCGTCGCGGTGGCAGATGAAGCTGAAGGCGTCGACCGCCTCCTCCTGAATCAGGATATCTACCTTCACAAGGTCGGAGGCGCGATAGCCGGTGTGGTCGTAGTCGAGCGACGCATAGCCGCGCGTGGCCGACTTGAGCCGGTCGTGGAAGTCGAGGATGAACTCCGCCAGCGGCAGGTCGTAGACAAGGCGCACGCGCTCCGGCGTGATGTAGTCCATACCGACGTAGGTGCCGCGCTTCTCCTGGCAGAGCTGCATGCAGGCGCCGACGTAGGCGTCTGGCAGAAAGACCGTGGCCCGGATGTACGGCTCCAGCACTTCCTCCACCCGCGCGGGGTCGGGAAAGTCCGACGGGCGCCGCGCCTCGATCGTGCTGCCGTCGGAGAGATTGATCTGGTAGACGACGTTCGGTGCGGTCGCCACCAGCTCGACGTTGAACTCTCGATAGAGGCGCTCCTTGGCGATCTCCATATGCAGAAGGCCGAGGAAGCCGCAGCGAAAGCCGAAGCCAAGCGCGGCGGAGGACTCCGGCTCGAAGGTGATGGCCGAGTCGTTGATCTGCAGTTTTTCGAGCGCCTCGCGCAGCTGGCCGATCTCCTCGCGCTCGATCGGATAGTAGCCGCAGAAGACGACCGGCTTGATCTTGCGATAGCCCGGCAGTGGCGCCGGGGCCGGTTTGCGTGCGTCGGTGATCGTGTCGCCGACGCTGGCCTCGGCAAGCGTCTTGATGCCCGCGACGATGTAGCCGACCTCGCCGGGGCCGAGCGAGTCGACCGGCAGCATGCCGGGCGTGAAGACGCCGATCTCCTCCACCTCATGCACCTGCCCGGTGGCCATGAAGGCGATCTCCTTGCCGGGCGTGATCGTGCCGTCGACGACGCGCACGTAGCTGATGACACCCTTGTAGTTGTCGTAGACCGAGTCGAAGACCAGCGCCGTCAGCGACGCGTCGGCGTCGCCCGACGGCGGGCGGATGTCGCGCACGATGCGCTCGAGGATCTCCGGCACGCCGGTGCCGTCCTTGGCGCTCGCCAGCACGGCGTTGCCCGCGTCGAGGCCGATGACCTCCTCGATCTCCTTCACGATGCGCTCCGGCTGCGCGGAGGGCAGGTCGATCTTGTTGAAGACGGGGATCATGTCGAGGTTCTGCTCGACGGCGAGATAGGCGTTCGCCACCGTCTGCGCCTCGACGCCCTGCGCCGCGTCGACCACGAGCACCGCTCCCTCGCACGCGGCGAGCGAGCGGGAGACCTCGTAGTTGAAGTCGACGTGCCCCGGCGTGTCGATCAGGTTCAAGATATATTCGCGCCCGTCGGACGCGGTGTAATTCATGCGCACCGGCACGAGCTTGATCGTGATGCCGCGCTCGCGCTCGAGCTCGAGCATGTCGAGCAGCTGCGACTTCATGTTGCGGCTGTCGACCGTGTGCGTGCACTCGATCAACCGGTCGGCCAGCGTCGACTTGCCGTGGTCGACGTGCGCGATGATGCTGAAATTTCTGATTCGGGATAACTTCTCCTGCCCTGCCTGATCCATACCTTCACCTCTATAATACATATGCGTTCCAAAGGGTAATTTTATCTGATCCGTCCGATAATGTACAATGGGAATGGCGCAGACTGTACGAATGTACGATGTGTCGCACTCCGATTCACGTGGTAATATTACGGGTACGCAGATTTATCTTGCCGGGGCACGTAGAAACGGCATAAAATACTTAAATACGCTTCGTATGGGAGGTTACCGTTTTGAAAAGTAGCAAGCGCGGGGGGTTTACGCTGGTCGAAATCATGGTCGTCGTCGTCATCATCGGGTTGTTGGCGGCGCTCATCGGGCCGAGGGTCATCGGGCAGTCGGAGACGGCCAAGATCAAGGCGACACAGACGCAGATCAGTCAACTGACACAGGCGCTGGAGCTGTATCACCTGGACAACGGTTTCTACCCGACCACCGACCAGGGGTTGGAGGCGCTGGTCGAGAAACCGTCGACGTCGCCCGAACCGAAGAACTACGCGAAGGGCGGCTACCTGCAGAAGAAAAAGCTCCCGAAAGACGGATGGGGCAACGACTTCATCTACATCTGCCCCGGACAGCACGGCGATTTCGACATCCTCTCATACGGCTCCGACGGCAAAGAGGGCGGTGAAGGAGGCGCGGCGGACATCGCCAGCTGGGAGTAGAACCGAGCGATCGCAGACCACCATAAAACAGATCCTGCACGAAATATCAGGGGTGAATGATATGCATGATGCAGAAAAGATCCAAGGCATTCTGGAAGTGATTCGCGACGAAGTGTTGCCTCTGACCGAAGCGGAGGTGGCAAGAGGCAACCACGTCTTCGGCGGGGCGATTCTGCGTGCGGACACGCTGACGTCGGTGATGGTCGGCTCGAACAACCGCATCGAGAACCCGCTCTTCCACGGCGAGGTCGACACGCTGAACCGTTTCTTCAAGTTGCCCGTGCGTCCGGCGACGAAGGACCTGATCTTCGTGGCGACGCACGACCCCTGCCCGATGTGCGCGGCGTCGATTGCGTGGGCGGGCTTCAAAGAGCTGTGGGTACTCTTCGACTACAAGGACGTCGAGGCAGAGTTCGGAATGCCGGTCGATCTGATGATGTACAGGGAGGTCTTCGGCGTCGAGGGTGTGCGCCCGGACAACTCCTTTTTCAAAAAATACAGCCTCAAGAGGGCCATCGCCGAGAGCCCGGAAAAAGCGAAGCTCCAGGCGATCCTGGACGAAATCGAGAGACGCTACGCGGCGCTGGAAGTACAGGATTTCGAATATCCGGGGATGTGACGAAGCCCGACCTTGCCCTCCATAGGGGCGAACTGTGTTCGCCTGTCTATTCTTGCAAAAACACCGTTTCTCGAGCGGGCGAACGCAGTTCGCCCCTACGAAAAACGGTGTTTTTGATAGTCCCGCCCGGGGGGTGAGGTCACGCCGTCGGCAACACGACCGTGAACGTCGTCAACCCTTCCTTCGTCTCCACCGCGATTTTTCCGCCGTGGAATTCGATCGCCGTTCTGGCGATGGCGAGCCCCAGGCCGTAGCCGCCCATCTTGGCCTTTCCTCTCGCACGATCGCGCTCGACCCGCTCGAACCGCCCGAAGATCCGCCCCGTGTCCTCGCCCGGTATGCCGACGCCGTTGTCGGTCACGGTCAAGCGACAGGTGCCGTCTGCGGACCTCAACGCCACCGAAATTTTTCCGCCCGCCGCGTCCCCGTACCGCTTGTACGTGTATTTGACCGCGTTATCCAGCAGGTTCGAGACGGCGCGGCGAATCTCCTCGCGCCTTCCTTCGACAAAAACGCCTGACGGGAGATCGGTCTCCCATCCGATAAAATCGGCACGCGCGCTCTTCTTCGTCTCGCCCGCACAGATCGCGACCAGCTCCGAGAAGTCGAATCGCCCGGCCTTCTCCGTCGGCACGCCGGATTCGAGCTTCGAGAGCAGCAGCAGATCGTCGACCAACATCGTCATGCGCTCGCGCTGACGCAGGATCTCTCTCAGATACGGCTCGCGTTCCTCGCCCGTCGAGTCGTCCATCGCCATCAGCAGCTCGGCGGCGACGGAGATCGACGAGAGGGGCGTCTGGAATTCGTGCCCCGCGTCGGCGACGAAGGACTTGCGCGCCTCCTCCGCCAACTGCCGCTCGGTGACGTCACCCAGGACCAACAACACCTCGCGCTTGGCGGCGACCTTGCCATGCTCGGGGGTTCCGACAAGGACGGTCCTTGCCTCGTAAAAACGTTCGACGCCCTGCTGGCGCAGCGTGAGCTTTATCCCCTTCGCATCGCCGGCGGCGCCTTCCCGGGTAACGGCGATCAGGTCGTTCAGCTCGGGGTTGCGCAGGGCGCCTTCGGCCGGCATACCGTGCGTCGCGTCCGGCGCATCCCGCAGCAGGGGCGCGAACCAGTCGTTGACATACCGCACAATCCCGTCGGCGTCGATGAGCAGCAGCCCGCAGGGCGCGGAGCGTACGACTGTCCGCAGAAGGCCGCGCTCTCCCTCCAGCTCGTCCACCATCTTCGCCTGCACTTCGGCGTTCTCCTTGAGCGTGCGCGAGAGCTCCTCGATCTCGAGCGATCCACCCATCGGATAGTACGCAGGCTCTCCCCTGCGCGTCGCCTTCGAGGCCGCCGTCAACTTGCGAATGGGTCGCGTTACGCGCCTCACGCCCGTGATCCCCACGACAAGTGTCACCGCGCCGGCCACGAACAGCGCGACGAATATGTTGGCACGTATGCGGGAGAGCATTTTGTAATAGCGCGTCATCGGGAGGGAACAGCGGATGATGTACGCCGAATCCCCGGAGTATTTTCCCTCGATCTTGAGGGCATAATAGAGATACGACGCCTTCGTCGACTCGCTGTAGCGGCGGTCGCTCCCGCTGCCCCTCTCCACCGCCCGCCTCACCTCGACGCGGTTTATGTGGTTGTCGAGATCGCCGAGGCGTTCGCGGGGTATCTCGCTGTCCGCCAGAACGTCTCCGCGCATATCGATGATCGTGACGCGTACGCCGAGCAGCCCCGACCACCTCACGAGGTCCTCCTGCGGGACCAGCATACCGTCCGGCGTCACGCTCCCATGCGAGTTGAGCAGGACCGCGACGACGCCCGCGTCGCGCGCGAGGTCGTCGATCGTCACGTCGTCGATGTATCTGCGCATGTCGAACGACACCAGGAACCAGCTCGCCGCCAGCCCCAACGACAGCGCGAGACAGACCAGCGCGATGAGCTTGCCCGCCAGCGTCCTAGCCCTGTACATGGCGCAACCTGTAGCCCCTGCCGCGAACGGTGTGGAGCAACTTCGGATTCTCGGGGTCGTCCTCGATCTTGCGGCGCAGCCTGAAAATGTGCACATCGAGCGTGCGCGAGTCTCCCGCCGACATTCCCCATACGCGCCGCAGAAGCTCGTCGCGCGACACGGTATGCCCCTCCGCCGAGGCCAGCGCCTCGAGCAGGCGATACTCGGTCACGGAGAGGTCGAGCGGTTCGCTCACGCTGCCCCGGAAGACCTCTTCCCTCGCGGCGTCGATCTCGAGATCTCCGATGGCGATCCTCTCGCCGACCCCGGCCGCCGCGAAAACCTCGCCGCCACGGCGGAGCTGCGCCTTCACGCGCGCGGAGAGCTCCGCAACGGAGAACGGCTTCCGCAGATAGTCGGAAGCGCCCATCTCCAGCCCCGCGACGACGTCGTCCTCGTCCCGCCTCGCCGTGAGCATGATGATCGGGATGTCGCGCGTCGCGCGGTCCTCCTTCAGGCGGCGAGTCACCTCGAAGCCGTCCAGACGGGGGAGCATGATATCGAGAACGATCAAATCCGGCAACAGCTCCGCGGCCGCGTCGAGAGCGCTGTCGCCATCGTGCACCGTGGAGCAGTCGTACCCCTGGCGCTTCAAGGCTTCCGCGACCAGGCGGGCGAGCGACTCCTCATCCTCCACGATCAAAATTCGCGCCGCAGCCATCGGTCGTCACGCCTCCGGCTTCGGCTTCGGCCTGCGATACTCGGACGCCTTCACGCGCTTGCCGGAGATCATGTAGCAGATGTGCTCCGCGATATTCGTCACATGGTCGCCCGCGCGCTCCAGTACGCGCGCCACCATCAACAGCCGGTTCGTCCCGCTGGCAAAAGCGTGCGTCTCCATCACCACGCCCATCAGCTCGGAGAAGACCTTGTCCTCGTAGTCGTCGACCGCGTCGTCCATGGCGAAAACGCGCGAAGCGGCCGCCACGTCGCGGGAGAGCAGCGACGACATTGAGAGGTTCAGCATCTGCACGACCTGCTCGCCCATCGGCTGCAGACTCGCGATCGGGCGGATCCGGACGTCCAGGTCGAGCGTGATGCGCGCCACGCTCACCGCCAGGTCCGTGATGCGCTCCAAATCGAGCGCCATGCGGATGATCGCCTCCAGCGCCCGCAGATCGAACGCCACGGGCTGATAGCGCGCGATCAGGCGGAAGCTCGCCTCGTTGATCTCCTGCGCCAGAGCGTCCACCCGGTCGTCCCCCTCCACGACGCCTCGCGCGAGGCCCTTGTCCTGGTGCGCGAGCGCCCAGACCGCGTCGATCAGCGCGCGCTCGCAGAGGTTGCCCAGCTCGTACGTCTTCGAAAAAAGGGATTCCAGCTCCCTGTCCAATTGCGTACCGCTCACGGCCTTCCTCCCCCTTTACCCGAATCGTCCCGTGATATAGTCCTCCGTCCGTTTGTCGGAGGGCGTCGTGAAAATTTTGTTGGTGTCTCCCGTCTCGATCAGCTCTCCCATCAGGAAAAAAGCCGTGCTGTCCGAGACGCGCGCCGCCTGCTGCATATTGTGCGTTACGATGGCGACAGTATAGTCTTTTTTCAATTCGCGTACCAGCTCCTCGACCCTGGCCGTCGCCATCGGGTCGAGCGCCGAGGTCGGTTCGTCCATCAGCAGCACCTCCGGCTCGACGGCGATCGCCCGCGCGATACAGAGCCTTTGCTGCTGTCCGCCGGAGAGCGACGTCGCCGGCGCGCCGAGACGGTCCTTGACCTCGTCCCAGAGGGCGGCGCCCTTGAGGCTCCGTTCGACGGCCTCCTCGAGATAATAGCGATCCCTCTCCCCCAGCAGCTTCGGCCCGTAGGCCACATTCTCGCGGATCGAAAAGGGAAAGGGGTTCGGGCGTTGAAAGACCATGCCCACGCGCCGGCGCAGGTCCGTCACATCGACGTCCGGCGCGTAGATGTCCTCGCCGTCGAGCAGGACCTCCCCCTCGATCTGCACGCCGCGTACGAAGTCGTTCATGCGGTTGAGGCAGCGCAAAAAGGTGCTCTTTCCGCAGCCCGAAGGCCCGATGAACGCCGTCACCGAGCGCTCCTCGATGTCCAGCGAGATCCCATTGAGCGCGAGCGGCGCGTTCTTCGAATATGCGAGAGACAGGCCGATTGTCTGCAGCTTGATCATGTGTGAGCTCCTCGAGAAAAAAATTTGTTTTCCGGCGATCGTCGAGGCTATGCAATATCGCCGTAGGGACGCGCATTGCGCGTCCGGCTCCTGGGATGTTCCGGCGTCAGAACGGACGCGCAATGCGCGTCCCTACGAAAAACAACGTTATTACACAGCCCCATGTCGGGTCAAAACCAAAACGCGTGCCCTTCATCTCCCCCGCAGCCTTGCACGCGCGACGATGCCCGTCATCGAGATTCCCAGCACCAGCACCAGCAGCACCAGGATCGTGCCGTACTGCAGGGGGACGGTCTTCTCGATCTGCGTGCCGGCAGTGGCGAGCACGTAGATGTGATACGGCAGCGCCATCACGGTGTCGAAGATGCTGCGCGCGAAACCGGGGGTGAAGTACACCGCGCCGGTGAACATGATCGGCGCCGTCTCGCCGGCCACGCGGCCGATGCTCAGGATCGAACCCGTGATGATGCCGGGGAAGGCCGCGGGCAGCACGACCTTGCGGATCGTCTGCCACTGCGTCGCGCCCAGCGCGTACGAGGCGTCGCGATAATCCTGCGGCACGTTTTGCAGCGCGACCTCCGCCGCCGTCACCAGCGTCGGCAGCGCGAGGCATCCGAGCGTGAGGCCGGCGGAGAGCAGGCTCGCCCCGAAGCGCAGGAACGCGCAGAAGAAGGCGAACCCGAAGAGCCCGAGCACGACCGACGGAACGGAGGCCAGGCTGCGCACCGCGAGGCGAATCGCGTATGTGACCCTTCCGTTCTCGGCATATTCGCCCAGATAGACCGCCGTCGCCACGCCCACCGGAAAGGCGAAGCCCATGGAGACGAGAATCAGCTGCACCGTGCCAATGATCGGCGTCAGTATGCCGCCCTCCGTCATGCCGTTGCGCGGCGGCTCGCTGATGAACTCCCACGAGATCGCGCCGGCCCCTCGCACAATCAGGAAGAACAGAATCGAACAGAGCACCAGCGCCGCAATCGCCATGCCAAGCCAGAGCACCAGCGTCGCGATCTTGTCCATCATCGCCCTTTTATATCTTCGTCTCGCTCTGTGCGCCCGGTCCATCCTGCTCACCCCTTCGCTCCCCGGCGGGCCCCGATGCGAAGCACCAGCCAGTTGAGCGCCAGCGTGAAGAAGAGCAGCAGGCAGCCCATGAAGAAGAGCGCATGATAGTGCGGAGATCCGACCGGCGTCTCGCCCATCTCGGCCGCGATCGTCGAGGTCAGCGGACGGACGGGGTCGGAGATGAACTCCGGGATCAGCGCCGCACCCCCCGCCGCCATCAGCACGACCATCGTCTCGCCCACGGCGCGCATAACGCCCAGGATGGCCGCCTGCGAGATGCCACGGTAGGCGCCGGGCAGCACGACCTTGAAGAGCGTCTCGAAACGGGTCGCGCCCAGCGCGTACGAGGCGTCGCGCTGCGACTGCGGCACCGCGTGCAGGCTGTCCTCCGCCAGCGACGCGATCGTCGGCAGCACCATGACCCCGAGCAGCAGCGACGCGTTCAGCATATTCAGCCCCGAGAGCAGCTCGAACTTCATCTGCATGTACGGCGCGATGACCGCCATTCCGATGAAGCCGAGCACGACGGAGGGCAGAAAACCCAAAATCTCCAGCGATACCTTGCAAAACTCGCGCGCCCACGGCGGGCAGACGTCCGAGAGAAAGAGCGCCAGCGAGACGCCGAAGGGGATCGCGATGACCGACGAGAGCAGCGTCACGGAGAGCGAACCCGCGATCAGCGGCAACATGCCGAAGAGCGGCGGCTCGCTGGCCGGATACCAGAGCTTGCCCGTCACGAGGGCGCCGATGTTCGCATCCCGCATGATCGGGATGCCCTCCTTGAGCAGGAAGAGCAGGATGAAGGCCATCACCCAGATGCCGGAGAGCGCCACAGCGGTCACAAGACCGCGTGGCAGCAACTCCCCGAAAAATTTCTTCGCTTTCTTGCGCGGCGTCGGCATTTGAAATCGAACCGCCTTGCCGGTTTTTTTTCTCACGCCGGCCGCCGCCACGCCTCCGCCCATGTTACTTCAGCGTCACGAAACCTTCGCGCGCCACGTACTTCTGGCCGTCCGCGCTCACCAGGAAATCGAGATACTTCTTCACGTCGCCCTTGGGCTCGCCGTTCGTGTACATATAGAGCATGCGGCTGGTGACGATCTTCTTCGCGCGCGCCGTCTCGGGCGTGCCAGTGACGCCGTCGATCGAGAGCGCCTTGACCAGCTTGGGGTTGACGTAGCCGAGGCTGTCGTAGCCGATCGCCAGCGGGTTGCCAGCGACGGTCTGCACCAGCGCGCCCGAGGAAGCCACGATCAGCGCGCGGGGTGTGACGGGCGTCTTCTTCATGATCTTCTCCTCCCACACCTCATAGGTGCCGGAGCTGGTGTCGCGTCCGACGACGGCGATCCTCTTGTCCGGGCCGCCGACCTCTTTCCAGTTCGTGACCTTGCCGGCGTAGATGTCCTGCAGCTGCTGCGCGGTCAGGTTCTTGACCGGGTTGGAGGGGTGCACGATGGGGACGATGCAATCGACCGCCACGGTGTGCCGCACGGGATTGATGCCCTTGCCCTTGGCCGTCTCGATCTCCTCGGCCTTCATCTCGCGGCTCATGGAGGCGATCTGCACCATGCCGTCGATCAGCGCCTTCGCCCCGTTGCCGCTGCCACCGCCCGATACCGAGATGCGCACGCCGGGGTTGGACTTCATGAACGCCTCCGCCGTCGACTGCGCGAACGGCAGAACCGTCGTCGAACCGTTGATGGCAATCTCGCTCGCCGCGAAGGAGGTCCCGGCAAAACCCGCCAGAAGAAACGCCGCCGCCGCAATGCAAACCGCAAAACCGAATTTCCGCATATTCTTCATATCCACAACTACCTCCAGAGGAGAATATTTGAAGCATCTGCGCAGAGTATATGCGGCAGTTCGCACACGAATCTTAAGGGAATGTTACGGGAATGTTACAGGGGGAATCTGCCGGGCATGACTGGCTTTTTCGCGTAAAAGACGTGGCGCTACCGTCCATCGTCGTGCCCAGTCTTTGGACACAGGGCGGCCTCGCGGTTATACCGGCGAGGAAATTTCTGCCGCCGCGAGAACTGTTGAATGAGACCCACACTTTTACCCGGTGACAGCTCGCAAACTTTTAGAAAAACGCTGTTTCTTTTCTGCTCCTTCTGCTAATATACCCACGATCATTTTGCTTTTCATCTTACTCTCGACGCGATATTTTTACATTTTCTGCCGCAACAGACACGAGGTCATTTTTTACACTACGTGCAAGAATTAAAAGGAGTGTTCGTTTTGAAAGTTCGCAGTCGCGTTCTTATGTCCGTTTTGCTTCCAGCCACTGTCATCTTCGGACTGATGATCCTGTATATCTTCGTCAGCTCGCGCAACAGCGTCGAAACCCTCTCTCTCGAGCGGCTGGAGGAATCGGCGAGGGCGTTCGCCGCCGAGACCGAGGGAGACCTCGCCACAATGACGGGCGGCTCGCGAACGCTCGCCACGCTGCTCTCCGGCCTCGGCGGAAACGAACCGAACGCGAGGGGCCAGGCGGAGGCTTTCGCCACATCCATCTTCAAGCTCTACCCGGAAGCCTATAACGTCTGGTTCGTCTACGAGCCGAACAAGTTCGACGGCAAGGACGCGCAGTTCGCCGGCCAGCACGAACAGGAGACCGGGCGTTTCATGCGCTCGTACGCCAAGGGCTCCGGCCCCTCGGGTGTGCGCGAACTCTTCGACATGACGGAGGAGGACCTGGCCGATCCCGTCGACGGCGACTACTACTATTATCCAATACGCAGCGGCAAACCGATGATGATCGAACCGAGCATCTACGACTACGAGGACGGCGCGGGGCCGCAGTTCTCGAACACCTTTTCGACGCCCATCATCCGCAACGGAAGCGTGATCGGCGTTGCGGGGACGGATATCGTACTGTCTAAACTGCAGGAGAGGATCAAGGCCAAAGAGAAAGCGGGCGAACTCGCCCTGGCGCTCTTCACCGGCAACGGCACCGTCGTCGCGGCGCCCGATTCGAAACTCGCCGCCGGCAACATCAAGGACGTCGGTTTCGCGCCAGGCGATCTGGCCAAAATCGAGGCTGCCGTCGCGAAGGGAGAGCATCTCCTCATCAAGGGTATCAACCCCTTCACGAAGACGGAATCCTACACGGTGTTCTCCCCGGTGAAGCTGGGCGCGTCCGACACCCCTTGGTCGTTCTGCAGCACGGTCCCGGTCTCGCTCGTCGAGGGACGGGCCACCGGAATCGCCTTTCGCGTGGCCCTGGCGGCCGTGCTCGGACTGCTTCTGCTCGCGAGCGTAATCTGGTTCGTCTCCGGCAGCATTACAAACCCGATCGTCAAAACCGGCCGCGTCATCCGCCAGTTCGCGAACCTCGACTTTCGCCTGGGCGACAGCTCCGAGATCGAGGCGATCTTGCGCCGCAACGACGAGGTGAAAGAGATGGTCTCGAACGTCCTCGCCATGCGCGAGAGCATCGTCGAGATGATCGGCGTCCTCTCGCAGAAGACGCGGGATTTCACGGGGAGCTCGGCAAAACTGTCGGACCTCTCCTCCGACGCGCTGGCCGCCGCCGAACAGGTGAACGCGTCGGCGAGTGAAATGGCTTCCGCCCTACGCGACGACATGAAAATGTTGAACGAGGCGAGCGCCAGTGTGACGCACGGCGCCGAGAAGATGGAAGATGTCGCCTCCTCCGCGTCCGACGGCGCGAATATCTTCGCCAAGACCACACAACTCAGCCGCGAGGCCATCAGCGGCGTCGACGCCGTCATGAAGGACGTGCGCGACATCGACAACCACGCCGATACAGGGACACAGGCCATGGCCGAAGTAGGCCAGGCGGTGGCGACGATCAGCAGCTTCGTGGAGACGATCGGCCGCATCGCAGACCAGACAAACCTGCTCGCCCTCAACGCGGCCATCGAAGCAGCCCGCGCCGGCGAAGCCGGCCGCGGATTCGCGGTTGTGGCCGAGGAGGTGCGCAAGCTCGCCGAGGAGTCAAACGCCGCCGCGCGCGAGGTCGAGGAGCGAATCAAGATTCTGCAGGAGCGCTCCTCCTACTCGCAGAAGACCATCGGGCAGATGAAGAACATTCTGAGCGGAACCGTCGCGCGCGCCATGACGGCACAGGAGAACCTGGGTTCCGTGCTCGATCAGATAGATCAGGCGAACCGCACGATTCAGAAAATCGCCTCCAGCGCGCGCGCGCAGGCCGAGAGCGGCAGAGGCACGGCGGAATCCATGGCCGCGATCGAAGGCGCCAATGAACAGATCCTTCTCACGATCGAGGAGCTGGTGAGCGCCATCCGCACGACGAGCCAGAGCAGTGAAAACGTGGCCGACGAGGCCCAGAGCCTCTCGCACGGGACGGTCGCCATCGAGGAGATCGTCCAGCGCTTCCTCGTCGACGACAGCACGGCGAAACCGATGCTGGCGGCGAAGAACAGATAACGAATAAAACGGGGCTGCGCTAAAACGCCGTTTTTCGTAGGGACGCGCATTGCGCGTCCGCCAAGAATCGTGGTTTTTTCAGGGCAAAGGACGCGCTATGCGCGTGCTGACGATTCTTTCGGCAACCCGGCCAGGATGAAACCGACCTGCGGTTCCGTCAGGATGTAGCGGGGGACGGAGTCCGGCTCGATCTTCTTGCGAAGGTGGCTGATGTGAACGCGCAGGGCCTGTGTGTCCTGCGCGCAGTCTTCTCCCCAGACGGACTCCAGGATCATTCTGGAGGTGATGACGCAGTTCATGTTCTTCGCCAGGAGCGCCAGAATGTCGAACTCCGTCGGCGTCAGGTCGACCTCGCGCCCGGCGAAGGCGACGCGGCGCTGCGGGATGTCGATCTTGAGCGCGCCCGTCTCGTACTCGCGCACGACGGACGAGCCGGGCGCGGCTCGCCGCAGTTGCGCCCGGATCCGGGCCAGCAGCTCCCCAGTCGAAAACGGCTTGGTCATGTAGTCGTCTGCGCCGCAATCGAGCGCGCGGATCTTGTCCGGCTCATCCGACCGGATGCTGAGCATGATGACCGGGCCGGCGTACCACGCGCGAAGCTCCTCGCAGACTTCGATGCCGCTCATGTCCGGCAGGGAGACGTCGAGGACGACCAGGTCCGGCGTGTTCTCGATCGCGAGGTTGAGTCCGAGCGATCCGTCGCCTGCCGTAGAGACCCGGCAGCCGCGGACGGAGAGGATCGATTTCAGCGCGCGGCGGATCTGTTCGTCGTCGTCGACGACGAGTATTTTCGCGCCCCTCTCCGCATATCCGTTCTTCTCCGTTTTTTCCATCTCTACTCCTCCGCCCGGGGTAACTCGATGATCACGCGCGCGCCGTGCGGAACGGCGTCCTCGATCCATATCCTGCCCCCGTGCATGCTCGCGATCTCGCGCGCGATCGTGAGTCCCACACCCGTCCCCTGTGTCGTCAAAGCGGCGTTCCGCCCGCGATAGAACTTTTCGAAGACGCGTTCCTTCTCGTCGTCCGGCACGCCCGGCCCGCGGTCCTCGATGCGCAGGCGCACCTTCTCGCCGAGGTCTTTATCCGGCTCGCCCAGAAGGATGACAAGGCCGCCCTCTCCATAGTGCACGGCGTTCTCGACGACCGTCTGGATCGCGCGCGAAATCTGGTTGAAGTCGATGCGCACGGAGAGGTCGGGCGGTATGGAGTAGTGGATCTTGTCGCGGTAGGGGGCGGGCAGTCGCGCGAGCGTGGTGCCGACGACGTCCCCCAGGTCGTAGATCTCGAAATGGGGTTTCCACGAATCCGACTCCAGCCGCGAAAGGTCGATCAGCGCGCTGATGTTCTCGTCCAGGCGCACGAGCGAGCGCTCCATGCCGGAAAGCTCCTCGCGCACCCACGCTTCGCTCCACTCCGTGTCGCCCTCCAGCAGATTCGTGACAGTGACCGTGAGGGAGACGAGCGGCGTTTTCAGCTCGTGCGAGATCATCGAGACGAGGGTGCTCTTGAGGCGATCCGACTCCTCCAACGCCGCCACGCGCGCGGCCAGCCGTTCACGACGGCGCAGGCGCGACGTCTGCACGCCGATGGAAATCCCGACGATCAGAAAGGTGAAGAGGACGACCCAGTCGCTACCCGACGCGACGTCCAACGTCTCGTAAGGGGCCAGGAAAAAATAATCCCACGCGAGGAAACTCGCGATCGCGCAAAAAATTGCGGGGTACAGCCCGCCGCGAATCGCCACGGCCACCAGGATGAACAGATAGATCGGCCCCCAGAGCGCCTTGTCGAAGTCCTCGCGCAGCGGCAGGATCGCAGCCGTCACGATCGCAACGAGCAGGGACGCAACCAAGTAGGGGCGTCCCCTGTTCCAGAGGGAAAGGGCGAGCCCGCTCCCCGAAAAATCGCCACGATCGTCCGCCATGACCAGCTCCCCCTATCTGTCGGCAATTCTAACGAAGAGCATATCGGCGCAAATCCGTAAAACCCGACTTCACAACTTCTTAACACCACGAATCCTCCGCTTCACGCCGCCTTAACACCCCCTGCCCTATCATATCGCGCGAGGTGGTGAGAGAGAATGTTGGATCTTCCGTGCGTCGCCGGCTTCGTCGGTTTCGTCGCCGGATGCCCGGATTACATCAAACGGATCGACAGAGTATGACGAAACAAATCTTGAAACCGGAGGAATCTTCATGTTCGAATATCTGATCAGTCTGGCAATCGCGGTCGGGCTCTTTTTCTATCTGGGCTACGCGCTCGTCTTCCCCGAGAGGCTGTGAGACGGCAGCCATGAACGGTATCCTGCAGATCGCGCTCTACTGTGCCGTTCTTCTGTCGACGGCATATCCGATGGGGGTTTACATGCACCGCGTATTCGAGGGAGAGAGGACGTTTCTCTCTCCCGTCCTCGCGCCCGTGGAAAAACTTTTCTATCGGCTCTGCGGCGTCTCGCCGAAGAGCGACATGCGATGGACGACGTACGCCACCACACTGCTCCTGTTCAACGCGGCGGGGTTTGCGATCCTCTTCCTCTTTCTGCGCACGCAGGCCTGGCATCCGCATCTCCTGAACCCGCAAGGGATGCCGGGCATGAGCCCGACGTTCGCCATGGGTACCGCCGTCAGCTTCGTCACCAACACGAACTGGCAGGCGTACAGCGGCGAATCCGCGGCGACCTACGCGAGCCAGATGTTCGGGCTGACCTGGCAGAACTTCGTCTCCGCCGCGACCGGCATGGCGGCCGCCGTCGCCCTGATGCGCGGCCTTACGCGCAAAAAGGCGCAGGGCATCGGCAACTTCTGGGCCGATCTCGTGCGGGCGACGATCTATATTCTGCTGCCGATCTCCGTCGTCCTCGCGGTCGTCTTCTGCGCGGAGGGAGTCGTCCAGAACCTGAACCCCTATACGACGGCGCACACGATCGAGGGCGGCACCCAGACTCTCGCACAGGGCCCCGCAGCCTCGCAGCTCGCGATCAAGATGCTGGGGACGAACGGCGGCGGCTTCTTCAACGCCAGCTCGGCACACCCCTATGAAAACCCGACGCCGCTCTCGAACTTCCTGCAGATGCTGGCGATCTTTCTGATCCCGTCGGGCCTGACGGTCACCTTCGGGCGCTACGCGCGCAACAGGGCGCAGGGCTGGGCGCTCTGGAGCGCGATGTTCCTGCTCTTCGTCGCGGGCACCGCGGCCGTCTACTGGAGCGAACAGGCGGGCAACCCAATCCTCTCGCAGCTCGGCGCGAACCAGCAGGCCGTCGCCGCGCCGGGCAACCGGATGCAGGCCGGCGGCAACATGGAGGGCAAGGAGGTTCGTTTCGGCATCGCGAACAGCGCCCTCTTCGCGGCCGTGACGACGGACGCGTCCTGCGGGGCGGTCAACTCAATGCACGACAGCTACACGCCGCTCGGCGGCATGATCCCGATGCTCAACATCGCGCTCGGCGAAATGATCTTCGGCGGCGTCGGAGCGGGAATGCTGGGAATTCTCCTCTACGCGGTCCTGACCGTCTTCATCGCGGGCCTCATGGTCGGCCGGACGCCCGAATACCTCGGCAAAAAGGTCGAGGCGAAGGAGATGAAGATGGCGATGGCGGCCGTCCTCGTCGTGGTCACCTCCATCCTGGTCGGCGCGGCGATCGGCGTCTCGACCGAGGCGGGGCTTGCGGCAAGGACGAACCAGGGACCGCACGGCCTCTCCGAGATCTTCTACGCCGCGGCGTCGGCCACCGGCAACAACGGCAGCGCGTTCGCCGGGCTCTCCGCGAACTCGCACTTCTATAACATTTTACTTGCCCTCTGCATGCTCGCCGGACGCTTTCTGTTCATCATCCCGCTTCTGGCTCTCGCAGGGTCGATGGCCGGCAAGAACACCGTGCCGGAATCGAACGGCACGTTTTCGACCACGGGACCGCTCTTCGTATTTCTTCTGATCGGCGTGATCCTGATCGTGGGGGCGCTGACATTCGTTCCCGTTCTGGCGCTGGGCCCGATCATAGAACACTTTGCCATGACGGCGGGAGAGGTCTTCTAAAGATGAAAAAAAGCGGACGGAAAGTATCGAACACCGGCATCGTCGCGAACGCGATGAAGAGCGCCGCCCTCAAGCTCGACCCCAGGATCATGATGCACAATCCCGTCATGTTCGTGACGGAGGTCGGATCCGTCGTCACCAGCGTTTGCTGGCTCCTGGCGCTGGCAAAGGGGACAGGCGACGCGGGCTTCACCGCCGCGATCGCCCTCTGCCTCTGGTTCACCGTGCTCTTCGCAAACTTCGCCGAGGCCATGGCAGAGGGGCGTGGCAAAGCGCAGGCCGACGCCCTGCGCAGCATGAAGACGGACACCTTCGCCAACCTCGTGGGCGAGGACGGGGAGATACGCCCCGTCCCCTCGACTCACCTGAGGAAGGGCGACGTCGTCAAGGTCTCCGCCGGCGAGATCATCCCGGGCGACGGCGACGTGGTCGAAGGGATCGCCTCCGTCGACGAGTCGGCGATCACGGGCGAGTCCGCGCCGGTGATCCGCGAATCCGGCGGCGACCGCAGCGCCGTCACCGGCGGCACGAAGGTGCTCTCGGACTGCATCCTCGTACGGATCACGTCGGAACCGGGCAAGACCTTCCTCGACCGCATGATCGGGCTCGTCGAGGGCGCCGAGCGCAAGAAGACGCCCAACGAGATCAGCCTGAACATCCTTCTGGCGGGCCTCTCCATGCTCTTTCTCGTCGTCGTGGCGACGCTCGAATGCTTCGCGATCTACTCCGGCGCGCGGGTGCCGGTAGCGACCCTCGTGGCGCTGCTCGTCTGCCTCATCCCGACGACGATCGGCGGACTGCTCTCGGCCATCGGCATCGCGGGGATGAATCGCCTGATGCGCTACAATGTTCTCGCGCTCTCGGGCCGCGCGGTGGAGGCGGCGGGCGACGTGAACACGCTGCTTCTGGACAAGACGGGCACCATCACGCTCGGAAACCGGAAGGCGGCTCAATTCGTCCCCATCGGAGACCACACGGAGGAGGAAGTCGCCGACACCGCGCAGATGTCCTCCCTCTCCGACGAGACGCCGGAGGGACGGTCGATCGTCGCCCTCGCCAAACGGTTCGGCATCCGCGGACGCACGATGGAGGGCGCCACCTTCGTCCCCTTCTCGGCGCAGACGCGCATGAGCGGCGTCGACATCGGCGGCGCGCGCATACGCAAGGGCGCGAAGGACGTGGTGGCGGAGTGGGTCAAGAGCCTCGGCGGAGCGATCCCCGACGACGTGAACGCCGTCACGGACAAAATCGCCATCTCGGGCGGAACGCCGCTCGTCGTGGCGCGCGAGGCGGAGGTCGTCGGAGTCGTCCACCTCAAGGACGTCGTGAAGGGCGGGATCAAGGAGCGCTTCGAACAACTCCGCGCGATGGGAATCCGCACGGTCATGATCACGGGCGACAACCCCCTGACGGCAGCCGCCATCGCCGAGGAGGCGGGCGTGGACGACTATCTCGCGCAGGCGACGCCGGAGAACAAGATGGAGCTGATCCGCAAGGAGCAGGCGCAGGGCAAGCTGGTCGCCATGACCGGCGACGGCACCAACGACGCCCCCGCCCTCGCCCAGGCCGACGTCGGCGTCGCGATGAACACGGGCACCATGGCGGCCAAAGAGGCGGGCAACATGGTCGACCTCGACTCTAACCCGACCAAGCTGATCGAGATCGTGTCGATCGGAAAGCAGCTGCTGATGACGCGCGGCGCGCTCACGACCTTCAGCATCGCGAACGACGTGGCGAAGTACTTCGCCATCATCCCCGCCCTCTTCGTGGCGAGCTATCCGGCGCTCGGGCGATTGAACGTGATGGGTCTGCACTCGCCGCAGAGTGCAATTCTGTCGGCGATCATCTTCAACGCGCTGATCATCGTGCTCTTGATCCCGCTGGCCTTGCGGGGCGTGCAGTACCGCCCCATCGGCGCGGGCGCGCTGCTGCGGCGCAACCTGCTGATCTACGGGCTGGGCGGCCTGGTCACGCCGTTCGTCGGCCTCAAGGTCATCGACATGCTGCTGGCGGCGCTGGGGGTGGGGTAGGGGGCTCCCTTCGACTCCGCTCAGGGAGCGGTAACACACCCGGCGATCGTAAGCAGGAAAATCGAGATGGTTCCGTGAGGATCAAGAACATGCGGACAGCCACCGTGCCTTGAGTGGAGTCGAAGGGCACCCCAAAGGAGAGAGATGCGCTCATGCTCAAACATCTGAAAATCGCCGCCAAAATGGCTCTCGCGACGCTCGTGCTGACAGGCGTCGTTTACCCGTTCGCGATCACCGGCATCGCGCAGGCCGCGTTTTCGCGGCAGGCGAACGGCAGCCTGGTCCGGGACGAGGCGGGAGAGGTCGTGGGTTCGTCGCTGATCGCCCAGAAGTTCGAGGGCCCCGGGTACTTCCACCCGCGCCCCTCGGCGGTCGGCTATGACGCCTCGAACAGCGGCGGCAGCAACCTCGGCCCGACGAACAGAGCGCTCAAAGCGCGCGTCACCGCGGAGGTCGAAAAATTGACGCGGGACGAAGAGCTCGCCAAAGGCGACATCCCCATCGACCGCCTGACGACGTCCGCCTCCGGGCTGGACCCGGACATCACGCCCGCGAACGCGGAGAGCCAGGTCCACCGCGTCGCGAAGGCCCGCTCTATGAGCGTGGATATCGTGCGCAATCTCGTGGCGACACATACGACGCCGAGACAGTTCGGGTTCCTGGGAGAGCCGCGCGTAAATGTGCTCGAATTGAACATGGCGCTCGACGATCTCGGGAAACGCGAAAAGCGGTCATGAACTCGAAGACGATCCATCGCCCCAAAGTAGCCAGGGAGCGCGGCGAGCTGAAAATTTTTCTCGGCGCGGTGCCGGGCGTCGGCAAGACGTACCGGATGCTGAGCGAGGCGAAGGATCGCATCGCGCGCGGCGAGGATATCGTGGTCGGCCTCGTCGAACCGCACGGACGCCCGGCGACCGCCGCGATGGCGGAGGGATTGGAACAGGTCCCCACGCGGACCATCGAATACCGCGGCGCCAGCTTCCAGGAGCTGGACGTACGGGCGATCCTGCGACGGCGCCCGGAGGTCGTCATCGTCGACGAACTCGCGCATACCAACATCCCCGGCTCGAAGAACGAAAAACGCTGGCAGGACATCGAAGAGCTGCGCGACTCCGGCATCGACGTGGTCACCACACTCAACGTCCAGCATCTCGAAAGCCTCAACGACACCGTAGAGGGAATGACGAGCGTTCGCGTGCGCGAGACGCTCCCCGACGCGATCTTCGCCAGCGCGGAGGACATCGAGCTCGTCGACCTCACGGCCGACGCCCTGATCGACCGTCTGATGCGCGGGGAGATCTATCACGAGGAAACAATTCCGCAGGCGCTGTCGCGCTTCTTCCGCAAGGAGAACATCGTCGCCCTGCGCGAACTCGCGCTACGCCAGATGGCCGAGGGCGTCGACGCACAGCTGCAGGATTACGTCGGCGAGAGAAAAAAGAAGGATAGGGCGATTCGCGAGCACGTGGTCGTCTGCGTCACCCCGACGCCCAGGGCTCTCAGGCTGATACGGCGCGCTTACCGCTTCGCGCGGGGCATGCAGGGCGCTTTCGACTGCATCACCGTCGGAACTCCGGGCGTCCGGCTGGAAAAGAAAGAGGCCGAACAGTGGGAGGCCGCGAAAAAAATGGCGACGGAACTGGGCGCAAACGTACTGTACCTGGAGGGCGACAACCCGGCCGACGAGATCGCGCGCTACATCAACAGGACGGGCACAACCCTGCTGGTTCTGGGTGAGACGGGGCAGAGCCGCTGGTCGGAGGTTCTGAAGGGATCGGTCATCAACCGCATCTCGCGGCAGGTTCACAAGGTGGATATCATCGTCATCGCGACCGACAGCAACGAGAGCCCCCTCTTCGACGAAGAAAAATAGGCCGTCTGCGTTTTCTCGGCGCGGTTACAGGCCGTACCCCGCCTCGTCCCGGTGCCTGATCAGCAGCACCACGATCGTATCGCCCTCCTGGCAGTAAAGCACCGTGCAGTCGTCAAGGGCGAGGTTGATGCCGAGTTCGCGCGCGAGCGTGCCGTCGGGCAACTCGACCGGGCGGCCGAGGCCGGCGTTGAGGGTGAGCTGCGTAATCTTGGCGGAGAGGATCTTCGCCGCGCGGGTCGAGGCCTGCGTCTCCCTCTCCTTGAGCAGCTCGCGCAGAATCTCCAGGTCGAGGACGGCGTCGGGCGTGAAGATCACCTGTGGCATGACGGTCCCTCCGAGTCGTCCTCGTCGTCCCACGCCTCCAGCCACGCGATCACCTCGCGGGAGGTGGCGCGCAATCCGCGCACGCGATATTCGTCCAGCACTTGCACCGCGTCGCGCAGAAACTGCGCGCGCCGCTCCTCGCCGTCGACGTACTTGTCGATCATCTGGGAGATGAGCTTCTGCGGCGTGCGCTCGTGCTTCCCCGCCGGTTTCTTCTCGCGTTTTTTCGGCCTCTTCTTCGGAACATAGACGTACGCCTCGCGTACGGGGTCGTTGCTCTCTGCCAAATTTTCTTTCTGCATCTATTCGTCCTCTTGTTTCAAAACAAATGTCACCTTAAGAATCCTGCACCAATCTTCTGATACCATCGCGCAGCTTCGCAAAACTTGGCGAGAGATTGTTCTCTACGTCAAGTTTCGGTCCGATCTTTTTCGCCCATTCATGTTTCAATTCTCCAGGCAAAGGCCAGCCTCTTTTCTTTACCTCCGCATATCCTCCGGGAAATACAGCATCAGCCAATCTCTCCCACGTTCCGCAGATGCCATCTTGAACATACGACTGTATCACATTTTGTTTCGCTTTGGGATAAACACTCTTAAGCGCCGCTATGTCGCCAAAATACCACGCTTCTATCTCTTCGATAGCCAATCGGAAAAGGGCCCTGGGGGCAGGGTCGCATTGTCCAAGCAACAGACCCAGCTCTTTCAAAAACGCGGCGCAATCACGTCTATCACTGTCCACAACTATGACAACCGCATCGACTCCGGCTTTACCATATCCCTGCAGGAGTCTCGGGAGACGATCGAGCAAAATACGACTTTTTGCCTCCGCAATCGAATGCAAATTCCTGGGGATTTTCCCAATACCTTTGTAACTGATGATTCTCCACGTGTGAGGTTCTCCGTGTTTGCCCAGAATTTTGGGTAAAATAATATCGAGAAGTGCTTTTCCTGAACTGTCTTCTACTAAAAATTCAATATGCATGGCTCTCATTTATCCAGATAGTCACTATACCAGAGATCCCCCAGAGGAAGTCCTTCCCCCACCATTTCGCTCACGACAGGGAAATCAGAGGCGCGGTGAATCGTCGAAAAACCGTCTTCGCCCTTTTCCAACACCCAAACCTCTTCGGGGCCAAGGGCATTAACGAAATACGGTTGGTGCGTCGTGACAAAAAACTGCGATGCGTTTTTTCGCGACGCATTTTTGGCAGTATAGTCACGGAACTCCTTGGCGAGTATTTCCAGAAGCTTATGATAAAGACCGTTCTCGGGTTCCTCAATGCAGATAAACGGCGGTGGAGAAGGATCCTCTAACATCAGAAGATAGGCAAAGATTTTCAGGGTTCCATCCGACATCTGCTGCGCGTACAGTGGGTCCCTAAACGCGCCGTCGTCAAAACGGAGCAACACGCGCTTATCTTCCGTTACGTGTGTGCAAATATCAGAGATACCCGGTATCTTCCCCGCAATGCGTTCAAGAATCTCGCCGAGTCGAGTCGGATGTTCTCGCTCTAGGTATTGCACCACGTTACCAATGTTGTCTCCGTGCATGTTGAGGTGTTTCTGCGGCCCTGTAGCAGAGAGATTTCGTGCCGCGTCCGGCGTAAAATACGAGAGATACCAGCCTTTGAGAAATTCGCGAAAGGAACCGATCCGGGGGTGATCCGCCAAAGTTCCAAGCGTCTCAATGCCAAGTTTACGCTTGTCAGTGAGTCCTATTTTGACACTGGCAGGATCCTCTTCGTCCGATGCGATGCTTCTCTCCTCCATATTGCCAGCTTCAAAACTACTGAAACCTTCTCTGCCTGCCCATGCCACCCCACGACCATTCTCCAACCGTAGAAAAGGATACGGCTTGCCGTATTTCTGCTTTTTACGTCTCTGCAACAGAATTTCTTTCGCGACATAAGGCCTGTTGTTCTCATCGAGGTCGATATCCAGATGATATGTAATAGGGCGTTCTCCGGATGCCTCGCGGTAGTATACCTCGAAACCGATAGCGTCTCGCTCACCCATTGATCGGAGGCGATCGAAACCGCCGCGCCCCCGCATATCACACGCGCTCTCCACATCACTGGCCAGGCAATCCGACAGAAAACCGAATGCGTCGAACAGCGTACTTTTGCCCGCTCCATTCTTACCGATCACTGCCGTCAAGGGCGTCAGTGCTTTTGCTTTGTCTATGTGCGTAACCCTGCCGATCGTAACATCGCGAAGGGCACGATAGTTTTTTACGCGAAACCCCTCCATTAACGCCATATCATGCCTCCTCCTATTCGTCCTCTCTCGGGTGCACCACGTCGCCCAGGTTCTCCAGGATCCAGTCGGCGGCGCGGCGGGCTTCGTTGAAGCCGTCGGGATCGATCTCGGCGGTCTCGTCGAGCGGGGCGAAGGGAGAATAATCGTCGCGTCGGCGCTCCTTCATCCACTGCCGGAACTCCACCAGCAGCCCCATCTTCTCGAAGCTCCGGAACGTCTGATCGAAACGCGGAATCCCCCACAGCGCACGCCTGGGCAGGAGCCCCGCACGCACGAGCATCGCCGTGCTCACCTGCAGGCGCGGCTTCACGAAGCCCGCGCGGGGGACGCGCATC
Organism: Synergistaceae bacterium; assembly: GCA_031549185.1. Taxonomy (GTDB): domain Bacteria; phylum Synergistota; class Synergistia; order Synergistales; family Synergistaceae; genus JAVBQG01. The sequence continues at coordinate 2,587 of JAVBQG010000002.1, read as the reverse complement.
AACACGACCCGGTGTCCCGCGGTCGCCGCCTCGGAGACCATGTTCACCGAGTCGTCGGTCGTGAAAATTTCATCGCACGCGCCCAGCATGGAGGGCACGGGGTTGAAGGGATCTTCGGAGGCCAGGAGGAGAAAGCGGACGTTGGGGCAGTTGGACGAGAGACGTTTGATGACCGCCTCCGCCTCTCGCGACGTGCGCCGGGACGTGGTGATGTATAGATCGACGTCGCTGCGCTCGGCTTCGTGGAAGATCTTGCCGAGCTGCTTCTGCACCCACTCGGGCGTGACGCGGTAGTTCTTGTCGTCGCCGCCGATCAGGATGCCCCAGCGCCGCCCGCCCTGCGGAGGGAACTCCGCCATCAGCGTCTCGGCGGGCGTCCCCAGCTCCTCTCGCACGATCAGGTTCGGCGCGCCGATCGTGGTCAGGACGTTCGAGACATCCTTCGGATAGTCGTGCTCGGGCACGATCGCGAAGTCGAACGGCTCCGTGCCGATCACGGAGGGCGTCATGATCGCGACGCAGGTGCAGCGCCAGATATAGCCCAGCGCGACGTTGTAAAAGGCGGGCAGTGTGCCGGCGGAGAGCAGGACGAGCGACTGCGGCTCTCCCTCGCGGATATCGCGAACCATCAGCCACGGGCCGAGCGTCCGGATGACGCCCTCACCCTCGGCGAGCGCGAGCCAATCGCGCGCCTTGCGGCGATTGCCCTCCAATAGGCGCGCGGCGGCGGCCCGCAGCGTACTGCGGCGCACACCCGTCGGAATCGGCACTTCGAGCTCGAGAATCTCCGCGCCCGTACGGCGCACCAGCCACTGCGCCACGGCGCGGCTCTGGTTGAGGTGGCCGCGCACCCCCTCCGTGAGGATCACCACGGCCTTCAGGTTGGGGATCGGCGTGTCCTTCGTCCACGGGAAGCGGACCTTCGTCTCCGGCCACTCGATCTTGCCGTCCTTCTGCATCCGGTCGATCTTTTCCATCATGCCCATATCAGTCATCGCGTGCCCACGCTCCCGCCAGAACCCACGTTTTTCGTAATAACCCGATTATACCATTCCCGCCAGAATCTCTATGACCCTCGCCAGATCCTCCAGCGTGTCCACGCTCGGCCCTCTGGGCGGGTAGTTCGTCTCGATGACGCGCATGGCGTATCCGTTCTCGAGGATCTTCAACTGTTCGAGCGACTCCGTCTCCGCCAGCGGCGTCTGCGCAAGGCGCGAGACGGTCGCCAGGAAATTTTTCTCGAAGCCGTAGATGCCGATGTGCGCGTATATTTTGATTCCCGTCGCATTGCGCACGAAGGGGATCTGCGAGCGGCTGAAGTAGAGCGCGTCTCCCGCCAGGTTGCGCGCGACCTTCACCACGGCGGGCGAGGCAAGCGACGCCTCGTCGTCCACCGCACAGCAGAGTGTGGCGGATTTCACGCCGTCCCGCACGAGCCCGTCGATCAACTCGTCGAGCGAGCGCGGGTCGAGCAGGGGTTCGTCGCCCTGAATGTTCAGGACGTAATCGCAATCGCTCCGGGCGGCGACCTCCGCGACGCGACTGGTGCCGTTCGCGTGCTCCTTCGAGGTCAGCTCCACGCGCCCGCCGAAGGCCTGCACGGCGTCGACGATCCGCTGGTCGTCCGTCGCGATGATCACGTCGTCGATCTTCTCCGCGCGGGAAGCCTGCTCGTAGACGTGCCGGATCATCGGCTTGCCGTGGATGTCCGCCAGCGGTTTGCCCGGCAGACGCGTCGCGTCGTACCGGCAGGGGATCACAGCCAACACTCTCTTACCTGCCCCCCCGCTCATTTCAGACGCCACTCCCTCGCTCGCTCCATCATCAGGTCTCTGTCGAGGAAACGCACGTTCTCCACGATCCACTCGCGTATGCACTTCCCTTCCTCCGTCTCCTGCTTGTAGCTCATGAAGTCGAGTTTCACGCCGAGCTCGCCCGCCACGCGGCTGGCGATCACCGGCCATACCTCGCCGATGTCGCCGATGATCGGCAGGCTCTTTTCCAGCCGCGTAAACGCGGACATCTCCATGCGAAAGGGGATCTTCGAGATCTTCGTCTTCGGCAGGCCCTTCTCGATCGCCTCCTGGATCATCGCGCTGTCCTTCTGCAGATCCTGCGCGCGGCGCAGATTTTCGTCCATATCGATGCGCGCGAGCGTCTTTTCGCGCAGGCTGTAGACCGGCATCCCCTGCCACCACGACCAAATGCCGTGTCCCGTGTAGGTCTCGAAGGGCCCGTCGTGAATCTCCTGCGTCAGCGCCACGGCCGACTCGACGATCATCCCCGAGTCGCCCAGCATCTGCGCGATGCGCGCCGAGCGCTGGGAGATCGAAATGCTGTCGCCGATCGAGAGCCCGACGTGCCCCCCACCCACGATCTGCGGCAGCGTCACCAGCACCGGCACGCCGGCAGCGGCGCCCGCGCCGATCATCGTGCGCGGATCGCATCCCCAGCCGGCCACGACCTCGAAGGGCAACCCGAGCTGGCGGGCGATCGACAGGACCTCCTCGGCGAGGCGCTCCGTGCGCAGGCCCATCGGATAGGCCATGTTGCCCGCCGCCTTGATGACGTCGTGCCCCTCGGCGCA
>JAVBQG010000056.1:0-18149 GCA_031549185.1 Synergistaceae bacterium | reverse complement strand
ACGGAAGGAATTCATGAAACAGAAACAGCAGATCGTGAATACTTTGTACGAACGGAACGCCTGAGATCGACCCCGCTCGTCGCCGAGAACCTACATTTTTTGACCGCCATTATCATGCATTTTTTCTCCGGCGTTGACAATAAGACGTGTTCCGATGTTGAGCTTCTTTTCCAACGGCCAAGACTCCCAATTCAACTCGGGGTGAGGCATACCGTCGAACACGCCTTGCGCTGTGTGCAGCATCATTGTGTTCATGGCTTTACGCTTGCGGTGATAGGTCGTACTGCGTTCGGCTCGACGTACAGCAAAGCTGAAACGTTCGGATGCTTCTTTCTCGAATTTGCTGTAACGAATTTCATCCTCAATTTGATTGCCAATACCGATAGCCACAAATTGGAGGGTATGTTCGTATGAGATTGTGTTGAGTAGGCTTCTGAGGGCGATGAATGATATTGTTTCCGGGGTGAGTTCTGATAATGGCTTCATTGCGGAGTTGCCTAGACCGGGTTTTCCCGAATTGATCTCAATAAACTGCTGCGCAATTTCGTCGGCAATCGGCTTGAGGTTGTCGCGAAGCAGTGCTCTTCCGTAGGATGTCGTACTCTCTAGTTCGTTTCCCTTGGCTTGTTCAACCTCTCTGTCGTGTCTGAGGAGTCCTTCGGTTTTCATGAGACATTCAAGGTTTACTTGTCTTTGGAGGAGTGTGTCGGGGATGTCTTTGTACTCTTCCTGAGCGCGTAAGGTGAGGAACCAATTCTCATTTGATGACATTGTGTTTACCTCCTGTAGTCTCTTGATAAAGAGAAAAGGGGGGTAAACAAGTATCAAATGTAGTAGTACACTATAGTTCTCTTCAGATAGCTATAGAACACTATAGAACATCATTCTTCAACTTTATGTTTCCCCCCTTTCCCCATTACGATTACCTATGTGTAGGTGGTATAGTCTCCTTCACATAGTGGGCGTCACAAAATTTCTTAGTCATAGCAATGGTTCAGGGGGGTTTTTTGAGTCGAAAAAATGCTGTGAGATTGTGTCAGGGTATCAGATTTTTCGAGCCTTGGTACAGCTTGACACAGACACGTTTGCTGCCACTTTAAATCTGTTGCCCATTGGCACTCAAAGTGTCAAAGAAAAAGACGGTGGCTGGAATGGCTCACCGTCTTGCTTCGGGACTTTTTCTGATGGAATGTAGCGATTCAGTACGGCATTTACAGTCTGTTGCCTTTGACCACTCGGCCATCCCACCACATTGGCTGCTCTGGAGCCGGCGATCCGATTCGAACGGACGACCTGCTGATTACAAGTCAGCTGCTCTACCAACTGAGCTACACCGGCACTTGCCGTCCGCGCGCATCGGAAGCCCCCGCTGGCGTCGAACATTCCGTATTCTACATGCTTTTTCCCATACGTCAAGTACTTCTCTCCACATACCCGCACATCCGCGCAAAGCAGGGAGCCGCTCTTTTTCGAGCACTCGCAGAGATAAAGAATCCGATCGTTTTCGTAAACACCATCCCAGGGTTTTCTGTGAAATCATCGGTAAATCCTTGTTTTTTACAAGATCATACGCTACCATACGCCAATTGGAAATGAAAGTTATTTTAGGGGATGGCTTCATGGCGGAAAAGAAAATAAACGGGAACGGCCCCCGAGGAATCGCCCTGCAGGATGTTCAGAATCTCCTCCTCAGCGTGGTTACGAATACCTACGACCTGCAGGATATCGATTCGACAGTCGATAAGATCCTCGCTACCGTGGGCAGCTTCATCGATGCAAACAGGCTCTACGTCTTCGAGTTTACGAAACCCGGCTTCTGTTCCAATACCTACGAATGGTGCTCGCCGGGGACTGAGTCGCAGATTGATTTTTGTCAGGATTTCGACTCGAACAAGTTCGATATAGGGCGCATCGCCAGCGGCACGTTCATCGTCGACGACGTTTCGTCTCTGCCGGAGCCAGACAGAAAGTTGCTCGACCCTCAGGGAATCAAGGCGCTTGCCATCCTCCCCATGATCACCGACGGCGAGCTGCTGGGGTTTGTCGGCTACGACGAGTGCGAGCGAAAGAGGGCCTGGACAGACGAAGAGGTTCAACTTCTGAAAATTTCCACGGCTTTGATTACCCCTCTGGTCCTTCACAAACACACGGCGAAAGAGACGAAACAAATCCACGAAATATTTCAGACCGTGCTGGACAATATCGATATGCCCATTTATGTATCAGACATCGACTCCTACGAGATTCTCTTCGCCAACCACTACATGAGAAAAATATTTCCAGCGCTTGCGCACGGCAAGGGCAAGCCGTGCTGGAGCATCCTGCAAAAGGGCCAGACGGGGCCATGTCTATGGTGCCCGACCTCAAGGCTCTTCGACGAGAACGGCCGCCCGGGCGGGCCATACAAGTGGGAGTTTCAGAATACGGTCACGAAAAGGTGGTATCTCCTGAACGACTCCGTCATCACATGGATCGACGGACGGCAAGTTCACCTGGAGACGGCGACGGACATCACGGAGTTGAAACGAAACGAGGAGCGCCTGCAGCACTTTGCGTCCGTCGACCATATGACCGGAACGTTCAACAGGGAGTGGGGCTATAAAACACTTGACGAGACCCTCCGGAAGGGCATCGGGGCGGGCGTGCTCTCCTGCCTCTGTTTTCTGGATCTGGACGGGCTTAAAAATGTCAACGATCTATACGGCCACGACGAAGGCGACCATCTGATCACCTCCTTCGTCCACGCGATCAGAACTTTCAGCCGCGGCTCGGACGTACTCTGCAGGTGGGGAGGAGACGAATTTCTGCTCTGCCTCTACGACTGCTCGGAGAATCAGGCGAGGAAGATCATGGGGAAGATCGACGAGGAGTTCGACATGCTCAAGCACTTTGCCGACAAGCTCTACGATCATCGCTTCAGCTACGGCATCGTCGAAGTGTGGCCGGAGAGGGAATATTCATCGCTGGACAAACTGATCTCCAAAGCCGACGAGCTCATGTACATGCACAAGACGACAAAGCAGAAGACGATATAGCAAGGGAATAAAACGGCGCGAGCGCCCTTTGCGGGGACGCTCGCGCCGTTTTGCAACAATGCGAGTTCTTACAGCAGCTCCGCGATCTGCACCGCGTTGAGGGCCGCGCCCTTCCTGAGGTTGTCGGAGACAATCCACATCGCGAGCGCTCCGTCGAGCCCCGTGTCCTTGCGGAGTCGCCCGACGAAAACGGCGTCTTTGCCGGTACTGTAGCGGGGACGGGGGTAAATGGCGTTCGCAAGGTCGTCCTGCACGGTTACACCGGAGGTGTTATTCAGGATCTTGCGCGCGTCGTCGAGAGAGAGTGTTTTCTCGAACTGCGCCACGACCGATTCGCCATGCCCGCGGAAGACGGGGACGCGCACCGTCGTGCAGCTCACCTTCAGATCGGGCAGGTGCATGATCTTCTGTGACTCCCGCACCATCTTCCACTCCTCCTCGCTGATACCCTCCATGTCGAAAGCGCCGATGTGCGGCAACAGGTCGAAGGCGATCGGATGCGAATAGACGAGCGTCGCAGAGGGTTCTTTCCCCTCCAGGATCTCCCTGCTGCCCGACTCCAAGGAGGCGAGTGCCTCCACCCCCGTGCCCGAGACGGACTGATAGGTTGAGACGGAGATATATTTGAGCCCTGCCTTCAAATGCAGCGGGTAGAGCGCGACGACCATCTGGATCGTCGAACAGTTCGGGTTGGCGATGATACCCTTGTGTTGCCAGACATCGTCCGGGTTGACCTCGGGCACCACGAGCGGGACGTTCGGGTCCATGCGCCACGCGGAGCTGTTGTCGATCACCACCGCCCCCGCCGCGGCCGCCACGGGAGCCCAGCGACGGGAGGTCGAGCCGCCCGCGGAGAAGAGCGCGATATCGATACCGTCGAACGAGTCCTCCGCAACCGCCCGAACCGTGATCGGTACACCGTGGTACTCCAACATCTTTCCGGCCGAGCGCTCGGACGCGAGCAACACGAGCTCGGAAACGGGAAAATTTCGCTGTTCGAGAACGCTGATGATCTCTCTGCCGACCAGGCCGGTCGCACCCAGAACCGCTACTTTTTTTGCCTCTTTGGCGGACAATCAGATCGCCCCCTCTTCTATAAAATGCTCGTGCAGCGCACGCACGGCGTCCTCCGCTCTGGGAGCGGCCACGACACATGTGACGGCGAGCGCGGTCGAAGCGATCATGTCGATGTTGATGCCCTCCTCCGCAAGCACGTTGAACATGCGGGAGGGGATATCCGGGTGGTTTGCGATGCCGGAGCCGACAATCGACACGCGGGCAATCTCGGTGTTGAAGGACACACCCTGCGCCTCGACATCGCGGCTGAAATCGCGGCAGACTTCGATCGTGCCGTCGAGATACTCTTTCTTTACGAGAAAGCCGATGTCGTTCAGCCCCCCGCGCATGTTGTTCTGAATGATCATCTCCGCGCCTATGCCCTTCTTCGCCAGGCTGGAGAAAAGACGCCCGGCGACGCCGGGGACGTCCGGAACGCCCATGACGACTACCTTCGCCACCTTCGCGTCGTGCACGACGCCCTTGATGACGAGGCCCTCGCTGACAGGATTGCTTTTCACGATCCAGGTTCCCTCCTCCTCCACAAAACTGGACGCCACGTAAAGCGGCACCTCGTAGCGCGCTGCCACTTCGACGCTTCTCGCCTGTAACATTTTAGCACCGAGCGAGGAAAGCTCCATACACTCCTTATAAGTAAAGTAACGAAGTTTGACCGGAGATTTCACCACCCTGGGATCCGCCGACATGACGCCAGCCACGTCTTTCAGGATGTGGCACTCCCCTCCCAGAGCGGCGGCCAGCGCCACCGCCGAGAGGTCGGAGCCGCCGCGCCCCAGCGTAATGACGTCGCCCTCGTCGGTCAATGCCTGGAAACCTGTCACGACCGCGACTTTGCCCTCCTCCATCGCGGCGATGAGGGCGTGCGGATCGACGCGGTAGATGCGCCCCTCGGTGGGAAATCCGTTCGCGCGGAAACCGGCCTGCCCCGCGGTGAACGACTGGGCGGGTATCCCCTCCTGTTTCAGCGCGAGTGCCAGCAGCGCCACGCTCTGTTGTTCGCCGGTCGCGAGCAGCTGATCGATCTCCCTGCCGTCGAATTCATCGGAGACGTCCTGCGCGAGCGCGAGCAGATCGTTGGTCGTGTTGCCCATCGCGGAGACGATAACCGAGAGCATATAACCCCTCTCCCGGTACTTCTTTATGATCCGCGACACCTCTCGCATGCGCTCGGCGTCCGCCACGGAGCTGCCGCCGAACTTCAGGACGGCGACCCTTTGTTCGCCCGCTCCGCCTTCCGGATTGTTTTCCTGTTCGATGTGTTCTCTCTGGATCATTCCCTATGCTCCCTGCGCAGTGAAAGAAAGTGACGTTTCGACGCGCGCGCCATCCGCGTTCCCCTCGAGGACGAAGAAGAGCGACTCGACGCCGTGTTCGGAAAACGTGTTGCACATCGTCTCGGCGACCTTGCGCGGTTTGCCTCGCACGAGCGCGATGACGCTCGGACCGGATCCGCTGATCGCGACGCCGAGACAGCCGGGGATCGCGCGCACGCGGTCCATGATAACCTCGCCGCCTGGAAAGAGCTTGGCGCGATACTGCTGGTGCAGCCTGTCGTCCATACCCCAGGCAAGGTGTTCCCAGGTACCCGTCGCCCACGCCGCCGTCAGAAGCGCCGCTCGTCCGAGGTTGAACACGGCATCTTTGAATTCGACCTTGTCCGGCAACGCCCCGCGTGCGTCGCTCGTGCGCACCTGCACGTTCGGGACGGCCACGACGACGTGCATATCGGAGGGCAGCGATGGCAGGCGGACATAGCGAAGCTCGTTCCCGTCCCAGCAGCTCACGGTCATCCCGCCGAGGTAGCAGGGTGCGACGTTGTCCGGATGGCCTTCGATCAGCGTCATCACGCGCAGCAGTTCGTCCTCGGGGATGTCGAGCCCATTCAGGGCTTTCGCGATCAAAACACCCGCCACGACTGCTCCGGCTGAGCTGCCGAGGCCACGGCAGAGAGGAATCACGTTGTGCGAACAGACGTTGAAACCGACTCCCTCGATCCCCCATTTTTCGCACGCGTAGAGATAGCTCTTCACGACCATGTTGGTCTTCGCGTCCGTCAGGTCGCGCGCGCCCTCGCCGATGACGTCCGAACGGAACTCCCCCGCTGGAAGTTTCTCCGTCACGCAGAATACGTTGTAGAGGGACAGCGCCATTCCGAGCGTGTCGAAACCCGCCCCGAGGTTCGCGCTGGTGGCGGGAACCCTTACGCGGACGATCGCCTCCCTCATGACACCAACACCTCCAGAAGCTCTTCCATCGTATTGCCGATCTGCACCGGCCTACCGACCTGCGTCATGGCCGTATCGGGGTCCTTGAGGCCGTTGCCGGTCAGGATCATCACGACCGTCGAACCAGAGGGCAACTGACCCGCCGCCTTCAGTTTGATGAGGCCGGCGAGCGTCGCGCAGGAGGCGGGTTCGGCGAAGACACCGCCCTTCTCCGCCAGCATCCGCTGCGCGGCCAGAATCTCCTCGTCCGTCACCGCGTTAAACGCGCCATTCGACTCCCTCACCGCCGCGCGCGCGAGGTCCGCGCTCACCGGGTTGCCGATGCGGATCGCGGTCGCGACCGTCTCGGGATTCGGGCAGGGCTCGTTCGTCGCCAGCGGGGCCGCGCCCTCGGCCTGAAAGCCCAACATCCGGGGCAGTGTGCCGATCCCACCCCGCTCTTTGAGGTCTTTGTATCCCGCCCAGTAGGCGCTGATGTTGCAGGCGTTCCCCACGGGGATGGCGTGCAGGTCGGGCGCCCTGCCGAGCGACTCGCAGATCTCCCACGCGCCCGTCTTCTGCGATATCAGGCGATAGGGGTTCACCGAGTTCACCATCGCGAAACCGCGCTTCTCCGAGGCCTCTCGCGCCATCTCGAGCGCGCGGTCGAAGTTGCCCTCGATGGCGACGACCTTGGCGCCGTAAATCAGAGCCTGCGCGAGCTTGCCGAGCGCCACTTTGCCCGCCGGCAGCAGGACGTAGCAGGGAATGCCCACGTGCGCGGCGTAGGCCGCGGCGGAGGCGGACGTATTCCCCGTCGACGCGCAGACCAGCGCGCGCGCGCCGTCCTCCAGGGCCTTCGCGACGGCGAGGACCATGCCGCGGTCCTTGAACGATCCGGAAGGGTTGCAACCCTCCAGTTTCCCCCAGAGCTCGACCCCGAGTTCCGCGCCGATTCGCTCGAGTCGGACGAGAGGGGTGCTTCCCTCCTCGAGGTTGACCTTCGGAGTTTTGTCCGTAATCGGCAGATATTCTCCATAACGCTTCAAGACGCCCATCGATATACCCCCAACTCAAACAGTACACCCCGTCTCGCCAGGAAACGGGGCGTTCGCGTATTTTTCGCTTCACGCGGTGCGGGAAAATTTCCTTGACGTATTTTAATACTACCCTTGCGTCAATATGTCAAGGGTTTTTGAAAAAAACCACACGTTCCGGGCTTCACGTTATTGCGCGCTTTCGATCCTCAATTCCTTCAAAACAGCCCTTCCTGCCAGGAGGCGGACAACGGCCAGAACTCCCCCTCTGCGCAGCGCGTCCTCCAACTCCCCGCCGGTCCCCTCGCGGATGTAAAAACGGCCGATGCCGTAGTCGAGATCGACCTGCGACGACGAAGGCGCCCCGAAGGCAGAGAGATACACGACTCTACCCGCCAGATAAGATCCGGCGGAGGGTTTTTCCCTGCTTATCCCGACCGCCTCCATCACGCCGCGCGCGTCCGGCCGAAGGGCGACGTAGAGCGTCTCGCCCCTCTCCGCCTCGCCGCCGAGAAGCGAGAGTGGCAGATGCGCGACGTCGTAGTCCAGCTCGACGTAGTCCCCGCGGAAAAAGTCGCGGGGGTCGACCGGCGCCGTCCTCAGCAGAATCTCCTGTCCGAAGGTCAGGACCAGAAGGGGTCGCGTCGGGACAAAGAGGAGAACGACGAGGGGCAGGAAGCCCGCGAGGAGATATTTCCACGCCGCGCTTTTCATCGCGAACCCTCTCCGCCCTCGGACGATTCCCCTTTTTTCCTGCGCAGGCGCCCGAAGATGAGCGGAGGCAGGATCAGGAGCAGCCCTCCCGTGAAGAAAAAAAGAGATTTCGACATGAAACTGGCGACGAAGTCGAAGTACCAGCGGACGAGCAGGGCGCAGAACAGGAACGCGGCGAAGGTGCCCTGCCTCTCCCTGCGCACGATCAACCAGAGCAGGTAGGCACCGACGAATACGCTCACGGCGACGCAATATGCCATCGTTTCGGAGGCGGCCTCCTGCCAGAAAGAATGCCCCCACGCGAACGGAAACGTCAACAGAATACCCGAAATCCCGGTCACGGCCAGTCCGAGCGAGTCGACGCCGGCAATCTCCGCGCGCTCGCCGAAAAAGCGTATCCCCATCCCCAGCGCGAGATAGACGAAAAGGGGCATTGTAATCTCCCGAAGATCCATTCGCGCTAACAGGACGCCGACCGCCGTCAGACCGGTCACCAAGCAGAGAGAGACGGCAGCGGAGAGCGTCCTGGCGCCTCGAAGAAGACCGCCCTCCAGGAGATAGAACCATCCGGTGAGGGCGGCGAGGACCAGCAAAACCATCACTGGCTCGAGAGAAAAGGAAAGGACCCCGGCGAGCCCGTACCCGCCGCCGAAGGAGAGGAAGAGGACCGAGCCCATATAGAAGAGCGCAACCACGTGCATTGTCAGGAGGGACGAGAGACTGCGAAAGAGAAGGACTGTGGGCAAAAACCCGACCATCCAGAGGGCGAGCGCGCGAACATAATGGCCCTCTGTGTGGAACGTCTGTGAGATCAGGAAGATTCCGCCGAGAAAGACGAAACCAGAGAAAAAGAGCAGCGACTCGGAGACGAGAGGTCTTTCCGCCCAATCGCTCCAGAACGCGCCGCCGAGCGTCGCGAGATAGAGCGCCACGATCAGCGAGACGCGCCACGTGGGCGTGATGCGGTACCAGTTGGCCGCCACGAAGTTGAGAAGCCCGAGCCCGATCATCAAAACGCCGAGGAGAACCGCGGCCCTCGGCAGAACCCGGCGGCCGGGCACGTAGGAGGCGATGATCCGTTCGCGCTGCGACGCTTCGATAAAACCGCTCTCGACCCACTCCTCCGACTCTCGCCGGATTAAACCAAGGCGCATCGCCGAAATTTTCTTTCCCTCTCTCATATCATCCCGCACGCTCTCACCCCCGCGATTCGGTTTCATCATAGCCGCCCACTCGGTCTTTGCATAGCGTCAAAAACCACGCGTTAAAAATATTTTCGAATTACTTGCGGCGATCCTTGCTGCAAATTACGTGGAAAGGTTGTAAAATGCTCTGAGCCTTGTCCAAGGAGACGCTGATTCGATCCTTGCGGTAAATTTTCGTCGTTCGAGCAATGTATATATTAAGGAGTATCGAAAAGCAATCATGAAAGAAAATAAAAACGCCTTCACCGGATTCGCCAGACGCTCCGCCACTTTTTTTCTCGCCGCATTTCTTCTCTTGCTCTCGTCGACCCACTGTTACGCCGTCACGCGGGCCGAACTGCTCGCGGGGCTCTTTGCGCGACTCGGATACCCGGCGGCGCCGAGCCCCTCTCTGCCGATCGATGTCCTGAGTTCGCACAAATACGCGCAACAGATCGGCTCCGCGGTCAAATATGGCCTCGTTCCCGACAAAAGCTTTCAGCCCGACGAGCAGGTCACGCGACACGACGCCGTGCTGATGGCCCTTCGCATGATGGGATGGGGATTTGAAGTCTCCCTCTACCAATCGCTCGCGACCCTGCCGGACCTCGGCGGCTCGGGCGACCCGACCTTCTTCCTGGCTGCCGAAATCAAACCGCCTGCACCCGGCGACCTGCTCCTCGACGGGGCGACCCCACTCTCCGACTCGGGACGCGACGCGCTCGTGTCGTGGGTCGGGCAGTGCAAGAACTTTGTCCAGTGGAATCGCGTCTTCTCGTACGGCGGCACGGATCTCGTGATCTACCGCCAGGGCATCGCCCGCCCTGGAGAGCCGAACCCGACGACGGCCTCCGGCAACCCGGTCGGAGCTTCCGCCTGCGAGCCGCTCTATCTTGCCGCGCTCGCGGTAACGCCGACGGCCGCAGATCAGCATATCGCTTTCGCGGAACCGCTCGGGCGGGCGCGCGTAACCCCGACCGAATTTGCCGTCTCCTACGGCGCAATTGGCGTGGTGAACGGCGGCTTCTTCTCCGAGGCGAGGCCTCTCGGCACCATGCTTCTGAACGGCACGCACGCCGGAAAGCCCCTGGCAGGGCGCTCCGCCGTCGGATGGAAAAACGGAGACGCGCCCATCTTCGGACGCGGCGCGGCGCGAATCGGCATCAGGACCCCGAACGGTTTCGTAGAGTTCACTCGCTTCAACGCCCCTCCGGACCCCAACGGCGCGGCCCTCTACACGGCGAACGTCACGGGCACAGCGGCCGGACTCGCGCTGGACGCGCTGGAAATCATCGTCAAAGACGGAATGGTCGTCGAACGGAGAGAGAGCGCGGGAAGCAATCACAGGACGCCGGCCGAGGGCGTACTCGTAACGGCGAGAGGCAACTCCCGCAGGCTTCTGGAGGAGCTCCAGCCGGGTGTAGCCGTGGAAATTCGAAGCGACTGGGAGACGAGTTCGTTCCAAAGTTGCACGAATCTGATCCAGGCAGGCCCGATGCTCATGCAGAACAATCAGTTCATCTCCGGGACGGAGTCGTTCAAATCGGACGTGCTCGACAAACGGCATCCGCGGACGATCATGGGGACGGACGGGACGCGTTCGTTCTGGGTTGTGATCGACGGCCGCAGCGCGCTACACAGCCGCGGAACGACCATCGAGGAGACGCGCTGGGTGGCGAAGTCGCTCGGGCTCACGACGGCAATCAACATGGACGGCGGCGGATCCTCGCAACTCATATGGCGAGGCATGCTCGTCAATTCTCCCTCCGACGGCAAGGAACGCCCTCTGCCCTACGCGATTCTCGTGACGCCAAAAGGCGAGAAGCTCGTGCGCAAGAATACGGTCTACCTGAACGGAAGCGCAGCAGGAACAGCCATCAACGACGCCGGAGAATACGGCGAGCCGGCCCAAAGTTCGGGGACGACGTCGCCACAAGAGCGGGAGGCCGTCTGGATGGATACGTACGACCCGATGAGGACGAACTGACGAGGCAGGATAAAAGTCAGCGAATCGTATTCAAGAGATGCGGCGGTTCGTATTCTATATGCCTCGCCGTCGCCAGGGCGGTCTCACTGCCGGCGACGATGGCCAGAATCTCGAGCGCCATATCCATGCCCGCCGACACGCCTGCGGCCGTGAAGATGTTACCGTTTCGAACGACGCGCTCCTCCACAACGGCAATGTCGGGATAACCCCTTAACTCATCCAGGGCGCTGCCGTGCGTCGTCGCCCGCTTGCCGGACAACAGGCCGGCCTCCGCCAGGACGAACGCGCCCGTGCAGACCGAGGCGATCATTCTCCCGGCTTTCGCCGTCTTTCGCACGAAATCCAGAATTTCCGCGTCCCTCATGGCGACACGGCGCCCCTGTCCTCCCGGGACGATCAGCAGGTCGGGAATCTCCGCCGATGCCAGCCCGACCTCCGGGAAAAAACGCAACCCGTTGAACGCGCGAATCGGCGTCTCCTTCTCCTGGGCCACCAGTTTCACCTCGACGATCCCGGGACGCACTTTGTTCGCGCTCTTCAAAACCTCCCAGGGGCCGACGAAATCCAACTCTTCGACATCGCCAAATACCAGTATCGACGCCTGCATCACGTCAGGCATCCCCCTTCCGTTCTTCAGTTTTTTTCTCCTCTTTCTCCTTCGTCTGGGCGGCTTCCTTCTTCGCCCTGGCTTCCGCTTCCTTCGCCTCTCTGGCCATCTGCAGCGCCCGTTGACGCTCGCTCCTCGCAACAGACTCCTTCGCCGCGTCGTGAAGCACCATCTGCGGCACGGGGATATCGATGCCCGCGTCGTCGAATTTCTCCTTGACGATGCGACGCAACGCCCGGCCTACCGCCCACTGCTCACCCGCGAGCGTCTTGGTCAGGACGCGGATCAGGACATCGTTCGGGCGAAAATCGACGATCGACTGTATGTTGGGCCGTTCGAGGATGACGCCGGGGTACATGCTCATCAGTTCGTCGCAGCAACGTTCGAGCGTGCGCACCACATCCGCCACCTTGGCCTCGTACGAGATGCCGAGCTCGACATTCGAGACGGCCCAGCTCTTCGTATAGTTCACCACCTGCACGACGGAGCTGTTGGGGATGATGATCTGCCGCCCGTCCATCGCGCGCAGGCGCGTGACGCGAAGCGAGAAACTCTCGACCGTTCCCGAGTACGAGCCGATATCGACCCAGTCACCGACGTTGTATTGATCCTCGACGACGATGAAGAGTCCGTTCAAGAAGTCGCGCAGGATGTTCTGCGCCGCAAGGGAGAGGCCGAGACCGACGACGCCGACACCGGCCAGAAGAGGTCGCGGGTCGATGCCGAAGCTGTGCAGGAGAAGGAAGATGAAGAAAAGTGCGTTCAATATGCGAATCGACTGCAGAATCAGTCCGCGAAACGTCTTGACTCGCTGAATGATCGCGTTTCGCCTGTTTTCGTCCGTCGCATGGCGCCCAAAAAATTTCAGGGCAAAAAGCGTTCTCTTGTGTATGAATAACAATATGCGGTCCAGAATAAACCAGACTGCCAAGGTCATCCCGGGAGAGACGAGATATTTGAAGAGTTCGTACCAGTCTATGTTGATACGAATGGGGAATCCCTCCTAATCACTGTAATTTTTTGATCTCGACATCGGGAATGCAATCGTCCAGAATTTCGCGGACAAGACCCTCTTGGTCGCGCGAGAAGAGAACTTTCCATCCCGTGACGTCGACCTCGAAGAAAACCATCATGTCCGACCGGCGGAAGGCCAGCGAGACAAATTTGACGTCGTCCCAGGGGAGAACGCGCCGCACATGACGGCCCCACGCCTTGATTTCGCGGACGATGCCCACGTCGGAGAGATACAATCTGCGCTGTATACTGGATCCGTATATACAAATCGAACCGATTGCGATGTTGTAGATAACCGGCAGGATCGGCTGCCCGCTCGTGAAACCCTTCAACCCCGTCGCTAGAAATACGACGCCGAAAGCGATCGCCATGACTGCCATCCACTTTGGCATCGGCTTGCTCGTCTTCGAGTCGCAAAGAACCTGCAGTTCTTCCACAAAATATACCCCCGACGCAAAATAAAATCACATTACGAGGCGAGTATGACAGAAAAGCGTTTCTTCGGCAACGGAGAAGTTTGCGAGCCGTTATGCCGTGCCGGCGCTTCGTGGAAAACGCCGGACGATCTTCAGCCGTTTTCTTCCATGGTATTTTTTACACTCCTGTAATATAATGTATAAATTCGCGTCAAGATGTTATCTTCAGGAGGTTTATGGATGAAAGAAGGTTCCCTGTTCCGCGGCTTCGCCCTTCGACCGCGGACTTCGGTGGGAGAGTTTTTGTTTTTCACGGCGATGCTCGCTCTCCTGTTTTACAAGTTTCACGTACTGAACGTGTCGATGTCCAGCAGGCATGTGATGACCGAGGTTACATTCTTCGGCAACCTCGGCGTTTTGCTGTGCCTGGCGACACCCATGATGCTGCTGCCCGGAAGATCGCGGGGGATCGCGCTTGTCGCCCTCGATCTCCTGCTCTCCCTTCTCATCCTGGCGGACGTGTTGTATCTCCGTTATTACTCGGACCTCTTTTCGCTGAGAAACCTGGGGCTCTCCGCGCAGGCGGGAGAGGTTGCGGATTCCGTTCTTGCTCTCACCAAATTTTCCGACGTTTTTTATTTTATCGACATACCGTTCTTCGCGCTGGCGGTACGCTTCCTGTCGCGTCGCGGAGCCTGGCCCCGGCTGTCGTGGTTGCGAGGCGTAGCAATATGCGCCCTTTTCGCGGCGGGTGCCAGCGGCATCGCGTGGAAGGTCTCCGACTACAACCGCGCCGTTAGCGGTGCGCTGTCCTCGCTCTGGGATCGCCCCGCCGTGGCCATCAACACCGGAACCCTGATCTATCATTTCGCTGACGCATCGAACATCGTCGACGAAGCGCTTGCAAAAGAGGCCTTTGCGGCCGAGGACGAGCATAAAATCATCACATGGCTCTCGAGCCGCAACAATGACCGCCTCACGGACGTTAGAGGTGTGCGGGGACACGCAGCTGCCCCCGGGAAAAACCTGATCGTGATACAGGTCGAGTCGCTGCAGGCCTTCACCGTCGGACTTCGAATCGGGGGCGCGGAGGTCACGCCGAACATTAATCGCCTCGCGCGGCAAAGCCTGTATTTCCCCAGGACATATAACCAGACGGCCGGGGGCAACAGCTCGGACGCCGAGTTCATGGTCAACACGTCCCTCTTCCCCACCGCGAAGGGCGTCGCGTACGTCCGTTTCGCCGGAAACAGCTTCAATTCGCTCGGTTCGTTGCTCAAAGCGCAGGGCTACAGTACGATCGCGCTCCACGGGGATCGCCCGGGCTTCTGGAACCGCAACCACATGTACCCCACACTCGGCTTCGATCGGTATATCAGCAAGAACGAATTCGCCAAAGGGGAGGGCATTGGCCTCGGCTTGAGCGATCGCTGCTTTTTCGAGCAGTCGCTGGGTTATCTGACCGGTCTCAGAGACAGCGGAAAACCGTTCTACGCATTCCTCGTCACGCTCACCAGCCACTACCCGTTCAACTTCGGCGCTCTCAAGGAGCAGGTAACCGACCTCCCGCTCGGAGAGCTGGAGGATACGCTCTTGGGCGACTACCTGCGCGCGATTCACTACACGGACAGGGCAATCGGCGACTTCGTCAAAGGCCTTGCGCATGAGAACCTGCTCGAAAACAGCGTCGTCGCTCTCTACGGGGACCACCCGGCGATCCCGCGCGACAACAGCGGGGCCCTCGGCACGCTGCTGGGTCGCAACTTGTCGTCCGCCTCCGCCTGGCGCACGATGCAGTCGATACCCCTGCTGATCCGCCTGCCGGGAGGCACGCTGGCGGGAACGGTCGACACGCCGACGGGCCAGATGGACGTCGCTCCGACGCTGGCATCCCTGATGGGCTTTTCGATACCGACTGCCTTTGGACGCAATCTGATGAATCCGACGGAGAACGACGCAGACGATTTCGTCATATTCCGCAACGGGACGTTCGTCAAGGGAGATACATGGGTACAGCCGCAGAACAGTCAGGCCTTCGACCTGAAGTCGTCGAGACCGGTGGCCTACGGCTCCAAATTCGCCACCGAAGTCGAAGAGGTGACGAGGCGGCTGAACTACAACGATCGCATTCTCGAAAACAACCTCGTAAAAAGGATCAATCATTCAAACATGGTAGTCACGAACTAAGCGAATTGGCACCCGGAATGTATATAGACGTGCTATCATTACAAATAGCTCACGCAAACATTAAGAAATAAAAGGGGATAGAAGAATGAGCAGCTCGGAGGAGCTTTATTACTGGATCATCTGGTGGGGCTGGTGGGTCATACAGTTCTGCCTCTATACGTTGTTCGCCGTGCTCGGAGCGGACGCGATCTATCAGTTCGTCGTCGGTTGCAAGGGCTGCCTCAGGCAGAAAGCCCTGCCCGAGGCTGAGCGTTATCGCCGTTTCGCCGTATTGATACCGGCCCACAACGAAGCCGCGGTATTGACCCCTCTGCTTGAGAGCCTGCGGACGCAGGAATATCCGATCAACTGCTATCGCATATTCGTCTCCTGCGACAACTGCACGGACGACACGGCTGAGGTCGCCAGCGGGCACGGAGCGGAGGCCCTGATCCGCACGGATACCACAAAACACGGCAAAACATGGAATGTACGCTGGGCTCTGACCCAGATCCCGATGGAGAACTTCGACGCGCTCGTCATGTTCGACGCGGACAATCTCGTCGAGAACGACTTTCTCGCCCGCATGAACGATTACATGGAACAACACCCGGAGGCGGAGGCGATACAGGGCGTCCTCGACGTCAAGAATCCGGACGACAACTGGCTCACGCGCTCGTACGCGCTGGCCTACTGGTTCACGAACCGCTTCTGGCAGCTCGCCCGCGGCCTGTGGGGGCTCTCCTGCACACTCGGTGGAACCGGGCTTGTCATACGCGCAGCGACGCTCAGAAGGCTCGGCTGGAACCTCGAAAGTCTCACCGAGGACCTGGAGATGTCCACCAGAATCATCCTCTCGGGCAGCCGCGTTCACTGGAACGACCACGCCGTGATCTACGACGAAAAGCCGCAGGACCTGAAGATCTCCGTCAGGCAGCGCACCCGTTGGATGCAAGGACACTACTGGGTTTGCTGGAAATATGGCATGAGGGCGCTCAAGTCCTTCTTCCAGACGAGACGCCTGCAATATCTCGACCTCTTCCTCTATCTGCTCGCGCCCGGCAAGGCGTGCATCGCGCTGATGACGATGATCGCAGGAATGGCCTATACGATTATCAACAACGCGATCCTCTTCCCCACACTCGGGAAAAAAACGCCGCAGACGCTGCTCGAATGGATCGTCTTCGTCGGAATGCCGATCGCGATGATCTTCGCGTTTTGCATCTTCTGCGCCATCGTCGGCCCCTCCATGCGCCAGCGCAAATTGACGATGCGCTATGCCAAAGACGCGATCGGTTATTTCTGGTTCGGCATCACCTGGATCCCGATTCTTTTCAAAACTCCGTTCATGGCAAGCAACCAGGGCACATGGGTAAAAACCGAGCATACGCGGAATATTTTTATTGAACAAGTGGGGCGTGGAGATTAAACCAAATTTATGTTATGCTTATATCGATGATTTTATATTCCTGATTCCCTTGAGGAGGGGCAAAGTGTGAAAAAAAGTTGCGGTATTCTTGTGCTTATGTTCACATGTCTTTTTGTGTCTGCCGCTTTTGCGGCGCAACCGTTCGATGCAACTTCGTACAAGATGCAGGGAAATTACGTCCTGCATCAGACAGTGACAGGCGAGATAAAGGATGGTCAAGGCGAGTACACCATCAAACTGATCGGCGAACAGCCTACCGGAGCCAATTACAACAAGAAACTTTTCCTGGAGGTAACCCCTCCGAAGGGCAAGGGCGATACCGTACTGATTCCGTTGCAGGACAGCATCAACGGTTTTGAGCCACGCATCGAGCTGAAGAGTTTCACCGAATACGGCAAAAACGACATTTTCCTCGCCATCAGCGGCTCCGATCGCACCTTCAAAAACAAGTTTTACGTCCTCGAGCTGGGCGATTACGACTATGAAAGCCGTTTCATCTATGATTCCCGCGCGGTGACCATGCCGATCGTCAAGGGAAACTTCCGTCCCGGATACAAACTCAGGGTCCTCGTGCTGGACACGGCGCAGCAGTCCTTCATCGACCTCTCGCCGCGAAAGGCGTTCTACAACCAGCGCGGCATCTACAACGCCAAAAACGGCGCGCTCCGGAAACAGGTCACGACATGGGGCGGTGAGTTCATCACCCTCGAACCGGTGGACGTGGACGGCGATAAGGTCTACGAGTTGCGCGGCCTCATGGTGATGTACGGCACGGGCCCCAGCAATCCGGTTGCCCAGATACAGAGCGTTCTGAAGTATAAGGGCGGCGGCTGGTATGTGCTGCGCTCGAACACCGCTCCGGCCAGGGATCTGAAGTTCGTGCAGGCAGCGAAGAAAAAGACGACGACCAAGAAAAAAACTACCTCGGGGCGCATCGTGAAGATCAAAAGGGCGACGCCCCCAGTGAAAAAGCAGACCTCGACGACGAACAACACCATCAACACCGCACCGGCTCCAAACGCGGCGCCCGCTACAGTCCCGGCGCCAGCGCCAGCCCCTTAATAGTCCCTCCTCTCTCGCATAAAAAACCTCCGACCGCTTTTGGGGTCGGAGGTTTTTTATGACAAAGTACCCTTGATCCCACATTCGTCAGGTGTAGCTGTTAAAACCTGGATATTTCATAATCCCCCTGATAAACTTCCGAAAGGAATGGGCATATAGATCCGTTTTTTCAAGCCTTTGGGAGGTTTTAGTTCATGAATACCCCTGACGAACTGGT
>JAVBQG010000071.1:0-14149 GCA_031549185.1 Synergistaceae bacterium | reverse complement strand
CGCGCTGGAGGTCCACCCCGCCAACCGCAACATCGTCAGCCGCGGGAGCGTCGCCTGCGCGGACATCGAGGTCGAGTATTTCGGCAAGGCGGCGCACTCCTCCCTGCCCAGCGAGGGGATCAACGCGCTCTCCGCCCTGATCCTGCTCTTCAACCAGGTCGACATGCTGCGCCAGACCTGGAACACCTGGTGGGTGCCCCGGGCCAACGGCATCATCGAGGAGGGCGGCAAGGCCACCAACGTCATCACACCCTACGCCAAAGGGACCTTCCTCCTGCGGGCAAAACACAAAAAACAGCTGCTCTCCATGATCGACGACCTGCTGCGGGTGGCGGGCACGGCGGCGGCGTCCGTCGGCGCGACGGTCGAGACGCGGGTCTCCGAGATCGACGCGGAGGTCGTTCCCAACAGGACGATGGGCAGAAAGTTCGCCGAGAACATGAAGCGCCTGGGCGAGGAGATGACCCTCCCCGCCCCCGACGAGCGCAAGGGGTCGTCGGACGTCGGCAACGTCTCGTACAAGGTGCCCACGATCCACGAGTACATCCAGATCCTCTACACGGGCGAGATCACGCACACCGAGGCCTTCCGCGACGCCGCCATCTCGGCGCGCGCCGACGAGGCGGTGCTGCTGGCGGCCAAGGGGATGGCGATGACGGCGTACGACCTGTTGACCGACGCGGCGTTCCGGGATGAAGTGGACCGGGAGTTCAGAGAGGAAGTCGTTCCGTTGCAGGTGTAAAAAAACTGATAAACCCGGTCCGCCTCGCGGACACCTCTCCCCCCAGCCCCCTCCCCCGAAACGGGGAGGGGGGAAGGCAAGAACTTTTGCCCCTGTTTTGCTCCCCCTCCCCGCTTTGGGGGAGGGGGTCGGGGGGAGAGGTAATCTTCTAGAGGTAATCTTCCAAAGAAACGAGGGATCGAGAGCCATGTGGAGATACATCTTCAAGAGAACCCTGATGACCATTCCCGTTCTGATCGGCGCCACCTTCATGGTGTTCACGATCATGCACTTCGCGCCCGGCGACCCGGCCCGCATGATCCTCGGCAGCAACGCCACCGAGGAGTCGCTGGCCGTATTGCGGGACCAGCTCGGCCTGAACGACCCGTTCCTCGTGCGCTACGGAAACTACATGCTGAACCTCGCACAGGGCGACATGGGGATCTCGTACCGCAACGGACAGGACGTCACCGCGATGATCATGGGACGCCTCTCCAACACCCTCTATCTCGCCATCGCCGGCATCCTCTTCTCCGTCGTCGTCGGCGTCCCGGTAGGGGTGATCTCCGCCATCAAGCAGTATTCGGTGCTCGACAACGTCACGATGTTCATCACCCTCTTCATGACGGCGGTGCCGACCTTCTGGTTGGCGTTGATCCTGGTCATCATCTTCTCGGTCAACCTCGGCTGGCTGCCCGCCTCCGGTATGGGAAAGGGTTTCTACGGCTTCTTCGTCAGCCTGATCCTGCCGACGGTCACACTCGGCGCCGGCTTCGCCGCCCTGATCGCGCGGACCACGCGCGCCTCCGTGCTCGAGGTCGTGCGGCAGGACTACATCGACATGGCGCGGGCAAAGGGGTTGACGGAACACGTCGTGATCTGGCGGCACATGATGAAGAACGCGCTGATCCCCATCGTCACCGTCGTCGGTCTCAACTTCGGCGTGCTGCTCGGCGGCTCGGTCCTCACGGA
Organism: Synergistaceae bacterium; assembly: GCA_031549185.1. GTDB lineage: Bacteria > Synergistota > Synergistia > Synergistales > Synergistaceae > JAVBQG01. The sequence goes on along the minus strand of JAVBQG010000071.1, from coordinate 12,456 downwards.
GTCGATCTTCTCCTGGCCGGGCGTGGGGCGCTTCGTGGTGGAGTCGATCTCCTTCAAGGACACGCCCGCCGTGCTGGGCTGCGTGGTCACGCTGGCGATCCTCTTCACCCTCGTGAACCTGATCGTCGACCTGCTCTACGCCTTTCTCGACCCCCGCATCAAATCCCAGTACAAGAACGCCTGGGGAAAGGGCTAGCCTGAGATGAGCGGACGAATTGCCAAGGCGCGGACGCCGTTCGAACAGTCGCTGAGCCAGTTCAAGAAGAACAAGCTGGCGGTGGCCGGTTTCTTCGTCATCGTCCTCCTCTTCGCGGTGGCGGTCGGCACGATCGTAATCGACTTCGCAACCAACTATGCCTTCTACACCAAGTACATCACGGGGCAGGAGCTCACACGCCGCCTCGCCAAGCCGAGCCTCGCGCACATCTTCGGCTGCGACGAGTTCGGGCGCGACCTCTTCCTGCGCATCCTCTGGGGGACCAAGTACTCGCTCTTCATCGGCATCGGCTCCATCGTGCTGTCGCTGTTGATGGGCGCGCCCTTCGGCATGATCGCCGGCTACTACGGCGGGCGCATCGACAACGCCATCATGCGCGTGATGGACGTGATTTTGGCCGTACCCTTCATGCTGCTGGCGATGGCGATCGTGGCGGCGCTGGGGACGAGCACGGTCAACCTCCTGATCGCCCTCTCGGTCTCCGGCATCGCGCGCTTTGCGCGCATCGCCCGCGCCTCGGTGATGACCGTGAAAGACAACGAATACATCGAGGCCGCGCGGGCCATCGGCGCGGGCGACCTCGAGATTCTCCTCAAGTACATCCTGCCCAACTCGCTCTCCCCCAACCTCGTGCAGGTCTCACTCGGCGTGGGGAACTCGATCCTGCTCGTGGCCGGGCTCTCGTACCTCGGCCTCGGCGTACAGCCGCCGCAGCCGGAGTGGGGCACGATCCTCACCACCGCCAAGATCTACATGCGAGACGCGTGGCACATCTCGGTCTTCCCCGGCGCCTTCCTGGTGCTGGCCGTCATCGCCTTCAACCTCTTCGGCGACGGCCTCCGCGACGCCCTCGACCCGAAGCTGAAGAAGTAGGGGGCGATACCATGGAAAACGCGAAGAAGGGAACGAAAATTCTTGAAATAAAGGGCCTGCGGGTCTTCTTCCACACGGAGGACGGCACGGTGCACGCGCTCAACGACGTCGACCTGGAGCTGGCGGACGGCGAGACCCTCGGCCTCGTGGGCGAGACGGGCGCCGGCAAGACGACCCTGGCCAAGAGCGTCATGCGCCTGATCCCCTTCCCGCCCGGCAGGATCGAGGCGGGCGAGATCCTCTTCGACGGCAAAGATATCGTCAAAGTCTCGCAGGGGGAAATGCTCAAAATCCGGGGCGAGGAGATCTCGATGATCTTCCAGGACCCGATGTCGGCCCTCAACCCCGTCATCACCGTCCTTGACCAGATCGCGGAGGTGATCCAGACGCACCAGAAGGTCTCGGCAGCCGAGGCGCGGAACAAGGCGCTGGAGATGCTCTCCACCGTCGGCATCGCGACCGACCGGGCGGACGACTACCCGCACCAGTTCTCCGGCGGCATGAAGCAGCGCGTCGTAATCGCCATCGCGCTCGCCTGCAACCCCCGCATCCTGATCGCCGACGAGCCGACGACGGCGCTGGACGTGACCATTCAGGCTCAGGTGCTGGAGATGATGGAGCGCCTCAAGGAGAAGTTCGGCACCGCCACGATCCTCATCACGCACGACCTCGGCATCGTGGCGCAGATGTGCGAGAACGTCGTCATCCTCTACGCCGGCGAGGTCGTGGAGTCCGGCCCCGTGCACGACGTCTTCAAAAACACCGCGCATCCGTATACCGAAGGACTGCTCGGTGCGATCCCCAAGATCCACGAGAACGTCCGGCGGCTGCAGCCGATCGACGGTCTGATGCCGGACCCGATGACGCCGGCGGAAGGCTGCTCCTTTGCCGAGCGCTGCAAACAGGCGGACGAGTTCTGCGCGAAGAACCACCCCAAGCTCGAAGTGCGGGGCGGAAACCACAGGGTCCGCTGCTTCAAACCCCTTGCAGCGATCGCGAGAAAGGAGAGCTGACCGGGATGAATCCGAACGGCGTCCTTCTCGAGGTCCGCAACCTGAAAAAATATTTCGACACGCCACGGGGCCCTCTGCAGGCGGTCGACGACATCTCCTTCTCGATACAGAAGGGCGAGACGCTGGGCGTGGTCGGCGAGTCCGGCTGCGGCAAGTCGACGCTCGGCCGGGCCATCCTCCGCCTGCACGAGCCGACGAGCGGCCAGGTGCTGTTCGAGGGAAACGACATCCTGGCGTACGACAAGGAGCGATTGAAGAAACTGCGCACGGAGATGCAGATCATCTTCCAGGACCCGTACTCGTCGCTCAACCCTCGGATGACCGTCAGCCAGGCGATCGCGGCCCCGCTGATCCTGCAGGGTCTCTTCAAAAAGAGGGACCGGGCCGGGATCGACGCGCGGGTGGGCGAGCTGATGAACATGGTCGGCCTGGCCAAACGCTTCGTCAACTCGTACCCGCACGAACTCGACGGCGGCAGGCGGCAGCGGATCGGCATCGCGCGCGCCCTCTCGCTGGGCCCCAAATTCATCGTCTGCGACGAACCCGTCTCCGCGCTCGACGTCTCCATACAGGCACAGGTCCTCAATCTGATGCAGGATCTGCAGGCCGGCCTCGGCCTCACGTACATGTTCATCACCCACGACCTCTCCGTCGTCAAGCACATCTCCGACGTCATCGTCGTCATGTACCTGGGCCAGGTGGTCGAGCGAGCGCGGCCCGACGCGCTGTTCGAGCGGCCGCTCCATCCCTATACAAAGGCGCTGCTCTCCGCGATTCCGATCGCGGATCCCGACATCAAACAGAGAAAGGAGATTTTGAAGGGTGAGATCAGTTCACCGGTGGGCATGGGACCGGGGTGCCGTTTTGCCAGGCGCTGCCCCGTCTTCGAACCGGAGTGTGCAGAAAAGCCAGTCGTAGAGAGAGAGATCAAGCCAGGACATTTTGTAGCCTGCAATCTGTTATGAATTCCGTCGTTTATGAAAAGAGACACGAAAAAGAGGAGGAGACACAATGAAGAAGTTCGCGATACCGATCGCCGTCGTCGTCATCCTGGGCGCTGTATGGTTCTTTTCGCAGCAGGGCGGCGGCAAGGATTCCGGTTCCACCACCGCCGCGGCGCCCGAGGCGGCGCAGGAGTACAAGGATACGATCGTCTTCTGCCAGGGCAACGACCTCACGACCATGGACATCTCCATCGGCATGCAGGAGCGCGCCTGCGCGCTGACCAACAACATGTTCGACTCGCTCTTCACCTTCGACGGGGACATGAACGTGATCCCCGATCTGGCCGAGGAGTACAAGTGGCTTGACGACACCTCGCTCGAGGTGAAGATCCGCAAGGGCGTGAAGTTCCACGACGGCTCGGAGATGACGCCGGAGGACGTGGCCTTCACGATGGACCACATCAACGAGCGCGGCTCGCTCTTCGCCGGCAACTACGAGAAGACGGAGATCGCGGGCGACGACACGGTCGTCATCCACCTCAAAACGCCCAACCCTCCGCTCGTGAACCTGCTGGCGGTGCCCTACGCCGCCGTCCTTCCCAAGAAGATCTACGAGGCCGACCCCAAGGGCTTCGCGCAGAAGCCGGTGGGGACGGGGCCCTACAAGCTCAAGGAGTTCAAAGAAGGCGACTACTACACGCTCGAGCGCTTCGACGACTACTGGAAGGAGCCCGCGAAGACGAAGTACCTGACGCTCAAGATCGTCCCCGAGACGGCGCAGCGCATCATCCTGTTGGAGACGGGCGAGGTCGACGTGGCGTACGAGATCCCGGGCAGCAGCGTCGCGCGCATCAAGGACAACAAGGATCTCCAGCTGATCACCTGCGACTCCATGAAGATCATCACCCTCAGCCTCAACTGCGGCTCCAAGGGTCCGATCGGGAACGTGAAGGTCCGCAAGGCGATCGAGAGCGCGATCGACAAACAGACGATCGTCGACACCTTCCTCTACGGCTACGGTAAGGTCGCCAACTCGGTCATCCCGGAGACGGCCAAGGAGTACGCCCCGCAGGAAGACTACAAGTTCGACGTTGACGCGGCGAAGAAACTGCTCGCAGAGGCCGGTTACGCGAACGGCTTCAAGGCGACGTTCTGGACGGACGCAAACCAGACGAACACCGAGATCGCGCAGTCGCTGCAAAGCCAGCTCGCCAAGATCGGGGTCGACATATCGATCGTCGTGCAGGACCCGAACACGACCTTCTCCCTTTTGCAGGCGGGCGAGGACTTCAACATGATCCTCGACTTCTTCAATCTCGTCTCGGGGCACGCCGACCAGGTCTACAAACGAATCCTCTATTCGACGTCGAGCAGCAACTGGTCGAACTACAAGAACCCCGCATACGACGGGGCGTACGACCTCTACGCCAAAACCCCCGAGGGTCCGGAGCGCGACGAACTCCGCGAGAAGGTGAACGCCTTCTTCATCGAAGATATCCCGATCGTCTCCCTCTACAACGAGACGAAGATCATCGGTGCCGCGGCGGGCCTGGAGGGCTTCAAGGCGAGCCGCATCGGCTCGCACGAATATCAGTTCGCGACGGTGAAGAAGAAATAAACGGGACTGTGCGATAATGATTCAAGAAAGCGTCGATTAACCCCGTCCGCTTCGGGGGAGCAGGACGACAGATCTCGAAGCGGCGTGGGTTTCAGGGAGGTCGAACCGTGCCCGAGAAAAAGATCAAAGAGTCGGAGAGGCATGTCGAAGCGCTCTTGAGGGGCCTCGAGGTTCTGGACTGCGTCGAGCAGCACCAGCCCCTGTCCCTGTCGCAGTTGACGGGACACCTCGACATCCACAAATCGAGGGCGATTCGGCTGTGCGGCACGCTCGAACATCTCGGCTATCTTTTGCGGGACACCAACAAACAGTACAGCCTCGGCCACCGGGTCCTTTCGTTGGGCCACGCATACGAGAGAAAGAGCCCCATCGTCCGCGTCATCCGGCCCCACCTGGAGGAGTTGAGCCGCAAGAGCGGCCTCGCGGCCTCCTTCTACGTCCTCTCAGGCAAAAGCGTGGTCTGCCTGGCGAGGGTCGGCGGCAACAGGCATCTAAGCCCGGAGGCGCTCGACAGCAGCACCAGGGATCTGCACTTCGGCGCCTCCGGCAAGATCTTCCTCGCCTTCGGCAACCCCTCCCTGCGTGAGGCCTACTTCTCCTCGGAGGACGACAGATACCCTCAGCTGACCCCGCACACGATCACGTCTCCGCAGGCCCTCTGGGAGAAGCTGAACCAGGTCAAAAACGACGGCTACTGCATCAGCCTCGAGGAGCGCGTGATCGGCTCCGGCGGCATCGGCGCCCCCGTGTTCACCAAACTGGGCGAACTCGCCGGCGTAGCGACCCTGGCCGGCGGCGTGGCCGATTTCGCGCCGGAGAAGCAGGAGAACCTGGTCTCGCTGATCCTCGCAGGGGCTAAGGAGATTTCGAGGGACCTGGTGTACTGAGGTCACAAAAAAACCGGCACGATGAAGGGAATACCTCGCGTGCCGGTTTTTTATACGATTGCCCGCCCCGTTTCACGGGAAAACTACATCGCGCGCAGATCCTCCACGATGGCGGTCTTGCTCTCGGTTCCCTCGTCGGCCATCTTGATCACCCTGGCCGGGGAGCCCGCGACCACCGCGCCGGCCGGGACGTCCTGCGTGACGACGGCGCCGGCGGCGACGACGGCCTTGCGGCCGACGCGGACGCCCTCGAGGAGCACGGCTCCCGCGCCGACGAAGGCCTCGTCCTCCACGATCGTCGGCGCGGCGGAGGCGGGCTCGATCACGCCCGCCACCACGGCGCAGGCGCCGATATGGCAGCGCGCGCCGATGCGCGCCCGCCCGCCGATCACGGCGTTCATGTCGATCATCGCGCCCTCGCCGATCGCGGCGCCGATGTTGATCACCGCGCCCATCATGATCACGGCGTTTTTCCCGATGGCGACCATGTCGCGGATGATTGCGCCGGGCTCGATGCGCGCGTCGTACTGCGAGAGGTCCGCCAGCGGCACCGCGGAGTTGCGCGCGGCGGGGGGCGGCAGCTCGCAGGCGCGGATGTGCGCGGCGTTGCTCCCGACGAAGGCCCGTAGCGCGCCGTAATCGCCGCTCACCCGGGCAAAGTCGGAGCCCCGCACGACGGAGAAAGCCTCGTCGCCCTCCATCGCGCTCCAGTCGATCGCGTCAAGATCTCCAGATATAAACGCCGTAGCGCGCGTCCTCTTCACCGACTCCTTGATGAGCCTGATTACGGCGTTCGTGTCCATTTGCATCTCCTGCGACATTCGATATTCCCCCAGCTTGTATTTTTTTTGCGCCCGCGGCGCGTAAAACGTCCTGAAACGTGTAGAAACCGGCCTTCGCCCCGGAGGCGAACTCCGCCGCGCACAGCGCCCCGCGCGCGAGCATCGTGCGATTCACGATGCGATGCGAAAAGGATAGCAGCTCGTCGCCGTTCGAGAAGTGCACCGTGTGATCGCCGGGTAAATTCCCCAGGCGGAGCGAGTGGACCGGGCATGTGCGCCCTGTGGACTCCATCAGCATCAACGCGGTGCCGGAGGGCGCGTCGACTTTTTTGTCGTGATGTACGTCGACGATCTCCATCGTCCAGTCGCCCAGCATCTCCGCGTAATCGCGCAGGATCATCGCCATCAGGTTGATCCCCGTTCCGAAGTTCGCGCTCTGCACGACGGCACGGGTCTTGGCCAGTAAGCGGACGGCGGCGAGCTGTGCATCGTCGAGGCCGGTCGTGCCGAGCACCAGCGCCGCGTCATGCCTCCCGCACAGCGCGAGCGTCGCGTCCAGCGCGGCCGGGCGCGAGAAGTCGACGATCACCTGCGGAGCGCCGGACGCACTGCAAGAGTCCCCGCCGCGCTCGTCGACCGCCAGCGTCAGCTCGTGCCCCGCCTCGGCGAAGACGGACGCGATCTCGCGCCCCATGCGCCCGCTGTGCCCGACGATCCCGTATCGCATCACCGTCACACCGCTACCTGCGTATCGCCCGCGGCATCGAGCAGGCCGCAGGCGGCCAGGTCGGCGTCGACCTGCGCGGCGCAGCGCCCGGAGGCCTCGACCAGCGGCAGGCGCAGGCGGTTCTCGCAGAACCCGAGGCGCGAGAGCGCGTATTTGACGGGCATGGGGTTGGTCTCCATGAAGAGGCTGCGCACCAGCGGCGCGAAGCGCAGATGCAGATCGCGCGCATCGGCGACGCGGCCCTCGCGCGCGAGGGAGACCATCTGCACGACCTCGCGCGGCGCCACGTTCGACAGCACCGAGATGGTCCCGTGCCCGCCGCCGTTGACGATGTGAAACGTCTGGTCGTCGTTGCCGGAGAGCACGAGGAAATCCGGGCGCAGCGCCCGCGTGCGCGCGACGATTTCGTCGATCTGCGCCAGGTTCCCCGACGCCTCTTTGACGCCGGCGACGCCCGCGAGCCCAGCCAGGCGCTCCACCGTCTCCGGCAGCAGGTTGACGCCCGTGCGGCCCGGCACGTTGTAGGCGATGACCGGCAGGGTCGTCTCCTGCGCGATCGCCTCGTAGTGGCGGAAGAGCCCCTCCTGCGACGGCTTGTTGTAGTACGGCGTCACGACGAGGACGCCCTCCGCGCCCAGCTCCTGCGCCTCGAGGCAGTTCTCGATGGCTGCCGTCGTGTTGTTGCCGCCCGTGCCGACCACGACGGGCACGCGCCCACCCGCGGCGCGCAGCGTGAACGCGATCAGCTCGCGGCGCTCGGCATGCGAGACGGATGGCGCCTCGCCCGTAGTGCCGAGGACGACGAGGAAATCGACGCCCGCGTCGATCTGACGCTTTATCAGGGCCCCCATCGCCGTGTAGTCGACGCCGCGCCCGCCGAATGGCGTGACGAGCGCCGTGCCTGTGCCCGTAAATCTCGCGCAATTTCCTCTCCGCATCACACTGACCTCCTTCAGGTTTCGCCTTTTCGCGAATAAAAAACGGCGCGCCCCCGTACAATGCCAGGGACGCGCCGTATGCACACACGACACGCGGTACCACCCCGCTTGAGAGTCGCGCGAACGAAAATCGAAATTCGCGCGGGCCTCCCCGCTTTGAGGCTCTATTACGTGAGCCCGCTCCGTGAACGTACTGCCGGCATAAATTGCCGTTTCCGTCCCAGCTCGCCAAGTTTTGGGCCTCCTCCGACGTTAAAGGCCGATCGATTCGTTCGGCTTTTCCTGAAGCGCCTCTCAGCCGGTGAACGCTTCTCTCTGTCGGTCGTCTTCCTGCGGTCTAGGACTGCATGGATTCGGCGCCCTGGGTCATCGCCTTTTTACCATATTCAATTGACGGGGAGTTTAGCAGGGTTTTTTTCCCGTGTCAAGGACCTCGGCCGTCTGTGTTAAAATGAAAAAACTGTGCGATTCGAGCAAATCGTATAAATCACGCGGCTTTTGAGGGGATATCCGCCATTATCGATCGAAAAATATCCATACGCTCTTTTCATAAAAGTTTTCCCGGGGACGTTGCGTGAGTACCGCGCAATACTGGCGCGGCGTTGGACTCGTACTTTGCGCCGCAACATGTTGGGGCCTTCAGAGCCCCGTCGCGAAGATCATTTCGGCGGCTGGAATCAGCCTGATGTCGGCCATCGTCATTCGCGCCGCACTCGTCGTCGCAATCGTAGGCTTTTGGGGAATCTGGAAAAAGAGGGCGGAGGTTTTACGACCCGATCGTGGACTGATGGGCTTTTATGCCATCTCCGGAACTCTTTCCATCGTGTGCGCGAGCGGCGGTTTTCTGATGTCGCTCGAGTCGTTCTCCGTGGCGGAGGCGCTGATCGTTCACTACACCTTTCCGCTTTGCACCATCCTGGGCTCGCTTTTCATCGCACACGAAAGGCCGACCAGGACTCAGGTCGTCGCCGGTTTGCTGATCGTGGCGGGCGTATACGTCGGCGTGATGAGCGGCGACAAATCGCTAGGAAGCCTTCCTCTCGCGGGCCTCGCGTGGGGTTCGCTTTCCGTGTTCGGCATATCCGGGCAGGCGCTCTTCTCCCGCCGATTCACAAAAAAACGGTCGTTCAACAATATGGGCCTTCTGTTCTTCGCGCACCTCTTTGGCGGCGCGATCCTGGCGCTGGGCAAAACGGCGCTCACCGGATGGGCCGACCTTGCGAACTGCACGATCCCGTTTTTTCTCCTGATCGCGTTTCAGGCGGTGACGGGAAGTTTGTTCGCGTTCGGATGCTTCTACACGGCGCTGAAACTGATCCCCGCCGCCACAGTCAGCCTGCTGTGCACGCTGGAAATCGTCGTCGCAATCGCCCTGAGCGCGGTGATGATCGCCGTCGCCCCTACGTTGCACGAGGTCGCCGGTTGCGGCTTGATCATCGCGGCAATCGTCTGCACGACGCTCGAAGGCAAAAGCGAGAGGCCGGAGTGACCCCAAATCCGATAACGCGTTGACTTTTTACAACCTTACAGCCCTCCGGCCGCCTGCAGATAGGTCGCTCCAGCGGGGCGGCGCGTCATGACCTCGTATGTGGAGGTGACGTGCCGCGTCATCGCCGCGGAAGCGGCCGCCGCGTCCCCGGAGGCGATGGCGTTCACGAGGAGATCGTGCTGCCGGCAGCTGCGCGACTTCATGGGGTCCCGCATGGCCTTTTCGTGGCAGGGCCCCTCCTTGTCGTAGAAGCGGTCGAAGAAGAAGATATAGAGCTCGGAGCGCCAGAACGTCTGCGATACGAACCGTTCGAGGTAGAAATTCTTCGACAGCGCGGCGATGCCCACGTGGAGCTCCTCGTTCAGCTGGGTGTACCGGGCGGTCTCCCTCCTCGCGTAGAGGTCCTTCTCCCGCTCCAGCAGTTTGAAGAGGCGGTCGACGTCGGCCTTCGTGGCCCGCTCCGCCGCCAACCCCGCGGCCTTCCCCTCCAGGGTGATCCTGGTCGAGAAGACGCTCTCCATATCGTGCGGCGTGAGCCGGGGAATTCGGCAGCCGATGTTCCGGCTGTGCTCCAGAATACCGCTGGCGATCATCTTCTTCAGCGCGTTTCGCACGGGCGTCCGGCTCATGTTCAGATCCTCGGCGATCTTCGCCTCCGCCAGGTGATCCCCCGGGGCGTATTTCTGGGTGATGATGGCTTGCAGGATCTCCGAATAGGCCCTGCCCTCCGCGTCTGCCGTTCTCAAAAACAACACCTCGGTTTCGGTTCTCTCATGGGCAAAAAATAACAATTGCTGCCCATTCTACGTCGACCTGGCATTCTTGTGAACCCCCGTACAACGATGTATAAAAAAGGAGGCCGTGGCGGCCCCCCTCACACTCTTAAATCAACTCTTCCTTCTCCTCGAAGTGAACCCCTTCTTTTGCCAGTTCTTCGAGAGCGGGTTTGTAAATGTCCTCGCTCGTGGGGATCAACACGCCGTCGTCCTTTACCTTCCCCGTCAGCACGAGGTGCGCGGCGATGCCCATGGGGATGCCCGTCGTGCTGGCAATGGCCGTGTCCCCGTCTACCGGGCCGGTGCTCACCATCGTCGAAATTACTTTCTTTTTCTTGCCCGTGGCCGGATAGGAGACGACGTACTCGTGCTGCATCGCGACGAGGTCTCTCTCGCCGGGCGAGAAGACGAGTTTCTCCGCGTACAGGTAGCTCGTCACATCCCTCAGGCAACCCTTCTGCGGCGCCACCGGGCGCTCGTCGAAGAAACCGAGCCACTCCAGCTTCAGCATCGGCAGCGAATACGGCTCGATCCCGAGGAATTTCGCCACGCCCTCGCGCACCGGCTGCGCACCCGGGCACCCCGCCAGCTCCCTCATCAGGGAGGCGAAGGTGTAGCCGGAGAAATCCCTCGCGTTCTCCTCGAAGAGCTGCAGCTTCTGCATCTGCGTCACCATGTCGCACCAGCCGAAATAGCGCAGGGTCCCGCGCGTGATCGTCCTCGCCTCCGCGATGCCGTAGGCCTCCAGGTAGGGGAGGGAATCGGCGTTGGCGTACGCCTCGAACCAGCCGAGGCCCTCGATGTACGAGAACCACGGATTCTGGTAGGTGGCGCCGTCGAGCATGTCGATCGTCTTGCCGTCCTTCATGACCCTGGCGCTCCTCTTGCTGGCGCCGATCAGGCTTGCCGGCGCCCACGAGAGCTTGTAGCCGATCGGGTTGGTGTTCGAGGCCAGGTCGGGGAGCGCGCCGCAGACGGAGACGAAGCTCTCGACCACGCCGCCCTCTGCCTGCAATTCGCGGATCTTTGTCACCGCCGACATATGATCGATGCCGGGGTCGAGCCCGGCCTCGCAGAGGATCTTCACGCCCTTGCGGCGCGCCTCCGCGTCGAGCTGCCGCATCTCGTCCTTCACGTAGGACGCGCCGATCATCGAGACGCCCGCGTCGATACAGGTCTTCGCGGTCTGCGCCATAAAGACCGTCGGCAGCAGGCAGACGACGATGTCAGGCTTGTGCTCGCGGATCAACTGCACGGCGTTCGCCACGCCGTTCCCGACGACGGCAATGCCGTTCGGATGACCCGCCAGCGTCCTCTTCACATTGGCCTCGACCAGGTCGACGACCGTAACCTCATATCCCTGGCGGAGCAGATACTGGACACAGGGGCGCGACACACTCCCCGATCCGAAAACCAGAACTTTTTTCATCACTTCACTACGCCTCCTTGTTTTCCGGCACAGCCGTTTCCTTTACATCGAATTTATCGATCCTCTTACCCCAAAGCTTCGCAAAGAGCGTCAGCAAAAAGACCAGCACGACGACGGAAACGCCCAGGACGATGGGAGAGGGGTACATACCGGCAATTACGTATCCGACGAAGCTCGCGATCGCGACCGTGGCCGCGTACGGAAGTTGCGTCTTGACGTGGTCCAGGTGGTCGCATCCGGCGCCCATGGAGGCGAGAATCGTCGTGTCGGAAATCGGCGAGCAGTGGTCGCCGAAGAGCCCGCCGGAGAGGACCGATCCAATGCAAACGAGCATCGGCGCGTTCAGCCCCACCGACATGGGGACGGCCAGGGGGACGAGAATGGCGAACGCGCCCCACGAGGAGCCCGTGGCGAAGCTGATGATGGCTCCCGTCAGGAACAGGATCGCCGGCACCATCCAGCCGGGGACGTTGCCCTTGGCCAGCCCCACGATGTACGCCGCCGTCCCCACTTTTTTGCAGACGGAGCCGAGCGACCACGCGAGCACCAGAATCAGCAGGATGAAGACGATCTCCTTGACGCCCCTCATGTACATGTTGTAGGACTCGGCCGGCGTCTTGACCTTGGTGGCGACCATGAGGACGATGCAGGAGACGGCGGCGAGAAAGTACCCCACGCAGAGCGCCGTGCGGAGCATCGACCCCGGGGCCGGCTTGACGGGGAAACCGAGCGGCACCAGGATTCCCACGAAACAGGCGAAGAG
>JAVBQG010000060.1:0-20586 GCA_031549185.1 Synergistaceae bacterium | reverse complement strand
CTCACTTTCCGTATCGTTTCCACCGTCAGCATCTCCTTTTGCCCCCCCGAGTTCCATTCTCGAGAGGCAGTCTCTCACGGTGGCCTACTTTTGCGTGCCTATCTCAGATAAACTGGCCTATTTTGTCACGCCGCCCGACATCGAGACCGTACAATTCGTCTTCTACAAGGGCGTGGCCGAGCTGGACGATTTGATCTTGAACACGCTCGGGGCCGCCGTCGGGTATCTGTTGTGCAGGCTGTTCGTTCAAAACAAGACGGCCGATTCGCAAAACGCACAGAGGGCTTGATTCATCTGCCCCTGTGCGTTTTCGCGATAACAGGCTAGGAAAATCAGCGCGAACAACCAACCCCTCGCCTAACGTTTCACCACCAAGTAAAGCAGGTAAACGAGCGCCGGGTAGAGCAAAAGGGCGAGCATGATCGCGACCCCTTTGACCTGGCGCGCGAATGCGCGGTACAGGTCGAATACGTCGTCGTCGCGACGCAGGCCGTCGCAAAGCTCACCATCGCGCTTGACGACATAGAGCGCGAGGTTCAAAACGGCGGCGTCCGCGAAAAAACAGCACGCCACGATGAACGCAACGCCCAAAAGCGCGAGGAAGAAGAGGGCGTTGCCGTACTCGAGCCCGGCAAAGGAACCACGAAACAATCGATAGAGGACGAACGCCAACGCGATAAAGATGGAAAACACCACCAGCGCCGATGTTTCGCGGCTTCGCTTCAAGTTGGCAACCAGCTCATCCCTGTTTATCTCCCCCAGAACGCTCACAGGGACAGATTTATCCGAGAGAGAATCGAGACAATTGCTGACGCTCACGGCGCCACAAAGCGTGTGCGTATGGACGAGTGCCAACAGACCGAAAACAAACAAACCACGAGACAGGATAGAAGGGGTTTGACCAAATCCCACCGCGCCAAGGATGCAAAAGAAAATGATTACTATGAAACTGCGATCTCTTTTGAGAAAAGCTTTGTGGTTCGTGAAGATCCACCGCTTGCGGTCAAGCTGGGTTCTGACGTCTCCCATACCCCACAATGCGAATGCCGCCAAAAACAAAGCGTAAAAACCGAACGGGTGCTTGTCGATGACCGACTCGCCCGAGATGCTCCCGTAGAGCAAAAGGAGCGCTACCACAAGTAGAAAGACAACAACACCCGCCAACGAATCCCAAAACCTCTCTCTCACCACACACACCCCCGTTGTGAAAAGACAAGAGCATTTGCTTCTCGGAATCCAATCACCACACAGTGAATATAAAACACCGCCGAATCGATCATGGGGACGCGCCGCCCGAACGGCGCTAAAAGTTCTCCTCCAACTCCTTCAGAATCAGCTCCACGTCGCCCTCGGGGTTCAGGGCTCTCGCGAGCTCCGCCGTCACGGGCTTGCCGTCCGCGATATCCCGAATGGTTTTCAGGTCCACCTTCCGCTCGTAGTACTCCTCGAACCAGTGCCTGTACTCTTCGAGGTCCTGCGCGTAGAAGAGGAACGTCTCGATGCCGTCGCTCCAGTCGTCGGGAATTTCGGACGGCGCACAGTGCCACCGGTCGTCGCCCGCGGCCTGCCAGGCGCAGAAGGTGGCCAGCTCCTTCTCCAGCGCCGGGTCGTCCAGCAGGCACAGCAGCTCCGCCGGAGCGCCGTCGTAGAAGTCGTGCCCCGCGAGCACGTCCGGCATGGGATCGTTCTCGTCGTAGTTGTAGGGGCTGAGATCGCTCTCGTGGTCGAAGCCCTTTACGATGCAACCGCCGGGCGAGAAGAGCACGTGATAGTGGTCCCCGCCGGAGTCGTCGATCTTGAGAAAATGTCCGCCCGTCACCCAGTCTTTGTCGTAGTGGTAGACGCGGACCATGCAGTCATCGGGGTCCGGGTTCATGATGCGGTCGATCTTGGCGTACGCGAGCAGGCGCCGAAGCAGCTCCTCCCGCGGTGGCATTTCGTGGATCCTCTCCGATATGAGCATCTCTTCTCATCCTCGCAATCTTGCGTTTTCAGCAGTATGGGCTAATGGATCAATGCCGCGTATAAAATCACGAAGGTCGCCGGATAGATCACGACGGCGAGTGCGATGGAAACGTTTTTCATCCGACGAGCAAATGTGCGTTGTATCTCGAAGAAAACATCGTCCTGGGGCGCTCCTTCAAGAAGGCCCTTCTCACGTCTAAGCCCATACTGAACGAGCACCTTGTTGGCCGCTTCTCCCCAGCAGAAATAAGCTATAACCAGCGCTATCAGGAACAACAGGGTTGCGCTATTCACAATGGAGCCACCCATTATTTTGGAGAAGTTGTAAGCAAACACGACAAGGAGCAGATTCACTAGAAACAATTTGAGCCACGTCTTTTTTCCATAGTTTTGCACGAACATTCCCATTTCCTCGTCCTTAACGGTGCCACCTTCCTTCGGGATCGTTACGAGAGAATCGAGATAGCGACTTGCGCTCAAAGTCGTCAATAGCGTCCTTGTATAGGGAAGAACCCAGAATACACCGATGGCATAAGGCACCATCGGCAATAAAATGGCGACTCGGCGAACGGGCGCTATCATAAAAAATGCAACCAGGGAACCAAAAAACGGCATCGCCAAGTAACTGAATTGGTCGTCCTTGGGCACAAGAAGCCTAAACCAACCATTTTCAAATAACCATCTTCTGCCAATGACGAAGTTCTTCAAGTCGCCAGCCGCAAAGAGAACGGACACAAGCATCATGAGGGAAGCCACGACAAGACCGTACTGCGGGTCTGGCATTTTGCCCCGCGCGAAAGACACGAAGAACACTCCCACAAGGCTTACAAGCGCGGCAGGAAAGACAACGCGGGCACGTGCATCCATTCTTCTCGCCTCCAGAAAATTTCCAAGTGATTTCGTCGTTTATCCACAGGTTTGTTGTGGATATGTTGATAATTCAGGCAGTCCGCTCGCCCTTACGAACCCAGAAGCAGATAGAAAACGCAAAACGTCGTCGCATAGACCACGACGGCAAATATGATCGCCGCTTTTTTGACCTGGTGCGCCATCATGCGGTGCAACTCGAACATATCCTCATCCCGCAGCGAATGATTCAGAAAGGCCTGTTCGTATTTCGCTCCACACAGTGCGAAGTGCTGATTGACGGTCTTCCCGAAATAGCAGAGCGTGGCGATAAAAGCGCATATAAAGATGTCGACACAGATGAAAGTGGAGTAACTTGCAATCCCGACCCTGGAAGGAAACATGGGATCGGCAATTAGCATCAGCGCGATGAAAAAACCCACACAGAAGACCCAGGCGATAGAGCCGACCTTCTTTTCCCTGACTCGCTCGATGCGCGCCATCATATCCTCACTTTTCGACGCGAAGACCTCTCGCCCCTCCTCGGACGGAACGAACGGAACTGCAGCGAGGAAGTCGAAATAACGGCTCACGCTCACGGCCCCCAGCAAAATTTGCGTGTAAACCGGCACGCAAGCGAAGCATAGGAGAAATATAATATAAGCTACATGCTTGGGTAACATCACCCCCATCGATATCGCTCCGATGAAAAGAAGTATCCCCCAAAGAACATCCCTGCCACGCTCGCGTGCATTCACGCATCTTCCGTCGTCTTCCGAAAAATCCCCGATCTCCCACAAAATAGAGGCGAACATCAGGAGGGCGCTCAACAGGAAACTGTAATACTGCCCCGGAATTTTGCCGCGCGTGAAAAGCGCGAAAGCAAACGCGGCATAGATTGCGACGATAGCGGGAATCCTATGCCGGGTTGGTGTATTCATCGTGCCGACCCCCTGTTTGCGAATATTTCGAACGATTCCGATATGCCTATTTTACACGATTCGCCTCTTTCAGAAGCTCCGATAACGTCAGAAAGCGGAATCCTTTTTTCTGCAGCGCGGGGATCGCTCGTTTCAAGCCCGGCAGGGTGCCGGAGCCCGGTCTGTTCATGTGGAGGAGGACGATCTCGCCGCCTTTTGCGGAGAGGAGCATCCGTCCCACGGTGGCGGATGAGTACGTGCCTCCGCCGTCGCCGTTGATCGCGAAGCCGGCGATCCCGAAGCCCATCGCGCGCACCAGCCGCGCGGCCACGTCGTCGTAGTGGGCGGTGCCGGCGCGGAAGAAGCGCGGGCGCCTGCCGGTCAGCGCCTCGATCCTCCTGGCGCCGCCCTCGACCTCGTCGTAGGCCTCGC
Organism: Synergistaceae bacterium; assembly: GCA_031549185.1. GTDB lineage: Bacteria > Synergistota > Synergistia > Synergistales > Synergistaceae > JAVBQG01. Next base: position 16,423 of record JAVBQG010000060.1, on the reverse strand, counting down.
CGATATTTTTCGTGCCCTCGATGCCGTAGGCACCGCGCCCCGCCACGGAGAGCGGCCGGTGCCGCGCGCCGTGGTTCTCGATCTCGAAGAGGGGGTTGGCGGCGGGCGCGCGGAATGTCTTTTCGTGCGCGTCGATCCAGCGGGCATTCACGAAGAGCGTGGCGGGGATTTTATTCGCGACCAGAAAGTCGATCAGCGCGGCGTCGTAGCCGTCTTTGCGTCCGTCGCAGGCGTCGAAGGTGAGGGCGACGATCCTCTGGTCGGTTTTGACACGCGAGAGGACGCCCGCGACGTTGGTGCCCCACGCTTTCGGGCGCTCGTCCGCGAAGCGGACGACGAGGTCGGCGCGGGAGGGGAGCGCGGCGAAGGAGGACACTGCGAAAAGCAGCAAGAGGAGGAAGGCTGGCAGAACGGTCGAATTTTTCACCCGCATATGCTTTGCCCCTTTCGCAAAATACCTGCGGGTATTGTAGGGCATCCCCTACGAGAATCGCAGGGCAAGGGCCTCCCCCTCGGCTCGCTTCGCACGCCGATCCCCCTCTAAAGCGGGGGACGAGGATGCTTCTCGTTGTATTCTGCCTTACGGTTTGAAAATATTTTTGCGAAACGGCTCGGGCGCAGCGATCACAAAACCTGAAAAGATCAATATTCGCCTCGTCCACCCTCTTTAGAGGGGAATCGGCGCGCAGAAAGCGCGCCGAGGGGGAGGTCTTTCATACGCCTGCGCCGTGAACTCTCCTTACGCTGGCGTTTCTCTCGTTTCCGTGCTATCCTCCATCGCGCAGAGATATATCAGTACCGGAAAAGAGGTGACATCGATGTCACGGAGCGCAAACGTCTTCGGAAAACTCATCTTCCTCCTGATCGCGTCGATCTGTGCGATGCAGCTGTCGATGTTCTCCCTCGCCCCGTTGGATCCGCTCTCGAACCTGACCTCCGAGAGGTCGATCTCCGCGATACACGCGATCAAGGCCGCGTGCGACAACGGCATTCTCCGCGCCGAACGGACGCGCGAACGCATCTTCGCGTTCCTGGGGCTCTTCTTCGCGGCAAAGGCATTTCTTTCCGGACAGAGAACCGTTCTCTCCGATTTCTGGCAGTCCATCCTGCCCATACTTCTGACCTGGCGCGCCTCCACCGGCGCGATCTTCGAATCGGCACCCCAATCGGACATGGTTCTATTGAACTGAATCCGGACCTCCTGATACATCACGCGATTTCCGCTTAAAAACAACTCGTCATCCGAAGCCTGAAGGGCAAAGATCACCGGCCCTTGCGGTTTCCATATTTTGCGCCTACCAAAGGAGGTCATTGCGATGTCCGAGCAATCGCTCTGTGAGATCGCCGAGGTCACCAGTACGAAAAAACCGCTGAGCGGCCTCGACAAAATTTTCGTCCGCGCCTTTTCCGTCGTCATCGTGAGCATGTCCATGCTGATGACGCTGATCATCGCCGGCGCGGCCGCCGCGCGCTACATCTTCAAATCGAACTTCTACGGATACGAGGAGATCGCCGTGCTCGTCGCCTTCTGGCTCTATTTTATCGGGGCGTCCTACGGCTCCTGGAACAACACCCACGTCTCGGCCGACGTCGTGGACGCGTACTTCAAGGACGGGCCGGCCAAGCGCGCCCTCGTGGTGGCGCGCAACGCCGTCGCCCTGGTCGTCTGCGGCCTCTTCACCTGGTACTCCTTCTCGTTTTTCGAATTCGGCTTCATGGGCCCGCTCGGCACGGGCGAGTTCCGCCCCACGAGCATGGTCTGGCGCATCCCGCTTTACACATCCTACGGCGCCATCACCCTGGGGCTCGTCTTCATGGAGGCCTACTTCCTGCGCGATTTCATCAAGGCCGCCAAGGCCCTCGCGAGCTGGCCCCGTGAGAGCGAGAAGCGCGAGCGCGCCGCCGAGGGAGGACAAGCCTGATGATCTACGTCGCGCTGCTCATTCTCATCGCCGCGCTCCTGCTGGGCGTGCCGGTGCCGGTCAGTTTCATGGCCTCCGCCGCCTGGCTGATCTTCTTCGGCGGCCCCGACGGCGCCGGCTACAACCCCTCCCAGCTGATCCCCTACGGCTACCAGCAGATGGCGTCCGTCTCCCTGATGGCGATCGCGCTCTTCATCATCGCCGGCGGCCTCATGGAACGGGGCAAGATCGGCGAGAAGCTGATCGACCTGGTCGACGTCTTCTGCGGCAGCGTCAAGGGCGGCCTCGGCGTGGTCGGCACCGTCTCCTGCGCGGTCTTCGGCTCCATCACCGGCGCAGCCTGCGCCACGCTCTCCTGCATCGGCTCGATCATGTTCCCTCGCTTCGAGAAGGCGGGCTACCCGCGCGGGCACACCGCCGCCCTGATGGCCAACGCCGCGCTGCTCGGCCTCTTGATCCCGCCCAACGCCACGCTGATCATCTTCGCCTGGATCAGCGGCCAGTCGGTGCTGGCCTGTTTTCTGTCGACCGTCTCGGCAGGCATTCTGGTCACGATCCTGATCTCGCTGGCCAACATCTGGCTGCTGCGGAACAACCCCACCATCCTGGTCGCGAATAAACGGACCACCGCGGAAAAAGTGCAACTCTTCAAGAAGCGCGGCGTGCTCGCGATCCCGGCGCTCTTCCTGCCCGTGCTGGTGCTGGGCAGCATCTACGGCGGCATCATGACGCCGACGGAGGCCTCGGCGGTGGCGGTGCTCTACGCGATCCCGGTCGGCATGTTCGTCTACAAGGGCCTGACCCCGCGCGGGCTGTGGGACTGCCTGGTCGAGTCCGGCGTCACGACCGGCGTCATCATGGTCATGCTCTACTCGGTGTCGATGCTCAGCCGCCTCTACATCCTGGAGGACCTGCCGGGCAAGGTGCTCGGCCTCTTCTACTCGGTCTCCACCAACAAGTGGGTCATCATGGGGATGATCAACGTCTTTCTGGTCATCATGGGCATGCTGATGGACGACATCAGCGTCGTCACGCTCACCACGCCGATCATGATGCCGATCATCCTCGATCTCGGCTTCAGCCCGATCCACTACGCGGCGGTCGTCGGCGTCAACACCGGGCTCGGCTGCATCACGCCGCCGGCGGCCCCGGTGCTCTATCTATCGGGGCGACTATCGAACACGCCGATCAACGAGATGATGAAACCGGCGCTCTGGTTCATCGCCCTCTGCTGGATCCCGGCGCTGATCTTCGTCGCCTACTTCCCGAAGCTGGTGCTCTTCGTCCCCCACATGATCCTGGGGACGCCGTGGTAGGGCGGCGCAGCACAGCAGATACAAAGAGCCCCCGGCTTCGCGTCCGGGGGCTCTTTTCATTTATACCGAAATGTTATATTGGCGGAAACAGGATCGCGAAAGAACGGCAAGGGCAAAGCCCTTGCCCTACAACACATGCGGGAGAGTTATTCGATGAGAGAGTTGCGAACGAGAAAGCGCATTCGGCTGAAAGAATACGATTACGGTCGCGAGGGCGCTTATTTCATCACAATATGTTCGTATGAGCGCGAATATCTGTTTTCCGAAATCGCTTCGACGGAAGGCGTGCGCCTGTCGAATATCGGAATGGTCATAGATCGCGAAATCCAACAACTACTGACGCGTTACCCGGCCATATCAATCGACAAACACGTTATCATGCCCAATCATGTCCATTTGATCCTGTTCGTGAATGAAACGCCAACCCCATTAAAAGTGGGCGACGTCATCGGCGCATTGAAATCGCTGACGACCAAACGCGCAAACGAAATTGAGTGTGTTCCCGGCCGCAAAATCTGGCAATTTCGGTTCCACGATCACATCATACGCAACGAAGAAGAATATCGAAAAATCTGGGATTACATCGACACCAACCCGCAGAAATGGCGGGAAGATTACTATTTCATAGAAAAACCCACGCTCAACGCTCTGTAGGGCAAGGGCTCTGCCCTTGCCGTTCTTTCACGATTCCGCGTTTGTTTTTATTCGGCGCAGCAAGGGCAAAACAAAAGGAACGGCAAGGGCAAAGCCCTTGCCCTGCGATATAATCTACGCCCCCTCCACCAGCCGCGTCAGCGCCGGGTAGTCGGTCTTGCCGGAGCCCAGCAGGGGGAGCTTCTCCACGAAGAGGATTTTTTTCGGGATCGAGACCTCGGTGTAGCCGGCCTCCTTCAGGTGGGCGGCGAGCGCCTCGCGCGTCGCGTCCGGCTTCTCGGTGACCAGCACCAGGGTCTCGCCCTTGCGCTCGTCCTGTACAGCGGCGACGGCGACCGGGGCGCCGGGCCAGAGGCGTTCGATCTCCTCCTCCAGCGCGGTCAGCGACACCATCTCGCCGCCGATCTTGGCGAAGCGTTTTGCGCGGCCCTTGATCGTCATGAAACCGTGCTCGTCGAAGGCGACGATGTCGCCGGTGTCGTACCACCCCTCCTCGGGGGGCTGCACCACGCCGGGGTTCTCGGCGCGGAAGTAGCCGAGCATGACGTTGGGGCCCTTGATGTAGAGCCTTCCGGCGTCGTCGATGCCGGGCACGGGGTCGACGCGGCGGTCCATGCCGGGCAGCAGGCGGCCGACGGTGCCCACGCGGAACTGCAGCGGCGTGTTGGCCGAGACGATCGAAGTCTCCGTCGTGCCGTAGCCCTCGATCACGCGGATGCCGAACTTCTCGCCCCAGAGCTGCCGCGTGCGCTCGCGCAGCTTCTCGGCCCCGGCGAAGGCGTAGCGGACTTTATAGAAGTCGTAGGGGTGCGCGGCGCGGGCGTAGGCGAAGAGGAAGGTGTCGGTGCCGAAGAGCACCGTGGCGTCGATGTCGTACGCCACCAGCGGAATCAGGCGATAGTGCAGCGGCGTTGGGTAGTAGAAGGTCTTGATCCCCGTCAAGAGCGGCATCAGCGTGCCGACCACGAAGCCGAAGACGTGGAACATCGGCATCGAGTTCATCACCACGTCGCTGGGGTTGAAGTCGATCGAGGCGATGAGCTGGTTGCGGTTGGCGACGACGTTCGCGTGGCTCAGCACGACGCCCTTCGGCGTGCCCTCCGAGCCGGAGGTGAAGAGCACCAGCGCCGGGGCGTCCGGGTCGCCGGCTGCGTCCCGCGGCTTCATGCGCCGGGCCCGGCGCCAGGCGGCTAGCTTCGTCGCGGGCCCGATCGACTCGCCGACGTCCTCCATCCAGACGACCGAGAGCCCGCCGGCCGTGAGCGCCTCGACCAGCGGTTCGAACTTGCCGGCGGCGACGAACTTGCGCGAGGTGACCATCGTCCGCACACAGGCGGCCCTGCAGCAGGAGAGGATGTTCTTCGCCCCCGCCGTGTAGTTGAGCATCGCGGGCACGCGTCCCAGGCGCGAGAGCCCGATCGCCAGCGCCACCGTCGGCACGGAGCCGGGCATCATGATCCCGACGCGCTCGCCGGGCTCGGTGCTGGTCTCGAAGCGCTCGCCGAGGACGACGGCGGCGGTGATCATGTCGTCGTAGCGGATCGGCTTGCGCGAGATGTCCATGGCGATCACGCGCCGGCGCCCGTAGAGCTTCCGCGCCTCCAGCAGCGCCTCGAAGAGCGTCGCCGGGCGGTTGGTCGCCTCGAAGGCCGCGTCGCGCATCAGGTCGTGCAGGAAGACCCGCACGTGCTCGCGGCGCTTGCGCCCGCGCAGCTCCGGCGGCAGATCGACGTGGCGCGGGGGGAGAAAGGTCAGCGTGATCTTGGGAAGCCAGCGCTGCGGGTACTTGCCCTTCATGTACGAGGCCTTCGAGAAGAGCGCCCCGTCGATGTGCAGCGGCAACAGCGTCGCACCGGTCTTGTCGGCCAACATCGCCGCGCCGTCGTAGATCTTCATCAGGTCGCCGGTGGTACTGATGCGCCCCTCGGGGAAGAAGACGCAGTGACCCTCATTCTTCATCTCGGCGATCAGGCCCTTGAGCGCGAAGGGGCTGGTGGGGTCGATCGGCCAGGTGCGGATCAGCTTCAGAAAGGGTTGAACCCACGTCCAGAGCCTCGCCACGTAGAGATTGATGGCGAAGACCGGCTCCTGCGGCAGGAAGAGCGCCACCAGCGCCGCGTCCAACAGCGAGGTGTGGTTGGGCAGAATCAGCACGCGCCCGCCGGCGGCGTAGTAGTTGGCCATGCCCCTCACCTCGACGCGGTAGAGGAGCTTCAGGATCGCACGCCCGAGGGCGTAGAGGAATTTTTTCATATCACGACCACACCTTTTTGCATAAATTTTAGCGACTGTACGGATATTCGGCCTTTTGCGCGACCTCTCCCCCCCGGCCCCCCTCCCCCGAAGCGGGGAAGGGGGAGAAGGGGGAGAAGGGCAGGGGCAGGGCTGATTTTTGATTTTTCGTTTTTGCTTTGCTCCCCCTCCCCGCTTCGGAGGAGGGGGGCCGGGGGGAGAGGTCGCTTTACAGCGCGCCCCGCTTGCGCATCTGCTCGCGCACCGCGCCGCGGATGATCACGGCGGCGATCACGGTGAGGACCGCGGTCACGAGAAAGATCTCCGGAATCTCCATGCCGAACCAGAGCAGAACCGTGGTGCCGACCGACGAGAGGACCATGAAGAGCGAGTCCATGATGTTGAGGCACGCCGTCACGCGCGCCAGGCGGCTCTCCTCGCTGCGGCTCTGGATAATCGCGTAGAGCGGCACGATGTAGAGCCCGCCGAAGAAGGAGATCGCGAAGAGACAGGCCAGGACGGCGAGGTTCTGGAACGACAGCAGGAAGCGCCAGATGCCGATTGGCTCCGCCCACATGGAGAGCGACGAGCGCAAGCTGGCGAAGTAGAGCAGCACGCTGGCGACCGACATGCCGAAGGCGGCCCACGGCACGTAGCGGCCGGATATCTCTCCCTTCAAGAGACCGTTGCAGGCCAGCGACCCCGCGCCAATGCCGACGGAGAAGATCGCCAGAAAGAGCGTCGCCACCTGCTCGTTGGCGCCGATGACCTCCTTGGCGTAAGTGGGAAACTGCGAGAGGAAGGTCGCGCCGACCAGCCAGAACCAGGCGATGCCGATCACGGAGAGAAAGATGTCGCGCTGCGGCATGACGTCCCGCACGATGGCGGCTGTCTCCGTGAGGGCATTGAAGCGGAAACGGAGCGCCGGGTCGATGGGGCGCGTCGAGGGGATGTAGCGGCTGGTCCAGTAACCGGCGACCGCGATGCCGACCACGAGGAAGCTCACGAGGTGCAGACCGCCCGAGCCGAGGATGAAGAGCCCGCCGAAGATCGTGCCCGTGAGAATCGAGAGGAAGGTCCCCATCTCGATGAGGGCGTTGGCGCCGATCAGCTCGTCCTTCTCCAGGTGCTGAGGCAGGATGCTGTACTTGACCGGGCTGAAGAAGGCCGACTGCGCGCCCATCAGGAAGAGGATGATCAGCAGCACGGAGATGCTCTCCAGATAGAACCCGAGCGCCGCGCCGGACATGCAGGCGATCTCGGCGATCTTGGTCCAGCGCGCCACCCACGCGCGGTCGTACTTGTCGGCGATCTGCCCCGCCAGCGACGAGCAGAGAAAGAAGGGCAGGATGAAGATCCCCGCCGCGACCGTGACCAGGATACGGGCGTCGACGCCCGCCTGCTCGGCGAGGCGGTAGGTTATCAGGATCACAAGAGCGCTCTTGAAAAAATTGTCGTTGAACGCGCCCAGGAACTGGGTCATGAAGAGGGGCATGAAGTTGCGGGAGCGGAAGAGTTCGAACTGACTTTTTGCGGCCAAAGGCGTCATCTCCAATATGTAAGAATCGAAATCGTTCAGGCCGATTGTAAATGAATTGGTTTGCGTTGGCAATGCAGGAAAGGGCGTGATAAAATGACGAAAAGGGGGTGTGTCCGTGCGATACTTTGTGCTGATCCATCAGGACGAGGACGGCGGCTTCTGGGGAGAATGTCCGGAACTGCCCGGTTGCTTCAGCCAGGGCGAGACCCCGGAAGAACTGATGTCCAACATGAAAGAGGCGATCGATCTGTATCTGCGGGAGACAGACGAGAGCGAACACGCCGAAAAAATTTACGAGGTCAGGGAGCTGGTCGTTTGAGCCCCAGGCTGTGTGAGTTTATATTGCGATAGTATAAGCGCAACAGGGTCTTTGGCGAGTTTTACGCTGTGCCCTTCGACTCCGCTCAGGGCACGATGAATATCATGAGGCAAAAGTAAGCAAAAAAATGTTCGGATAACAGGGCGGAAGAAATTACTGGAATCTCAGACCGCCACCGCTGGCTGAGCGGAGTCGAAGCCAGCCCCCCAAATGGCAAAAAACGCCCCTTCTCAATTCCCCTCCTCCTCCGCGACCTCCTCCAGCGCCTCGCGCTGCAGGTAGTCCGTGTAGTCGTGCACAAAGGGGGCGTAGGGCTCGTCGAAGAGCGGCGAGCTGATGACGAAGTCGGCGGTCGAACGGTTGCAGGCGATCACGGTGTTGTAGACGGTGCAAAGCCGCACGAGGGCCTTGACGTCGACGTCGTGGGGCTGCGTGGTCATCGGGTCGGTGAGGAAGATCAGCACGTCGACCTTCCCCTCGGCGATCAGCGCCCCCATTTGCTGGTCGCCGCCGAGCGGGCCGGATTTGAGCCGCGTGATGGCGGGCGCGAGCTCGGGAAACTCCTCCGCGAACATCTCCGCGACCAGCCGCCCGGTCGTGCCGGTGCAGATCATCTTGTGCGGCGCGAGCCTCTCCGCGTTGTAGCGCACCCAGTCGAGCAGATCCCTCTTGCGCGCGTCGTGGGCGACGAGCCCGATGATCTTGATCTTATGCACAGCGAAATCCCTCCTCACGCATCACGCGTATATTTTTTCGCGCTCTTTCTTCTCTTTGGGCAATGGGCGGACGTACAGGCCGAGGCCGAAGGCCTTGAGCAGTTTGTTCATCGTGTCGAGGCGCGGCGAAACCTTGCCGTTCAGGACGGCGTAGATCGCCTGCCGCGTCAGGCCCGTCTCGCGCTCCAGCGCGACGAAACCCTTCGCCTGCGCGATATGCTTGAGCGTACTCAAAACATAACGGATATCTCCGGTTTCTTCGTACTCTTCTATTTCGTCCTCCAATACCTGCGTTGCAAGAGATGGGCTTTCCCTGTACATATCGGCGACGAGATCGTCCCAACTCGGCAGCGTCCTCGCATAAGCCTCCAGCCGTTTGATCTCCTCCTCGGTCAAGTCCGCCGTGCTTGTCGTGTCGATCATTTTCAGCCCTCCTTCCCTGTACGCTTGAACTCCGCCCAATATCCCTGCGCACGAGCGAATCGCCGAATTCCGCAAAATAAACCCTGAAGCCTGTGTAAAATCGGAGCGTGTCATGGAATCGCGCAATCCGCGCAACCAAATCTCGAACGGCCGACTTCCATCGGGTGCTTCGTAAGGTATATCGGCTTTCTCTTTTGCCTCCATGCAGACCCTCCTATTTCATGACACACAACAAGTGTAAAAAACTTTTTACACCACGTCAAGGAGGAAAAACTCATTCCATCGGCCCCGCGTAGTTGCCCGCGTTCCGCAGCGCGGTGCCCTCTTCCTCCAAAAAGGTGACGTTGCACAGTTGACTTGCCACCAAAAAATGATACCATATCGATATGAACGTCAAACAACGCAAAACCCTTGCAGCCATCTTCAACAGACCCGTACCCAAGTCTCTTGCATGGAGTGACATCGAGGGACTTTTTCTCGCTGTCGGATGTCAGGTAATCGAGGGAGACGGGTCGCGCGTCGGTTTTCGGCGAGACGGATACAGGGCCGACTTTCACAGACCTCATCCGGGAAAAGAAGCAAAACCGTATCAGGTGCGAGCGGCAAGGGAGTTTCTCGAAATATTGGGGGTGAAACCATGAACACGATGACGTACAAGGGCTACGCGGCGTGCATTGAATACAGCGAGGAGGACGGCTGCCTCGTCGGAAGGATCGCGGGCATTCGCGATATCGTGAGCTTCCACGGGGATTCCGTGGACGAGATACGCCGCGCCTTCGAAGAATCCGTGGACTTTTACCTCGACACGTGCGCGAAAGAGGGCATCTCTCCCAACAAACCATACTCCGGGCATATCTCTCTTCGCATGCCGCCGGAGCTGCACGCAAAGCTCGCGATACAGGCCGACATACGCGGCAAAAGCCTCAACAGCTGGGTCGTCGAGGCCTTGAGCGACTCCGCGAGTGAGGATCGCTTGGAACATCGCGTATAAAAGTCGTCACTCCAACTGCCCCGGCCCCGCGTAGCTGCCCGCGTTCCGCAGCGCGGTGCCCTCCTTTCTGGCGCCGAAGGCCTCCAGCGAGGTGACGGCGGAGAGTCAGCGGCAGCTGTCGGCCGCGCCGCTGTAGAAGTGGCCGATCAGGGCGCCCGCGCGGCCCGTGCCTTCTACTACGCCGCGCGACTCCGATGCGCTTAGCGTCGCGACGGCGTGGCGCCCGATCAGGCCGCCGACGCTCTCGCGCCCCGCCGCGCTCCCGCTGGCGAAGCTACCCTCGACGCGCCCCCGGTCCACACAACCCACGAGGCCGCCGACGTAGTTGACGCCATTTACATCGCCCAGCGCCCACGAGCCCTCGACGTCTCCGAAGAGAAGGCCGGCGAGGCCCCCGACGTAGTCGCCGCTCGCCGCCACGTCCCCCTCCGCGTGGCAGTACGCGACCGTCCCGACGTTCAATCCGGCGAAGCCGCCGACGTTGTAGACGCCCTCGACACGGCAGGCGGCGTATGAGTCGGAGATCTCGCCCTGGCTCTCGCCGACGAGCCCGCCGACGCAGTCGCCCGTCCCACGGATGCGCCCGGAGACGGAACACCCCGTCGCGCGCCCGCCCGGGCCGAGATAGCCGACGAGGCCGCCGACCCAGCCGCGCCCGAGGATGTCGGCGCTCTCGACGAAGACATCCTTGAAGGTCGCCGCGCCCGTCGAGCCGAAGAGCCCGAGACTGTTCTCGTCGAAGCGGTCGATGCGGAGGTTGCGAACTGTATGCCCGCCCCCGTCGAAATAGCCCGCGAACGACACGCCCTCCATGCCGATGGGCATCCATTCAATGCCGCCGAGGTCGATGTCCGCCGTGAGTTTGTAAAATTTATCGCCGTAGGCCGCATTTTCGTTGGAGACCAGGTCGGCCATGTAGACGAGCTGCTCCGGCGTCGCGATCTCGTACGCCGTAAAGGACGTCAGCCCGTCGCCGCCGGCGAAGGAGGAGGCGAGGTCGCCGTTCCAGACGGCCTCGACGGGGGTAAAACATAGAAGAAGGCAAAACACAATGACAGGGGCACAATACAACAAAATTTCAAACGAGACATATTTTTATCTCCCTGGCATAGCCACCGACACCCGGCATTGGGAAAACAACCCTCTCCCGTTCCTCATCTCCGCTCGCAAAGGCAAACCGATGCGCTGGTTCCACGCCCGATTTTCTGTTTTCTCTGGGGGGTAGTTTTTGGTGTTTCCGGATGGGCAGCGGCACACTCTGCTTCCAAGTCATAACCGAATGGCATATGCAAGCAATTCCCAGCACCGGAAACACGACGAAACAAACCCAAAAGATAAGGGCACATCCGTTGAATTTTTTCTCTTCCGAATCTACTTTCGGATTCTCGGGCTCCGGCGTATTCTCGCTACGCTCCTCTTCGCTCATAACACAATCCTCCAATGACGGCAATAACGCTATGGCACCTGCGTCGCCATCTAAAGTGGATACAAAGCTGCGCCCAGCTTCGCAAAATGTTTCTCGTTGAACGTGGCGATGTTGTCCGCATGGATAGCAGAGGAAGAAACTGCGATATACGCATCGGCAAAACCCATGCCGGTTTCCCTGGCCAGAGAAATTGCTTCGTTGACAAAATTTTTGTCGGTCACCCTTAGGTTCGGAAAGGACAGGATCGCCTCCAATATATCCAGAAGTTCCCTGCTTTGTATCTTGTATCGATGACCGAGAACCCACGCGATCTCGAAAAAAACCGGAGGACCGGTGACGAGGTCGATTTCCCCCGCCCTAGCCCTCTTCAAGAGTTTTTCAGATCTTGCCGCCTGTTTGGAGTCGTCGTCGACAAACAGGCGAACGAAGACGTTGGCATCGACGAAGGTCAGCATTCTTCTTCTCCCATCACATGAGCGGAGAGACCGCGTCCAACCGCTTCCCGCTCGGCTTCCGGGTCATACTTCGCCTTGATGAAACCCTTGTAATCGAGCAAGCCCTTCTTGGGCTTCTTGATGACAAACCCTATCTCCATCTCTTCCCCAAAAATCCTGTCCCCTGCCTTGATGCCGTATTTCTCTCTTATTTCAACAGGTATCGTGATCTGCCCTTTATTTGATACCGTCAGCATTTCTGCCACGGCGCACACCTCCTCGCAAAACAAGCCATACTCTATATAAAGTATGGCTTCCCTGTACAATCATGTCAATCGAATTTTAGGGAATTTTAACGCAGGTTGGAATTTACATTTATTACCCTGCGCCATCAATCTGATGGCGTCGACCTGCACGAGGCGTTATGCGAGTTCGCAAACCATGATATATTCTTCTTCGGTCTCCCTGATCGTCACAAAGCCCACGTTCTCATACATCCTCACGGCGTAGTTGTCTTTTTGCACCGCCAGAGAGCAACGCGCATATCCTTTTCCCTTCAGTAGCTGCAGCATGTTTTTCATAAGCGCCGTGCCGATGCCCCTGCTTCGATAATCTTTGTACAAAGAGATGGCAAATTCGGGCGTCCGGTCGTCGATGTTGCCGAAACCCTTTACCTCTCCGGCCAAAATCCGCGCCCATACGGCGCCGACAATTTTATGATCCGCTTCCGCGACGAGGCAAAAATCGTCCGGTTTCCCGAAGCCGTCGATAAACACTTTGATCGCCGGCTCGTCGATGATTTCTCTGGGCAACGGGTTTGCTTCGTCCCGCTGGTAAATCGCCTCGTACAGGAAGTCCTCGAGCAAAGGCACTTCCGCCGGTTTTATCTCTCGAATCGTGTAGCCGGTCATTGGTCCACCTCGTTCGATTTGTCCACCGATGTCTCCTGTCAACGAACGACACTCCCACCCCATTCTACAACGGTAAAACCCTTTCTTTCGAACGTCCGCAACTCCTGCAATTGTATATCTATCGGATATCCCAACGGCTTGAACGCCATGAAGACGCGCCGCACGCTGTCCGGTTCCGGCGTGATCGTCAGCTTCGCGTTATCCGTGTAGGCCGCCCCCTGAAACGCGATCAGGTTGTACGGGTTGTCCTGCATCTCCGGCAGCCAGTAGACGATAAACTCGTTGTATTCGCGCGGCGTCAGGCCCATATACGCAAGCTTCTCCTGCAGAAACGCAACGGTGTCCGAGCCTTTGACGACGAAGCCTTTGCTGAAGTCGAAGTCGATATTTGAGTCGCCCTCCCAGAAGAGGTACGAGTATTCGCGGCCGTCGGCATATTCGGGGTACGTGTAGGTCAGTTTGCCGTTGAAATCGAGTTTTACCGTCACATCGGTGCGCTCTTCGGGGTAGAGGTAAATAACCGGTTTCCTGGGCCCGACACACGCGGCTAAAAAGAATACAACAGCAATGATAATCAGTATACCCCAGAAGGGGAAATGTTTTTTCGGCATCTTGTTTGCCCGATCAAATATCTCGTGTATTTCGCCCTCCGTACTGTTTTGCTTTCGCCCTTTTTCTTCGTGCTCGCTCATGATTCCAACCCCCTTGGAGCTTTTTGTTTCCGACATTATATCCTGAACTTCGTTTTCCTCCATCCACCGAAAGTCCCGATCCTAAAAAAACAAACGCGCGGCGGACTGCGTATTTGTCCAATGTACTACCGTTCACGATACGTCACAATCATAGTATCATTTAAGAACAAATCAAAACGCGCACACGGCAGGACGGTTCCGAAAGGGGGCGATTTTCGTGGACAGGCGGGATTTTCTGAAGAAGTCGGCGGCGCTGGGGCTCGGCGCGGGGGTGCTCTTTCTGCCCAAAGGGCTGCGCGCGCCCGTGGCGCGGGCGATGGCGGCGGACGTGAAGGGCTTCCCCGACCTCGTGGCGGTCAAGGGCAAGTCGCCGGCGGCCATGTTCGACCGCGGCATCAAGAGCCTCGGCGGCATGGGGCGTTTCGTGGCGAAGGGGCAGACGGTCGTGATCAAGCCCAACATCTCGTGGGACGTGCCCGCCTCGGGCGGCGGCGCGTCCAACACCTCGCCCGAGCTGGTGGCGCGCGTCGTCAAACACTGCCTCGACGCGGGCGCGGGGCGCGTGTTCGTGATGGACCACTCGATCGAGTTCTGGGAGCGGTCGCTGGGGAGCAGCGGCATCGGCGACGCGATCAAGGCCTCCGGCGCGGCGTACGCCCCGGCGGAGAACGAGAAGTACTACCAGGAGGTCGTCCTGAAATCCGCGCGCACCCTGAAGGACGTGCAGGTGCACGAGGCCGTGCTGGAGGCGGGCGTTCTGATCAGCGTGCCGGTGCTCAAACATCACGGCGGCGCCGGCGTCAGCATCTCGGCCAAGGGCCTGATGGGCTGCGTCTGGGACCGCTACGGCTACCACCGCGAGGGGCTGCAGCAGTGCATCGCCGACTTCCTGTACGCGCGCAAGCCGGACCTCAACGTGATCGACGCGAACCGCGTGGTCGCGCGCAACGGCCCCCGCGGCGGGTCGCCGGAGGACGTGGTGGTCATGAACGCGCAGATCCTCTCGCCCGACATCGTGGCGGCGGACACGGCGGCCTCGATGCTGCTCGGCCACAAGCAGGGCGGCATCGAGCACATCCGGCTGGCGGCACAGGCGGGCTTCGGGCAGATGGACCTCTCGAAACTCAGGATCGAGCGGCTGACGGCGTAGCGGATGGCACGGGGCGGCGGACCGAAGAAAAATTTTTACCGGGACGCCGCGAGCCTGCGCTTCGTCGTCGCGTTTCTCGTGCTCGTCCTCTTCCTGTTCGCCTACGCGGGAGGGCGACAGGAGTGGAACGGCCTCCTCGCGGCCCTCATGAGCGCGCAGCTCTCGCCATCGCTGATCCGCGGCGGGCTTCTCTCGGCGACGGTGCTCGCCGTACTCGCGACGACGTTGCTCGGCGGGCGGCTGTACTGCTCGGTCGCCTGCCCGCTGGGGACGCTGCAGGAGGTATTCTGGCGAGTTGGAAATTTTTTCCGTAGAGACGCGCATCGCGCGTCCGTTCTGCCGCCGGAACATCCCAGGAGCCGGACGCGCAATGCGCGTCCCTACGTAAACCCATGGCGCGTTCGCTACCTCGTCCCCGTCCTCACGGGCGTCGGCGTCGCGCTGGGGCTGACGCCGCTGATGATCGCGCTCGACCCGGTCTCGACCTTCGGGCGCGGCGTCATGGGGATCGCGAACCTCCTGCGCGGCGGGGCGTCGTCTCTCGTTCCCGTCGCGGTCGGCTCGCTCGTCGCCTTCGCGTTCGTCCTGCTGCTGTCGGTCCTGCGGGGACGGCGGTTCTGCGACTGGTGCCCCGTCGGCGTCGCGCTGGGTTTCTGTTCGTCCGCAGCGCCGCTCGGCATGCGGATGGACGAGGGCGCCTGCGGCGGCTGCGGCGCGTGCGAGCGCGTCTGTCCGATGAACTGCATCGACCTGAAAGACAAAAAACTGAGCCGGGAGCGGTGCGTGCTCTGCCTGCGCTGCGTGGCAGTCTGCCCGGCGGGCGCCGCCCGCTACGGCCGCGCGCCGCAGGACGCCGCCCTCCCCGCGGCGCGGCGGAAATTTCTGGCGGACGGCGGACGTCTCGCCCGCGGCGCGGCGGCGAGCTATTTCGGACTCGGCTCGATCAAGATCCCCCGGTCCCCGAGCGGAGCCGAGGGGCGGCTCCGCTCGGGGACCGGGGCGATGATCCTGCCGCCGGGGGCGGGGGACTTCGCGCTCTACGCGTCGCGCTGCGTCTCCTGCCAGGCGTGCGCCGCGGCCTGCCCGGTGAAAATTATCAAAATAAAAAATTCGCCGCACCCGGCGCTCGACTACGCGAACGGCTACTGCCAGTTGAGCTGCACCGACTGCGGGCGCGTCTGCCCGACGGGAGCGATCCGCCCGCTGGGCGACGAAAAGTCGCGGACGCGCATCGCGCTGTCGAGCCTGCGGATCGAACGTTGCGTCGTGGTGGAGAAAAAGCAGGCCTGCGGGGCCTGCGCCGAGGTCTGTCCCACCCACGCCGTCCGCATGCAGTCGTACACGGAGGCGCAGGGCCTGCCGCAACCGATCTTCGAGGAGGAGTTCTGCATCGGCTGCGGCGCCTGCCGCTACGCCTGCCCGGTGACCGACGAGCCGCGGGCCTTCGAGATCGCCGGCGTCCCCCGCCAGACGACGACGCCCGGCATCCGCCCGACGGACAAAGAGGGGGATAGCGCGCTACCGGGGATGAGCGAGGAGTTTCCGTTTTAGGGGAACTCCCTCCGTCAGCGCTACGCGCTGCCACCTCCCTCTTAGAGGGAGGCAAAAGACGCCTTCAATACCGCCGAATTACTGGACAGTGTAGAATTGATTTGAAGAGAGAACACACGAGACATCTCGAACACAAGGGTAAAAGA